>JAWLEO010000016.1:0-78791 GCA_041686075.1 Bacteroidales bacterium | reverse complement strand
TTTTTACTTTTGATACACCCCCCGTGATATCGAAGAACAGGCATTCCAGGTACTGGAAAATATTGAAACCATCCTTAAGGATTCGGGGTCGGATACGAGCATGGGGGCTGTCTCATAACTGCCATTCTGAGCAAATGCGAAGAATTTGACCATTATTAATCAGAAACTTAGATACTTCGCTTTACCCAGGATGACAAAAATCGCGACTTATGATACAACCCCATTATTAATGCATGATTATTTTACGGGTGAAGCGTAAACCATCTGCTTCCACCTGCAGAAAATATACCCCCGCCGGCAATGATTGCGGAATAAACCTTATGGTGTTCGTACCCACTTCCATTGGCTGATCCGCTATGGTAGAAATCCTGTTACCCAGCTGGTCATACAAATCAATTGTTACATGCCGGGAATATTCCAGTTCAAGCCTGATATTGGTGTATTCACTGAATGGATTGGGATATATTACCAGCGCCTTTGCTGAAAGGTGATCATCAATATCGATTATCCCATTCGGTTCACCTTGCATTCCCGGCCCGCCAATATCTTTAACCCTGCCATTTTCAGTGAGATCCTCATCACCACGCTGCCCGTCAATAAAATGCAGGGTGATCTTGTTATCCTCAATCTCAGCACCTGTTGAGCCATCGTATAAAAATTCATACCAGTGAGCTTCAGGATTATCCTGTGTTGCTGCATACTTGAAATAAGTCTCAGGCTCATAACCGGGTGGCAACAATAATTCAAGGGTGGCCTCTCCACCTTCATCCAGGCCTGTGATTGTAAAATCAAAGAATCCCAGACCAAATTCAAATTCCCCGGGCATATCATCAGGGGAGGGATTATCCTTTGCGGCAACATCCTGCAATTGTGTCCCCTTCTCAGCTACCATCGTGATGTATTCACTATTATCATATGTATGCAAGGATGCTACATCAGACTGTTGTGAATCGGGCAGGCCATCGTCATTGCCATCATAAAGGAGGTCCGTACCGTCGGGACCTGCTTCGCCGGTATCATTTACCCCATCGTGATCTCTATCTTCCGGGATGCCGGTGCAAATATTTTCAGCCGTCACTGACCCGTCGGAAACGGCCAGGTCGTCATCTGTAAAAACAGCTTCACCACTGGAATATGGCAGGGTGATATCTTCAAATGAAAAATAGGTCTGGTTCTTTGATACAACTGCATTTATGAAATAATCAGAGGCACAACCATCAAGATATCCTTCCGGGCTGATCATGCAAAGTAGTGCTTCATCGCCTATGGGGGGATTAGATTTATAATTACCTGCTATGACAATCTTTTCCTCCTTATGCATCTTTATCTCAAAACCCTCCTGTATCAGTGGTGCTGCAAATTGTTTTGCCCATATAATATCACCAGCTTCTGATAAACGCATCACAAACATGTCAACATCCTCGGTACTGAACCAACCGCTGCACAGGGCTATTATATCCCCTGATGCTGTAATAGCCACATTGTTAATTATCAGACCTCGATCAGGCAAAACATAACTATACTGCCAGAGTATGTTTCCATCAGGCCCGATCCTGACCAGCAAGGAATTGCCACTGAGTTCCATTTTTTTCTGCCAGATAATATCACCTTCCGATGAAAACTTCAATATTTTTCTCGGGATCCCTGCCAGGTATCCCCCGTCAGGATATTTCTTTAGTGCCCTTGACCCATATCCTGCTTCCTTAGTTAATGAATTGGCTTCTATAAGGATGAAATTCCCATTGTCTGTTTCAATGACAGATGTGCCGGTTTCCTTATTATCAGTTCCTGATCCTCCTATACGTTTCTGCCATAACAGGGTTCCTTCAGAATCAAATTTAGCGATCCACATGTCCGGAGCAGAGGGACCATTCCATATATCACCAACAGCTATCAAACATGAATCAGAAGTAATTTTTATGTCTTGTATAGATCCCCGGTAATCCTCAGTGCTTTTTTTCTGCCAGATGATTTCACCATCCTCGCCGATTCTCGCAATCCAGCGACATTCATAACCTTCAGGGTTAAGCCCTTCTGCCACGTACTTCCCTCCTACCGCAATACTTCTATCCCACAATTCATTTACAGTGTATATATGAAAAGCAGGCACCTCCGCGAAGCCTAATTCCTTTTGCCACAGGATGTCGCCCCTGGTAGACAGAACAGCCAGGTAGGCATTATTGCCTGTTCGTCCACCAACAACAACATCACCGGTGGATAAAGTATCCATGCAATAAAACCTTACCGATTCCTCTGCCACATAAGCATTTGCCATTGTCTGAACCTCACCTCCTCTTCCCTGCAATAAAATACTGTATGCCGGATTGTCGGGGTCGTTGGAGTTAATGGTAAGATATGCCGATTTCGGTCCCACTGACTCCGCAAAAAAAGTCAGGCGCAGGGTGCAGGAGCCTCCTCCTGATGATATAACACCACATGTACTGGTAGAGTTGAACAATTCTGCATTTGTACCTGTGATAGTTACAGATGAAATATTCAGTTGATATTCACCTGTATTATTGAGTACAAGCTGTGCAGTCCCTATCTGCCCGGCAGGTACGGTGCCGAAATCAATGATCTCTCTCTCAACCTCAATTCGTGCTGAAGGAGTTCGTCCCTTTAATGATACTGTTACCTCGGTATTCTCCGGGTCATTTGAATATATGTGAAGGCTTGCTTCATGAGTTCCGGCTGCATCGGGATCAAAGGTCACCTCCATATCACAGGTGCTGGACTGGCTGACCGTCCAGCAAGACGAACTGAAGGAAAAAACATTATTATCATCACCAGTAATCTTAAGGGAATCTATTTCAAGGTCGGCATCTCCCGTATTTTCCAATGTCAATGTAAGTGTTTCGGATTCTCCCAATTGTAGGGGATAAAATTCCATCTCAAGGGGATCCACATTTATTACAGGGTAGGGTGTACGTCCGGTAATTATTGCTGTAATCAAGGGCGTATCCGGATCATTTGAAGCAATAACAATACCTGTTTCTTTCTCCCCCATAATCTCCGGAGCAAAGGTAACCTGAACTTCGCATGAGTCACCGGGCACTATTATATCGCACATTTGATCCATTGAAAACTCGGCAGAATCACCACCTGATATTTTTATGTCTGAAATATGAAGATCCAGGACGCCTTCATTTTTTATGTAGAGCGACATGGTTAAGGTTTTCATGGTATCGATAGTTCCGAAATGAAGTTCTGGAGGAGATAGAACGATGTTAGGTGCCGGTATTTCCACCTTATTAGTTGCATATACTACATTATTATCGTCTTCATAATAAACATGAGCATACCCATTCGTATCGACCTCAATATCAACCACGGTCATATAATCAATTTCATCAATGCCCGGTGTTGCTATAGTTTCGTGTGGCCAGGACCCTGAGTAGTTCATGGTGTACCTTACTTCCTCTGATTCCCAGTGGAAGTAGACAATATGAACCACGCCGTCGGGGTCACATGCTATTGCATTACCCGAACTGAACCACGATCCCTCATCTACCCGTTGGGATACAAATAAGCCATAAGGATCAATTTTTGCATACCTGTGATCTTCCACGGCCTCTCCGTCAATAGAGCCAACATAACTGATGTGAGGCTTGCCATCCCTATCAAGGGCAATATCATTGAACATCTTCTCCAGCTGGCCACCATACCAGTTTGTCTGTATCAGGATAAAATTACTCCAATCTCCGTCCGGTGAATTGGTAACGTATGCCGGGCCGCCCATGGAGGGGAAATAAGATACAATATGAACATAACCGTTGTCATCGACATCCATTGACACATCAGATGTGCTAGGATTCTGAGACCTGTCGTTCACCATCTCGCTTACCCAGCTACCAGAAAGGTTATTATAATAAATTATGTGCCCCGTGCCAGCGGGAACACTTGTCTCGAGATAGGTAATATGTATATAATCAGCCGCGTCTATCTTAATCGACAGAGACCAGAAGCCATAATCCGTGGTAGTGATTGTTTCGGGTGATGTCCATTCTCCTTCCTGTAATTTAATGTATTTCAAATCAGAGGTGAATGTAGCATCATCGAATTCGGAATATATAATATGAGGCTTGCCTTCATTATCGAGGGCAAGTGCGACACAATCAATATCACCTGAAGCAGTTAAAACAGTGGATAGCCACTGATTTCCTTCTTTTTTTGAATATACAACATTACCATATGTATGGCTGTTCAGGTAAGACATATGTGGCATACCGGTTGAATCGAGGACAATTGATCCTGAGCTTCCGGCTCCGATAAGCTCTTTTTCCCACTGGCATTGAAGAGGTTCGGTAAATATGTTTAATAAAAAAATTATTAAAACATAGAAAGATAAGAGGCGCTTATTACTTTCCATTTCCAAAATTTTTGAGTTAGGTAAGAAATCCAGGCATTTGTGCTTCCTGCTTAGAACATAATACCTTGACTTTAGGCAATATAATAAAAATTTCTTTACAAGTCAATAATTCGGTACATTAATCCGGCTACTTAATAATAAATATGGTATATTGAAATCTATTAAATAAAGCTGGTAATGTGCATCAGGCACATCAGAACATTTGCAGTAAACACACTAAAATAATTCCCTTATGTCAAAAAAGGATTCCAGAATAAAAGAATTGCTCACCCCGAATATTCCTGAACCACGGGGTCATTATTCCCAGGCAGTGCAGTTCAATGACCTGATCTTTGTTTCGGGTCAGCTACCGCTTAATCCTTTCACGGGTGAGCCCGTAAAGGGTGATATCGAAGAACAGGCATTCCAGGTACTGGAAAATATTGAAACCATCCTTAAGGATTCGGGGTCGGATAAGAGAAAAATCCTTAAAACCACTGTCTATATCTCAAATATGTCTCACTGGCCAAGGGTTAACGAGGTTTACAGGAAGTTCTTCGGTAAACATAAACCTGCAAGGGCGGTGGTACCAACAAAGGAATTACATTACGGGGTAATGATTGAAATTGAGGCTGTGGCGGTAATATGACCTATTGTAGAGACGTTGCATGCAACGTTTCCACCATGCCACCATGCCCCCATGCAACGCCCCTACCTGTCAAAATTTGTTAATGTCTCTATTTTCGGTGGATTGATCAGGTGCCTTTTCACCGCACACAGGTCCATGGCATTCACCACGGCGCTCCTGTATTTCTCCGGAAAATCATCCGGTAAAAGGGCCTCCAGCTCAATCTTATCGATCATCCTTGTTTCCGGATTGAAGCTGTGACGCTGTATAATTTTTATTTTGCTGGCATCTATACCGCGCTTTTCACAAAAATATTTAACATAAATGCCTGCACATGTACCTATAGAAGCCAGAAACAGGCTGAAGGGTTCGGGTGCTGATTCATCCCCTCCACTTCTCCTGGGCTGATCAGTGGGTATGACATATCCGTTCAGTTTTGCATTGACTTTTTTATTTTCTTCAAAAAATACTTCGAGTTCCATATTCTGAATTTTCTTTTTTATGAGCTTTATTTACACTAACAACCGAAGTAGGATTTGGTTCTCGGATATTCTGACATTTTGTCCCCATAACTTATATGGCAGGTTATTTGCTGCTTTCCCTTATGATTAACTCCAAAATGATTATATATGGTAAAGAAGAACAGCGAAAAAGAAGAGGAAAAAAACAGGCAGTCAAAAACCCAACAGGCTGTTAAAGAGAATGGTAAAGAGCAAGCTGCTAAAAAAAAGGCGCCAGAAGTGCCTGTTGGGGATGAAGATGAAAAAATAGATGAACCTGAAGCTCCGGAGGGAGTAGTAAAGGAAGAAAAAGAACAGGAAGCTGACAAGAGTGAAAAAAAAGAAGATGATATAGAGGTAAAACTGGCAGAATTACAGGATAAATACCTTCGTTTAACAGCTGAATTTGACAATTATCGTAAAAGAACCTTAAGGGAGAGGATTGAACTCACCAAATCAGCAGGTGAAAATATACTGGTGAGTCTTTTACCTGTGATGGATGATTTTGACAGGGCAATGAACCTTATGGAAACAACGTCGGATTGTGAAGCAATGAAAGAAGGTTTAAAACTCATATATGGTAAAATGAGAGATTTTCTGAAGCAGAATGGTGTGAAAGAAATTGAAGCCATGGATAAAGTTTTTGATGCCGACGTACATGAGGCAGTAACTAAAATACCTGCTGCGGAAGACAAGAAAAAAGGTAAGGTGGTTGATGTAATCCAGAAAGGTTACTATTTGAATGATAAAATAATACGTTACGCGAAGGTAGTAGTGGGAGAATAATATCAGACAGGATGGCCAAAAGAGATTATTACGAAGTACTTGGTGTTTCAAAAAATGCAAGCAAGGAGGAGATAAAAAAAGCCTACCGTCAGAAGGCTCTTAAATATCACCCCGACAAAAACCCGGGCGATAAGGAAGCTGAAAACAAATTCAAGGAAGCTGCAGAAGCCTACGAGGTACTGAGGGATGATGAAAAGAGGGCCAGGTACGACAGGTATGGCCATGCCGGCATAGGTGCTCAGAATGGTTTCGGTGGTGCCGGGGGCATGACCATGGAAGATATTTTTGCTTCCTTTGGTGACATTTTCGGTGATGCCTTCGGGGGCTTTGGCAGCTTTGGAGGCTTTGGAGGTGGAAGAAGCCGCCAGCAAAGGAGGGTCAACAAGGGATCCAACCTGAGGGTTAAAGTGAAGCTGAGCCTTGAAGAAATTGCAAAAGGTGCGGAGAAGAAAATAAAGGTAAATAAATACGTAAGCTGTCCTGCCTGTGGTGGGACAGGGGCAGCCGACAGTAACAGTTATACCACATGTAATACATGTCACGGTTCGGGCCAGGTGACAAGGATAACAAATACCTTGCTCGGACAGATGCAAAGCACATCTACCTGCCCAACCTGTGGCGGTGAAGGAAAGATAATAACAAAAAAATGTAATACCTGTTTTGGTGAAGGTATCGTAAAAGAACAGGAGATTATCAAGATTAATATTCCTGCGGGTGTGGAAAAAGGAATGCAAATGACAGTTGCCGGTAAAGGTAATGCTGCCCGCCGTGGTGGTGTGCCCGGAGATTTGCTGGTGATGATAGATGAAGAAGAACATCCCGAACTCCACAGGGAAGGCAAAGATCTTATATATAACCTTTACATAAGTGTGCCCGAAGCCATACTGGGCACCCAGGTTGAAATACCAACCATTGAAAGTAAAGTTAAAATAAAGATCGAACAGGGAACCCAGCCCGGAAAGATACTGAGACTTCGTGGCAAAGGGCTGCCTGAAGTGAATGGATATGGCAGGGGTGACCTCCTGGTTAATGTTAATGTCTGGATACCCAAAAAGGTAACCGGGGAAGAACAAAAAATAATTGAAAAAATGATGAACTCCGAATCATTTACCCCGAAACCAAGTAAAGATGACAGGGGCTTTTTTGAACGGATGAAGTCATATTTTGAATAAACACTCCTCCGGCAATCCAATATTGAAAGCGATTAATCTGGTTTACAGTCATCATGAACTTATCATGATAAAATTATTTTTGTTTTATATATTTACAGGTTATTTGTTTAATCCAGTAAAATAAATGTCGCTATTACAAGCTGAAAATGTAGTTAAGCAATACAGGAGTCACCTTGCACTGGATGAGCTAAGTATGTCAGTGCCCAAACAGTCGATCTACGGATTGCTCGGGCCGAATGGTGCAGGCAAAACTACCATGCTGCGCATTATTAACCAGATAACCGCTCCGGATAGTGGAAAGGTGATGATCGATGGCCATAGAATCACAAGGGACGACCTGGCCTCAATAGGTTACCTCCCTGAAGAAAGAGGCCTCTATAGAAAAATGAAGGTTGGCGAACAATCTTTATACCTGGCCCGCCTTAAAGGCTTGAATAAACAAGATGCAATGGAAAAGCTAAAATCCTGGTTCACGCGCCTGGATATAATCAACTGGTGGGATAAAAAGGTGGAAGAGCTATCCAAGGGAATGCAGCAAAAAATCCAGTTTGTAACCACCGTCCTGCATGAGCCCAAACTATTGATCTTTGATGAACCATTCAGTGGCTTCGATCCAATAAATGCCAGTATATTAAAAGATGAAATCCTTAATCTGCGGGACAGGGGAGCTACGATTATTTTCTCAACTCACAATATGGGATCCGTGGAAGAAATGTGTGATCACATAACACTGATCGACAGGTCCCGGTCAATACTGGAAGGAAGCGTATCAAAGATACGCGAAGAATGGGCTGCAAACGAATATGATGTGGTTTTCTGGGGAGAGGTGAGTTTATTGACCAACCGCCACTATGAAGTACTGAAAAGTAATATCGAAGGTGACAAAACCTCGGTACGACTCAAAACAGATGGCAGCGTTGATGTAAACCAGATTATCAGGGATATGACTGATAAGGGTAAACTGATATCTTTCAATCCTGCCCTGCCATCAATGAACGAGATATTCATCCGGGTGGTTGAAGCTAATAAAAACAACTGAGCCAAAGCAGTAAGATCATGTCAAACATATTTACCATAATAAACAGAGAATACAGTACAAGGGTAAAAAAGAAATCGTTCATAATCATGACCGTTCTGACCCCTCTTTTATTTGTTGCACTCTTCCTGGTACCTATTTTAATAATGGGTAACCAGGATAAGGAATTTAAGAGAATAGCAGTAATTGAAGAAGGAAGTGACCTTTTTAAAGGTGTACTAAAGGACAGGGAAGATGTTGACTTCGACTACCTCGAGAATGCAAAATTAAATGAACTGAAAACAAGATTCGATGATGCCGGTTATTACGGAATATTATATATATCACCTGTGGTAACCAATGTACCACATGCAGTACAGCTCATCTCCAGGAAACAACCACCTCTCGATCTGATTCAGTATATCGAAAGGAACCTTGAACAGGATATAGAAAACAAAAAGCTCCTGGCTTACAATATTGAAGACATCGACGAGATACTCAAAAGTGTGCAAACGGATGTGTCTGTACAAACAATAAGGATAGATGAAGAAGGACAGACAAAAGAAACCAGCACAGGTGTCTCCATGGCACTGGCATATATAGGTGCTTTCCTCATGTATATGGTGGTATTGCTTTTTGGCACTCAGGTCATGAGAGGTGTCTTTGAAGAAAAAAATAACCGTATCGTGGAGGTAATCATTTCATCGGTTAAGCCCATTGAGCTAATGATGGGGAAGATTATAGGTATAGCCCTTGTCGGACTTACACAATTTGTGATATGGATCTTACTTACCTTTGCCATCCTTTCCGTTATACAATCAAAAGTGCTTCCAGAAAATCCCAGGGAGATAAGCCAGCAGATATCGCAAAGTGTAATGAGCCAGGCAGAATCTTCACAAACCACCGAAGCAATACAGCAAAATATTGAATTATCTGCCCAGGAAGAGGAATTTGCTAAAATATACGCTAACCTGATGAATGTTAACTGGCCTATTATTATCGTTTCATTCTTCTTTTATTTTATGTTCGGCTATTTGCTCTATGCTTCCGTTTTTGCAGCTATAGGCTCAGCGGTGGATACCGACTCAGATACCCAGCAATTCATGTTCCCCATCATGCTACCAATCATACTGGCGCTTTTTGTTGCCATTGGTACCATGGAAAACCCGGAAAGTTCACTCTCATTCTGGTTCTCAATGATACCCTTTACCTCCCCAATAGTAATGATGGCCCGCTTACCATTTGAAGTACCCACCTGGGAGGTTGTTGTTTCTGTTGCAATACTGGTAGCTACATTTGTGGGTTTTGTATATTTATCGGCCAAGATATACCGGATTGGTATACTCATGTACGGCAAAAAAGTAACATACAAGGAGATGTGGAAATGGATTAGATACAGAGGCTAAGGCTAAGGTGAGAGACGGGGCAGGGAAGTATTAATTATGAATTATGAATTATGAATGATGAATGATGAATGATGAATGATGAACCGGGGCCGAATCCTAAAGATAAGGATTGCGAGCTCTCGAGTTTTGAGAATTCGGGATGAGTCAAATGCGAAAGATGAATAATGAGAATTTTTAATCATTTTATAAGCATCAAACTACTAAACATCTAAACCCCTAAACACAAAATGGCTAAAGTACTGGTGATAGATGACGAAAAAGCGATAAGGAACACTCTGAAAGAGGTTCTTGAGTATGAGAAGCATGAAGTTGACCTGGCAGAGGATGGAGAAAGGGGGCTCGAGTTATTCGGGGAAAACACCTATGATGTTATTCTCTGTGATATCAAGATGGACAAGATGGATGGGATTGAAGTGCTGGAGAAAATTCATGAAACAACTGATGATATCCCCGTAATAATGATCTCGGGCCATGGAAATATTGATACTGCAGTTGAAGCAATCAAAAAAGGAGCCTATGATTTCCTTGAAAAACCACTTGACCTTAACAGGTTATTGATTACCATGAAGAACGCAATGGAGAAATCAAGCCTGATAACACAGACCAAAACCCTTAAAAATCAGGTGAGCAAAAAGTTTGAGATTGTAGGAGAATCGGAAGCAATAGTGAGGGTAAAAGAAATGATCGACCGTATTGCTCCAACCGAAGCCAGGGTATTAATAACCGGCGCCAGTGGGACAGGGAAAGAACTGGTGGCACACCAGATACATGAAAAAAGCAGGAGGTCAAAAGGGCCCTTTGTGGAAGTTAACTGTGCTGCAATACCTTCTGAATTGATAGAAAGCGAACTTTTCGGGCATGAAAAAGGATCTTTTACATCTGCCCATAAACAGAGGATAGGAAAATTTGAACAGGCAAACGGCGGAACAATCTTCCTTGACGAAATAGGCGATATGAGCCACCCTGCCCAGGCAAAAGTTCTGAGGGCACTGCAGGAAAACAGGATATCACGCGTGGGATCAGACAAGGATATCAAGGTGGATGTGAGGGTCATTGCTGCCACCAATAAAAATATAAGTGAAGAAATTGAAAAGAACAATTTCAGGGAAGATCTTTATCACAGGCTAAGTGTGATACTGATAGACGTACCCAAACTGAATGACAGGCTCGAAGATATCCCCTTGCTGGCCGAGCACTTTAACCACGTTATATGTAATGAATACGGTGTTAGCCTGAGGAAAATTGAAGATAGTGCCATTGAAGAACTGAAGAAAATCAAATGGACTGGCAATGTAAGGGAATTCCGTAACGTCCTGGAACGACTTATTATCCTGTGCCCTGAAAAAATTACAGGTAAAGATGTTATTTCCTTTGCACACCCCATATCAGGTATAACATAAACCATATACCCGGAATACTTAACGTTTTTTAACAGCTTACTTCCCCGAATAAATTCCTATTTAAATAGTTTTGTGTCTCAATTTCAGAAATAATAAATGACATGTTGAGATATTATTTATTACTCTTACTGTTGCTATGTGGGTATGTGACTATTGGTCAGGATATTAACAGGATGAGCAGAACAGACAGCACAGAAATAACAAAAAACCCCAGGCAGGAAGCATTGAATGTATTTCTTGATTGCAGGTGGTGTGACAGGGATTACATCAAACAAACGATTCCATTTGTTAATTATGTCAATAATAAAGATGAAGCCGATGTTCACATACTTGTTCGCAGGAGATCTACAGGTGGAGGCGGCAGTGAATATACCCTTGACTTTATAGGGCAGGGTGAATTTGCAGATATACAGGAGAATATGATGTTTTTTTCTCCCGTAAATGAAACAGCAGATGAAACCAGGAGGGCCAGAACTAACGTTATAGCAATGGGGCTTATGAAATTTGTTGCACGAACTCCCATAAGCAGGAATATAAGAATCACTTATGAAGAAAATGGAGATCCCCGGGAAGGAAACAGAAAACTTGAAGGGAATTTACAGAATGATCCCTGGAACAGTTGGATGTTCAGGTTAAGTGGATCCGGAGAATTTGATAAAGATCAGAATTATGAAACACTAAGAACCAGCTCTTCACTGTCGGCTGACAGGGTTACTCCGGATCTTAAAATGGAATTTGATATGAGATACTCATACCGCCAAACTATTTACACGTCCACTGAAGATAAATATTTCCGTAAAAACTGGAATGTCAGAAGTCTGCTTGTCAAAAGCCTGGGCCATCATTGGTCAGTGGGAGGACGTACGTCAATTTCAAGCGACACTTATAATAACTATAAGCTTGGGGTAAACTTAGGTCCGGCTATCGAATATAACCTCTTTCCATATGAAGAATCATTTAAAAGGCAATTCAGGATCCAGTACGGAATAAATGGTCATTACAATAACTATAATGATACAACTACCTACTTCAAGACCAGTGAGTTTCTGCTGAGACATTATCTAAGCATGTCTCTGGGTTTCAATCAGCCCTGGGGGTCGGGATACGTATCCATGACCTGGGCAAATTATTTGCACGATTTTTCTGAGAATAACCTTGGGCTCAGATCAAGGATTTATTACAGGATCTACAAAGGCCTGTCCCTGAATGTACAGGCAAGGGCAAACCTCATACATGACCAGAGAAATCTCCCTAAGGGTGACGCCACAGAACAGGAGGTGCTGACACGACAGAGAGCATTGAAAACAAGCTATTCCTATTCTTTCGAGATTGGTCTCACCTATTCCTTCGGATCCATATACAATAATGTGGTTAACCCCCGCTTCGGTAACTGATAACGCGGATTTCACAGATTAACGCTGATCACACAGATTTTTTTTAACTAAATTTGTGGCTGAGTAATAATTAAGCCTATGGATCGCATTGAATCTGACAAGCTTGGTGAGGTGAAGATACCTGAAGAAGCTCTTTACGGGATTAACTCAATCAGGGCAAAAGAGAATTTTCCCGGTGACACCCCTTTCCATAAAGAGTGGTACCGGGCTACAGGCATGGTAAAACAGGCCTGCTATCGCGTATACAGGAAGTTTCTGGAAGCCACACGTAAAAAATATGGCAATGATATATCACTGAAGATGATACCCCCGGAAATCATTGATGCATTGGAGAATGCTGCCATAGAGGTGTCTGAAGGATTGTATTTCAGTCATTTTATTATCCCGGCCATGCAGGGAGGTGCAGGTACAAGTATCAACATGAATATTAATGAAATAATTGCCAATGCCGCACTGATAAACAGCGGAAGCCGGGCAGGCGATTATTCCTACATTGACCCTATAGAACATGCAAATATCTACCAGTCGACTAACGATGTAATACCAACAGCCCTGACTGTTGCGTCCATGAATTTGCTTGCTGAACTGGAAGAATCAATAAATCTGCTCAGGCAGTATATTGAAGGCCTTGAAACGAAGTACCGGGATTACCTCAGGCCGGCTTATACGCAAATGCAGGAAGCTGTGCCCTCATCCTTCGGGAAGCTTTTCAGTGCTTATAATGATGCATTGTCCCGCGACTGGTGGAGGGTGTCAAAATGTAAGGAAAGGATCAAGGTTGTGAACCTTGGCGGAGGTGCCGCCGGTACCGGACTCTCAATCCCGCGCTTCTTCATAATAGAAGTCGTGCCCGAACTGAGGCACCTTACCTCATTGCCTCTCACAAGAAGTGAAAACCTGAATGATGCAACATCAAACCTTGATAAATGGGTGGAAGTGCATGCTATCCTTAAATCCCATGCCGTTAACCTTGAAAAAATAGTGTCGGACATAAGGCTTTTTGCCTCTGATATAAGCAAGACCAGGCTGTTACAAATACCTGAGCGGCAGATAGGCAGCTCTGTAATGCCCGGCAAGGTTAATCCTGTTATACCCGAATTTATTATCAGTACTGCCCATAAAATATATTCCAATGATATGCTCATAAGTAACCTGTGCGGCCAGGGGTGTATAGACCTTAATGCCTACCTTCCCCTCATAGGACATAGCATAATCGAGAGTCTCAAAATGCTCATAAATGCTAACAGGAGCCTTGCAATGAACCTTATTAAAGGTTTAAAGGTTAATAAGAAGGCCGGCTATGATGCATTAGTAAGCAGCCCGGTAATAACGACAGCCTTAATCCCCCATATAGGTTATAATAAGGCTTCGGAGATCGCATTATATATGAAAGAAAATAACACCGATATTTTTGAGGCCTGTGAATCTACCGGATACCTTGACAGGGAAAGGCTGGAAGATACATTAAAACCGGGCAACCTGCTTAAAATGGGATTTTCGGTAGATGATATTAAGAAAAATGATGATTAACTATTTGTTTATTTATGAAGAAGGGACGCGAAAGCACTCCACATATTGGCATCTTCGGAAGGAGGAACAGCGGTAAAAGCAGCCTTATCAATGCTCTTGCAGGACAGGAAATAGCAATAGTATCAGAGCAGCCTGGTACCACCACTGACCCTGTGAAGAAATCATTTGAGATTACAGGTTTCGGTCCTGTAATACTCATTGATACTGCCGGGATAGACGATACAGGTGAGCTGGGCAATAAACGCGTGGCGAGATCTTTGAAAACCCTTGAAATAATTGACCTGGGCATAGTAGTATTGAATAACAACATATGGGGAGAGTACGAGAACATGCTCATAAAAGGATTTAAAGATACTGATACACCTTACATTATTGTTCAGACAAAATCAGACCTGGTGAAGCCTGATGGCAATTTCCTTGAAAAGATTAGAGAAATAACAGGCAAAGAACTAATCATTTTTTCTTCGCTAACAAAAGAAAATTATGGTGAACTTATAAGGCAAATTATAAATGCCATCCCTGAGCATGCCCTTAAAACTCCAACCCTCCTGGGTGATATAGTTAAACATGGAGATATTATTCTCCTCATAACACCCATTGATGTGGAAGCCCCCGAGGGAAGGCTTATTTTACCCCAGGTACAGGCCATAAGGGATGTGCTTGATAATGATGCTATTGCCATAGTACTTAAGGAGAGGGAAATAGATGCTTTCCTGCAAAGAACCGCCATAAAACCTTCACTGGCTATTACCGATTCACAAATTTTCGTTAAAGCAGATGCCTCTGTACCGAAAGATATACCCCTTACCAGCTTCAGCATAGCCCTTGCACGGCTAAAAGGAGACTTCGATAATTACCTCAAGGGAACTCCTAAAATATCTGACCTCCGGGATGGCGACCGTATCCTCTTACTTGAATCATGCACCCACCTCGTTTCATGTGATGATATAGGAAGGGTTAAAATACCAAGGTGGATAAGCAGTTTCACAGGTAAAAAGTTACATTTTGAAGTAGTGTCAGGACTTGACACCACCCCCAGGCCCATTAGTGAATATGCACTGCTCATACAATGTGGGGCTTGCATGATCACAAGGAAGCAATTACATAACAGGATCAGGCCCGCAATAGAAGCAGGTGTACCCGTTACCAACTATGGCATGGCCATTGCCTGGGTCCAGGGAATCTATAAGAGGGCAATTGAACCATTCATCGGGAAAGACTTCACAGGGGAAGAATACTTATGATTTACGATTTTAGATTTTAGATTTTAGATTTAAGACATCATTTAGGACAGCTCAATTTTCACCCTCCGGGTGAGACTTTTCGGAGTGGACTCATTATTCCAAAATATTTAAAATTTAAAATAAATAAAGGGTTGTATGTCTGCTGACTGCACGTTAAACAGGACCATTGCTACCAGGTAAACAAGTATTATCTTAATTACCAGTGGAAGCCTGATGAAGAGGCCCCGGTACGATTCTTTTATTTTTACCGGCAGAAAATGGAGGATATAACCACATACAATTATTATTAGAACCTGGCTGTATGTGGTAAATACAGGAGCCAGGTCGCCCGGACTGAAAGCTGTGAACATCTGTCTCAGCATAAGATAAACATGATCCATGTCAACAGCCCTGAAAAAGATCCAGCAGAAGCTGACAAAATTGAATGTTATAAAAACTGAAATAAATCGCTTTAATCTGCCAGGCTCTCTTTGCCGCGGAAATATTTTCATCCACAACTTATTGATTACCAGGCCAAGGCCATGTAAGCCACCCCATATCACGAAGCGCCATGCAGCCCCATGCCAGAGGCCTCCCAGCAACATGGTGATCATTAGATTCACGTAAGTCCTGAAACGTCCTCTCCTGTTTCCCCCCATAGAAATATATAAATAGTCCTTAAGCCAGCGCGACAGTGATATATGCCACCTGTGCCAAAAATCGGTAATATTATAAGCCTTGTAGGGTGAATTAAAGTTAACCGGTAGCCTGTATCCGAGCATCAAAGCTATACCAATGGCTATGTCGGTATACCCTGAAAAGTCACAGTATATCTGTAATCCATACCCATAGACAGACACCAGGTTCTCAAGGCCTGAATACAAAAGGGGTGTGTCAAATACCCTGTCGACAAAATTAACAGCTATAAGGTCTGAAATAATGATCTTTTTTATTAAGCCTCCCACAATGAGGAAGAGGGCATGACCCCATTCCCTCCCGGATAATCTGAACGGGGCATAAAGCTGGGGAACAAACTCTGATGCCCTGACTATGGGACCTGCCACAAGCTGGGGGAAAAAAGAAACATAGAAACCAAAATCAAGGATGTTTTTTACAGGCTTTGTTTTTCCCCTGTACACATCCATGGTGTAGCTAATGGTCTGGAAAGTGAAAAATGAAATACCGACCGGGAGAACAATAATGTCAATATTGAAACCTGTACCGAAATAAAAGTTGGATATTGCAGCAAACCAATCAATAACAGGCAGGTTAGTGTTGAAAATATCATTAACTATACCCGTAAAAAAGCCGGTATATTTAAAATAAGATAACATACCAAGGTTTACAAGCAGGCTGAGTAAAACAAAGAGTCTTTTTACTGCCTTCCTGCGAGCCCCGTATATGGCGAGTCCCGCTATATAATCTGTCAGTGTTGAGATTATCAGGAGAAAAAAGAATACCCCCCCTGACTTATAGTAAAAGAACAGGCTGAAGAAAAAGAGGTAGGTGTTCCTAAGAAGGGGCTTCTTAAATATGAGGCTGTAAAATAAGATTGTAACGAAAAGAAATATCCAGAATGACGATCCTGTAAAAAGAAGTGGCCGTTCCGGGTCATAGGATTCCAGCGCCCGCAACAATTGGTTGCTGTCAAATTCAAGAGGCTTTTTCCGGGATATTTTTATGGCCCCAGAATCTCTGGCAGCAAGCAGGGTATCCTCTTTGGGTTCAATATCCGGTTTCACCCTGGCTGGTTCCAACTTATAAATGTCCTTAAGTAAGAGGTCGGCCATCTCAGCACTCCCGGCATATGTCAGGTGGGTATAGTCATTGGCAGCAAGAGCCGGCACATGCCTGTTCCACTCAATTATTGAATTTCTGCCTCCCATTGCCTGCCATGAATCCCAGAACAAGACACCTGCCCTTTGCGCTGCTCTTTTCTGGGCATCCCTTATAAGAGGAATATTAGAATATGATTGTATATCATCACCAACCTTGTGAGCCATATCTGTGACCCCCACGAGGATTATGACAGTTCCCGGGGACAATTCCTTGAGCCTTTCCAGCTGGCTGTACAATCCATTTTCGTAATATTCATAACTGGTACTGATATTCAGCACAACGTTAAGTCCATAATGCAATACCACCACATCCGGACTTATCATACCATATAAGTTCTCCAGGTTATCCCGGGGTATCATAGTAAACTCCAGTCCTGCACTCCCTCTGCTGGGAATATTATCTACCACAGCACCCTTTATGCTTTCGATACTGAAACCATAAAAATCAGGACTGCTCCTTCCTTCAAAACTTACTTTGAGATAACTGGCAGAATCCAGGTTTACAGAATATTCCAGTTCAATACCGGATGGATGCAGGGTATCTATTTTGATTAGGCCTTTTTCCGTATATACTTTCACAAGCAGCTCGTCTTTCAACCGGCCATAGAAAAGGCGGAGGTTATTATAAATGGCACTCAGGGAATCGGCATATCTCGATGGTTCTACGCTGAACCAGGCCGATGTGCTTGCATTATTCTTTACATCCGGTTCCGAAAACCTGCTTATGCTCATTAATGGACCGAGCCTCCGGTGTTCTATCAGGCCTTCCCTGTAAGACAGGTAATTATATTTCTTCCAGTTATCCGATGAAGCAAGATGGGATGTCCTTGTATAGGGGACAAGCGGTGTGATACTGAGTAGTCCGGGGCCTGTTCCGGCTAATACCTTCCTTAATTCTTCTCTTAAATGATAAGTGACACGATCGCCCTCGATCTGGGAATCGCCATAATACATTATCCTCAATCGTCCTGTATCACTTTTTACCAGTTCCCTTAATTCGCTCGAGAGCATCCGGGAGGGTGAGAAATCAAAAAGGTAATTTGCTTCTGATTCTGCTGCAAAATTGGTGGTATCAATTATGGGTTGGCTGTGCACTGTATCGACTTGCGAACCTGTCGCCACGGTATCTGCAAATTCTAACTCACGGCTTAAATAGTCTGACCTGATATCGGGAAGTCTTATAGAAATGCCGGGTGCTATTTTAATGGGACCACTGATGAAGAATGCCGGTCCATATAGAAGCACCATTAAGACCAGGAAAACAAGAAAGGTCTTGTATGGACGCATAATCTGGCTGTTAAGAGCTCAGGTAAGTTATATTAACTACTTTGTTTTATTTTCAGTTTTTGTCCAACCCGTATTTTCCCCGACCGGTCCAACCCGTTCAGGTTAAGGATATCCGTGGCGCTTACACCCGGATACATCTTCGCTATATCCCATACGGTATCGCCATAACGCACGGTATGATATATAAAAGCGGGATCAGTAGCTTCCTTCTCTGCGTCATTCATTACAGTAACCGGTTTCCCTATTCTTGCCTGTTTTTCAGCGAAACTTAGTTTATCAACCACTGCATAATATTCTTTTTCAGAGGGATCAACATATATTGCCATCCTCTGGTTAACCCGAATAAGGTTACGGTAAATATTATTCCAGTACCTCAGGTCAGATACGCCCACATTGTACCAGCTGGCAATATAGCCCAGGTTATCCCCTTCTTTAACAGTATATATCAATTTTGCTTTGCCACTTATATTTGGTGGTATGTATATTGAACGCGTCGGGCTGGCGTTTTTGAGTTCAGGATTAAAATAATGTTCGACACGGTAAGCAGTGACAGAATCCTGCAAAGAAATAAAATCACCAAGATACTTAATTGGAAGAGTAAGGGCCATTGGTTTACTTTTACCAGGCACTATTAGTGCCCTGTACTGGGGATTCAGTGCTTTGAGCTCAGCCAGCGGGATATTCATCACAGTCGATATTTGTTCAAGATGTATATCCCTGGTTATCATCACGGTGTCTGTAGCTACCGGGAAATTCACCGGTATGGGTCTTATATTATGTTCCTTATGGTAAGTCATTGCATAGGTGGCTGCAATATATCCCGGAAGGTATCCCCGTGTTTCACGCGGAAGCCTGTAATAAATCTGCCAGTAGTCTTTCCTGTTTCCCGATCTTCTTATTGCCTTGTTTACATTTCCGGGGCCACAGTTATAAGCAGCAATAACGAGTCCCCAGTCATTATAGATATTATACAGGTCCTTAAGGTACCTGGCTGCTGCATGAGTTGATTTCACGGGGTCTCTTCTTTCATCAACAAGCGAATTAATAGTAAGGCCGTATGCCCGGCCCGTGCTGTACATAAATTGCCACAGGCCTGTTGCTCCCACTCTTGAAACAGCATTCGGGTTAAGTGCAGACTCAATGACGGCCATATACTTAAGCTCTGCTGGTAAACCATAATAATCGAAGATATCCTCAATCATAGGGAAATAATATTCTCTCATCCCCAGCATAATCTCAAATTTGTCTCTCTTCTTCCCGGTATAGACATGGATATAATTTCTTACCACTTTGTTATAAGGAAGGTTAACCACCGAATGGATATTATGCAGGCGCTCCCTGTATGCTGAGTCAGGAAATTCAACCACGGAATCCAGTCCCTCATAAATTGTATCGTCCTCATATGACATTCTTTCGAGGAACCAGACTTGGGTGAGGCTGTCTAACTGCCGCTCAATGAAATTAGTATCCGGCTTGATAATAATCGTGTCACTGATTGCAAGAACTGACGAATTAAAAAACAGAATCCCTGACAGGAGAAGAAATATTTTTCTCATAAGCTAATCATTAAAAAGTTATTTTCACCCCTACGCCCATCGCCGGGCCATATACAGTTTTTAATGGCACCGGATCGACACTCAGGCTGAGTTCGGGGCTTACATCATAATTCGACATTATAGCATCAACATTTGCATCCAGTATTGACAGTATATACCATAATCCAACGCCAATATATGATAAATCACGGTATCTCCTGTAATATGAAATGGCATTCAACATCTGGTCTTTAACCCAGCTATGTGTTTGTGGGTTGTAATTTTCTGCTCCCAGAGCGGGATCTATCTCCCCGGAGTCAAAAGAGGGTGTATATTTTTCGTAGCTGGTTGTTTCAGCCACTCCGTCAGTCAGATCCTGGTAAGCTCCCATGTAGCCATCAAAGTTCTGCGTATTAAATATTATACTGAAACCCAGAGCACCGAAGCCGGCATAAACGAGAGGTATCTTCCAGTACTTCCTGTTATAAACCTGGCCCAGTCCCGGCAGGGCCGCAGCCATCATAGTAGCTTTTACAGGTGATAATTCTCTTCGCGGTGAAGATGACATTTGGTTTTGTCCCGGGTCTGCAGCCAATGAATCTCCTACCTCAGTAACTACCTGGCCGGCAGCGAGCACAGTCAAGACCAGAAATAATATGCTTAGTTTAACTGTTTTCAATATCAATAACTTTAACTGCCGTCCTAATGAAAACGAAAAAAATTGATGATCTGATATCTAAAATCTTAAATCATTCATGTCCTTCGCTTCGTTCAGGCTTCGGCTGACACAGTCAGGATAACAGTAAGGCAAAGATATATATTTTAGGAGTTAAGTTTATCCAGTACCTCCAAAATACGCTCCATTTGCTCTGTATTGTCGAACTGTATAACTATTTTTCCCTTACCCTTCTCATTGATTCTGAATTGGACATCAGACTTGAATAATTCAGACAGGTGGCCGGAGAGGTCCTGGAAATCTTTGTTAAGCTGTTTTTTCTTCTCGTTTTTACCGGGATCTTTAAGCCTGGTCATTTGCATCTTGCGTACCAACTCTTCTGTTTTTCTAACAGACAGGCCATCATCAATTATGCGGTAATAAACTTTAATTTGTTGTGCAGGATCTTCAATATTTATAAGGGTGCGTGCATGGCCCATTGTAAGCTGTTTGTTCCTTATTCCCAGCTGTATTTCCGCGGGCAGTTTAAGGAGGCGCATGTAATTGGTAACTGTAGACCTTTGTTTGCCCACTCTCTCACTGAGTTGTTCCTGAGTTAGATTACATTCTTCCACAAGTCTCTGGTAGCTTATCGCTATTTCCATTGCATCAAGATCTTCCCTCTGGATGTTTTCAACCAGGGCCAGTTCGAGCATTGCCTGGTCATCGGCAGTGCGTATGTAGGCAGGAACTTTTTCAAGACCGGCTATGCGTGCGGCTTTTAATCTTCGCTCACCCGCTATAAGCTGGTATTTGTTTTCGCCTATTGCCCTTACGGTGAGAGGCTGAACAATGCCCAGTTTACTTATTGACGAAGCCAGTTCCTGAAGTAATTGTTCATCCAGCCTTGTACGTGGCTGAAAAGGATTCAGATCAATGTCATCGATATGGATCTCAAGGTTAGCAGCTACTTTTTCCTCGAGCTGCTCCCTCTCGGCATCATCGATCAGTGCCCCCAGACCTCTTCCCAGTGCTTGTTTCTTTGCCATTATTTTATCAAGGTTATAATCTCTGATCATAGATCCTTACTACTTCCCCTTCCATTACTTCCCTTTTCGATCAATTCCTGTGCCAGGTTAAGATAATTAACAGCCCCCCTGGATTCTGCATCATATAATATTGCAGGCTGACCGTAGCTGGGAGCTTCGCTTAATTTTACATTACGCTGTATTATGGTATCAAAGACCATCTGCTGGAAATGCTTCCTGACCTCTTCAACAACCTGGTTTGACAACCTTAGCCTTGAGTCGTACATGGTTAGAAGAAAGCCTTCAATTATCAGTGACCTGTTAAGATTTTTCTGTATTATCTTTATAGTATTAAGCAGTTTACCAAGGCCTTCCAGTGCAAAATACTCACACTGAACAGGCACAATGACAGAGTCGGAGGCTGTAAGGGCGTTAACCGTTAAAAGCCCCAGTGACGGTGAACAATCTACCAATATGTAATCATACCTGTCCGGTATTCCACTCAATGCATTCTTAAGGATACTCTCTCTATTTTCACTGTTTAGCATTTCTATCTCTGCACCTACAAGATCTATATTTGAAGGTATCAATTCAAGGTTTTCAATATCAGTACCTATGATTGCTGTTGACGGTTCAACATCATTTATAATGCAATCATAAATTGTATTATCGAGTTTACGTGTATCCCTACCAAGACCGGAGGTGGCGTTAGCCTGGGGATCAAAATCCACTACCAGGACTTTCCTGTCAAGTGCCGCCAGGCTGGCAGCCAGATTTATCGCCGTTGTTGTTTTACCCACTCCGCCCTTTTGATTTGCCAATGAAATAATCCTCGCCATTTATTTATTTATTTAAATTATTTAGTTCCCCTGGAAGTTTCAAAATTAATATTTATGATTGCCGTAAATCCCCGATTGGCCGTGTAATTGTAAACATTTCATTTTCGGTTTTCAACATTTTATTAACAGGTTTTCATGGTTAAAACAGGTTAATATTTCGGATTATTTATTTTTTTAGCATCTTTACAGTATCCCAAGTTTATCAATATGGGCAAATCAGGTAAAAAAGGGGAATGGCAGGTAATTGTCAATCCCAACGCGGGTAAGAAAAAAGGAAAAAAAGACTGGCACCTAATATCAGATCTATTATCCCGTTACGGCATCTCATTCACTCATTATTTTACAAAGGCCAAGCATCATGCCATTGAGCTTGCTGTTGATATTATTAACAGGGGGCACAGGAAGATCCTCGTAGTAGGGGGTGATGGTACAATGAATGAGGTTGTAAACGGAGCTTTCAGACAGCACAAAATACCGACCACTGATTTAGTACTGGGTATGATAACTGTTGGCACGGGCAATGACTGGGGAAGGATGTTTAACATACCCATGGATTACGAATCGGCTATCAGGGTAATAAAAAATGAAAATACGTTTCTCCAGGATACAGGGGTGATTAAGTTTTTCTCCGGAACGGATGTTAAAGAAAGGTATTTTGTCAATATGGCCGGGCTTGGGTTTGATGCACTGGTAACAAAACGGTCAAACATACAGAAAGAGAAGGGCCATAGCAGCAAGATGCTTTATTTCTGGATACTGCTGAGGAGTCTTCTCTCATACAGGCATACAAATACCAGTATTGAGATTGACGGTGTGAAGATCAAGAATGACACATTCACAATAAGCCTTGGCATAGGTAAATATTCAGGTGGTGGTATGATGCAAACCCCTTCCGCCATTGCCGATGATGGTCTGTTTGAGCTTACCCTTGTGAAAAAGATGCGTAAGGGTGAGATTATACGCAGCCTTAAGAGGTTATATAACGGGACCATACTGGACCATCCCAAGGTAGAAGGTTTTACAGGGAAGAAAATAAAAATTGACTCCGATCCTTTGATCCATGTTGAGGTTGATGGTGAGTCACTGGGTCATTCACCCATAGAATTTGATATTTTGCCCAGATCGATAAATATAGTCCAGGGTTTCACTGACGCTTAACAAGTCTTATCTCAAAGAGCCTGGGCCAGTTTTTACCTGTTACAAATATACGCTCATTATCGCTGTCCCATGCTATCCCATTTAGTTCGGCCAGTTCAGAATGTTGATCACCCTCGGGTAAAATACCTGAAAGGTCAATATATGCAAGCACCTTCCCGGTGGATGGCTCAATCCGGGCAATGCGTTCAGTGGTATATATGTTAGCCCATATTTCACCATTAATATATTCCAGTTCGTTGAGCTGCCATACCTGGCTTCTGTTATCATAAACCTCCAGGGATGACGTTACGGTAAAATATTCAGGCTCAAGGAAATATAATTTATTTGTGCCGTCACTCATTATCAATTCTTCTCCATTGCTTGTTAGGCCCCATCCCTGGGTTGTATAATGAACACGTTTAATTTCTTCAAAACTTTGTATATCATATACAAAGCCTACATTGTTTCTCCAGGTTAGCTGATACAGCTGTCCTTCATGCACAACCAGCCCCTCCCCAAAGAATTTACTGTCAAGATATTGCACTTTAAGGATTTCACCGGTCTCAATTTCCACTTTCCTTAATGTTGATCTTCCTTCTCTACCCGTACTTTCATATAAATAACCCTTATGATATACCAGGCCCTGGGTATAGGCTGTTTTATCATGCGGATACATATTAATTACCCGGTAGGAATAAAGTTCGGGCTTGATATCAGAGAGAACAGTAACGAAATGAGTTATGACCTGTGGTCTTTTGTCGCCCTTATAAGCCATTATCTTAAGAGGTATCTTGCCCAATCTCACCGACCTGGTATCTATCTCGTGTTGAAGAACGGTAGCCGGGAGTGTAGCCAGCGTTTCACCATCGAAAATCACCCTCACCGAATCGGGTGTATCATTAGCCCTTAAGCTCAGCCTTAAACTTATTTCATCTCCCGAGCTATATTTTGATCCATCAGGAGGGTTCTCAATATTCACAAGGTTTGCTGCCAGCGTTTTGACAGTATCGCCTGGCTCCGAGGCATTTTTCTCCGATGATTTATCAGAGCCGTTACATGAAACAGCAAAAGCTATTATCAGCAGATATAGAGGGTATATATATTTCATCATAATATAAATTATAAACTCTGATCCTTCCCCGCTATCCTGTTGAATAATCTCCTCACAAAGGATTTCCTTTTGTTCAGTTGCCTGGCTATTTCCTTTTCCATTTCATCGTATAAGCTTAATTCTTGCCATATATTGCTCCAGCCGGGGAAACCACCGATATTTTTATCGTCTATATATATATCAGCATTGATTTTGCGGCTTACCGAATCGTTGAATACCTCTTCGGGATAATTTTTGTTGACGGCATAAAACTCCACTCCTCTGTTCCTGCAATATTCAACTGCCTCATCAAGCTCCTTCCCTACCCTGAAGGTCCATAGTATAAGCAGGGCCCCATGTTTTTGCAGTTCCTTTAAAGTTTCGAAGGCGAACAATTTTTCTTTCCCTATCCCGGGATATTCATGCTCTACGATGGTGCCGTCAAAATCAACTGCTATTTTCAAATTCTGCAGGTGTTCCATTATTTATTAAATTCATGTAAAAATATACAAATTGGGATTATTGCTAAAATTTATCTTAATTTACAAAAGATACCGGATAGCATAAGCATGAAAAAGCAAATTCCGAACTTTCTCACTTTACTTAATCTTGCTTCAGGTTTTATAGCTATTATCCTGATCGTGAGAGGGAATATTATACTCTCGGTATGGTTTATAGCAGCATCCCTTATTTTTGATTTTGCTGACGGGCTGTTTGCGCGTCTGCTCAATGCTTATTCCCAGATTGGCCTTCAGCTTGACAGCCTGGCAGATATTATCAGTTTTGGTGTTGCCCCGGGGCTTTTAATGCACCATTTCATCCTTTCTGCTGAAGGGGCGGATTCTCTTGCCTTGTATCTTCAGTGGGTACCTGTTATTATTCCATTGTTCTCGGGTCTCCGCCTGGCAAGGTTCAACATTGAAGGGGCCCACAGCGATCATTTCAGAGGTTTGCCCACCCCCGGTAATGCTTTTTTTATTATCTCACTTGTTTTTGCCAGTCAATATGGTGAAAGCCAGCTAATTGAAAACCTTCTTAATTCAAGGTTAATATTATGTTTTCTGACAATCCTTTTTGCCTCTCTTATGATTACGAAAGTACCTATGTTTTCATTCAAATTCAAGCACTTAAGCTTTAAAGGAAATGAATTAAGGATAGTATTTATCGGGGCTGCCATATTGTTAATAGCAGGTGCAGGATTTTCTTCTCTTCCTCTTATTATCATACTTTACGTGGTGGTATCAATTATCTGGGCCATTATCACCTGAGCCTTTTTTCTCCTCCTTAAGTCTTTGCATAATCACCGTTTGTCTGCGTATTGATTCCTGGTGGATGAGTTTAAGATATTTCTCAATGAAGCTACGGTCCAGGCCTGAAGCACCCGCCTGTTTAAGTCTGGTATTAAGAATCTCTAACCACCTGTCCATCTGCAGTACCGCCACATTATTTTCATATTTATATTCCCCTATCATATCAACTATCTCAAGACGCCTGGCCAATAGTTCAATCAATTGATTATCAACAGAATCTACCTGATTACGAAGTTCTTCCAGGTAATCAAGAAAACCGGGGTCTTCAGGCTTTGAACGCCTGATTGCCAGGTTTTTGATAATATCGCAATATTCTGCAGGCGAGAGTTGTTGCTTACTGTCGCTCAGGGCTGCAGGAGGGTCATGGTGTACTTCGATCATCAGTCCATCCATATTCAGGTCCATAGCCCTCTGGGCCAGATCTGCTACCAGGTAAGAAGCTCCCGCTATGTGGCTTGGATCACATAAAACAGGTATATCTTTTACCCTCCTCCTCAGTTCTATGGGTATTTCCCATTTAGGCATATTCCTGTACCTTGTTCTTTCGAAGGGGGAAAATCCTCTGTGAACAGCAGCCAGTTTTTGTATGCCTGCACTATTGACCCTCTCTATTGCGCCTATCCACAGGTCTATATCGGGGTGAAGTGGGTTTTTGACAAGGACCGGGATATCCACTCCTCTCAGGGATTCAGCTATTTCCTGTACTGAGAAGGGGTTGGAAACGGTACGCGCGCCCAACCATACCACATCGATACCGGCTTTCAGGCAGGCTTCCACATGTCGAGGACTTGCAGTCTCAACAGTAAGCCGCATACCTGTTTGCTTTTTAACCTTCGCCATCCATTGCAGCCCTTTTGTTCCAACACCACTGAAGCTCCCCGGCCGGGTGCGGGGTTTCCATATGCCTGCCCTGAACAGTGAGGGTTTACAGGAATTCTTTAATGACAGTGCCGTTCCCAGAACCTGTTCTTCCGACTCAGCGCTGCAAGGCCCTGCAATAAAAACCGGTCCCGTGCCAAAGTCTTCAAACCAATCGTTCAAGGAAAGTATACTCATTTTCTCTTGTAATATCTAGTATGAATGTCCTTCACCGCTTATTTCTTTCTCGCTTATCCGGTGCCTGTTTATCTCCCTCCATGCGTGCCAGGTGTAAGCTACGACGATGGGGATTATAAACGACACATAAAACATAACCGTCAGGGTAAACTGGCTTGACGAGGCATTCCTTATAGTAAGTGAACTTTGAAGATCGGTAACTGAAGGATAGAAGGCAGTATTGTTATAACCCACTATGAGGAATAATGATAAGACTACCATTATCGTCCCTGCGCCCGTATACCATACCGGGTCATTCTTCTTAATATATACAGAACGATAGATGCCATACAAAACCGACAATGTACCAGCAAGGAACATAACTAATAACACGGGCATCTCGAGGAAGTTATGCAAATATTTAAATTCTTCCATGAAAACCCTGCCTGAAGCAGGATCAACTGCATAGCCTTCAGCGAGGAAGAGGCTGATCATGAAATACAGGAAGCCTGCAAGAAAGGGTACCAGGTTAATTCTTATTTTCTTACGTGCCTCTGTCAACAGTTTTTCATCATCAACAGCATAGATAATGTACATTAAGCCGAGGAGCCTTGTCAGGAAAAGCACAGCAAGACCAAGTGAGATATTCCTGACACTCCAAATGGCATCCAGTCCGTGCCATGGTGTATCCCACTTACTCATATTCAATTGATCCAGGGAAAAGTGTGCCCCGGTAAAGAAGGTAGCAACAACGGTACCTATCAGGAAAGGAGCCAGGGAACCATTTACCAGTAAAAATACTTCGAAAGTTTTTTTACCCAGGACATTGGATGGTTTGGAGCGGTACTCGTATGCTATTGCCTGTATCACAAAGCTGAACAGGATAATCATCCATATCCAGTAAGCTCCCCCGAAGCTTACGGCATAAAAGAGTGGGAAAGAGGCAAAAAATGCCCCACCGAAGGTAACCAGGGTGGTAAAAGTGGATTCCCACTTACGGCCCATAGTATTAATAATCATTGATTTCCGGTTTTCTGTGTCTCCCAGGGTGAATATGAAAGACTGGCCTCCCTGTACAAACATAAGAAGCACAAGCATACTGGCATTCAGGGATATTATAAACCACCAATAGTTCTGAAGAAATGTATGTGATATATTCAGTAGCATGATTATTCCTCCTCTATTTTAGGTCCTATTTTTATCTGCCTGGTCATAATTGATATTTCAGCAATCAGAAGAGCTGTGAAAAGAACAGCAAACAACCAGAAGGTGGTTTGCACAGTGGAGCTGGCCAGGCTTGAAACCGCTATTCCCACGGGCATAATATCCTGGATTACCCACGGCTGCCGTCCCATCTCTGTTACAAGCCATCCCAGCACCGATGCTATATACGGCAGAGGGATGCTGAACAAGAGCACCCATAGAAAAAGTCTCTTTTTTTCAAGTGTCCCTTTCCACGAAAAAAACCACGCCAGCAGGTGGATCAAAAGGAAAAGAAAGCCAAGGGCAACCATGACGTGGAAGCTGTAAAACAGGAGGGGCACATTCGGGATAACATCAGCAGGCCTATTAAGATATGAATAGCCAAAGTACCTGAAGTATTGATCCTGGAAGTCTTCACTTTCAAACCTGGATTTCAGGTTGTTTATTTCTGCCGTATTGGAATTACTTTTTGCCTCCCTGTAATCAAGCAAGAGCTGCCTGGCTACCTTGCCCCTTTCCATCTTTTCTCTGACCGGAATGATGCCATATTCAGTATTACCATATACAAGGTCCTTCAATCCCGGCACATATCCGTTCTTATCCCCATGTGTCATAACCGAGAGGAAGCCGGGGATTTCAATCTGGGCAATTACTTCCCTGTCGGTAAATCCATCCTTTTCTTCAACGGCCTTCAGGATGCCAAAGACTGTTAGTCCTGCCTGCCTCTGGCCATCATATAATGATTCCATAGCAGAAAATTTAACAGGCTGTACCTCGGCAATTGTTCTTGCTGAGGTATCACCCGTATATATCACCACCAGGGAGGAAAAAAACCCGAAAATAGCAGCAATACGCATGCTTTTGAGGGCCATCTCCTTTTCCCTGCCACGGAGCAGGAACCAGGCACTGATGCCTGTGACAAAGAAGGAGGCCACAACAAATCCTGACGTTATGGTGTGAAAGAACTTATCGATGGCGACGGGGTTGGTAAGAACCTCCCAGAAATTGGCCATCTCATTACGAGCTGTATCAGGATTGAAAACCATCCCCACGGGGTTCTCCATCCATGCATTTGCTACCAGGATCCAGAGGGCCGAAAGGTTAGCTCCAATGGCTACCATCCATGTAGAAACAAGATGAAATCTTTTACTTACCTTGCCCCATCCAAAAAACATCACGGCTATAAATGTCGATTCCAGGAAAAAAGCCATAAACCCCTCAACCGCCAGTGGGGCACCAAATATATCGCCCACAAACCAGGAATAATTCGACCAGTTAGTACCAAATTCAAACTCAAGTATCAGGCCCGTCGCCACACCTATCGCAAAGTTAATCCCGAATAATTTCATCCAGAACCGGGTGGTTTTTTTCCACATCTCTGACCCGGTACGAACATATTTAGTTTCCGTTATTACAAGGATAAAGGACAGCCCGAGGGTTAAGGGAACAAACAACCAGTGATATATAGCTGTCAGGGCAAACTGGGCCCTGGACCAATTGACTAATGAAAGGTCAATATTCTCAATCATCTGTGTCAGTATTTTTTATTAATTCATTAAGTACATGATCTCCCCTCTCTTCATCGGTAGTGTAATTCTTCTTCAAAATATCGGGAAAAAAGAATAATCTTAAAACGGCAAACATTATGAAAAGCTTTATAAGTATCACCAACCATACTTTTTTGCCCCAGGCAGGCATATTAATGAAACCGTCCTTGTAGAAATGAAAAATATTATATAAAGCCTTGCGTAATGACCCCATCTTACTAAAATTTACGGCCGGGAGCTTGATTTAAGTGTCAAATATAATAAAAGACAAAAGACAAAAGATAAAAGACAAAAGACAAAAGACAAAAGATAAAAGACAAAAGGCAAAAGTTGGAGCGAAGTCCGCTTTCGCCAAGGCTGCGGAGGGCTGAGAAGGCTCAGGAGGAAAGGGCTTTTGCAAAGCGTTTACCATATTCAAACAGTTCGGACCTTGTTTCTTCCCCGGCCCTGAACTTAAAGGCCGCGTTATCCTCTATAACTTTAAGTTTAAGGCTTCTAAGATTAGATGCAATTATGCTTGGGGCTTCTCCACTCCACCCATAAGAACCAAAAGATGCTGCCAGTTTACCCTTATCTCTCAGTGGGTTTATAACAGAGAAAAGTTTATAGACCTGGAGCAAGGTGTTCTGATTAATGGTAGGAGAACCCACAAGCAGGGCATCAGATTTAACGAGCTCCGCTTCAAGATCCCCAAGATCAATATTTTCAATATCCAGAATCCTGACTTCTGCATTGTTTCCACTCTCAATACCCTTCCCTATTGCTTTGGCCATTTCCCCCGTATATCCATAGGCTGACACATAGGCTATAAGTATCCTTTTCCTTCCTTCGGCACTGGCAGCATCAAGATATTCACGTGCATATTGTTCACTCAGGTCAACATATTTCTTCCAGTTGGTTCGAAGTACGGCACCATGACCGGGTAATATTGCTTTTATCTCGAGGGGACGTATCTTATCAATGGCCTTGAGCATAAACTTGCTATAAGGCTTGAGTATAACATCAAAATAATATTTAAAAGCATCATCAAAAACATCCATATCATCCAGAAGATCATCAAACAGCCGGTCATCACAATAATGTTCACCAAATGAATCACAGGTAAATAGCAGTTTTTCTTCTTCAAGATAGGTATACATTGTATCCGGCCAGTGAAGATTGGGTGCGGAAATAAATCTAAGGGTCTTATTGCCGAGATCCAGGGTATCCCCGTCTTTAACTACCAGGCTTTTGAAAGTAAAATCAAACATATCGCCAAGGTAACGTATGGCATTCCCGGTACCAACTACGGTGGCATCCGGAGCAAGTTCCAGGACATGCTTCAAGGATCCGGAATGATCCGGCTCGGTGTGGTTGAATATTATATATTCAATCTCCGAAGGATCGGTAAGCTGCTTTATTTTATCAATATAGGTTCCTGCAAATTTTTCCTTTGCGGTCTCAATAATTGCTTTCTTTTCGGCATTAATGAAATAGGAATTGTAGCTTGTTCCATACCTGGTTTCCATTACAATATCGAATGTAACAATATCATAATCAAGTATTCCTATCCAGCTAACATCCTTTGTTATCTCAATTACACTCTTATCTTCTTTTTTTTCGCCAGTTTTCATTTCTCGATATGCTTTAATATTTTAAACATTATATTACTGCCAGGATGTCCCTGTTTGCACGTACTGTTTGTAACAAATTAACATTAAGTTTTGTTCCGACCGGCAGAAAAACGTCAACCCTGGAACCAAATTTAATAAAGCCCAGCTCGTCACCCTGTTTAACTTTCATCCCCACCTTTGCATTATTAACAATCCGTCGGGCTATTAAGCCCGCTATCTGTCTTACTATTATCTCGAGACCCTGTTCAGTTTCTATTACCACCGTAGTGCGTTCGTTATATATTGATGACTTGGGGAGGCTGGCATTGAAAAATTTTCCGGGTTGATGCTTAATATATTTAACCGTTCCGGACAGGGGGTATGTATTACGGTGTACATCAAATATTGTCATAAAGACCGATACCTGCAATCTCTTGTCTTTGAAATATTCATCCTCAATTACTTCTTCGATGGCAACCACTTTTCCATCAGCAGAAACAAGTATTTTATGAGGATCTTCCTTTATCTTCCTTTCTGGCTTCCGGAAGAAAAATACCATGAAAGCGGAAATTATCACTGATAAAGACAGGATTGTGATCCAGAGGGCAGGGATATCTGTAAAAAAGTATATAATAATTGCATTCAGCACTGCCAGAACAGAAAGGCTGTATAGTATCACTTTATATCCTCCCCTGTGGATCTTCATATTTCAAAATTAATCATATAGTGTAAATCAGCCAAAAAGGATTATATAGAAAAATACAAAGGGAAGAGACATGATCAGGCTGTCGAACCTGTCGAGAATACCTCCATGCCCCGGTAGCCAGCATCCCGAATCTTTTACGCCCACGCTTCTTTTAAGCATTGATTCCGCCAGGTCGCCCAGCGTTCCTGTTATTGCTATTATGATCCCGATAATGATCCATCCTGCGGTGCCGGGGAATTGTATCCATAAAGATACGGGCCATGCAATGAAGATTGTTACTATTAAGCCAAATATAAATCCCTCCCAGGATTTTTCCGGGGATATTCTCTTCACAAGCTTATGCTTGCCAAATGAGGAACCAAAAAGGTATGCCCCCGTGTCAAAGCTCCAGGAAAGGATAAAGAAGCCAAGAATCAGGCCAGGTGAAAAATCTGTAATGGCCGACGGCAACAATGTTTCGGGCCCTTTGAAGCCAAAAGTCATAAAGGGAAAAAGGGAAAAGGGTACAGAAATAAGAACTATGCCAAATACGGTATGGGAGAGAGCATCAAAGGGCCTATCCTCTTTCCTGAAAAGCTCAGCAATTATTATCAGCAGCAGTTGGGCCAGCACAATAAGGTAAAATATACTATCGAGGAAGCCTGCCGCCACAAATACGGAGATTATATACGCGCTTATTGCAGTTATTAACCCCGCTGCCTTCTGGGGGCTTACCCCTGTTGCGGATACAAGGTTATAATATTCATAAATAGAGGCTATCAGCAGGGCACCTCCTATTAGCAAGCAGAAGACCGGGTGCAGCCATATTCCTCCCAGCACAATGATTATCAAAAAAATACCTGTTATTGTACGCCTGAATAAGTTGTTCAAGTTCAGAGTTCTTTTATCAATAGTTTTGCCCGTATTACATAATCTCGCATACAATAGAGTTCAAATTCACCGAAACCATATGCCCTATCCTTCTTATTTATTATTACGCTGTCAATATTATTATCTTCTAACAGCTGTCGAGCCATCTCTATTCTTACTTCATTATTGGATTCGTATATTTTAACCCAGTCTTTCTCCATGTGAAGCCCTGGCTGATTATTTATAGAAGCGGAATTTAAGTTTTTTTCTTCTCGCCCGTCTTTCCCTTATTTTCTTGTTTATCATTGGCTTTCCCATTATTATCGTTTCCGCCTGTTTTCTCTTTTGAAGGAGTTTTCTTTGATGATTTTTTCTGCGCGGGCCTGCCTGATTCTCCTATGGGTGGCCTATCGCCTCTTTTCTCACCGAAAATTTTCTCCAGGTCTTCGCTGAATATAACTTCTCTTTCAAGCAACTGGGAAGCCAGTGTTTCAAGTCCTTTCATATTTTTTTTCAAGACGTCAATGGCTCTCTTATATGCCTCATCAACAATACGTTTGACTTCTTTATCAATCAGTTCCGCCGTCTTATCACTATAAGGTTTTGTAAACCCGTATTCGTTCTGACCTGAAGAGTCATAGAAACTGATGTTACCTATTTCTCCACTCATGCCAAAATATGTGACCATTGCATAGGCCTGCTTTGTAACTTTTTCAAGGTCATTGAGAGCGCCTGTTGATATGCTGCCGAATACCAGTTCTTCGGCGGCCCGTCCTCCCAATGCATATGCTATCTCATCAAGTATTTGTTCTCTCGTGGTGAGCTGCCTTTCTTCCGGCAAATACCATGCTGCACCCAGGGCACGTCCGCGGGGTATTATAGTGACTTTCAACAAGGGACTTGCATGCTCGAGAAGCCAGCTTACAGTGGCATGTCCTGCTTCGTGAAAAGCAATTGTTTTTTTCTCTTTCTCTGAGATAATCTTGTTTTTTCTTTCCAGACCCCCGATTATACGGTCAATTGCATCAAGGAAGTCCTGTTTGGTGACTATTTTTCTGTTTTTTCTGGCAGCAATGAGAGCTGCCTCATTACAGACATTTGCTATATCAGCACCTGAGAATCCGGGTGTTTGCTTGGCCAGGAAATTAACATCAAAAGACTTAGGAAGTTTTATAGGCTGGAGATGTACCTTGAATATTTCCTTCCTCTCATTCAGGTCGGGCAACTCAACATGTATTTGCCTGTCGAACCTGCCGGCCCTCATCAATGCCCTGTCAAGTACATCCGCCCGGTTTGTTGCCGCAAGTATTATTACCCCAATATTGCTGTCAAAGCCATCCATTTCTGAAAGTAACTGGTTAAGTGTATTTTCCCTTTCATCATTGGCGCCGAAGCTCGGGTTCCTTCCTCTCGCCCTTCCTACTGCATCTATTTCATCTATAAAGACAATACATGGAGCTTTCTCTTTAGCCTGTTTGAAAAGATCGCGTACCCTTGATGCGCCTACACCCACAAACATCTCGACGAAATCAGATCCGGATATAGAAAAGAACGGAACGTTAGCTTCACCGGCAACAGCTTTAGCCAGGAGGGTTTTCCCTGTTCCCGGAGGCCCTATAAGCAGGGCGCCCTTGGGTATTTTACCTCCCAGAGAAGTATATTTTTTGGGATTTTTAAGAAAATCCACCAGTTCCATAACTTCTGTCTTTGCTTCTTCCAGGCCGGCTACATCACTGAAGTCAATTTTTACATTGGATTCCCTATCAAACATTTTTGCTTTTGACTTTCCTACCGAAAAGATATTACCAGCCCCTCCACCGGAACTGCCGGCACCGGCCATACGTCTGAATATAAACAACCATATGGCCAGAATAATAAGCATGGGTAGTATCCAGCCCAGGATCTCCCCAAAATAATTTTTCCGTGTTTCGTAGATAGGATGTATCCATTCAGATTCAGAATAATTGAATTGCTCTTGCACCTCATTCAGCCTCGACTCAAACAGTTCAACTGTTGCAAAATGATAGGTGTAGCTTGGGGTTGGCCCTCCCAGCCCCAGGCCGCCTGATCCTGAAACATCAGGATATCTTCCTGATTCAATAGCATTGGCTGTAAGATAGATTTCAGCATATTCCTTGTTGATAACAACAACCTTGCTAACATCCTTATTCTCTATCATTTGTTCAAGCTCACCCCATTGCTCTACTTTTTCAACTTTCTTGCCTCCAAACATAAAATTAATAGCAATGAGCCCTATACCTATAGCCAGATATATCCATGTAGGATTTATTTTAGGTTTGTCGTTCTTTCCCGAACCACCACCCTGTTTGTTTGTCGTTTTATCTCTCCTGTCTTTATTATCAGTCATTTTCAACCCTTAATTTAATTATCCCTTAACTCTTCAATAACTGCATCAGCCCAGAGTGATTCCAGGTCATAAAAGTTCCTGTATTTCTCCTGGAATATATGCACAACCACATCTCCATAATCCAGTAAGACCCATATGCAGTTCTCTGTCCCTTCCCTGTGATTGGGATACTCGCCTGTGTTTCTTTTCACATGCAGCTCAACTGATTCTGTTATTGAATCTACTTGTGTTACGGAATTACCATGGCATATTATAAAGTAATCACATACTGAATTCTCCAAAGATCTGAAATCAAGTTTAAGTACTCTTTCTCCCTTTTTTTCAAAGATCCCCTTTTTTATATTCTCAATCAGTGGTAGTACCTCTTCACTGTTTTCTGTCATTAATCTCTTATCCTGTTTATTACATTATTATCGCCGTAAAAATACTAACATTATTTGTACTTTTGTTATAGCAATATAAGTTTTACAATTACAATGCCAGAATCGGTAAATATGTCAGATGCATTGGAACATCTGTTCAAAATAAACGTAATAACCTGATTGTAATGATAATAGGCTCCAATATCATATACCGTGAAAAAGTGTCATCAACAAATGAACTTGCAGCTGAAATGCTTGATAAAAGTATTGTTCCCGAAGGCACTGTTATTTATGCAGCTGACCAATACATGGGGAAGGGACAGCGAGGTAATACATGGCTAAGCGAAGCTGGTAAGAACTTAACTGCAAGCATAATACTTTATCCAGACACACTGGAGGCAGATCAGCAGTTCCTGATTTCTGAACTAATATCGCTTTCAATTGCAGAGCTTCTTGATACTTATTGCGACTCAATAAGCATAAAGTGGCCCAACGATATATATTATAAAGATGACAAAATTGCAGGGATCCTGATTGAAAATTCACTCGAAGGTAAGAGGATACAAAATTCTGTTGCAGGGGTCGGTATAAATATAAACCAGAATAATTTCCCTCCCGAAATACATAATCCTGTTTCATTAAATATCATTAATAAACGTGAATACAACATCAGGGAAATCCTGGATGAATTTTGCAAGGTTTGTGACAGGTGGTACACCCGGTTAAAAAAGGACGAGTTGGATTATATCAATAATAAATACCAGGAAAGGCTTTACAGATTAGGTATACCATCCGTTTTTATTACACCAGAAGGCCGGTTGAGAGGAATAATCAAAGGAATTGACAGGTTTGGCCGCATAAAAATTGAAAAAACCAATGGGGATACGGTGGTATATGGATTCAGGGAAATCGAGCTCATCGTTTAATACCTGTCCAATCGTTAAATCCTTCCATCCCGCTTATCAGTTTATCAAGAAATTCCTTTATGGGCTTTGATGCAATCATTTTCAAGCCCGGGTTAAGGTCAGCTTTAATAGTGAGTTTAACCCTGGTATCATCTACCTTCAGTTCTTTAAGCTGTACCCAGAGATAAAACTCGGTGTTGTTAAGCCCGTAACCGGCATATTTAACCGTGCTACCAGGATCTTTTCTCACAATTTTAATCCTGGATTCACCCACCGGTGACACTTCAAATGAACATTCATCAGTTGATGCTTCCCAGTTTTCTATGGTATGTTCCGGCAGGAACCTTTTGAAATTTCTCATATCAGTCACAAAGGCAAATATTTCCTCTGCTGCCGCCTTGATTTTTCCTATCCTGCTTTCATATGTAGTAAAATTTTCCATAATTATATTATTTACCCCAGGAGGAAGGATCCTGCCTCCATTTTTTCAATGTACTTATATCATTATCTGTAATATATCCGGTTTTCTTTGCCTGTTCGACCAGGATATTATAATTACTCAGGGTGTAAAGCTCACATTCACTATCCCTGAAATTATCTTCAGCATTCTTGAATCCATAAGTGAATATTGCGAGCATGCCCAGTACGTTGCACCCCGCTTCGCGCAGCGCAGTCACAGCCCTAAGGCTGCTTCCGCCCGTAGAAATAAGGTCCTCTATAAGCACAACATTCTGACCCTCTTCATAAAAGCCTTCGATCTTGTTTCCTAATCCGTGCTCTTTAGCTCCCGATCGGACGTAAATAAAAGGCAGACCCATGGCATCCGCCACAAGTGCACCATGTGCTATTGCACCTGTTGCCACGCCTGCAATTAATTCAACCCCGGGATATAAGTCTTTGGTCTTTTGTACAAAGGCATCCTTTATGGCTTCACGGACTTCAGGAAAAGAAAGAGTCTTTCTGTTATCACAATATATTGGAGATTTCCATCCCGATGCCCAGGTAAAGGGATTTGAAGGTTGAAGTTTTATTGCTTTAATTTGCAATAAATAATCCGCAATTGATTTTGTAGTGTTTCCCATAGCAGAGTGATGTATAAGGTTTATTTCGATAACAGGTTCATAGTAATAAGCAGTCAACCCGACCGAATGCAAAAATACTGCTTATTCCATAAATACCATGATACAGATGAGCTTTATAATAAAATATCAGATTTTATAAAGAATAATGAAATAAGATCACTTAATATTTATTCATATAAAATTCATTCACTATGGAACGCATTCCGGAAATATTTTGTGATCAAAATAGCTGCAGGCGGCTTATTAAGAAACGAGAATGAGGAATTTATGTTTATTAAGAGACGTGGCAAATGGGATATTCCCAAAGGCCACCTCGAAGAAAATGAATCTTTAAATGAATGCGCGGTGAGAGAGATAAAAGAAGAAACAGGTTATAAAGCAGGACAAACCATCCTGACATTAAGGCCCACGTATCATATTTATAGAATCGGAGAGAAATGGATACTGAAAGAAACACACTGGTATGTTTTTAATTACGTGGGCAAAGAAAAAGCCGTGCCCTTAAAGGCTGAAGACATTACAGAAGTAAAATGGTTCAGCAAGGAAGAAATAAAATACGTAAATCAAAACACATGGCCTTCAGTCTCGGATGTTATCCACGAGGTTTTTACCAAGATGAATGATAACTGACTCTCTCAGGTTTTCAGAAGGCATTAAAGCGGGTGATTGTATGAGTCTCACATTCCTGTCGAGCAAATAAAATGCAGGCAGATAACTTATTTCATAATCATGTGCCAGCCCGGCAGATCCTGATCCGTCCAGGAAAATAAAATTTTCATCAGCCGGCTGCAGGCTTTCCAGGGCAGAATGAAAATCGTCATCGAGCAATACCACAACGACATAAAGCCTGTCCTTATAGTCCCCTGCCCAGGTTTTCAATACGTCGAGTTCTAACTTTGTTTCGGGCAGTTTTGTGGTTCCGAACACCAGCAGTGTAAATTTCTCCCTGAGGCTGTCAAGGGTATATATTTCACCCTTTGGATTCCTGAGCCTGAAATCAGGAGGCCTGGTACCCGGTTTAAGTTTATATATTTTCTCAATAATAATTTGTGCAAGCGTGCGGTTATAATCGTTCGAGGCATCGTTTGAAATCAATTCAATAATTCTTTCCACCCCTTCTTTTCGGAAAGTGCCTTTGTAGTATTCATTATGAAGGTTCAGTAAAAGAACATACTCCATTAGGGATGTATCCCTTATGGCCTGCTGTTCCAGCATAAGGCTTGCTATTTCATGGTAAGGGCCACCAGAATTAATAAGGACCTTCAAGGAGGCTGTTTGACTGTCATTTGCAAGCCGCCTCAGGTAGCCGTTAAACACCTGGCCGACTAGGTCGGTATATGCTGGCATACGTGGCAGAAATTTCCGGTTTACAAGGTCTGTATCGTACCGGGTAGGGGCAGCTCTCTTTTCCGTGATCAGCCTCAGCAGGCAAAACCTGTACTCATAATAAATCGCAGAATATTCCTCCTTCAACGATTCTTTTATACCTGCAAATGATTCAAGTATTGAATCTTTATCTCGCAAAGGCTCACCCAGGTATATTAAACGAGTAATGTGATTGGAATACTTAAAAAAAGTAGAATCAATATATCTTATATTGTTATTGATATCATCAGTGCCTTTTATTTTTAAGTGGGCATGATCGTATTCAAAGAAAGGATTCAGTTTATCATTCTCTGTCATGGCTTTGTAAACTGGCAGTTCAAATTCGTATGATCCTCCTTCTTGAACAACAATGATATATTCTTTGACGCCGTATCTCAAGTTGAGCCAGCATACATTTTCACAATCTATGCTTAAACTGAATTCTTCGTGACCGGGTATACGTATTTTTTCAATGAATATTGACTGTCCTGTTACAGGGTCAGGGTGGCTGTATAATTGTATATATTTATTAGCTCCACCCGGAGCAATTCCGTTTAAGTGCACTTCCCTGCCACTGGTTATTATCGAGCATAATGTAATAAGCAGGACAGTGGTAAGGATTTTATTCATCTAGCGATAATTATTGATATCAATGCTTGATGGAAGAAACTTTGTTGCATCTCCCCCATTACGGATAATATCCCGTACTATAGTACTGTTTATGGGTGTCATCTCGGGTGTTGTTAGCAGCATCACCGTTTCTATTTCAGGTGCCATAGCCTTGTTTAATTGTGCAATGGCTCTTTCATATTCAAAGTCGGCTGCCGTTCTTATACCCCTGAGGAGGAATGATGCGTTTTTCTTCCTGCAAAAATCTACCGTCAATCCTTCATAATGTGACACAGTGATCATGTCAATACCCTTAAAAACATCCCTGATCATTTTCTTTCTGTTATCAAGTGTGAAAAAACCATGTTTCAGGGCATTCGCACCTATGGCTATTATTATCTCATCAAAAAGATTGAGGGCCCTGTTAACGATTGACTCATGTCCACGGGTAAAAGGGTCGAATGAGCCGGGGAATAGTGCAATTTTCTTATCCATTTTATTAAGCGTATAAATTTATATGATCTTCTTTGGATTTGCTACTTTCTGTTTCAAAAGAGATATATCAAGGACATCCATTATTGTCTCGACATAAGAAAATTTGATTCCTTTGAGATATACATCCTTTATACTGTCAACGTTTTTTTTGTTCTCCCAAGACAATATTATTTCTTTCAGCCCGGCCCTTCTTGCTGCCAGTATTTTTTCCTTTATACCACCGACGGGAAGTACTTTACCCCTGAGTGTTATCTCCCCGGTCATGGCTATGTTACGTTTCACCTTGCGCTGGGTGAAGGCGGATGCAATGGATGCTGCCATGGTAATGCCGGCTGAAGGTCCGTCTTTGGGTATTGCCCCCTCAGGTACGTGGAGATGGATATTCCAGTTCTCCGAGAAGTCATCGGGCAGTGACAAGAGGCTGGCATGTGCCTTAAGGTACTCGAGCGCAATAATGGCAGATTCTTTCATCACATCACCAAGGTTACCTGTCAGGGTAAGTTTACCGTTACCCCTGCTAAGGCTTGTTTCAACAAAAAGGATCTCTCCTCCTACCGCAGTCCAGGCCAGACCTGTGACAACCCCTGCCTGGTCATTCCCTGAATAACGTTCTTTGTTGTACCTGGGAGGACCGAGTATTGATGTTATCTTTTCATAATCCGGCGAAACATCAGGTTCCTTGCCAATAGCAATATCCCGTGCAGTACTTCTTAATAATTTTGAAAGCCTTTTTTCCAGTTCTCTTACACCTGACTCCCTGGTATAATTATCAATCAGGCCTGTCAATACGGAACGCTTGAGCTTGAACTTATTTTTACTGATGCCATGATTATCGAGCTGCTTGGGCAGCAGATGTCTTTTTGCTATTTCAATTTTTTCTTCCAGCAGGTAGCCATTTATTTGGATTAATTCCATCCTGTCACGCAAGGCGGGACTTATTGTTGACAGTGTATTTGCTGTAGTAATAAACATTACATTTGACAGGTCATATTCCAGCTCAAGGAAATTATCATGAAAGGCATTATTTTGTTCAGGATCCAGGACTTCAAGCAATGCTGATGCCGGATCTCCCCTGAAATCCTTTCCTACTTTGTCTACCTCATCCAATATGAATACAGGATTGGAGGATCCTGCTTTTTTTATATTTTGTATCACCCTGCCGGGCATGGCACCGATATATGTTTTGCGATGTCCCCTGATCTCGGCCTCATCATGCAAACCTCCCAGCGACATCCTTACATACTTTCTCCCCAGGGCTCTGGCCACTGATCTGCCCAGGGAAGTCTTGCCAACACCCGGAGGACCATAAAGGCACAGGATGGGAGATTTAAGGTTCCCTTTCAGCTTTATAACGGCCAGGTGTTCAATTATTCTTTCCTTTACCTCTTCCAGCCCATAATGATCCTCATCGAGAACATTTTTTGCATGTTCAAGGTCGAGGTTATCATTAGTATATTCACCCCAGGGAAGGTCGACCAGTGTCTGAAGATAGTTCACCTGCACCGAATATTCAGCGGCTGCAGGGTTGAGCCTCTGGAGCTTATTCAGTTCCTTTTCAAAAACTTCCCCAACTTCCTCGTTCCATTTTTTATCTTTTGCTTTCTCCCTGAATTCCTCAATTTCTTTTTCCTGGGGATTGTCACCCAGTTCATTCTGGATCGTTTTCATCTGCTGGAGCAGCATAAATTCTCTTTGCTGCTGATCGAGATCAGACTTTACTTTTGACTGTAATTCATTCTTAAGTTCAAGCAATTGCATTTCCTGAACAAGGTTTTCCAAAAGCATTATCCCCCTGTCATGCAAGCTGTCGGCCTCAAGAAGTTTTTGCTTATCCTTAACCTTAATTTCAGTGTTGGAACAGATAAAGTTTATAAGATATGACCTGTTCTCAATATTTTTAATGGCAAAAGATGCTTCCTGTGCAATCCCGGGATTCAACTTTATTATCCTCAATGAAAGATCTTTGAGTGAACTGACTATTGCATCAAATTCCCGTGTGTGTTCTTTTGATTTTCTTTCGGCTCTAACTTCCACTTTTGCAGTAAGGTAGGGGTTAGATTTTACAGCCTTTATCAGTTCAATCCTCTTACGTCCCTGTATAATTGCCGTAGTTGAACCATCGGGCATTTCAAGGAGTTTTATAATATGGCCGATGGTTCCTATTTTATGCAGTTCATTGAATTTAGGGTCTTCTATTTCAGGGTCGATCTGGGCTACCGTACCAACTATCCTCTCACCCTCATAGGCATCCCTTATAAGTCGAACAGATTTTGGCCTGCCAATTGAAATAGGTAAAACGACACCGGGAAACAGTACATTATTGCGAAGCGATAATATGGGCAATTCATCAGGTACCTGTGAATCATCCATCTCCATATCATCACTGTCAGCAATAATAGGTATTACTTCCCCTTCATCGTTTACTATATCAGATAAAAAAATGTTATCCAATGGTTTATTCTGTTTCCTATGCATTACGTTTTATATGTCAAAATTACATTTTGTTTTAACAAATCAAGTCATTTTCAGGTCCTTCTCACCCTAACAACCATTATGCCAGACTTGAACAAGCGGGCATTAAAAAAAAAGCCCCTGATTACCAGGGGCTTGATAAATTATATCAATTTTCTTCTTACTTTTTATTTTTATTCATGTGTGTTTTATAGCGATTCATAAATTTATCTACCCTTCCTGCGGTGTCAACCAGTTTCATTTTACCTGTATAGAAAGGATGTGAGGTGTCTGATATCTCCAGTTTTATCAAGGGATATTCATTGCCATCTTCCCACTTTATTGTCTCTCTGGAAGGAGCTGCCGATCTTGTCAAAAAGGATGTATTGTTTGACATGTCCTTGAACACTACAAACCTGTACTTTTCCGGATGTATTCCTTTCTTCATCTCTTCTGTTTATTTTGTTATAAAACAATTTTTATCCTTTGGGCTCGCAAAATTAATCAAGAATTATTAAAACACCAAGTATCAGTTTATTTATTATTTGATTTCTCCTCATTTCTTTCCACAAGCTCTTTCATTTCATCCTGGAGACGAATGAATTCTATATTCTTATTAATCATATACCTGTAAGTGACATGTCTTTTTGCCTTTTCTGCTCCAACGGCTTGATACATTGAAAGCATTGGCTGATTAAAATCACCCACCCAAGACAGTTCCAGTTCTTTGTAATAACGTTTTTTCCTGAAAACATGATAGAGGCATTTGAAAATAGCCGATTCAACACCGCTGTTCCTGAAGGCAGGTTTTACACCGGCCACTACGGCCCTCATGCGTGTCATGGTTTTCTTTTTTTTCAGGTAGTAGAACTTAATGATATTCCACAGGTTAAGTTTACCATTAAGGTGTTTCAGTATCTGGTTCAGGTCGGGAAAGAGGATAAAAAAAGCAATTGGCTCACCCTCATGATAAGCAAACCATATTAACTCCTCATCGAGGAAGGCTTTACCGTTTTTCACTATATCATCAAAATCTGCCGGTACCATCGGCTGATAATCTTCCCTGAATTCAGACCAGGTGGTATTGTATATATCAACCAGGTCATTGACATATTTATCAGCATTACTGAATTTGAAATGTTCAAAGGAATACCCGGGTTTGCGGCTTACCCATTCAGCTATCTTCATAAACCTCTCAGGGAAAACATTCACTGAAGCAATATCGCGGTGAAAGCTATACTGGTTGAAGTAGTTACGGAAGCCGTATTTTTCAAAATAATCTTTGTAATATATCTTATTGTATGGCATGCCATAAGCCTGCTGTACAAATCCTTCTACCAGCAATCCCCAGTTAGATTCATTTGATCCAAAAGTAACAGGTCCATCAACAGCTTCCATGCCCTTATCTTTAAGCCATGCTATAGCTGTATCAAAGAGAGTGAATGCAGCCTTTTCATCCTCAACGACTTCAAAAAAACCCAGTCCCCCTGTTGGCTGCCTGTATGCTTTTGAACGGTAATAATCAATAAATGCAGCTATTCGTCCAATAACCTTACTGTCATCATCAAGGAGTATCCATCTTTTCAATATACCATGATTAAAAGTCCTGTTCCTGGCCGGGTCAAACACAGCATTGAATTCTGCATCGAGTGGGCAAACCCAGTTGGGATCGTCCCTGTAATGTCTTTTGTGAAATTTTAAAAACTCCTTGCTGTCTTTTTTATCAGCAACTTCCTTAATTTCCATAGCGTAATATTAATTATTCATATTAAACCATTCTCTGACTGTTTTACCGGGTATTTCTGATTCACTTTTATGGACAAATTCGTTGCTTTTCTTTTTGTAAAGATAGTCTTTCTTCAAGATTTCCTTGTTTTCCGAAATTTCTCTTATTGCATTTAATACATATTCCAGCTCGCTGTCGGTCATAGTGGGATGCAGCGACATTCGTATCCAGCCCGGTTTTTCCGACAGGTCGCCGCTGTTTATTTTTTCAGTTATTTTATGGCTTTTATCATATGAAACTTCCAGCAGGTAATGTCCATAGGTGCCTGCACAGACACATCCTCCCCTTGTCTGTATTCCGTACTTGTCGCTTAAGAGTTTAACCACAAGATTATAATGAATTCCTTCTATGAAGAACGAAAACAACGGAAGTCTTTTCTCTACATTATCTGCCAGTATCTTAAGTCCCTTAATAGTTCTCAGTTCACTGAAAGTTTTACGCACCAGTTGTTCTTCCCTTTCCCCTATTTTACTGGTGCCCATCTTTTCTTTCAGGTTAATTGCCAGGGCTATACGTATTGCCTGCAGAAATCCCGGTGTTCCTCCATCCTCCCTGGCTTCAATATCATCAACATATTTATACTCACCCCAGGGATTGGTCCAGTCTACAGTACCACCACCGGGATTATCCGGGACCTTCCTGTTATAAAGTGCAGAATTAAATATCAGCACTCCTGACGAGCCAGGACCTCCAAGGAATTTATGAGGGGAAAAGAATATTGCATCCAGCTTTTCCGTTGGGTCAGCCGGGTGCATATCAATATCAACATACGGTGCCGAGGCGGCAAAGTCGATAAGACAGATACCCCCGTGTTCATGCATTATTTTTGCCAGTTCATAATAGGGCGTACTTATACCCGTCACGTTGGAACATGCAGTGAATGACCCGATTTTATATTTCCTGTCCTTATATTTTTTAAGTTCATTCCTTAAGATATCAGGATCAACCACCAGGCCTTCACCCGGTGGAAGCATCACCACATCAGTAAGTGTTTCGTACCATGATGTCTGGTTTGAATGGTGCTCCATATGGCTAATGAAAACAACCGGTTTGTCGAGTTCCTTAAGACAGGGAAGGTCTTTATGCTGGCAGCTCTTGAGGCCCATGATGCGCATGAATTTATTTATCACCGTTGTCATACCCGTTCCTGCAGTGATAAGTACATCGTCAGGACCTGCGTTCACATGCTTTTTAATTATATCATGTGCTTCGTAGTATGCCCACGTCATACGTTTGCCAGTTTCACTGGTTTCGGTATGTGTATTGGCAACAAACTGCCCGAAATCTTCTACTATTTTGCTTTCCAATGGTTTGTATAACCTCCCGCTGGCTATCCAGTCACAGTATACTATCTTTTGCCTTCCATAGGGAGTATCATAGGACGCATCAATTCCTATTATATTATTTCTGAATTTTTCAAAGTACTTTTCCAGATCATCCATTGTAATATATGATAGATAAGTTTACAAATATATTCAGAATTCTTTAATGGAATGATGGAAACATTATTCCAATTTAACTGATATCTATTATCCTGTGGTCGATCAGGATAAAAAGCACAGTCAGCAATACAGAGTATAAAAAGAATGTTAATAAGGGAATATATTCGCCGGGTTTTATCTTCATTTTTATCCACAGATACCCTGCGAGGTAGGCTTTACTAAGGAAATAAACGACGAAAGTTGCCAGGGCCACTCCTACTGCACCATAATCCACTACGAGCCACATGCTCAGGGGTATATTTAACACCAGCTCAAAAATAGCGGCACTCATCGCTATTCCTGTCCTCTTCCTGCCTATTATTATTGTATGTGGAAACAATAATCTTGGTATTACCAGCATAATATAAATCATAAATATATCAGCACTCCTGAGGAATTCGGGTGTAAAAATGCGCGGGTAAAGCCATCGGGCAAAAAGCAGCACCACCATTGACATTGGAAAGAGGTAGTGCATCAGGTTACGCGACTTTCTTTTGATGACCGCCAGTGACTCTTTCAGTTTTGCCCTTGTACCAAACTGGGGAAGCATGGCATTACTAAGTCCTGTTGCGAGCATCATAACAATAGGAAATTCCTTCGCTCCGTACCTGAATATTGCAAACATTCGGGGATCATCAAAATGAGCCGATACAATGATGCCGTCAATATATTGAGCTGAACCGCTGATAAGTGATGTTATTATTAAAGGCCATCCCAGCTTCAGGTGCTCTTTCATAAAATCAAGCGATATCCTGAACTCAGAATATCTCAAGAGCAATATTACAAGCCATATCCATCTTATACCTGTAATTGACAACAGCCCGTAGATAGCCCACATAATGCCCTTACCCGCCAGTACGGGAGCAATAATCAATATCAGCTGTGCCAGGAAAGTGTATATCCCATACTGGAATATCCTAAAGGCGCGGTTCCTCAACAGGTAAATATATTCGATCAGGCATACAGGGCTGCTCAGTAAAAGGTAGAGAAGAAGCAGGTTTAAATAGGGTGTATTGCCCGTGTTCCCGTAAACCGAAAAACTGTTTTTAAGGGCATGTCCCGAAAAGAAGAACAAGAGGCTGAATGCCACTAAAAGTATAAATGCATTAAATATCTCCGGTGATTTCTCACTGACATTCTCTCCCAGTCTCCTGAATGACCGATTACGGTGATATAGCGGAAGCAATGACTGAATAATGCCTGTCACCCAGAAAAAACTGAGAAAACTGGCGATAAACATGAACATTTCCCATGAACCGATCTGTTCAGGGGTAAGATGGCTTTTAGTAAATACAATGCTTATTATAAAAAATACCACAAAACGCAGTAACTGAAACAGTTGCAGACCCGAGATATTATTTATAAATTTTGGTTTTGCCAAAATATTTTCTTAATTTATAGAGGTGCAAAAAGAAATAATTGCGTGTAAATCAAGAGATCTTAAATATGGTTCATTTTTGAAGGAACCGTGCAAAGATAGTAATTGAAGAGCGAGTACGGCAAAAAGCTTCAAAATTTTGCAATATTATTTTTTTGCATTTATTTTGCATTCCGGATATGGTGAATGTAGCTCAGTAGGTTAGAGCACTGGATTGTGGTTCCAGGGGTCGTGGGTTCGAATCCCATCTTTCACCCTGACATTTAAAGCCGGCACACGCCAGTGTGCCGCTTTTTTGCTTTTACAGGGCGTTGAAAGCTTGCTTTCATAAGTCCTGTAAAAGTAAAAAATGGGCTGCCGGAGGCAGCCGGCTTTAAATGTCAGGAGGTTACCCCACAGGGATCACCGACCGAGCAGAGTGAGGGAGGTAATCCCTGTAAGGGATCACCGACCGAGCAGAGTGAGGGAGGTAATCCCGGTAAGGGATCACCCCCTTCAAAGGGGGAGAATCCCTCACGCCAGTGATTTCACCATTTTGCTATACCTGCTGTAGGAATAAAATGAAAGTGCCAGCAATATAGCAATTGAAATATACACAAAGGAAGGTATTGGTACAGGATCACCTCCGGCGTATGAATGCAAGCCGGTTAGATAATAATTTACCCCGAAGTAGGTCATAAGCACAGAAGAAAAGGCATATATTGACATTATGTTAAAAGCAAATATGCTGTTCAGTGCTTTAATATTCTTTGAATGAATAACAAAGGCATATACTATGATAGTTATGAGGGACCATGTTTCCTTGGGGTCCCAACCCCAGTACCTTCCCCAGGATTCATTTGCCCATATTGCCCCAAGAAATGTCCCTATAGTCAGGAAATACAATCCAAGCACAAGTGTGCGATAGTTAATGAGGGATAGATCATCAATGGTCTTCAGTATGTGAACCCCGTTAGCCCGGTTATTCATTGAATAGAGTATAATATTCACCAGCCCCAGTATGGCCCCTAGTCCAAGAAAGCCATAGCTTGCGGTAATCACCGACACATGGAGTATAAGCCAGTAGGATTTAAGCACAGGCACCAGGGTGGTGATCTCGGGGTCCATGAAACTAAGATGCGCCACCATTAGGGTAAGTGCCCCTAAAACAACTGTGGCTGCAAGGGTAAGAGGAGAGCGGCGACTGAAAAACAAGCCTGCAAGTATCGTCACCCATGAGATAAAAAGCAATGACTCATAACCATTGCTCATTGGTGCATGGCCTGAAATATACCATCTTATGGCAAGTCCGGCACTGTGAAAGAGAAATCCCAGCAGTGCAAGTAATGAAAAAACCTTTATCAGTGGTGTCCTCCCTGTTCTGCCCCTTATTATCATCGAGATTAATATGACAAACATTACCAGGCCCACTATGGCATAATAAGGGAAGAGGCGTTCAAAAATCAAAGACTTATAATACACTATTTCAGCTTTAACCTTGATTTTAGATGGCAGTTCATAAGAAGCATACTTGCGCTGATAATCAATAAGAGACTCAAGGTATTCATCTGCCCGGTCGAAGTGTCCTGTTTTTGTTCCTTCAAAGAGGGCAGTCGTATACAAAGAAAGTATATTCCTTACAAAAAGGCTGTCTTCTTTTGTAATTGCTCTTTCAAGTGCCTCAAGAGGGGTACCCCAGTTGTAAGTGCCGTCCCTGAGGGGGAAAATCTTAAAAAAATCACCCCTTGCCAGCATCATTATGATATTTACCCTTTCGTCAACCTTGATAATCTCTTTATCCATCTTATCCCGCTCAGCTACAGGCTTATTCACCACTTCCTGTATCATTTCTGACAGAATATACTCACCTTTTTCAAAATCTATCAATTGATCTATGGATGTATAATCTCCTGTCATACCCAGGGTATTCCTAAGCTCCTTGTTCGACACTTTTATCAAGGGCTCATCCTGCCAGTTTCGAAAATCTGTGCTTAAGCCCATGAATACCTGCATGGGGGAATAAGTCTTATAAGTGTTATGGCGGTATATCTTCCTGAGGATATCATAGCTCAGTGTGTAGATTGGTTTTGTCCGCCCTTTTTGATCCTGTACCAGTACCCTGCCAAATTCGTCCACTTTTTCCCGTTCGTATACTATCTTGGAAGGGTTAGCACGGCCTGGGACATTAAGAGAAAGAAAAACAATTACCAGTGCCAGAAGTTTAGACCCCGAATTCCTCCAAAAAGAAGGCTTTATTCGCCTGAATACAGAGTGCCTGTTTAGAAGCGTGAGAATAATAAATACAAAGAGGGCAGCATAGCCGGTGTATGTAACCATGATGCCCGGCCGGTCATGGTTTAGTGATAACACGGTCCCCTTTTCATCCCTATCATATGATGACTGGTAAAACCTGTAGCCACGGTATTTAAGGATGTGATTCATATATATTGAATACGGTATATGAACATCATTCACCTCATCAATCAGCACTACTTCACTGCGGTATCCTGATGGACTTGAAGAACCGGGGTATCTTTCAAGTTTAAAATCTTCCAGCAGTATCGAGAACGGGAATTCAATTTTTTCCGGGCCATAGGTGAGAAGAATCTTTTTATTTCCCAATGCAGTTTCGGCAGTGTCAATGACCCCGTTATGAATATCATATACATATATTTTTTTAAGGTCATTCCCGTATGTAAGCTCAATCTCAAAAGCATCTTTCCCCGTAAATGAATTTTGCGGGTCAACGCTCACAGGTATCAACTTACCACTCAAAGATAGTTTCTGGGGTACTATCCTGAAATGAGGTCTTGAATAAATTACCATTTCCCGGAAAGCAACCTCTTCACCCGGGGATATATTATTTGCTTCCCCTGTCATCATTCTCATACTGGTGAGCCGGGTGTTTGAAGCAACGCTAAAAGTATCAGATCGTAAACTGATCTCCAGGTCACAATTTTCATCCACATCGAAGCCCAGCGTGAGATCATCGAAACTCTTAATCTCACCCTGTTCCAGGTAGATGAATTCACGGGCTCTCCTTTCGCCGGAGATGAGCAACGCTACAATTGGCTTACCAGTGTTATCATCAACCAGGGATTCTTCTGCATTGGGAATATACCTTGCGTATCTTACTGAAAAAGGAATATTATTTATTTTTCCCTCCCTGTAGAATCTCCCCATTGATATATTTGTTACAGATATTTTTTTCTCATGGCTTAGAAGCAATTCATCCCCCTTGTCATAAATTTCAACCGCCATATATTTGTCATTTGTGAGACCATATGAAGCAAGCTCTCCTTCACGAATATGCACTCTTCCGTTATTGCCTGTATATCTGGTTATTGCACCTCCTGCAATGATTAATATAAATGCCAGATGGAAAAAAAGTACCGTGAGCTTCTTCCTTTTATATAATTTAAAGATAAAAATCTGTCCACCCAGATTAATTATCATTAAGACGAATATCAGTTCAAACCACTTACTGTTATAAACTACCTGTCGTGCTGCAGCCACGCCAAAATCATTTTCAATAAAGGTTGCAACGGCCATAGCAACGGCAAATATTACGAATAAGACACCCGTAAAAATGGGCGAAAAAATCACTTTAAAATTTATTTTCATAAGTAATAATATCCCTTATATCACACATTGCGAGTTCTTATTCACGCTCACTCATTGACGGTGGCAATATATAGCGTCTTTCATCAATAGCTGGTCCATCACCAAGTTCTATAAGCAGTTCACCTCCACCTATTATTTTATTTCTCCTGATCCAGAATTTTTCAAGGTTTTCCTTATTGAATGTTATATTTTGTATATAAATATTACCTGGTTTATTATTCACGGTCTTTATCACCAGCTCATCACCGGGATAGTACTCCCGGTCGAGTTTAATATTTATTTCATCAAACAGGGGGCTTCCAATCTGGAAAACAGGCTCACTGAAGGCGTGTCCTGAGACATCAAACAGGCCAATGCCTGCCATTACATACCATGCTCCCAGCTGGCCCTGGTCCTCATCCTGACCGTAACCGTATCCATGGAGTGGTTCGGTACCATAGAACTCGTTACATATATTCCGCACCCATTTCTGTGTAAGCCATGGTTTACCCGAGTAATTAAACAGCCAGGCATTGTGCAGGCATGGCTGGTTGCCGTGATTATATAACTTTTCCAGGCCGGAGAAGCTATCTATCTCTTCACCACCTCCGAACACACTTTTACGGGCTTCCACAAACATTCTCTCAAGGCGGTCATTGAAAAGTTCCAGTCCAACAAGATCTATTACCCCGGCAGGATCATGCGGTACATACCATGTATACTGGAAAGCATTACCCTCCTGGAAGCCCCTCCAGGGTTCTATGGGGTCGAAATTATCTACAAACGAACCATCTAAATTCTTTGGTCTAATGAATTTTGTTTCAGGATCGAATATCCTTTTATAGGCATTTGCCTGTTCCCTTAATATCTTATGATCATCCATCCTTCCCAGTGCTTTAGCAAACTCAGCCACGGCAAAAGAGCTGAAACAATATTCAAGGGTATGTGATGCCCCGAAATTAAAAACCCAGCCATTTGAAAGTGTGGTATCATAGGAATGTATATAGCCATTGTTAACAAAGTAATGGAGGTCATATTTACCTGATCCAAAATCCCTTCCCGAGTAAGCTGTTTCGTTTTTATAAGCCGCAGCATAGGCTTTTTCTACATCAAAGTCCATTACACCGCAATTATATGTAGCCGCTAGCATTAAACCATTATAATTCGTTTGCACTCCGTTTGAATATGCACCCGCTGCAACTCCGTCGTGCAACCAGCCTGTCTCCTCACTGAAATCCAGGTTCGACTGCATATATTCGCTCAGGTAAGCGGGATAAGCCAGTGCCCACAGCTGTCCCAGGTTCCAGAATCCGCCCCATATGCCATCGGTATTGTAATGGTGATATTCGGGCTTCCCGTTTTCATCAAGCGGCACCTGGCCTATTCCTCCGTCATTTCGTGGATAATGGCCATTTACGTCGCTTGCCAATCCCCTTCCCAGCAAAGCATGATAAAGACCGGTGTAAAATTTTATCCTGTCTTCTTCCTTTCCGCCTTCAACCGTAATAAGCGACAACTTATCCCTCCAGGCTTCAATTGATTCCTCCTTTACTTCATCAAAGCCAGCATCGGAAGCTTCAGTTTCAAAGTTAAGCCTTGCATTTTCAATGGAAGTATAGGAAAGACCGGTCCTTATATTTATTTGCTCATCATCAGAAGTTTCAAACTTCAGATACATACCGTTTGCAACACCTTTTGTTTCGGCAGCACCAGGTCTTATTGAATCATCAATAAAGGTCCCCCAGGAATAAGGTTCACTGTCCAGCTTAATATAAAAATACATTTTAACCCTGTTCCCGGGGTCGCAGAATTTCACATATTCGGGATAAGTGGTGATGTAACCTTCGAACTCATAATCTGACACTTTAACTATGTAAGCCTCGGTAACGTCACTGCTCTCACCCTGCTTATGTCCTATATCTATAATCAAACCTGATTCTTCAGAGGCCGGGTAAGTATACCTATGGTAACCCACTCTTTCAGTGGACGTTATTTCCGCTTTAATATCATAATCATCAAGCACTACTGAATAGTAACCGGGCATTGAAACCTCGGTTTCTTTGGAAAAGCGGGACCGGTAACCCAAATCTGGATTTTCCAGTGTGCCGGGCAGGGTTTTTAGTTCACCGGCAAAGGGCATAAATACAAGTCCCCCTACCTGGAATTCATGGAAATGGCCAAAGCCCTCTATCGACTCATGCCTGTCGTCATAACCACATGGCAGCCAGCTGCCCATGCTTCCATATGCATTTGTGTGTGGAGCAAGTTTGGCCATGCCAAAAGGCCTTGCTGCCGGTGTATAGAAAAACCAGCGTCCATGCACGGAACCTATTTGAGGATCAACATAATCAACAGGATTGAACATTGAGCCATCAGTACAGGAAATCACTATTGAAACAATAATCAATAAAAGAATTCTTATCTTCATAAGCAGAATTTTAAGTCTTAAAAATACTCAGGCAAGGTATATTCTGCAAAATATGATTACTATATGTTTAGATTCTAAATAAGTGAACTCATTATATGTCATATGAGAAAAGTTAATGTCGTTTTTCTACTAATACTCCTGTTAGCATGGGCCTGCACCAAAGAAGATACTGAATATATTGACAATGACCTGATCATCGCCGCTTACCTGCCCTACTGGGGTATGGATAGAGCAGACATGAACAGCCTGCAATACCTGGATATTGTGTATTATTTTTCACTCGCACCTGACGCGGAGGGCTTATTCATGATACCCGATGGAACAATAGCAAACTTAAACACAATTAAAAGCCATATTAGCAATGAGACGTTTCTTTTTATTGTCCTTGGCGGCTGGTACGAATCTGAGACAATTTTTCCCATGTTTGCCGATCCTGTTAAAAGAGGGGAGTATGTAAGTCAACTGGTCCAGTTCTGTATTGAGCATGGCATTGACGGTGTTGACCTTGACTGGGAGGATTACCCTATAGTTGTACCTTCCCAGGATCGCAGCATCCTAACCACCATGATGTCTGACTCTCTCAGAGCCCATGGCTTACTTTTCTCCGTAGCTATGGCACCCTATGAAGTGAACTTTTCAGCAGGCATACACCCGATTGTAGATTATATAAATGTAATGAGTTACGGCTTCCTGGATGAAAATGGTAACCAGGTTCCACTGTATATGTTTGAAGATTACACATACGAACATATATTTGCAGGTATACCCAGGGAAAAATTAATAATGGGTGTGCCTTTTTATGCAAAAAGGCCTTATATAGAAGGAGACCTCTCACCACGAACATACACTTATGCCCAAATAGTGGATATGGCTCATCCAGTCCCGGACGTGAATAGTTATGGTCCCTACAGTTTTAATGGCAGGTCACTGATCAAAAGCAAAACGTCTTTTCTTATAAGAAACGAGGTGGGGGGAATAATGGCATGGGAATTATCCCAGGACGTACCGCTCAGTTCACCATACAGCCTCTTTGATGCAATCCTTGATGTGGCCGGAAGATAAAATTAACGCCCGGTGTAAAGCTTAGAATTTGTATATGTTATCTTCTATCAGTTTATCAGCTATACGCCTGCGAGCTTCCTTAACATTCAGACCTGCACATTCAGAAAGTTCAGATATAACCTTTACCAGTGCACTGTTACCTTCATCTATTGACAAAGCTGCATCATAAGCCCATTTACGCGTTTTATGCACAGAATCATAAACATAGACATCAAGGATATCTTTGTAAATACCTGCCTCGCCCTTGATATTCTCGATCTTTTTGACCCTAAGTGCAAGCGACTCTGCAACATAAATCTCCATAATTATATCAGAAATATTATTAAGTATCTCCTGCTCATGCACCAGTTTTCTCTCAAAAGTTTTTGTTGCAGCATTGATAAGGAGGAGGACAATTTTTTTCATATTGCTTACATAACCTGTTTTAACAGTGAAGTAATCATCGTTATCCCTTTCCTTATATATTTCAACCCCTGAAAGGTTCTCCATAAGTTTTTCTGCAATACCGAAAAGGTCATAATCACCTTTCATCGCCCTTTTCATGGCAGCATCAACCAGTAATATGCGATTAATCTCATTTGTCCCCTCAAATATCCTGTTTATCCTTGAATCACGGTAACCTCTCTCAACATTCATTTCAGCCGAATATCCCATACCTCCGTGTATCTGAACAGCTTCGTCCACCACATAATCGAGCATCTCGGAACCATATACTTTCAGTATAGCAGCTTCAATGGCATAATGAGATATGGCATCGATAACGGCATGTCCTTTTTCACGACCTTCAGATTTATATTGTTCAATCAGCCTATCAACATCCTGACTTACCCTGTACACTGCCGACTCGGTGGCAAAGGTTTTAATCACCATTTCAGCCAGCTTATACTTGATAGCACCAAAATTTGCTATCAGGGTCCTGAATTGCTTCCTTTCATTTGCATATTGCACTGAATCGGTAATAGCTTTCTTGGCAGCTCCCAGGACGCTTGCTCCAAGTTTTATCCTTCCCATATGCAATATATTGAGTGCTATCCTGAAACCTTCGCCTCTTTTGCCAAGCAGGTTGTCTGCAGGCACCTTAACATCGTTAAAATATATCTGTGTGGTTGATGATCCCTTTATTCCCATCTTATGCTCATCGGGCCCAACAACCAGGCCTTCGCTGTTGGCATCAACAATAAATGCACTTAATACCCTGTCATTCTCGATCTTGGCAAATATTGTTTGGACATCTGCAAAACCCGCATTGGTAGCCCACATTTTTTGACCGTTCAGTATATAATGACTTCCATCTTCGGAGGGTATGGCATTGGTTATTCCTGCATTAGCATCACTCCCGGCACCTGGCTCTGTTAAGCAATAAGTACCAATTAATTCTCCCGTAACAAGTTTACTGACATAACGTTGTCTCTGGTCCTCATTACCATAGTACAATATTGGCAGTGTTCCTATCCCGCTATGGGCCATAAAAGCCACCGAGAAGGAATAAGCTGCTCCTATAGTCTCGGCAGTCAACATCTGTGTTACGAATGATTGACCAAAGCCTCCGTATTCTTCATTAACAGCTATACCGGCCAGGCCAAGATCAGCGGATTTTTTTACCAGTTCTCTCATCAATTCACGATTACCCTTATCCAGGTTGTCGAGCCGTGGATACACTTCTGCTTCAATAAAGTCTTTGCAGGTTTGAGCAATCATTTTCTGTTCCTCATCGAACTCCTCAGGTATGAATATATCCTGAGGATCGGTATCCCGTACCAGAAATGCGCCACTTTTCAGGAGTTCTGTTTTTTCCATTTTAATTGGTTTATTTTTGATTTATAATCTATATTTTCAATGCCCTGACAATTAACTCGGCAATATCAAAATTCTTAACCTCATCTTCCCTGTTTTTATATTTTAAGCCATCTGTAATCATTGTCATACAGAAGGGACATGCGGTTGCGATAATTTCTGCCCCCGTTTCGAGTGCTTCTTCGGTTCTTTCTATAAAAACCTCCTTATCCCCTTTTTCTGCTTCTTTGAACATTTGTGCTCCACCGGCACCACAACACAATGCATTGCTCTTGTTCCTTTTCATTTCGCATAATCCCCCGGTGATATTCTCGAGCAGGTTTCTTGGTTCCTCATAAATACTGTTTGCCCTTCCGAGGTAGCAGGGATCATGGTATGTAATTCTTTTATCATTAAATACAGTTCTGTCGGGCTTTAGTTTACCCGTCTTCAACATATCGGCCAGGAAGCTGACATAACTTATAACTTCAAAATCAGCTCCCAGGTCAGGATATTCATTTTTAAAGGTATTATAACAATGGGGGCAGATAGTGATAATCTTTTTTATACCGTAAGCCTTGAAAGTTTCAATATTCTGAAGTGCTTGCATCTGGTACACCATTTCATTACCGGCTCTTCTCGCAGGATCTCCCGTACATGTTTCTTCTTTCCCCAGCACGGCATAACTGACATCAAGGTGGTTAAGTATCCTGGCAAAAGCAACGGTCACTTTCTTATATCTATCGTCGAAAGCTCCCGCACAGCCTACCCAGAATAGATACTCAGCCTTTTCTCCCCTGCTGAACAGATCAGCCATAACAGGCACATCAATCTTTTTTGTTTGCATGCAAAATAATTATTCGTTGCTTATTATTTCAATATTTTCTGCCCACAGCATCCGGTCTTCCGATGAATACTGCCATGGAGCTCCGTTATTCTCTATGTTATTGAACATAGCTTTTACTTCACCCGGGGCAAGACCTTCCTCCATTACCAAGTACCTTCTCATTTCGAGTATCATTTCAGGTTGGTTGATATTGACCGGGCATTCCTGGGCACATGCATTGCATGTTGTACAGGCCCATAATTCCTCCTGGGAAATATAATCCTTCAACAGGCTTTTTGAATCGTCATAATCATGGCCGTTTTTAACCATACCCGGCCCTTTCTCATTCATCCTGGCCCTTACGTCCATAATGATCTTACGTGGGGATAATTTTTTACCTGTAATATTGGCAGGGCATACCGCGGTACATCGACCACACTGGGTGCATGAAAGTGAATCAAGATAATTCTTCCATGTTACATCTTCTATATCCTTAACACCGAACCTTCCTATTTCTACCTCTCCCCCAGCATTGGCAAATGCTGTTTCGGGATCCATCATCATTTTTACTTCATGTGTAATGTTATCCATATTTACCATTTTACCCAGGGGGTAGAGTCTCGAAAGGTATACATTGGGCACCGACATAAATACGTGAAAGTGTTTACTGTAGGGTAATATATTGGCAAAAATGAAAATAAGCACAATATGTGACCACCAGTATATTTCATGGAGGGTATATAACGTCCCCGTTCCTGTATCAGTGTATAAACGTGAAATAATTGAACTTACTGGAAAAAATCCTGCTACTTCATGACCTGTTTTCACTGCATGGGCATAATAGGCACTGTTCATACCCAGGAGGCTGATCATAAGCAGGAGGATAAGAATAAGAGCAATATTAGCATCTATATGGGTCGATTTTTTCATTTCCACTCCTTCGAACCTGCTTATGTGCATAAACAGCCTCCTGACAAGAAAAATAATTATGGAGATTGCTACCAACAATGCAAAAATATCACCCGAAGCAATTATAACAGCGTATACCACGCCCAGAACCTTAAACACCCTGTCTGTTCCGGCCAGTCCGTCGATGATCATTTCTATGCTGCCTATCAGTATAATACAGAAGCCCCAGAAGACAAGGGCATGGAAGAAGCCAATCAGGGGCCACCTGAAAATTTTTGATTGTCCAAAAGCTACTTTCATTGTCAGGGCAAGTCTCCTGCCTGTATTTCTGACGGGGAAAGCAGGTTTTGTCAGCTTAAAGAAACGTACCAGCCTGAGCGTTGTATATGAAAAAACCCCAAGGCTTATCAACAAGACGACAGTGAAAATGATCTGCTTATGCATATTTTATTTTGTAACAGTGGCTAAGCTGATTTTGCTTTTTTTACTGCATCTATCAGTCCCGGCAAGACTTTCATTGCATCACCTACTATACCATATTTAGCTGTTTCGAAAACAGGTGCATCCTTATCGGTGTTGATGGCCACTATACATTTAGATGCACTAACCCCTGCTATATGCTGTGTTGCCCCAGATATACCGACGGCGATATAAAGGTTTGGAGCTATAATCTTCCCGGTCTGGCCGGTATGTTCCTCGTGTGGCCTCCATCCTTCATCTGAAACAGGCCGGGAGCATGCAGTTGCTCCCCCGAGCAGATCGGCCAGTTCGACCAGTGGAGCCCAGTTATCAGGTGATTTCATACCCCTGCCACCCGATACAACAATTTCAGCATCGGTAAGAAGCAGCTTGCCAGTCTCTTTTTGTACCTCTCTCACTTCTGTTTTTATTAATTCAGGGTCCAGTTTATAATTAGACTCTACTATCTCTGCCTTATTCTCAGTCTCGATAATTTCAAATGAGTTCTGTGCAAGTGTCAAAATCTTTACTTCTGACTTAATGATAACATTCGCAAAGGCATTACCTGAAAATACCCGCTTATAAACAGTAAAAGGATCTGTTGATGATGGTAACCTGCTAACCCCTGAACCAACGCCCGCCTGAAATTTCACCGATAACCTTGGCGCCAGGGCCTTACCTGTATTATTGTTTGATAATACAATAACTTTTGAACCCTGTTCCGCAGCTATACCTCCTATAACGGCAGTATATGCCTGACTGTCAAGGCTTTTTAAATTATCATCCTTGAAGCTTATTATTTTTGAAGCCCCATAGTTACCCAGGCTCTCCAGTTCAGCAGTGTCAACATCACCAATTGATAAAGCAGTAAGTGATGAATTGAGCATTCTGGCTATCTCAGAAGCATAGGATACAAGTTCGTACGATAGCTTTTTGAATTTTCCTTCCCAGTTTTCGGTATATACTAATACTGACATTGTAGCTTTTGTTATTAATTATTCGGTAATATTCAGATTATCTTTTCTACATTTTGAAGGATATCGATCAGCTCGCCGGGGTTATCAGGGTCAATAAACCTGCAGCTTTCTTTTTCAGGTGGCATTTCAAAGGAGGCTATTTCTGTAAGAGGCTCAACATCTGCTGGTTCAATAATTTTTATAGGCTTTGACCTTGCCATCATAATACCACGCATAGCAGCAATTTTAGGCTCTTTGGCTATACCCTTCTGTACAATGGCAACAAAGGGCATAGGGACTGACACCAATTCCTTCCCGCCGTCAATTTCCCGGGTTATGATGATTTCACCATTTTCAATATTTACAGACGATACTGCGGATACAGAAGGATATTCGAGGAAGGCGGCAATCATGCCCCCAACGGTGGAGCCATTATAATCGCTAGATTCAATCCCACATAATATGACATCAAATTTTTCCTCCCGTATGGCTTCGGCAAGTTGCGCTGCAACAAAATAAGCATCATAAGGTTCAGAATTAACCCTGATGGCATTGTCGGCACCAATGGCAAGGGCCTTCCGTATTGTAGGCTCGGAAGAGGCAGGGCCGACATGGGCAACGCTTACAGACTCAATCAAGCCGGGATTGTTTTCTTTAAGTTCAAGAGCACGTGTGAGAGACAACTCATCCCAGGGATTTATTACCCACTGTATTCCTGCGGTGTCAAGTTTGTTATCGTCGGTGAACTTTACTTTGGTAGTGGTATCAGGAACATTACTGATGCATACAAGTATTTTCATTGATAGAATATTTTTAAATTTTAAAGTTATGTTCCAGAGTTAATTACATGCTTATATTAAAAAATTAACCCTCTCATATTTAACCCTTTGAGCGAACAAATATATAAAAAAAAATTTCTAATTTCGCCCCCTGTTAAAATCAACTCCAAAATGGCGAAAAACTTAAGGGCATATATTGCAATATTATTTTCAATGTCATTCTTTGCTTTTTCCTATGTATGGTTCAAAGTAGCCAATGAAGTATACCGCCCCCTCACCATTGTTTTCCTTCGTTTGGCAATATCAGTTATTATACTGAGCCTCTTCCTGTTCCTGACAAATAGATTTGAGAAGATAAAAAAAGAAGACAGGATTTACTTCTTCTTTATTGCGCTTTTTGAACCCTTCCTTTATTTCATCTTTGAAAGCCACGGCCTAACCTACGTGTCATCAACAGTTGCGTCGGTATTGATAGCTACAATTCCTGTTTTCACTGCCATTGGAGCTCTAATATTTTTCAGGGAAAAACTTACTCTGTTTAATTATTTAGGTGTAGTTATATCCTTTACAGGAATATTGATTTTCATAATTGCCGGTGAAAGTAACCTTTCGTTTAACCCAAAGGGGATAATGCTTATGTTCTTTGCGGTATTATGTGCTACCGGTTATTCACTGATACTCCGTAAGCTTGCAAACAATTACAACCCCATATATATAGTCAATGTGCAGAACATTATAGGCCTTGGTCTTTTCCTTCCCGTCTTCCTTATATCCGAAGGCAGCCATATTCCGGGTATGGTCTTTGAACCAAGGGCAGCCATTGCAATAGTAGAGCTCGCAGTTTTTGGTTCCTGTGGGGCATTTATACTCTTTGGTTACACTGTGAGAATAATAGGAGTAACAAGAGCAAATCTTTTTGCAAATATTATTCCCGTGCTGACTGCTATTTTTGCTTATTACTCAATAGGTGAGATTATTACAATAGAAAAAGTAGCAGGCATATTAATAATGATCACCGGCCTTTATATGGCACAGTTACATTTTTCATACTGGAGAAAATATAAAGAGATCTATAAGGGCTAAAAATGTATTCTCAGCTTCCTAAAAAGTTCATTAACTATTTGTTAATAAACACGCTGGTGTCCGGACTTTGGTTTTTGCCTTTATATGGCTATTTTTGTCTGCCAAAATAAAAAAGTAATATACTTATAATTTGGTATGTCAATATTTGATCCAGAACAGCAATCCATTGCCAATAAAATAGAAGAGAACTCCAATATTTCCCACTGGAAGGATTGGCACTGGCAACTCAAACATTCCATAAAATCAATTGATAAATTTGATTTCCTGACAGAAATCCGGTTTGATAAATCAAAATTTCCTCTTTCAATAACACCATATTATTTATCATTAATACCGGGACACTCATAAAAAACACCAACATATCAGGACATATCGAAAGCATGAACATATTATATAAATCAATCATATAGGAGTAATTTATGGTTTCACCCAGGGGATGTAAATATGCTAACGACTGTGTGAGATATCAATCCGGGGGGAAGCAGTAAAGACTTAGCTGGGATATCAATTATTCATAATAAAAAATAATTATATGCATTGGTTAGATCTCACCATTTTCATCGTATATCTTATTGCTGTTCTGGGGGTTGGCTTCTATTTCCTTTATAGAAACAAAACAACCGATGATTATTATGTCGGCGGCCGCCAAATGAGCAGCCTTCATATTGGATTATCCGTGGTAGCAACCGATGTCGGTGGTGGCTTTTCTATTGGCCTGGGTGGATTGGGCTTTGTCATGGGTATCTCTGGAAGCTGGCTTCTGTTTACAGGACTCATGGGTGCATGGCTTGCTGCTGTTCTGTTAATACCCAAGGTATCAGATATGGCCAGGGCTGAAGGGCTTTTATCCTTTCCTCAATTTCTTGAAAGGGTATATGACAAAAGAGTTGCGATAATAGCCGGGGTAATATCTGCAATTGGATACCTTGGTTTTACCAGTTCCCAGATACTGGCAGGGGCAAAATTAGCCTCAGCCACATTTATGGACCTTAACCTGAACCAGGCATTGCTGATAATGGGAATAATAGCAGTAACCTATACTGTCGTCGGGGGACTGAAAGCTGTAATATACACGGATACAATACAATGGATTGTCCTCCTGTCCGGCTTGATTTTCATAGGAATACCTGTCAGCTATATCAAGCTTGGTGGCTTTGAAGCCATCAAGCAAACAGTTCCACCCGAATTCCTTACACTTACCAATGTAACGTGGCAACAAATCCTGAACTGGATGTTCACCATCATACCCATATGGTTCATAGGAATGACATTATACCAGAGGATATATGCCTCAAAAGACAAAAAGACGGCTCAAAGAGCATGGTTTATTGCCGGTTTATTTGAATATCCGATAATGGCTTTCACAGGTGTGCTTCTGGGTATGTTTTCAAGAGTGGCCCTTGATGCCGGCCTGTTGTCAGATTTTACCAGCGGTGAAATGATGGATCCCGAAATGGGATTGCCTGCCCTGCTGAGAACAATATTACCTGCGGGATTGATGGGTATTGTTTTATCTGCTTATTTCTCAGCTATAATGTCAACAGCCGACAGCTGCCTCATGGCCTCCTCAGGAAATATAATAACCGATATCCTCGGCCAACATGAATCAAGAAACAGCCTCCGCTTATCACAATTATTTACCCTGATAGTTGGGATAACAGCTCTTCTCCTGGCTATGAAAATGCCAAATGTCCTGGAATTAATGCTCCACTCCTATTCATTCATGGTTTCGGGTATGATTATCCCCGTTTTGGCAGCACTCTTTACAAAAAGACCCAATAAGGTGGCTTCACTATGGTCAATGATATCAGGAGGATCAGTTACTTTCGGTTTGATAGTATCAGGGATTGACCTGCCACTTGAACTTGACCCGATAATATTTGGCATTACAGTATCTGCCCTGCTGTATTCGATTATTTACTTTCTTAATCAAAAAAGTCTTAAGCAAGAGCATAAATTAGACTTATAAGCTATATATTTAATATAATATTAGGAATAGGGTGGCGTTGAACTATTACTTGCCATTACCTGTATATAGCTCACATGAAAAGAGAAGTGATAATACTGGTATTATCATTCAGTTTAGCAAATATTTATTCACAAACTGGAGGCGACAATATATATGAGTTCCTCAACCTGAGCCCAAATGCATATATCTCCTCGCTTGGAGGTTTTAATATTTCATGCTTCAGCAATGACCCATCAATGGCAAGCTTTAATCCATCCCTGGCAGGTGCGGAGGATAATGGCATTCTCTCTCTTAATTATGCGAATTATTTTGCAGGGATTAATTACGGTTTGATAATGTATTCCCACCATTCAGATAGCTTAGGATCATTTGCAGGAGGCATTCAATACCTTAATTACGGAAGGTTTGAAAGGGCTGATGAATCAGGTAATAGAAACGGTTATTTCAACGCTGCCGAGTATGCTTTAAATATTATTTATTCACGGCAAATAGACTCAATCTTTAACGTGGGCATAAATATAAAACCCATAATATCGCATTTAGAAAATTATACCTCACTCGGAATTGCCATGGATATAGGCACTTCATGGGAAAGCAAAGACGGACTTATCAGTGCCGGTTTAGTAATTAGAAACCTTGGAATGCAACTTACAACCTACAGCGGAAACCGTGAAAAGCTTCCCTTTGAGATCATTGCAGGTATAAGTACAAAGTTACGGCACGCACCCTTACGCTTCAGCCTTACAACAAGGCATCTCGAAAAATACAAGCTGGTGCATTTATATGACGAACAGGATGATCCAGGCTATTCGAAGCTAGAAAAAACGGCTGAAAATATCATGCGCCATTTTATTTTTGGTGCCGAGTTAATGCCTGCTGAAAATTTTTTCATTGCTGCAGGATTTAATTACCAGCGCAGAAAAGAACTGCAATATGACGTAAAGTCCTCAACGGTGGGCTTTAGCCTGGGTGCCGGGATAAAAACCTCATCGATTGATCTGGTGATTAGCAGGGCACGGTACCACCTTGCAGGATCAACCATGAATTTCTCTGTCTTACTTAAACCCTCCCTCTTTAACAGTTTGAAATGAAATGAATTTCTTAACTTTGCACCTCAAATAAAATTTACATGAACGGGAAACTGATTATTGCTGTTGATGGTTATTCATCTAGTGGTAAAAGCACATTTGCCAGGGCCATTGCCAGGGAACTGAATTATATTTACATTGACAGCGGGGCAATGTACAGGGCAGTAACACTGTTTTGCATACGCAGAGCTTATATAAGTAAATCAATGCTGAAAGAAAAGGAGATCATTGAAAGTATGAATGATGTACATATCAGTTTCGGATATAATCCTGACATTGAACAATACGAAACTTACCTCAATGGAGAAAATGTAGAAGCTGAAATTCGCCAGGTAGAAGTGTCATCACTGGTAAGTATAATAAGTAAGATAAGGGCGGTAAGGGACAGGCTTGTTGAAATGCAAAGGGAAATGGGCATGATGAAAGGAATAGTAATGGACGGAAGGGACATTGGAACAGTGGTATTCCCTGACGCCGACATAAAAATATTTTTGACAGCCTCTGAAGAAATAAGGGCTGAGAGAAGATATAAAGAGTTGGTGGAAAAGGGAATAAAAGTAGAATTTAAAGAAGTGCTCGAAAATATATCTGAAAGGGATAAGATTGATACCGGAAGGGATATCAGTCCACTGAAAAAAGCCGAGGATGCTTACCTGCTTGATAATTCACATATGACAGTAAGTCAACAGATGGAATGGTTCAGGGATATACTAAATAATAAAAACAACAGATGAAGGTAGAGATTGAAGAGAATTCGGGTTTTTGTTTTGGTGTGGAACATGCTATTAGGCTTACTGAAGAAGCCCTTAAAGCGGGAGAGGATATATATTGCCTTGGCCATATAGTCCACAATGAAGCTGAAGTAAAGAGATTAGAAGAGCTGGGAATGAAAACAATCAACCAAGATGAATTCAGGAAACTCAAGAACAGCAAAGTGGTAATCAGGGCACACGGTGAACCACCTGAAACATACAAAATAGCACGTGACAACAATATTGAGATCATAGAGGCAACCTGCCCAATAGTTAAGAGGATTCAGAATAAAGTAAGGGAACACTATGAAAATGCCGGGAAGAATATTCAGAACCTGATATATGGTAAAAGCGAACATGCTGAAGTTATTGGCTTACTGGGCCAGACAGAGGGCCATTCCATAATTTTGGAAGAACCTGAAGATATCGATCAGATTGATTTCACCAGGCCCGCAGAGATATTTTCCCAAACCACCAGGAGCAGGGGGAAATATGCTGAACTGATCAAAGCGATAAGAAAGCGTTATGAAGAGAAAGGATACGAGCCGGCAAAAATGCTAAGGGTTAATAACACTATATGTGACCAGGTGGCCAACAGGGAGCCCGAGCTTAAGAAATTTTGTGGTGAACATGATGTTATAGTCTTTGTAAGCGGTAAAATCAGCTCAAACGGAAAGATGTTATACGATGTATGTTCAGGAGTAAATAAAAATGCATACTTTATCTCTGATACTGACGAAATTAAAGATCGATGGTTTGAGAAGGCAAATACCGTGGGGGTATGTGGTGCAACATCCACCCCCGGGTGGCTGATCAAAAAAATAGCTGAAAGGATTAAATCAATAGACGCATAAGTGGCTCTAAATTTTTTAAAAATTTACATTTGTGCACGTAAATAATTCATAGAAAACATGTCAAAAATAACAAAAATAGGTGTACTAACTTCAGGCGGTGATGCTCCGGGTATGAATGCAGCCACCAGGGCCGTCACCCGCACAGCCATTTATAATAAGCTCCAGGTAATAGGTATTAAAGAAGGATACCGGGGTATGATAGAAAAACTATTCACTCCCCTGTGGAGCCATGATGTCAGTGACATAATACAACGGGGAGGTACCATTCTTAAAACGGCCAGGTGCATGGAGTTCGAAACATCCGAAGGCCGGCAGATAGCATATAACAATTTGAAAGAAATTGGCGTCAATGGGGTTATAGTTATCGGCGGCGACGGCACTTTCACGGGAGCCAGGATATTCAATGAAGAGTTTGATATTCCCTTTATTGGCATTCCGGGAACGATTGACAATGACCTTTTTGGCACCGACTATACCATCGGATATGATACAGCTCTGAACACTGTTGTACAGGCTGTTGATAAGATAAGGGACACGGCAAGTGCACATAACAGGCTTTTCTTCATAGAGGTTATGGGAGCAGAAGCCGGCTTCATAGCTCTGCGGAGTGGTATAGCAACAGGAGCTGAAGCCATAATAATACCCGAGGTGACCGATGAGGTAAAAAAGCTTAACCAGTTGCTTGAAAGCGGGCGCAGACAAAGAGCAAGCAATATAGTGATAGTGGCGGAAGGCGATGAAAAAGGGGGAGCATACAAACTTGCAAACAATGTAAAAAAACGATATCCAAATTACGATATAAGAATTACCGTTCTTGGCCACCTGCAGCGTGGTGGCTCACCTTCCGCTTTTGACAGGGTCACTGCCAGCAGGTTTGGATACGCCGCAGTAGAAGCACTGCTTGATGATCAGAAAAGCACCATGGTCGGTTTACAGAATAATGAAATAGTGCTTGTCCCCTTCAGAAAAGCCGTTAAATTGCATAAAAGTGTAAACAAAAGCTTCCTGGAAATAGCGGAAGTGCTGTCAATCTGATATCCCGGCCCTGATCGTTTTTATCTGCCTGGCAACCTCGTATCCCGTAATGTCAGGTAAACGTGTTCACGAAATGAATGGTATGTGAAATCATTCACCCCCGAGCTCTTGCTGTAAGCCTCGAAAAAAAAATTCACCCTCTCTGCAAGAAGAATATCACGCCGGAAAGAATCCGAAAGCTGACCATATAAGTAAAATGCTTTTATTCATCTTCTGAGCTTAATTTTTATTTTACTGCCAGGTTTTTAGTAAAGTGGGATTTACTTAATTATATTTACAGTGTTCTTCAAACTCATATGGCCAGGATAATATTCATAGGAACAAGCTATCCCTATCGTGGCGGACTGGCTGCTTTTAATGAACGTTTCGCCACGGAAATCCAGGAGGGAGGTAACAATGTAAGGATTGAGACTTTCAAACTGCAATATCCGGACATACTATTTCCGGGTGAGACGCAATATACGGCAGGACCGCCTCCTGAGGACCTTGACATCAGAAGGAGCATAAATTCAATCTGGCCCCTTAACTGGATCAGAGTGGCCAGGAGAATAAGGAAAGAAAAACCTGATATTGTTATTTTCAGGTACTGGCTCCCCTTTATGGCACCATGTTTGGGCACCATGGCCCGCTTGATAAAGAAAAACGGGTATACCAAAGTTATCACCCTGGTGGACAATGTAAGACCTCACGAAAGAAGACCCGGCGACAGGATATTAACAAGGTACTTTCTCAAGCCCATAGATGGTTTTATCTCAATGTCCGAGTCAGTCCTTCGTGACCTTAAAAACTTTAATGTTGAAAGGCCAATAGTATATTCACCACATCCCGTATTCGATAATTTTGGTAGTAGTGTAAGCCGGGAGGAGGCCCTGGAAAAACTGGGACTGGATGAGAGGTACAGGTATATCTTGTTTTTTGGCCTGGTGAGGGAATACAAGGGGCTTGACATAATGATAAAAGCTTATGCCCGCCTCCGGAAAGAGTTAAGTGATTTTAAAATCAAACTTTTAGTGGTTGGTGATTTTTACGTGTCTCGTACTCCTTATGATGAACTTATTAAACATTATGGATTGGAGGAAGATGTAATCATACATCCGCATTTTGTGCCCAACCATGAGGTGGCATACTGGTTTTGTGCATCAGATATAATAGCACAGCCTTATAAATCAGCAACACAAAGCGGTGTAACACAGATAGGATACCATTTCCATAAACCAATGCTTGTTACCAATGTGGGAGGATTAGCAGAAATCATACCACACGGCAGGGGTGGTTATGTTGTAAACCCTGTTCCTGAGGAAGTGGCAAATTCGCTGGTCGATTTTTTTAAAAATAAGAGGTATGATGAGTATGTTGAAGGTATAAAGGCAGAAAAGAAAAAGTTCAGCTGGGATAAAATGGTTAAGAATTTATTTTTACTTGCAGAACAAATCCAGGATAAGTATTCTCCTGGCAGGAAATAAATATCTTTGCATTTAAGACAATAAGCCGGATTGTTTCATTCTCTTGTAAACCATATCAGGCTTTATATCTTTAAGACATTTATATTTAACATCTTTGCGCAGGCATTTTCCTTTACCATATATAGTACAGGGCCTGCAGTCAAGATCGCTGGTACTAATTCCTATCACAAGGTGTTGCTGATCCCCTGTCGGAGCCCAGCCTGTCATTGGATGAGTACCACCCCATATGCTTACTGTCGGTATACCAGATAAAGCCGCTAAATGCATGTTGGCAGAATCCATACTTATCATAAATTCCAGACCGGATATTAGGGCTAATTCTGTTTCCAGCTGATGCTTCCCTGCAACAATATAAGATTTACCTGAAGAGGCCAGTGATATAAGACCCTCAGCTTCTTCCCTGTTGCCAAAGAGGAAGAAATAAACATTATATTCCGACTGTATTTTTTGCATCAGCTCCCTGACGTTTTCGATTCCCCATGACTTGGTCCTGTGTTTCGCAAAAGGCGAAATGCCTATCAGGGTATAACCTGCAGGTATATTATCCCTGATTATTTTGCCTGCCTTCTGCCTGGCTTCATCCGATATAACAAATGAGGGTACGCAGGGTGTACCGACAGTAAATCCTGCCTCCCTGAAAACATTACGGTAGCGATCTATGGTATGAGGAAGAAGTGATTCCTTCTTATATTTAATAAACTTCCTCTTATCTCTTCGACCCTTATTAACAGTGTATACTTTTAAACCTCTCAAGCGATAAAGAAAGCTAATTATCCAGCTCCTCAGCACGCTATGCAAATCAATTACATATTTTATACTGTATCTGTTATTGATATCGCTGAAAAGCCTGAAAATACCTGTCAGCCCCCTATGTTTTCCCTCGAGGTCAGCTCTAAAAACCTCCACTCCATCCATATTAGTAAAGAAGTCCGCGAAAACAGAACGTGTCAGAATAAGTGTTTTTACAGCACCGGTTTTGACTGCCCGTAGCACAGGTGCAGCAAGTGCTACATCGCCCATAGATGAAAACCTCACAACCAGTATATATGTTTCGCCTGCCATTTGTCAGCTATAATCCTCGTATGATTTTTCCTCTTTAAGGTTTGAACCTGTTTTCTCATTAATCATACGTTTCAACTCTGCCCTGCGGTCATTTGTGAGATATACTGACCTGGCAGTTTCAATAAATTCTTCCCCAAAATTTTTTTCTTTCTCAAACTTTCTGATTCTGTCCTCGATATCCCATAACCTCAAATTAATGCTGTATAATTCGCTATAGAGGGGATCCTCCCTGCTTATTATTTCCTCAGCAGCATTTTCAAGGATTTCTAATTCCTTCCTGAGGTTTTCCAATTTTGCCTTATCTTTTATTTTGCCAAGTTTTATCTCGATAATGGTCAGCTTATCGATAATCTCACCATTTGATACTTCTATTTTCATCAATACTTATCTTATGTAATTATGTCTTCGTAAAATTACCATTATTTTACAATTTGCTACTGAGGATCGACATCACTGTATATCCTGAGTGATGAAAATGTTTTTACCTGGCTCAATACGGAAACATTTCGTTTTATTAATTCGCCTATGTACAGGTATGATTTACTCTTATCTGCCTTAAGTAGTATTGATTTGATATATAGATTTTGAATCCTTGAATGAGGGGGGAATTCTGGTCCCAGCACTTTCACTCCAGAGTATTTCTTCAGGTTCGCTGCCATTATTTCAGCCGCTTCTTCAACCACCCCCTTCTGCCGGTGCTTGAGGTAGATCCGTATAAGCCTGGAGAATGGAGGATAGTAAAACTCCTTTCTCTCGTCCATCTGGCTTTGATACATCCCTTCATAATCATTATTAAGAATTTGCTTCATAACGGGATGATTGGGATCAGCTGTTTGTATTATTACTTTCCCCCGTGTTTTCCTCCTTCCGGCACGGCCACTTACCTGGGCGGCAAGCTGAAAACATCTTTCATGTGCCCTGAAGTCAGGAAAGAAAAGCATGCCGTCGATATTAATTATGCCAACTACTGTAAGGTTCTCAATGTCCAGCCCTTTGGAAATCATTTGTGTGCCTATCAGTATATCCGTTACCCCATCCTCGAGATTTTTTATGAGCTTCTCCACCGATCCCTTCCTCCTGGTGCTGTCATAATCCATCCTGTCAATGGTCGCATCCGGGAATAATATCGATATTTCATCTTCCACTTTTTCAGTACCAAAGCCTTTCATTTTAATATTGCTTGATGAGCAGCTCGGGCATCTTGAAGGCAGGGGAGCCGAAGATCCGCAATAATGACAGTATAAGATGCCGGGTTTCTTGTGGTAAGTATAATTTACCGAGCAGTTGGGGCATATTGGCGTCCAGCCACAATCGGCACAAATAATAAAATGAGCAAAGCCCCTGCGGTTACGTAGCAGAACTACCTGTTCCCCATTACCTAAGGCCTCATCAATGGCTGACACCAGCCCTGGCGTGAAATGAGATATCATGGTTTTTTTTCGATACGCTTCCTTGGAATCGGTTAATATAACCTCAGGCATTTTGATGTCACCGAATCTGCGTTCTAAATGTGCATACCCGTATTTCCCTCTTCTTGCATTATACATTGACTCTACTGAAGGGGTTGCAGATCCCAGCAATACACGTGTACCACCAAGGTGCGCCCTCATAATGGCTGTATCTCTGGCATTATAGCGCGGGGCAGGATCAAACTGCTTATATGAACTGTCATGTTCCTCATCTATTATTATCAGGCCTAAATTGGTAAGGGGAAGAAATATTGATGACCTCACTCCAAGCAGTATTTTATATTCTCCGAGCGCCGTGTCGCCTCTTATTCTTTTATACACTTCTGCCTTTTCATTATCGCTTAACCCTGAATGATAGATGCCTACCAGGTCCCCGAAATAAAATCTTAACCTGTTTATAATCTGGGCAGTAAGAGCTATCTCCGGAAGAAGGTATAATACTTTCTCCCCCTTACTTATAGCCTTTTCTATAAGGTGGATATATATTTCTGTTTTACCGCTGGAGGTAACACCATGAAGCAGGACAGTGGTTTTTTCGTTAAATGCGGAACATATACTGTCATAAGCATCCAGCTGGATGTTGCTAAGCTGCTTAAGTTCTCCTCTTACTGCTACGCTATGTTCAAATCTTGATTTCTCTTCTACAATCTCTTTAAGTATTCCTGCTTCAAGCATTTTATTCAACACTGAATAAGAAGTATTTGATCTTTTTAGCAGTTCACTCTTCAGTACGCTTGATATTCTTCCTTTTTGCTTATATAAGGTCATGTCGAGAAAAGTGGTCATCAGCCTGTGCCTGGCGGGGCTTTTTTGCAGCCTCTCAAGCAAATCGGATAATTCGTTTTCATTGTAAGTGCGTGAAAGAGCTATTCTTGTTTCTGTTTTTCTTTTGAATTTCTTTTTTGCGTCTACAGACAACAAAGCAGCGGGAAGAGCTGCATTCATAACCTCACCAAGCTTGCAGTAGTAATATTCACTAACCCATTTCCAGAGATCCAGCTGCTGTTCGGATATAAACAATCCTGCATCAGCCACAGCGCTTATTTCTTTCAAATTAGTAATCCCGGGTTTATCATTATGTAGCTTGTAGACTATGCCGGTATAGCTCTTTTTCTTTCCGAAAGGCACAATGACACCTGTCCCTCGTTTTATATCCTTTTTTATACCGTGAGGTATTTTGTAAGTAAACAGTTCTCCTACAGAGAGGGGCAGAATAATATCAGCATACTTATACTCCGGCATAGCATGGGTTTATTAAGATTCTAAAAATATCAGCTCCTGTCCAGGAAGCCTGATATCACTGATAAAAGCTGGTCGTTCCTTACGGGCTTTCTCAGGCATGCACTGCAGCCTGCATCCAGAAGGTCCTCTTCTTCCTGGTCAGTGGTAAAAGATGTCTGGGCCACAACAGGTAACTTACTTTTTATCTTTTTGATTTCCGCCAGTGCTTCAAGGCCGTTCACTTTGGGCATCTGCATATTCAACAAGACCAGGTCGACAGAATCTTTGCTTTTTATAATATCTATTATCTCGTGCTCAGAACCGGCATGTATTACATTAATCCCGGTATTTGACAGAACCCTGTTAAGGAACTTAAGGATATCTATATTATCATCCGCCACAAGTACTGATTTACCTGACCAGTCTTTGGTTATGACCAGCTGGTCTGCTTTTTTTCTGGCCTCCATAAAAGCAGAAACATCGACCGGCCTGTAAGGTATTGTAAAAAAGAATTCTGATCCTTTACCTTTTTCGGATTCAACCCATAAATAACCGTCCATATTCTCAATGACCTTGCGGGCCATTGTCAAACCCACACCAAGTCCTTCAAAGGAACGGTGATGTCCATTCTCCTCCTGCCTGAACTGTTCAAAAATAGCCTTAAGATTTTCCTTGCTTATGCCTATACCTGTATCCCTTATGGTAAACATTACGGAAGAACCGGCAAGTGCTGATTTCAGTTCTATGCTTCCGGCCCGGGTAAACTTAACAGCATTATCAAGAAGATGCCTGAAAACTCGCTTTAACCAGAGGTCATCAGAGTAAACAATGTCCCTGTCATCGGGAAGTCCTTTTTCGATTGAGAAGTTTATTTTTTTACCGCTGCGTTCGATGAGCTTTTTCGTATATTCCTCAACATATTCAAGTATTGAATTTATTCTTACCGGGTTATAAGAAATATCAATCTCGTTATTCTCAAGCTTACTGAGGTCAATTATGTCGGTTATTACCTGAAGGAGTTTTTCTGTATTCTGATTCAGGAAATTTACATACTCCTCTCTAAGATCAGGATCAGCATGGGCATCATTCAAAAGGTTAGCAAAACCAACAATGCTGTTCAGGGGTGTCCTTATTTCATGTGATATATTGGCCAGAAAAGTAGACTTCAACCTGTTGCCTTCTTCTGCCTTTTCCTTAGCTATAATTAACTGGTTTTGGGTGTCTTTGAGTGATGTTATATCACGTGAGATGGATAATATTCCGAGTGGTTCACCTGATTCATCCTTAACTTCTACCATCTTGGTTGACAACACAACGTATTTACCATTCCTGTGTTTAACCTTTATCTCTGATTCATAAAAGCCCTTTTCGGCCATTGCCCTCGATCTTTCACGGTGAAAATCAGAATTGTCAGGGTGAAGAAGTTCCTTATCATTGAGAATATCAAAAAGAACATTATTCTTCTGTTCCAGGCCAATAATCGAATAAATAGCCGGATTGGCAAATTGTACTGTCCAATCAGTATTGTATAAAATAATACCGTCATCGGCCGAAGTCAGCATAATACTGTATAACCTTTCCGAAACAGCAAGGTCCCTGGCTATTTTATCTTTCTGGTCAAGAAGTTCTTTATTGAGTTTTTCCAGGTCCCTGTTGGCCTTCTCAATCTCTTCCGTTTTCAACTTCAATTCGATGGTCATCTTCCTTCTTTTTCTAAGGAAGATTATAATAAGAGTAAGCAGTATAATGAAGGCGCTTATTACAATGAGTAATATTTGAAGGGCATCAGACGATAATAATTCAAGGTTTCCAATCAAAAGGTAAAAAGGAAGTAATGATAGGTTAGTCGACAATATAACCCCCGGTATACTGAATATATAAGCTATAAAAACAAATTCATGCTGAAACATCGTCGTTCATGTTAAAGCTTTCTTTGCATAATTGATCAATCCTTAAAGGAATCAATCACATCAAAGAAAAAATCAGACAGGCATAGTTTACTAAAAAACCTTAATCTTACCTTAATTGTCAAACTTTTTAATTGTCAGCTAATTATACATAAATACAATGTAAAATTATCAATTAATCCGGATAGGAACAACCAAAATTCTTAATTATTGTTAACATATTCCCCGGTAATATAACAAAATATAGCATGGGGTGAGAGGGAAAAATAAGAATATACAGTATTGCTTAAGATATTACCTCTTTGACCCGTTTTGCTGCATCCTCAAATGATATTGCAGAGAATACTCTAAATCCCGAATTGTCTATTATTTCTTTTGCCTCTTCTGCATTTGTTCCCTGTAACCTCACTATCAGTGGTACGGGTAATGAACCAAATGATTTACAGGCTTCAACCACACCGTTGGCCACCCTGTCGCATCTTACAATACCCCCGAATATATTAATAAGTATTGCTTTTACATTGGGATCTTTAAGTATGATCCTGAATCCTGCTTCAACTGTCTCGGCACTTGCTGTTCCTCCTACATCAAGGAAGTTAGCCGGGTTGCCACCCGAGAGTTTTATAAGGTCCATAGTTGCCATAGCCAGCCCTGCACCGTTAACCATACACCCAACATTGCCATCGAGTTTAACAAAGTTCAGATTATACTTTCCAGCCTCAACCTCTGCAGGATCCTCCTCGGAGAGATCCCTCATTTCCATGATGTCCTTATGCCTGAACAGGGCGCTGTCGTCAATGCTGAATTTACAATCAACAGCAAGGATCTTATTGTCACTTGTTTTCAACACCGGGTTAATTTCCAACAGTTGTGCATCACTATTAATAAATGAATCATACAGGCCTTTAACAAAGCTGAGCATATCTTTAAATGCCGTGCCATTAAGGCCAAGGTTAAAAGCTATCCTCCTCATCTGGTATGCCTGCAGGCCAAGACAGGGGTCAATATATTCCCTGAAGATATACTGGGGAGTTTTTTCTGCTACCGTTTCAATATCCACTCCTCCTTCCGGGGAATACATAACTACATGCTTCTCCTTATCACGATCGAGCAATATACCCATATAGTACTCTTTGGCTTCACTCTCTCCCGGATAATAAACGTTCTGTGAGATCAGTACCTTTTTTACTTCCTTACCTTCCGGACCTGTTTGTTTTGTGACAAGTTGCATACCTATTATATCCTCCGCTATGCCTGCCACTTCATCTATCGATTCAGCAATTTTTACGCCTCCCCCCTTGCCTCTTCCACCTGCATGTATCTGCGCCTTTACAACAAATTTATCGGAACCAAATTCGGATTTAAGTTTCTCCGCTGCCTTAACGGCTTCTTCAGCTGTTTCTGCGACAAATCCTTCAGCTATGCGAACATCATTATTCTTCAGGATTGATATCCCCTGGTACTCATGTATATTCATAATTAATGTTTTACCATTTGAAATTCAGCCTTTTTGAAAGCGGTGACAAATTACATTTTTTTTCTCTATTTTAGTAAAAAATAGGGATGTTATGCGCAAGCTGAAAATGTCGGAATTAAACAGGAAAACAGTGGAAGAATTCAGGAAATCCGATAAAAGTCCCTTTGTCATTGTCCTAGATAATATCCGGAGCCTTAACAATATAGGTTCTGTTTTCAGAACGGCTGACTGCCTGAAGGCCGAAGCTGTATATTTATGCGGCATAACGGCCACACCTCCTCACAGGGATATTCATAAAACAGCCCTCGGTGCCACTGAATCAGTGAAGTGGAAATATTTTAAAAATACCCTGGATGCCATCAAAGAATTGCGGGCATCGGCATATAAGATAATATCACTTGAGCAAGCCGAAGGAGCCACTCCTCTACAGGATTTTTTACCCGAAGAGGGCAGGCGTTATGCCCTGGTTTTCGGTCATGAAGTAAAAGGTGTACAGCAGGATATATTAGACATATCTGATTTATGCCTTGAGATACCCCAGCACGGCACCAAGCACTCTTTCAATGTATCGGTGTCGGTTGGGATAGTGCTCTGGGACCTGTTCAATAAAATGTATTATCTGTCAACCTGATAATGCTTCATATTATAAAATAATGGAATGATGAGTTTTCATCTCCGCGGCACGGTTCTGGAGAACCGCGCCAGCGGGGTGAGTCAATAATTTTCTTACTCAACGAGCGAGGTGAAAGCAGTATCGTCAAAGTACTGTGCAAATTCTATATCCTCGCTGGCATATTGTTTCCAGTCAGCATTGTAATCGATAGCTTCACCCAGGTTGTCAAGCATATAATCTTTATTGTCCATCCTGGCACCGATAATTGCCTTCAGATATGAAGTAGAACCATCTTCGCACATTTCCATATTATCAAGCATATTCTTGGCTTTACTCAAATCTCCTTTGAGCACATGGGCCAGTGCATTATTAAATGAGGGCTCGTTGTCAAAGTAATTCACTGCTTTATCATATTCACCATTGATGATGGCAATGGTGCCAAGGCCATATTCTGACTGATCGGTTGAGGCAGTCATCGAATTGAAATATTCTTCAGCTTCTTCAATATTTCCTTGCATTAATGCTACAAAGCCGAGATTATTTTTTACTACATCGTTATTCTTAATGGCTTTTGCTTTTTCCAGAGCAGCTTCAGCATCTTCTACATTGCCAAGCTCAAGTGATACAGCAGCAATGTTATTATGTGCTCTCATGCACTTGGGTTCCTGCTTTGCAGCAATCTGGTAATACTTGAGCTGTTCTTCAAGATCATCTGTTAATGTTGCGGCATACAACATTTCTTCGATATTGAGTACTGAAGGATCAGAGTTTATCTGCTCGAGTATTTCCTCGTCGGAACGGCCTATCTTATTAACATTAACGATAAGTTTTGACCTTCTTAATTCGGGGAGAATTTCATCCTTAAGTACTTCAAAAGCGGTCGACATATTCCTTATTTCCTTTTCACGCACAACAGGATCGGAGTACATTGAGAGAACGCGCAGTATAAGTTCCTTATCTTCGATGTTTGATGCCTGTACTTTTTCTTTGAAACCTTCCCAGTCCTCAGCTGTTGCCTCTTTTTTAACGAATCCTTCTTTTTCAATCTGACTTATTGTATCTTTTTCAAATTCACGGCTTATATACTTGCTGGCAGATTCAAGCCTTTTCCCTGAAAGTTCATCATTAAAATCTATCGGTCCGTCAGGTGAGGCATAAGCACTTACAAGCATATCAATGAATTCCATATCTTCTGAATTCTTAACAAGCTCGAGGTACTCTTCGAGTGCTTCTATATCTTCAGATTTAAGTTCTGAACTTCTGATATTGGCTCTATTTATGACATAGTGAATATCAGCCATTTTATCCTGGGGGATAATCCTCTTGAAATTGTCAGCCAGCTTTATTGTCATGGGTTTACTGGCTACAAGGGTTGATGTAGCGATTACGCCATCAGCCAGTTTGACCGGATCAAAATCCACTGATTTGTTTTTCCTGGTAGCTGTGACTCTAAGCATAAGTTCTGACATATGCATAGCTTCATCATATGGAACTGAGCTATTATAGGTAAAATTATCACCCGAGTTCGATATGACTTCATTATTTGCCTGGACATTTTCCCCCTGCAGGGTAACTTTTTCTAACTGGGTTTCCCCTCCGCTGTAGACAAGCACCGGAGTTGCTTCCAGGATTGTGTTTTTATCAAAATATTTTTCGGGGAAAGTGCCATTAACTGTTACCTCTACGGTTCCAGCGTGAGTTTCCAGCACCTCAGGAATTACTTCATACCTGATCTGGTCGGCATTCTGTTTCATCTTATTTAAACCACTGCAGCCTGTTATAAGTGCAGCAGCAATAACAAGAATAAAATAGCTTCTGATTTTTTTCATGGTAACGATTATTAATTATTTAATTGTTGATCAAGTCATAACGACAATAATGCAAATCTAATAAAAAAAATACAGAATATGTATCATGGAAGGTGTAAAATTACTTCAAAATAGCACGGTTAAGTCCTTTGCTGTGTTTTTCTTTAAATATTGCATCTAATACTTTTGAATAATCTTCCTCGTTATTTACAAAATCTATGTTGTTGATGTCCAGTATAAGATAGGTGTGTTCCGGATTCTGCCTGAACCAGTTAAAGTAACTGTTCTGTATCTTCAACAAATATTTTTCATCTATTGCAGACTCGTAGCCTCTGCCCCTCCTGGCTATATTCTTAATCAATCCGGGCATATCAAGATGCAGGTATATATACAGGTCAGGTTTGGGCAATGATTGGTATATTATATTAAATAATTGCCTGTACAGCTTAAACTCATCCTCATTGAGGGTGGCCGAAGCAAATACAATGGATTTCATAAAATAAAAATCAGCTACAGTGAATGGACTGAATATATCAAAATGTCCAATTTCATTCTTCAGTTGTCTGTACCTCTCGGCCAGGAAAGAAAGTTCCAGGGGGAATGCATACCTTTCAGGTTCTTCGTAAAACTTTGGAAGAAAAAGGTTGTCAGCAAATTTCTCCAGTACCAGGCGGGCATCATAAGTATCTGCAATTTTTTTTGCGAGGCTTGTCTTACCTGCACCTATATTACCTTCTATAACTATGTACCTGTACGTGGGTTCCACCTTTAGATATTAAGATAAAAGACAAAAGTAAAAAGATCCTATGTTTAAAAAGCATAAGCCCGAGTAATTAATTAACTTGGTAATTATAAATAAAACAATTATTAATCTTAATACT
>JAWLEO010000015.1:0-79422 GCA_041686075.1 Bacteroidales bacterium | reverse complement strand
TTAATATCTGGGACGAAAAGGGTGAGGGTACTTTTAAGGCAAAAATGGATTTTGATGTGATACCCGATGAACAAATAAAGATTGAGAACAATGACCTGTCATATGATGAGGTGTACCTGTTCACTGAAGAAGTAAACAATGTTGTTATCGGAAATGAGGCCAATTTCAATGAAAATATATATTTGATATTTGAAGGCCTCGAGGGCTTCCAGGAGGAAGACGGTGAGATCTTTATTGGATTGAGTTTAACGGTCAGGGATGCTGAAGGCGAAATTCTTATTGATGAAGCAGATTTAATTGGTGACTCCAGCCTGCAAGCGCCTCAAGTAAAAGATCAGCTGGCTCCCAATTTCATAATCAGGGATACCACTATTAGTACACCTGTTACATGCGAAATTGAAATATGGGACAAAAAAAGTGATAAAAATATTAAAGCATCATTAAATTTAAACCTGAAATAAGCGGATATTTAATTAATTTTGATATTCGGTTTGAATGAAATTAAAATTATTTAAATATCTGTCAATATTCTCATTTCTGCAGTTGCTTTTGTTGGTGACCGGCCTTCACGTCATTTATGCACAGGAAATAAAAGGCGAAAGGGAGCTGTTTATGTGGGTCGGGGCACAGACCCTTCAACAGGAGCAACCTGCCACCCTGGAGAACATGCTTCTGTTTGCCAGCCGCTTTGATATTATTCCCTATTCTTCAGGAATGAATGATGAACAAAAACTGCGTGATTTTTTATCTGCCTGTAAAGAATATGGCATATCCCGCACATGGATTGAAATAGGACCGGGAAAGGAGCTAAGCATACAACAATTTGTGGGAAATGCCATTGCACGTAAACCGGTCCTTGAACATTTTAAAAACCTTGCTGCAATATATAAAGAGTATTATCCCGATTTCGCACGAATCACCCTCTTTGATGAAGCACCCCTTGGTGCTTTTAAAAGACCCGAAAAGCTGGGACAGGAGAATTATACCTATATGTTTGAACAGTTCATGGAATATGGCCCCCGGGCTTTTTCCTATTTGCTGAAAGCCATAAAACAGGAAATGCCGGATGCTGAAGTAGGCATTTTTATGCATCATCCTCATAATGCTTCAGAGTTAATGGCCGGAGAATATTCGTCAATTGATCGCTTCATTGATAAATGCCAACAATATGATGCCCTTCCTGATTTCATCTTTTCCGATGTGTACCGTGGCTACTTTGGCAGGGGCTATGGCATGGAGGAAACAAATGCCTATATTGAAGATGTGTGCCGTCATACAAGGCAGGTGGCTTCTGAACATAACATTAAAGCTTACCAGCTGGGCCAGATGCATACTATAAAACTTGGATATACGCCTTCCAGGATGGAGATAGACCAGAATGTTGAAGCTATGATACGAGGAGGTGTTGATGGAATGGGGTGGTACTGGCCCAATTATGCATCTACTAACTATACAAGAAGTTCAGGAGATGGCATTGGCACACCCCTGGATTATGATATTTCTTTTGATCCTTTTGTGCTGAATGCCTGGGGAAGAACCGGACCTGCAGGGTCAGTTTATGCCACTTCACGTGATCGCTTTGTTTATTCATACCTTCGGATGGTCGAGGAGACAGTTAACATTAAAGCGGAAACCCATTTCGACATCTGGCTCTATGGCTTCGATTTTGATCATGCCGAACACCGAATATACCTGAAAACGAACGAGGAAAATAATAATGAGTGGGAGATGATCGGGCATTTTAATCCACAGCACGATAAGGATGCATATGAGGAAGGAGCCAGGGAAGAATATATCTATTCCTATAATAATAAGTGGCATGCCGTAGTCTTCCATGGTTTATCGCGAGAAAGATACCTTAGCTATAATGATAACGGCAAAAAGGCATCAATAAAAATCGAAACATCCGATAACAGTGATAATTCTCGCCTGGGAGCCATATATTTTATGCCATACAGAGAAACCAGGAATTATGCTACCGAACCTCAGGTTACAGCTTATATCGAAGATAAGCCCCGGTGGGTGCAGGTTAACTCCCTGATGCAATATATATGGCCTGCACCCAGGATAATCAAACCGAAGGAATCCTTAATACTGGATTTAGAATGATGGCTAGGAGATATTATACCATTATATCGTTTATTCTCTTGATCCTGCCTCTGTTTTCATGCCAAAACAAAAAAGACGGTATATCAGATATCCCGCGTGGGGAATTCTGGATCAAACAGGGTACCGACCAGGTCCTTGATAGTTGGACTCGCCATGGCATGGATTCATCTTCCGGCATATTTTATACTTTCCTGGACCGTGAATGGAATCCCTATAAGGGGCATGTCATTCATCCGGGAATGATATCCCGGCATGTGTTCAGTTACTCTGTTGGCTATCTTTTGACAGGTGAGGAAAAATACCTCGAACGGGCATCCGGAATAGTGGATTATTTACTGGAAAATGGATGGGACCGGGAATATGGAGGATGGTTTAATGCCCTTGACAGGAAAGGAAATATTGTGGATTCTGCAAAGGATGGGTTTTTACAGCCCTATGCTATAACAGGTCTTACCATGTATTACTTTGTAACACATGATAAGGAAGTTCTTGAGTACATAGAACAATCGCACCGGATAATGGAAAAATATGCATGGGATTCAATATATGGAGGATATTACAGAAGCTTGAACAGGGATTTGAGTGTGCAGGAGACGGATAAGGACTTTTCTCCCCAGCTGGCACCGGTATCAGGATACCTGATATACCTATATCTTACAACGGGGTATGATGTTTATCTTGAACAGATGGAGAAAATCATTAACACGGTGATTGACAGTATGTCAATGCCCGGTGAGCCATGGATACTGGAACGTTTTGACCGCTCGTGGAATTATACACAAGAGACCAGGGCAGACAGCACAGAAATTAACACGGGGCATAATATCGAAGTTGTGTGGATGCTGTTGAGATTATATGAACTTACAGGAAACGAGAATTATCTGAAAAAGGCTATGGAGCTGCAGGAGCCGCTATACATCTTTGGTGTGTCAGAAGATACAGGGATATGGTACCAGCGTCTTGGCCGGACTGACCCTGCCCACCATAATAATTCATCACCGTGGTGGATCCAGGCATATGGGAACATGTTGTCATTATACCTCTATCACGAGACCGGGAAGGACAGGTATCTTGAGGTTTATCAAAAAGGAGCTGGAGCATGGAACAGGTATTTTATCGATGATGAATATGGCGGGGCTTTTCTCACTGTGAATATTGATGGCAGTATAGAGAAGGGATCAAAAGCAGTACGCAGCAAAACTTCCTACCATAGCCTTGAACATGCCATGCTGAATTATATATACACAAATCTCTGGGTGATGGATAAACCCGTAAAGCTGCATTTTTATATAGAAGAGCCGGGGGACGGGGAGAAATTGTACCCCGTGCCGGTTGAAACAGGGAAGATAAAAATAGGCAAAATAAAGATCAACGGTGAATTGTGGACTGAATTTAATGCTGGGGGAAAGTTCATCCGTCTGCCCGCTTCAGGTGAAATGAAAATAGAAGTGCTTATTGAAAATAAAAAGTGAAATTATATAGAGGTTGGAGATGAAAATTACTTTAAATATTCTAATAGTCTTTGTTTATACGTTTTTATGCTCTTCTAACGGATCAAAGGACCAGGATGACATACATCATAAGCTGTCGTATCTTGAGGAACAAAAAGCGGATACCAACACTTTCGACCTTATAATCTATGGGAAAGACTTCGCTGCAGGAGAAATAAAGGTAAACCTGAAAAGCAATCCCGCATTCGGTGAAAGATGGGAAGTGGCAGGAAAGGGTGTAAAACCAGTATATTATAATAATAAACTGATTATTATAAAGGGGATAGCCAGGAATCGTTACGTGGGTCAGGACATCAGGGAAAATTATATATCGGCCAGGTTAACGAATACAGGTGAGAAGCAAATCATGATATCTGCTGTTTATGCATTACCTTCTTCAGATTATAATGGTGCTAACAAGCTTTCAGCCCTGTCAGAAACAATTGAAGAACGGCCTCATGAGATTGAGAAGTACAGCCTGGCCAGCCATGTGAGGCCTCACCCTTTTATAATTGAAGGGGGGAAGACCTGGACTGAACACATAGAGGCCCCTGTAAAGACTTTTAAACCCGGCGTCAGGGAAGTTAAATGGCTTGACATACTGTTTACTGATACGAAAATAGAAGCTAAGGTACCTGCTGATTACGTACGTAATTTTTTCGGGGCTGCACACCTGAAAACCGAATATCATCCCTATGCAGCTTCAACCGGTGTGACATGGTCACGTGTGGGAACGCGGTGGGATAGACAGGAGCTTGAGAAAGATGAGTATGACTTCAGCACCTATGATGAACTTGTTGAAAGCGCAAGGTCATACGGGATAAAAGTATTGCCGCTGCTGGCTTACACTGCACCATGGGCTTCCAGCGTAAGACCTGGTCATGAAGATAGTCACAGGTATCCACCTGCAGAAAACATGATCAAAGAATGGCAGCAATATATTGAAGAAGTGGTTAAACGTTATCCTGACATTGAATATTTTGAAGTATGGAACGAACCGAATATTGATTGGTTTTTGAGAGCGGATGAAAATTATAAGGTTTATGTTGACAAAATACTCGTACCCGCGGCTGAGGTAATACATAATTATGGACGGAAGGTGGTTGGTCTGTCTTTTACTACAGAATGGCCCCTTGATTCATGGCCCGCAAAAAGTCGACCAAGAAAACATGCAGAAAATGTATCTTCAAACATAAAGGACATAGATCGATGGTTATCATATCATGATGCCTGGAAATACATTGATATACTGGCTGTTCATTATCCCCATGGAGATGTTGAAAAACCATCCGAACCTTATGCTGAAAATATGATGCCCTTCTTTGACCATGTCTATAAGAGATGGATTGAAACAGGTATGATACAAGGTATATGGAACACCGAAGCTGGATTTGCAGGTGTGGAGGCAGGGATGCAGGGCTTTGTAGCCCTTGATCCATGGGAACAGCCTCCCCTTGAACAGTGGGTGGCACGCTATGTTATACCACCATTACACTGGAGTATAGAACATAACTGGCATTTCCGTGACCAGTATAAATTATTCTGGTACCATATGTCAGTGGGTGATCATCCAAGGGATATGCTAACAAGGGCAGGGGAAAAAATCATTCCCTCATCGAGGGGGCAGGCACTGCATACCATATCAAGCATGTTTACTGGTGGCGACACAGTATCGATATGCAGAAGAGAGATAAATACAGGATTCGGGATTTTTTCAGATGATACCACTGCAATTAATTATTTTGCCCCTTATAAGTTCAGGAATTACGCATTTACAATAGATGAAAATATAGTAGTTGCTGTATGGGCTAACCTGCCAGGTAAAAAAGCTTTCGGGAAAAATATGCAGGTGACGGTGGAAGGGATGGAGGGAAAGCCTTACCGCGTATATACAATCCATTACATAAATGGAGAAAAGTCAGAAGTAGGTAATTTTAAGTTCAGAGACGATGGTAATATGTATATTGAAATACCTCCTACCGATGAACCGATAATCTATATAGTCATTGAACCGCAATAGAGACTTTTTTAATCTTAAATCTGGAATCTAAAATTTATAAGAGAAACCAATTCCCAGCATCTCCTTGAACTGGATTCTCGGACCACGGGAAATACCTTCTGAGTCGATCCAATCAATGTCATCATCATATATTAAATGTGTACTAATATTGGCAGAAAGGAATTCGTTGATTTTCATGTTAAGCAATGCTTTCCAGCTTATATCTATATTTTGAGGTTTATCCAGGTAATTTGAAAAAAGATCAAGTGTGGAAGTGAGGTTTACATTTTCCATCAGGTCTTTATTTATCCCAAGCCTTACAAGGCCACCAAATTCAGATCTTGTTTTTTTCCCGGCTTCAAGCCCAAAGCTACCTGCATTTGACAGGCTGTCCTGTATTACTATGGTCATCTTGGCGCTTACAGGTGAAAATGAAAAGAAAAATGAGTCATCCTTTTTGTATTCCATGCCTATTGATAAGAGGAGGTAGCCAGGGGCAAGGAAATCGGATATTACCACCCTACCTGTTTCAGTCTGCTGGTATCCTTCAGTAAACTGTGTTTTGAAATTCAACATACTGCTTAAAAACCAGTGGCCTTTTACCTGGCGGCCATATTTTGAAAGCAGGTCCAAATGATCATCCGTCTTTTTGGGATCATCTTCTCCAATTTTCTGTATGCCGTAACCAATGTCCAGAGTGTTTGCCCAGGAATTCTTTTTGTGCGTGTAATTGGAGTTCAGAACTGCCAGTCCGTTTATGGCATAAGAACTTTCACCTCCCTGAGCCCAGTTGGTAAGGCTGACCTGGGAAAAGTTCAGGCTTGCCATTCCATCATATTTCCACGGCCCTTCAACCGCAGCAGTATCCTGTGCTATTATTGTCACTGTAATTAATAATCCAACGACCAGCGTAATTAAATTTTTCATTATTATCATATTAAGTAAAAAGTTGAGAAAGTTGAACGAAACTGCTTCGCAGTTTCTGTTGAGAATGAGTTGAGAATGAGTTTGTTAACATTGTTTTAAACTCACTCTTCAACTTTTTCAACTTTCTGATTCGTGTTTATATAAATGAACATCCTGCTGTGGGAATGGTATACTGATTCCTTCACTGTCGAATGCTTTTTTGACTTTTTCATTCATATCGAAAAAGAGACTCCAGTAATCACTTGATTTCACCCATTCCCGCGTTGCAAAATCCACTGAGCTGTCACCGAGATTTGCAACTTTGATCATCGGTTCAGGATCTCTCAACACCCTTTCATCTGCATCTATTATTTTCTTGATCACCTCCCTGGCTTTATCAATGTCGTCGCTGTAGCCTATACCAAAGGTGAAATCTACCCGGCGGGTTTCCTGGGTTGAGTAGTTGGTCAGTGCGTTTACCGCAATGGGTGAGTTAGGTATAATAATGGTTTGGTTATCGGGTGTGGTAAGCACCGTGGTGAAAATCTGTATTTCTCTTACGGTACCGCTATATCCCTGTGTTGTTATATAGTCACCAACCTTGTAAGGTTTGAAGAGAAGGATGATAACACCCCCTGCGAAATTTTGCAATGTGCCCTGCAGGGCCAGGCCTACTGCAAGTCCTGCTGCACCGATAACAGCAATGAAAGAAGTCATCTGGATACCAGCCATGCCCATGACACTAATAATGAGCAGTGTCTTGAGGGTGATGGATACCAGATTTCTCAGGAAGGGGATGAGGGACTCATCAACATTTCCTCTTTTCATCATTTTCACTGTGCTTTTTGATATGGCCTTAATAATTTAAAAGCCAACAATAAGCACAATAAGTGTTAATACGAGTTTTATCCCGTACGTTGATGCCAGTTCGGCAATTTTGCTGAATATGGCATCGATGTCAATATTCGAATTTCCCATAACAGGTTTTAGTTAATAGGGTTAAACAATAATAAATAAAGGGCAACAAAAGTAGAAAATATGTACGATAAACAATGTATAGTCGAAAAATTTACCAGGTGACTGTCAACCCTCAATGATAGTAACGGCAATTTCCCTTTTTTTCCTCGGGCCGTCAAATTCACAGAAGAATATATTTTGCCAGGTGCTCAGAGCCATTTTACCATTGATTAAAGGGATGGTCTCAGAAGGGCTTACCAGACCTGATTTCAGGTGGCTGTCACCATTATTGTCCTGCCTGTCATGCTCCCATATACCGGGGGGGATTAGTTTAGCCAGTAGACTTACTACATCAGCCTGGACAGACTCGTCCCAATTTTCCTGTATCATTATGGCTGCTGTTGCACCCCGGGCAAAAATATTAACAAGGCCTTCTTTTATCCCTGACTTATTGACAATATCAGCTACCTCCGGGCCAATGTCATAAAGACAGTTTCTCTGGTGTGTACTTATGGTAATAATTTCTGTCATATTTTCAATATTTGTAAATAAATGTAAGAAAAAAAAAGAAATTTGCACCGAGGAGGGACTTTATTTCTTTTATATGCCGGAGAAGCTTGTCGATGCGCGTCTTGAAGAAGCCGACAGCAGCAAAATAAAGGAGACCATTATAGAGCCTATGGAGGAAAAGCAGGATGAATGGATCGGTGAAAGCCTTGTAAAGGCTGTGATCGAAAAAATAGCTGATGCCGTTGGGCCTGGATCATAACAGGGATATTCGTTTTGTTTGTGATAAGTGGCTTAATAGTAAGAATATTTAAGAGGTAACCGTAATCCTGACTGTTAACTAACGGTAATCATCAAGAAGTTCCATCAATTTCTTTCGTGTAAAGAAAATACGACTCTTCACGGTTCCTATCTTAAGATCCAATTTCTCTGCTATCTCCTTGTATTTGAAACCCTCAACATGCATCCTGAAAGGAACTTTAAATTCGTCTTCGAGAGTGTCAATCACTTTCTCCAGCTCTTCCAGGGAATAGCTTGATTCGGGCGATGAAAAACCTGAATCCTGTGGAAGGTTTAAAAAATACAGGTCCTGGGTGCTGTCAATAATGGTGTTCTCTTTTACCGAACGCCTGTAGTTATTTATAAATGTATTCTTCATTATAGTGAAAACCCAGGCTTTTAGATTTGTATAATCGACAAATTTGTCCTGGTAGGTAATAGCCTTAACGTAAGTGTCCTGTACAAGATCTTCAGCCCTTGCCTGATCGGTGGTGAGGCTGAGGGCAAACTTCATCATGTTGTCTTCAAGGCCTACCAGATTATTATTGAATTCAACTGTTGTCATTGTCTTTATCATTTTGGGGTTACATTCGATAACAAAAATATAATAATATATACGGATATACAAATCCTAATATCCTAAATAGTGACAACCAGGGCAAGCTTTTTAAATAATATGAAATTATTAAAACGTTTAAAATCAATATTATAGATAGCTGTCTATATAAAAATTGTAAATTACTTCTAAATAAGAAAAGAACAAAATCAACAATTTTATGACTTCCGGAATATGCTTGCAGGGAAAAAAATCCTTCGTGATGCCATGGTGAAAAACCAACATGCCAGGTGGCAAATCCCTCATGGTCTTTGTAGAATATCTAAATAATTATCTTTTCATTATATTTAAATAATTTATCATCAAGCTTCTATGGATATAAAGATCAAAGCAGAAAATACAGATGAGTTACACGGACTTCATATGCCGGTGTCAAATGCCCGTGGATGAACTGCAGGTACCGGTTTTGATCATGCACGGCGGTAAAGACAGGATATCCTCACCGGAAGGGCCCGCTATTTTTGCTGAGAAGAATAAAATGGAGGAATTAAAGATTTGGGAAAGCGGATACCACGAATTACATAACGAAATTTTTAAGAGTGAAATGCTTAATTATATTATTAATTGCTTAGAGAAGAAGGATGGAATTCAGGACAACAATCAAAATATTACCGGCCGAACGAAAGATTGATTATTCATCCCCGGTTTTTTTTATAGGCTCATGCTTTGCAGATGATATTGGCAGGCAATTTCAAAGAGGCAAAATGGAGGTTCTTATTAACCCCTCTGGCGTTTTGTATAATCCCTATTCAGTCGCCCGGACACTGGAATTTATCATGGAAGGGAAGTCATTTCATAAAGATGACCTTTTCTATTATAAGGGTAAATATCTCAGTTTTTACCATGACACCGGCTTTTCTGCAAGCAAGTATGAAAAATGTCTTGAAAAAATAAATAATTCCCTTCACGAGGGACATGCTTTCTTAAAATCAGCTGCCTATCTTTTTATAACCTTCGGAACGGCATGGGTCTATACTTTAAAAGAGAATAATCAATTAGTGGCAAACTGCCATAAAATACCCGCAGAAAGATTCAATCGTCATTTACTGAAATCACAGGATATCGTTAAGCGCTGGGCACCCATAATTTCGAAACTCAATGCCTTTAACAATGATCTTAATATTGTATTTACGGCAAGCCCGGTACGTCACATGAAAGATGGTGCTCATGGGAACCAGGTAAGCAAGGCTACGCTACTTGTAGCAATTGAAGAATTAATTTCCGGGATTGAAAATCTTTCATACTTTCCTTCTTATGAGATAGTTCTTGATGAGCTGAGAGATTACAGGTTTTATGATAAAGACATGGTCCATCCCTCTGATATTGCCATCGAATATATATGGGAACGTTTTTGTGAAGCTTATTTTGATAGAGACACTCATGCTGTCTATAAAAATGTGTCAAAAATTACAGAAGCTACCCGGCATATCATAAGCAGTGATGAAAAAGATGATATAATAAGATTTAAAGAGTCAATGCTTGACCAGATACAAAAGCTGAAGAGCGAATATCCCTTTGTTAACCTGGATGAGGAAGAAAACTATTTCAATAAGCTTATTAAATAGTTGTATATATGAGGAAGGTGAAATGACACTTTTTAAGAATCAATAAGTATCTTTTTTACCGTGCGCGTATTGTCTTCAAATTGAATGGTTACCAGGTATATACCCTTCTGGACATCCGGGAAGTTTATTTCGGCCCTCTTACGGGGGTAATTAAACTTTTCCCTTTTGGTTTCCTGGCCTATTATATTTGTTAGCCGTATAAAAGTGAAAGCCTTATCGCTGGTTATGGTGAAATGGTTGTTTGTCACAGGCACCGGAAAGATTTTTGTATTATTATCTTCCTCAAAAGAATTTTCAATCACTGATTTGGTTTCACCGGAAGTATTTTTTTCCACCGCCTGGCCATTGGCCGCGTCCAAAGCCATGATAATTAATAATATGCAAAGCGCGAATTCCCGCATTCCGGTCTGGAGTTTTAGATTTATACGCAAATCACCTGCTAAAGATACAAATATTTATTGTTTTTGAGTCTGCATTAATTTAATTGCCCGTTCCAGGTCTTCGGGTGTATCCACGCCAATGCTTTCCCAGTCGGTAAGCGAGCATTTGATGCTGAAGCCATTTTCCAGCCACCTGTTTTGTTCCAGTGCTTCTGCTTTTTCAAGGCTCGAGGGATTAAGCCTGCTTATGCTTTCAAGTATATCAGCCCTGTAACCATAAATTCCCAGATGTTTGTAAAAAGTATGATAGCTCAGCCATTTCTCTTTCTCAGCACTGCGCACATAGGGTATAGCTGCCCTGCTGAAATACAAAGCATACATATTTTTATTTACTGTAACTTTAACATGGTTTGGATCCGACAGGGATTTCCAGTCCTGTATTTTTATTATCAGGCTTGATATCTCAACTGAACGATCCTCAAAACATTCACCTACCTGTTTTATCTGTTCGGGCTTTATAAAGGGTTCATCCCCCTGGATATTTATTACAATATCGGCTTTTATATTATACTTTTCCTTTATTATTTTAAGTGCTTCCGCGCACCTGTCAGTTCCACTCCTGTGAAAGGGAGAGGTCATGATAGTTTCGCCCTTAAACTCCTTTACAGTGTTGTATATCCGTTTGTCGTCGGTGGCAACAAATACTTTTTCGAGGGCAGTGGAAGCACGGTTGTAAACATGCTCTATCATTGTAGCGTCTTCTATTTTTGCCAGCGGTTTCCCCGGGAAGCGGGTTGAGGCAAAACGGGCCGGTATTATTCCAATTTGAATCATGCCAAACAATTTAATTTCCAGCTAATTTACAAAAAATGGATTTTTCAAAGTTTTAAAAAAAAGATTAATTTCGCGTATATGAGGAATAGTTTATGAAAGATTTACAGAGTATAAAGCAGAGATTTGGAATTATAGGCAATTATGTTGGGCTTAACAGGGCAATCGACATTGCTGTTCAGGTTGCACCTACAGATCTTTCTGTACTTATCTCCGGGGAAAGCGGAACCGGGAAGGAGATATTTCCCCAGATAATCCATCACCATAGCAAACGGAAGCACGGACAATATATAGCGGTAAACTGTGGTGCCATACCTGAAGGCACTATTGATTCGGAATTATTTGGCCATGAGAAAGGTTCTTTTACCGGAGCAACGGATAGCCGTAAGGGTTATTTTGAAGTTGCTGACGGAGGGACAATTTTTCTTGATGAAGTATCCGAGTTACCCTCGGCTACCCAGGTAAGGTTACTTAGGGTGCTTGAATCGGGGGAATTTATCAGGGTAGGTTCTTCAAAGGTACAGAAAACAGATGTGAGGGTTATAGCCGCAACAAACATTGATATATTGCAGGCTATCAGGGCCGGTAAATTCAGGGAAGACCTCTTTTACCGTCTTAATACTGTGCCCATTAAAATACCCCCCCTGAAAGACAGGGGAGATGATATATTATTATTGTTCAGGAAATTCGCGGTTGATTTTGCGGAAAAATACCGCATGCCTGCTGTGAAGCTCACGGAAGATGCACGTCAAATGCTAACTTCTTACTCATGGCCAGGCAATGTGAGACAATTAAAAAATATTACAGAACAAATATCGATTATTGAGGGCTCAAGGGAAATTGACGCCGAGATGTTAAGAGCTTACCTGCCCGATTACAGCAGCATTAAACTGCCCGCAATAATAAGCAGGGAAGGGGAGGGCTCATTTGCATCTGAAAGAGAGATATTGTATAAAATACTCTTCGATATGAAGAATGATGTGAATGACCTTAAAAGACTTGTGCTCAATATGATCCAGGAAGGCAGTTCTTCTATGCATCTTGATGACCATAGTTCAGGTGTAATACAACGATTATATGACGAAAAAGAATTGAGAAATATATCCGAAAAAAATGATATCCCGCGGGATGAGGCCGGCCATAAATTTGCCTCCGGGGATCAGCATGATAATATACAGGATACTGAAGAAATAGTTGAAGAATCACTGTCATTGGTGGATAAAGAGATAGAATTGATTACCAAGGCACTTGAAAAACATAATGGAAAACGAAGGCTTGCAGCTGAAGAACTGGGTATATCAGAGAGGACACTGTATAGAAAAATCAAGGAGTATGGCATCGATCTTTAAACATATATATTCAAAATCCATATTAGGGCTGGTGATTATCACGGTCTTTGTTTTCCTGGCACTTGCCGATTCGGGATGCACCATCAATTATTCAATGAGTGGAGCAAGTATTTCACCCGATGTCGAAACCATCAGTGTGGAATATTTTGATAACAGGGCCAACCTGGTTCAACCGGGTTTGAGCCAGTATATTACCGATGAACTAATGGACAAATGCAGGGCCCAGACAAACCTTAATTTTGTCAACGAAAGCGGTGATGTAAGCTTTGAGGGAGAAATAAGGGATTACCGGACTGAGCCACTTACCGTATCAGGTGATGCAAGAGCTGCTATGAACAGGTTTACTATTGCAGTACATGTTAAATTCACAAATGTGGTTGAACCGGAATATAGTTTTGAACAAACCTTTACCAGGTACGAAGATTATGACAGTTCAAAGGAACTGAGCCAGGTGGAACAGGAGTTAACGGAGGAAATAGTTGAGCAAATTGTTGAAGATATCTTCAACAGCGCATTTGTAAACTGGTAGTATGAATAAGACTGAATTTATAGATATTATCAAGGAACATAAGGTTTTGTCTGATACCGAATTTAATGACATTTCCAGGATCAGTATGAACTATCCCTATTTCCAGTCTGCTTATGTATTAATGTTGAACTCATTATACAGGCAGGATGATATCGAATTTACGGATAAGCTAAAGGAAGCAGCTATTTATATTGCTGACAGGGAAGCATTGTTTAACTTATTGTATTCAGAGGAGTGGAAGTCAGATCCGGAAAAGGGAAGAGAAACTGTTGGAAAATATGAAGCAACTGAACAGGAAACAGCTGAAGAAGATGAAAAGGCAAAGACAGATAAACCGGCTGACAAATATGAACCGGCATCAGGAAGATCACGTGAAGAATTGATAAGAGAAATACATGCCCGGTTGAATGAAATAAGTGGTGAAGGAATGCTGCAACTTGATGATTCGGCCGATGATGAATACGAAAAGGTGCCTGAAGATAAGAAGATTGATGAAACTGATTACAAGCTGTCCGGCGACGATGATTTGCTTGACCTCGACTACGATGACAGTGATTCACCTTTTAAGGAGAACACAGAAGGTAAAAAAAAACCCGATTCTCTTCATGATGATGAATTAGTTGACAGGTTTATCGAAGCAAATCCGAGAATTGAACCAAGAAAGGAGGGGGATGACTCCGAGCAGGAAGATATCTCTGCTGGCAGCACCAGTGAATCGCCCCATCTTGTGTCGGAGACCCTCGCAAATATCTACTTTTCACAGGGATATTATTCAAAAGCCATAAATATTTACGAACGATTAAGTTTGAAATATCCGGAAAAAAGTAGTTACTTTGCGACGCAAATTGAGAAGATAAAAGACATACTTTTAAAAAACTGAATCTGATGGGAATATATGTTTTTATAGCCATAATAGTCATTATAGCCTGTATTTTGCAGGTTATGATAGTACTTGTCCAGAATTCAAAGGGGGGTGGCCTGGCTGCTAATTTTACCTCTACGGGCCAGTCAATGGGTGTGAGAAAAACAGCAGATTTTCTCGAAAAAGCCACATGGACACTGGCGGTGGTGATACTGGTACTCAGTATCGCGGCTACTGCAGCCATTCCTCATGGTGTAGAGGAAGAATCATCGAGGATACAGGATCAAATCGATAATGCCGTTGATCCAACTTCGATACCAAATCTTCCTACAGCTGTACCTGGGCAGGAAGATGATAACCAGTGAGGTCATAATATTAGTAAATCATATAATGAAATGTCAGTTTGTCACCAAACTGACATTTTTTTGCAATTATGACTGTCATAATATTGTAAAATGACAGAAAAACCATTTGGCACAGATTCTGTTAAATGAAGATATCAGTAAATTTAATGTTTAACAAATCAAATAATAAAAATGGCAAAATTAAAAGGTAAAATACTAGCAGGCAAGGTACTTGTTAAACCTCATGAAGCAGAGGAAAAAACCGCAAGCGGCATCATCATCCCTGACAGTGCAAAAGAAAAACCACAACAGGGTACAGTAGCACTGGTTGGTGCAGCGAAAAAAGACGAAGAAATGGAAGTAAAAATCGGGGATGTGGTACTATATGGTAAATACGCCGGTCAGGAACTCAACATTGACGGCGAAGATTACCTTTTAATGTCACAAAGTGATATTTTATACATTGCATAACCTAATAATTTAAACTAACTGATATGGCAAAAGAAATTAAATTTGATATTGAAGCGCGAAACCTTCTTAAAGAAGGTGTTGACAAATTGGCTAATACCGTAAGGGTAACCCTTGGGCCAAAAGGGAGGAATGTAGTACTTGAAAAAAAGTTCGGAGCACCCTTGATAAGCAAGGATGGTGTTACTGTAGCCAAGGAGATTGAACTTGAAGATCCTTTTGAAAATATGGGAGCCCAGATGGTTAAAGAAGTAGCTTCCAAAACAGGAGAGGATGCTGGTGACGGAACAACAACTGCCACTGTACTTGCACAGTCTATAATCAATGTAGGGCTTAAGAATGTGACCGCGGGAGCAAACCCGATGGAATTGAAAAGAGGAATAGACAAGGCTGTAAGGGAGGTGGTTAAAAATATCGCCAACCAGGCAAAAGTTGTTGGTGACGACCTTAATAAAATTGAACAGGTTGCACGTATCTCCGCCAATAATGATGAGGATATAGGTAAACTCATTGCCGAAGCAATGAGTAAGGTAAAGCAAGAAGGGGTTATCACCGTTGAAGAAGCTAAGGGTACTGAGACAACCGTTGAGATAGTTGAAGGTATGCAGTTTGACCGTGGCTATATTTCTCCTTATTTTGTGACCAACACAGAAAAAATGGAAGCGGACCTTGAAAATCCTTATATCCTTATTCATGATAAGAAAATATCAACCATGAAGGACTTGCTTCCAATCCTTGAAGCAACCGCACAGAATGGCAAACCTCTGATGATTATAGCTGAGGATGTTGAAGGGGAAGCACTGGCAACCCTTGTTGTCAACCGCCTCAGGGGATCACTGAAAGTATGTGCTGTAAAAGCCCCGGGCTTTGGTGACAGGAGAAAAGAAATGCTCGAAGATATAGCCATTCTGACAGGAGGTACAGTAATATCAGAAGAAAAAGGACTTAAACTGGAGCATACAAGCCTTGATATGCTGGGACAAACTGAGAAAATATCCATCGATAAGGAAAACACAACAATAGTTAACGGGGCCGGCGCAAAAGATGCTATAGAAGCACGCGTTAATCAGATTAAAAAGCAGATTTCGACAAGCACCTCGGACTACGATAAGGAAAAATTACAGGAACGACTGGCCAAATTGTCAGGAGGTGTTGCAGTGCTTTATATCGGCGCAGCTTCGGAAGTGGAAATGAAGGAGAAAAAAGACCGCGTGGAAGATGCACTGAGTGCAACACGGGCAGCAATAGAGGAAGGTATAGTACCCGGCGGTGGCGTAGCATATATCCGTGCCATTGAGTCCCTGGAAAACCTTAAAGGTGACAATGAAGATCAAAACACAGGTATCGAGATTATTAAACGTGCCATAGAAGAGCCTTTACGCCAGATCGTTATTAACTCCGGTAAAGAAGGAGCTGTTGTTACACAGATTGTCAAGGAAGGAAAGGACGATTTCGGATACAATGCACAAATAGATAAATATCAGAAACTCTATGAATCAGGTGTGATAGATCCTGCCAAGGTTGTTCGCATAGCACTTGAAAATGCAGCCTCAATAGCAGGCATGTTCCTTACCACAGAAGCTGTAGTGGTTGAAGAAAAGGAAGATGAGCCAATGCCTAGCCCCGCTGCCATGGGTGGCGGTGGTATGCCAGGCATGATGTGATAAACACGAATTAACGCTGATTTTGGCGAATTAACGCGAATGGGGCCGGTTGTTTGTAACCGGCCCTTTCTGTATTGCCCATTATTAAACCTCCTTTAATAAATTGTTTGATTGTTTGAAAGTTTGAGCGTTTGATCTGAAGGCCAATTTTCTTAAAAATCAAACATTCAAACCATTCAAACTTTCAAACCTTTTATTTCTTCTCAAACCACCCTCAACTTATTCAACTAATAATTATATATTTGCGCTTGATCTGAGATATGGGAACAGCGATGAATAAAATACGTAATTTTTGCATTATTGCTCATATTGACCATGGTAAAAGTACCCTTGCAGACAGGATGCTTGAGATGACTGATACTCTTAGTGAAAGGGAGAGGAAGGACCAGGTACTGGATAATATGGACCTGGAGAGGGAGAGGGGTATAACAATTAAAAGTCATGCCATACAGATGAGGTACCTTTACAGGGGATCAGATTATATACTAAACCTTATAGATACACCCGGGCATGTTGATTTTTCTTATGAAGTGTCGAGATCTATAGCTTCATGCGAAGGAGCACTTCTTGTGGTTGATGCTACCCAGGGTATACAGGCACAGACGATATCGAATCTTTATATGGCCATTGATCATAACCTGGAGGTTATACCTGTTCTGAATAAGATGGATATGGCAAGTGCAATGCCGGACGAGGTGAAAGATCAGATAGTGGATCTTATAGGTTGTGATAGGGCTGATATTATTGAGGCAAGTGGCAAAACAGGAATGGGGGTAGATTTGATACTTGAAAAGATAGTGGATCTGATACCCCCACCTGAGGGAGATCCCGACGCACCTTTGCAGGCTCTTATCTTCGATTCGGTATTTAATTCCTACAGGGGCATAGTAGCTTACTTCAAAATTGTAAACGGTACCCTTAAAAAGGGTGACACAGTGAAATTTTATAATACCGGAAAAAAATATAATGCCGAAGAAATAGGCGTGCTTAAATTAGGGCAGGAACCCCGTGAGCACTTGGGTGCAGGTAATGTAGGCTACATCATCTCAGGTATCAAGGAATCCAGGGAAGTAAAGGTGGGGGATACCATTACTCATCTTGAAAGACCATGTGAAAAGGGCATAGAAGGCTTTGAAAATGTTAAACCCATGGTTTTTGCAGGAATTTACCCCGTTGATGCTGATGATTATGAAGATCTGCGTTCTTCAATAGAGAAACTTCAGTTAAATGATGCTTCTTTATCCTTCATCCCCGAGTCATCGGCAGCCCTTGGTTTTGGTTTCAGATGTGGCTTCCTGGGTCTCCTGCACATGGAAATAATCCAGGAGAGACTCGACAGGGAATTTGACATGGATGTGATAACCACCGTTCCAAATGTATCTTATAGGGTATACACCAACAGCGGTGAAATGTTAGAAGTGCACAATCCGTCAGGATTACCCCCAGTAACAAATATCGATAGAATAGAAGAACCCTATATCATTGCCCAAATCATTACAAAGTCAGAATACGTAGGGAATATTATGACCCTGAGTATAGATAAAAGGGGCACTTTTAAAAACCAGGTGTATCTTACAAGCAACAGGGTCGAGATATCTTTCGAACTACCCCTTGCTGAAATAGTTTTTGATTTCTATGATAAACTGAAAAGCCTGTCAAGGGGTTACGCTTCATTTGATTACCATCATTCATCCTATGAAAAGGCTGACCTGGTAAGGCTTGATATTTTGCTTAACGGGGAGATGGTGGATGCCCTGTCAACTTTGATTTTCAGAGGGCATGCATATGATTTTGGGCGCAGAATGTGTGTAAAGCTGAAGGAACTTATACCAAGACAGCAATTTGACATTGCAATACAGGCTGCCATAGGTGCAAAAATTATTGCCCGCGAAACTGTTAAGGCAGTCAGAAAAGATGTCACCGCAAAATGTTATGGCGGCGATATAACAAGAAAAAGAAAATTGCTAGAGAAGCAGAAGAAGGGTAAGAAACGAATGAGGCAGGTAGGTAATGTTGAAGTGCCCCAGCAGGCCTTTCTGGCTGTCTTAAAGATGAGTTAAAAAAATAATTTTTGTTTTATTATAAAAAGTACTATTTTCGAAATGTTAAAAATATGTTAAGATATCCAGAGATATACCTTAACCCTCAAATCTAACCTATAGTTACCCCTTTTGCTTCCTTCAAAAGGGGTTTTTACTTACAAAGAAGCTTGTACCCCTTACCATGTACGTTGAGTATACTTACCGAGGGATCAGCTTTCAGATATTTCCTCAGTTTAGTAATATAGACATCCATGCTGCGTGCATTGAAATAATTGTCATCAACCCATATGGTTCTTAAGGCATAATTTCTTTCGAGCACCTCATTTTTATTTTTGCACAGTAGTTTCAGTAATTCTGATTCCTTAGTTGTGAGTTTATGTGAATCTTTGTCGGATTCAAGTATCTGTGTTAAGGGGTGAAAAGTGAATTTCCCGAATTTATATTCATCAGCCTCATCCTTTTTATAAGATTTCGTTCTCCTCAGTATGGCTTCTATCCTGTATAATAACTCCTCCATCGAGAAGGGCTTGGTTATGTAGTCATCAGCGCCTGCGGAAAATCCTTCGATTTTGTCTTTCTCGAGCGATTTGGCCGTAAGAAAAATAACCGGTATGTCTCTTTCAATTTTCCTGATCTTTTTTGCCAGGCTTATACCGTCAATTGCGGGGAGCATAATATCTAACAAACAAAGGTCAAATTTTTCTTTACCGAATCTTTCCAGTGCTTTCCGGCCGTCTGTAATATGTATTACATCGTATTTTTTTGCCTGAAGATAATCAGTAAGTAGTGTTCCCAGATTACTATCATCTTCAGCTAATAATATTTTTGGCATTTTCTATTAATTTTTTGGAAGACTAATGTCAAAGCAAGTACCTTTATTTACCTGACTGTGGACAGTAATACTGCCATTATGTTCGTCTACTATTTTTTTTACGTAACTCAGCCCCAGGCCAAATCCCTTAACATTATGGATATTACCTGTTGGAACCCTGTAAAACTTGTCGAAAATTCTCCTCGTGTCATCTTTTCGAATACCAATGCCATTATCTGATATTAAGATTCTGAACTGACTGTCGTCGTCGTTTGTTTTGACCTTTATCTCAGGACTACCATTTGTATATTTTATTGCGTTATCCAGAAGGTTTGAAATCATATTGAATATATGTGCTTCGTCAATTTTAATTATTGGGTTTTTGGCATTAAGTTCTTTTTCCAGTTTGCCATCGGTGTCTGATATCTGTAGTCTGAAGTTGTCAATAGCGCTGTTTATAATTCTATGGATATCAGTATTAACCTTCTTCAGTTTCATTTTGCCTTTATCAAAGGCGGAAGCCTGGAGCACTTTTTCGACCTGGTATTTCAGTCTTATAGATTCGTCGCTTAGTATTTTGGATATTTTATCAAGGTTTTTCTTGTTTTGTGAAATGCTGCTGTCACCAATCATCTGTGAGGCTAGCGAAATTGTGGAAATAGGGGTTTTTAACTCATGAGTCATATTGTTTATGAAATCGTTACGAATTTCCGATATTCTTTTCTGCCTCAGTATAATCAGTATATTACTGACGGAAAAGACAATCAGAAAAAGGCTTACGATAATTGAAGATACCCCCATGAATCCAACCTGCCTGAATAAGTAGTTTTTCTCCCTGGGGAAATAAAGGTAGATCATATTCTGCCCGGGAACCGGGTCATTCGGAAATAATTGCCTTATGTATTTATTGGCATCTGATCCTATATCAAAGCCATCACTGCTGTATACCTGATTTCCGGATTCTATAATGGCAAATTCATACTCGAGGGATATTCCCAGCCTTTGAAGAGCCTGATATATCTGGTCGTTTATCCGGTCGGGGTCTACTCTTTCTGACAAATCGGGTGTTTCAGCCATAATCTTACCCATAATACTCTCTAACAGTACCGTTTTGTTTGTTATCCTGTCATTAATACCCGCCCTCAGACTCTGGGATGATAACTCGGGTAGTTCTTCTTCGGGATACAAAAACTCATCGTCAGAATAAAATAGTATTTTCTGGCCTTCCCTGCTTATTGTGCGGGAGGCAATTACGTCATCCCTTCCTTCCAGCAGAGGTATGTTTGATTCAGTTCGATATCCCCGTAGCTGCCGTTCAAGAACCGATTGGGAAGGAACGATAGCAACAACAGAATCTGTCGTAGGCATATCAATCTCTTTAACTATCCTCTCTATTGCTTCCTGCTGTTCCATATCGAGGACAACAGAAGTGAGAGCATCATTAACGTATACCCTGAATTGCTGGTTCTTAGCCTCAATTGCATTGTTAATCCAGTATACCTGGATCATCATAAGACCTGATAAGGCTATTGCGATTACTACACCAAGTATTATAATTATTATTTTCTTCATTTATCAAGCTGCCAACCTATGGCTTACCGGTATAAAATGCCTCTTCTGTTTTACAAAAGTATTTCTTAAAATTAACATTAAGAGCTTTTTAACGTAATTTAACGTCATTTTAAGATTACAGGTTGATATTATTTTTCGTAATGGTACAACTTTTGTTCCATACTATTAAAAATGCTCTTTGAAAATTATAAATCTTCAGTGAAAAATCAAATATTTTGAGTTTGGCACGGTGTTTGATGTAAATATAGTGAGGTTTTTTTCATAGGTTAGATTAGTTAGTTTTTGGGTTAACAAGGACATGGAGGTGAGCCATCACCTCCTTTCTAAAAACCAGAGGTACACTTTTCATAACTTAGGTTTTAGGGTTAGTTAAGAATGAGCGGATATTTTTATTCGCTCATTTTTTTTTATCCTTTGACACCGCAAAACCCTTATCTTTTGTTAAGCTGTATATATGCTTGAGAATTATTTGTGATTTTAAGTCTTAATTCTTCCATCTCAGGTTAATATTTTGAGGACAGAATCTTCTATTTGCTTTCTTTTGTCAAGTAGAAAAACCCCCGTAATCTCCCTTATATTTCTTATTTTACGAATTATATTGTCAATAGTATCCGTATCAAGTGTCCCTTTAATTCTTAAGATATAATCCAGGGAGGGAATTTTGCTTAGAAGGGTTTCCTTTCCAAATCGGTTGCTTATAAGTTCGTATGATGCCTCGGTATATTTCGAGTCACATGAAAATTTAGAAAAGCTAATCTCTTTCTTGTTTATGGTTTTAATTACCGGCCTGGTGCTTTTAAGATTAATACCGAGTTCCTGATTTATCAACAATGAAACTTTATAATCGGCTTCTGGTGAAACAAGACCTATATAATGATCTGAATTACTGTCATCAACACTCAGCTTATGCCTGGTCTTTTTTGCAGGAGGTTTCATATTATGGCTTCAATGAATGATAAAGTTAGTAAAAAATTGAATTCAATTAATGAATCCCATCTTATTGATGTTTCTTACAGCTTGAAGTGAAGCTTTTTGTTCTGCTTCCTTTTTTGAGGACCCGCTACCCTCTCCAAAAATCTCGTGATCGATTCTAAGCACCGTGTTAAAGACATATTTTTTCTCATTGAAATCATAATTTTCGGTGCAATTAAAACTTATTTGTCTTTGCAGCTTTTGTGCCCACTGAAATACCAGGCTTTTATAATCAGTTTCAGTGCTTATTATTCTTTCGAGGTCTAGATGATGGTTTAATAGGTTTTTGGTAATGAATTTTCTTGTCCTGAAATACCCTTTATCAATAAACAGGGCACCGATAAGGGCTTCCAGGGCATCGCCATATATATTACCTGAGGATGAATTATTACTTATATGGCTTACCACGATATTATTAATATCCATTGAACGAGCCAGTTTATTAAGAGTAAGCCTGTTTGCAATCCTGGACCTGAGTTTGGTTAATTCTCCTTCAGAAGCTTCCGGATAATTAAGGTATAGGTATTCCGAAAGGATTGCGTCGAGAATGGCATCGCCCAGGTATTCCAATCGTTCATTATTTAAAATGCTACCGTCAGGTAGTTCACAAGTAGCAGAGCGATGGATAAAGGCGAGTTCGTAAATGCCAAGCCTTGAAGGACGAAACCCCAGTATTCTTTTTAAGGCAGAGCTAAATACCTTTTTATTAAGGATTTTTGTCTTTTTATTAATGTTGTGAATAGGAAACACAACCGCCTTTTCAAATTTTCCTGAATATTATGGAAGCATTATGGCCTCCAAATCCGAATGTATTACTGATAGCACTGTTAACGGGTCTTTCCTGGGCCTTGTTAACGGTAAGGTTCAGATTCGGGTCAATATTAGGATCAGGAGTTGATTGATTAATAGTAGGAGGTACGATATCATGCTTTATTGCAAGAATAGAAGCAATTGCTTCTATAGCTCCTGCAGCGCCAAGCAGGTGACCTGTCATTGATTTGCTTGCACTTATGTTCATCTTATATGCGTGCTCACCGAAGAGGTTGACTATGGCTTTGGTCTCGGAAATATCGCCCAATGGCGTTGCCGTACCATGCACATTTATATAATCAATATCTTCTTTTGGCAGTCCTGACTCTTCAAGTGCAATTTTCATTACTTTATAGGCCCCTATGCCTTCTGGGTGGGGTGCTGTAATATGGTATGCATCTGCAGTCATTCCTGTACCACATATTTCACCGTATATTTTGGCTCCCCTTGCTTTGGCATGCTCGTAATCTTCTATTATGAGAGATCCGCCGCCTTCTCCCATCACAAAACCATCACGCTTATAATCCATTGGCCTGGAAGCAGATTTATACTCTTCATTGTTTGTTGACATTGCCTGCATTGAATTAAATCCTCCAATGCCGGCCTGGTTTATGGCGGCTTCTGATCCACCTGTAATAAAAATTTTTGCCTTACCCAGCTTGATCAGGTTGAATGCATCAATAATAGCATGGCTGGATGATGCGCAGGCAGATACCGTACCATAATTAGGGCCTTCAAAGCCGTATTTGATGGAGATGTGGCCTGCAGCAATATCTGAAATCATCTTGGGAATAAAGAAAGGGCTGAAACGGGGAACACCGTCCCCCATAACGAAGCCTGTAATTTCATTAAGAAATGTTTCTATTCCCCCAATACCTGAAGCCCATATAACACCAGCCTGATCTTTATCTATTTTTTCATGATCAAGCCCTGAATCTTTAATAGCTTCATCAACAGCAATCATCGCATACTGGGCATAAACATCCAGTTTACGGATTTCTTTTCGATCAAAATAATCTTTGGGATCGTAGTTTTTGATCTCACAGGCAAACCTGGTTTTGAACTTTTCAGCATCAAAGCGTGTAATCCAATCCGATCCACTGGCACCTGATTTTAAACCTTCCCAGTATTGCTCAATATTTTTCCCAATCGGAGTTATGGCTCCAATACCAGTAACTACAACCCTTCTCATGTTTTTTTGATTTCTCTGGTTATGCAATTTTATTTTGCATTTTCCTCAATGTACTTGATGGCTTCACCAACAGTGCTGATGTTTTCTGCCTGATCATCAGGAATCCCCATATTGAATTCCTTTTCAAATTCCATGATGAGCTCCACAGTGTCAAGAGAATCAGCACCCAGATCGTTAGTAAAACTAGCTTCCGGGGTAACTTCTGATTCGTCAACTCCCAGTTTGTCAACGATGATCTCTTTTACTTTTGCTGCAATGTCAGACATAATCTCAAATTTTGGTTAATAATAATTACATTTAAAACCTTGCAAAGAAATATATTTGTACCATATTATTCAAACAAATTTAAAATTATTTATTAAATATAAAATACATATTTCTGGTATTCAAATAAATAAGTATACTTTTCCGATGCGAAGATCAAAACCAGCATTATTTTAAAAAGTATTGATAATGAAGAATATAGCTATTTTTGCTTCTGGTTCCGGAACTAATGCTGAAAAGTTAATGGATTATTTTTCGAACAGTAAAACCGCAAAAGTTGAACTTGTTCTATCCAATAAGGCGGATGCATTTGTATTAGAAAGAGCTAGGAAATTTTCAGTTCCTACTATTGTTTTCGACCGGGATGATTTATACAGGAATGGTAAAGTATTAAAGGTACTGCTAGAGAATAATATAGATTTTATTGTTCTGGCCGGGTTTTTATGGTTAATACCTGAGGGTATACTTCAGCATTACCCCGGGCGGGTAGTTAATATACACCCTGCCTTGCTTCCTGATTATGGAGGTAAAGGAATGTATGGCAAGAGGGTCCACAGGGCAGTTTTAGAAAATAATGAAAAGGAGTCGGGGATTAGCATACATTATGTTGACCCACGTTACGATGAAGGGGATATTATTTTCCAGGCAAAGTGTGAAGTTAAACCTGATGATACACCGGAATCACTTGCCGAAAGGATACACGTTTTGGAACACAAATATTATCCAAGGATAGTTGAGAAATTGATAAAAAAAGATCAGAATGAATCTATGAGTTGAACCATCACCTTCTTTATTTTTTCAAACTTTTCCCTGTGCTCCTCAGAAACAGGTTCTACAGGTGGGGCTTCCACCTTGAGCGGGTCAACGGCATATCCGTTTTTATAAAACCTGAAATCAAGATGTGGCCCGGTAGACAGACCTGTACTTCCGACATAGCCTATTATATCTCCCTGTTTTACGTATTTACCGACACTAATACCTTTGCCGAAGCCGCTCAGGTGCATATAGGCAGTTGTATAAACGCTGTTATGCCTGATTTTTACTATCCGCCCTGCTCCTCTCTGGTATTCCCTCATAATAATTTTCCCATCGCCTATGGCGTGTACAGGAGTACCAATGGGGGCTGCATAATCGACTCCATGGTGGGGACGTCGTATTCTCAAAATAGGATGTAGCCTGCTATGTGAATACCGGCTGCTTATCCGGGAATACCTTAATGGGGCTTTAAGAAATGCCTTACGCAGACTGTTACCTTCCAGGTCATAGAAGCTTTCCTTTCCCTCCTGGATAAGAGGAATTGCATAAAAAGCTGTCCCGGCATGTTCAAAATAGGCAGCAAGTATACGGTGGACCCCATTAGAAATTGTATCAACATATTCTTCTTCGTAAATAACCTTGAACCTGTCACCTTCCTGGAGGCCAAAAAAGTCTATTGACCAGGCATATATTTCTGAGAGCTCCACTGCCAGGATAAAAGGAAGATTATTCTCAGACATTGCATTCCATAGTGATGTTTTGATTGTACCCGAAGCATATTTCATCTCCAGGCTAACGGGTCTTTCCACCTTTTTCACAACAGGACCATCCCTGAAGTCAAGTATATATTGATTTCTTATGTCATGTTCATAGACCATATATTCAAGCCTGTTGATAGTATCGGGTTTTATATAAAGGATGTAATTATTGCCGGCTTTTATTGTCCTCACGTCGAACACGTCACCGGAATTACGGATTAACGTCTCGATATCATTATAGTATATATTGTAATCGTCGAGTATTTCTGATAGAAACTGGTTGCGTTTTACCTTGGCCCTAATTAGCTTATAGCCTGCTGTATCTATCCCATACATGTCTGTTGTTGGCAGTGGTAGCTCTTCCCCCTCTTCATAGGTTTTTTCTGTTTCATCGGCACTTCTCATATAACCGGATGTCTCGCTGCAGCTGTAATATATGACGCTGAATGTTATAATAACTATGATAAATTGCCATCTTTTCATACCACAATGTTTATTATTCTTCCTCTGACAACAATTATCTTTTTGGGGCTTTTACCGGCCAGCCATTTTGCAGACCTTTCATCGCTTATTACAGCATTTTCTATTTCATCGTTTTCCATATCAAGGGGCAATTCGAGTTTGAACCTCAGTTTGCCATTAAATGATACAGGATATTCAAATGTGTCCTGTTTCAGGTAATTTTCATTTACCTCCGGCCATTCCTCATACGCAAGACTTTCTTTATTACCGTACAAATGCCACAGTTCCTCTGCGAGGTGAGGGGCAAAGGGGTGGAGTATTTTTGCAAAAGTGCCTGCTGTATCCTTATTCACCTTTCCCTGTTTAACAGCAAGATTGGTAAATATCATCAAGGAAGAAACGGCGGTATTGAACCTCAAATTCTCAATATCAGTTTCTACTTTCCTTATTGTTTTATGTAAAGCCTGCAATAATTCATCACTTTCAGTTTCATCCGTGATATTTAACATGTCCCCGAACAATCTCGACACCCTTGTAAGGAATCCGAACACTCCCTTTACCCCTTTTTCATCCCATGGCTTGGAGGCATCGAGCGGACCCATGAACATTTCGTATAATCTAAATGAGTCGGCTCCATATTTGTGAATAATATCGTCAGGGTTTACCACGTTCTTCAACGACTTAGACATTTTAGCCACTATCTGGCTTAGTTCTTCCCCTGTATTCCTGTGGAAATATTTGCCATCCTTTTCTTCGACCAGGTCGGCCGGCACTTTAGCCCCGGTTTTTGTTTCATAGGCAAAAGCCAGTACCATACCCTGGTTAAATAGTTTAAGATAGGGCTCTTCATATGATACATATCCAAGGTCATAGAGTACTTTATGCCAGAACCGGCTGTAGAGCAAATGCAGCACAGCATGTTCAGCCCCTCCAATGTAAAGATCAACGGGCATCCAGTATTTTTCTTTTTCCTTATTGACTATGGCTTTGTCGTTGTGGGGATCAATGAAACGCAGGTAGTACCAGCATGATCCTGCCCATTGCGGCATCGTATTTGTTTCCCTCCTGCCTTTCATACCGTTTTCCCCTTCAACGACCAGCCATTCTTTAGCATTTGCCAGGGGGGACTCTCCATTTTCCCCGGGTTGATATTTTTCGAGAATGGGCAGCTCGAGTGGCAATTCTGATTCATCGAGTACGGATATTCTTCCATCTTCCCAGTGTATAACCGGGAATGGTTCACCCCAGTATCTCTGCCTGCTGAAGAGCCAGTCACGTAATTTATAATTTACCCTGAATTCACCCATATTATTGGCTTCTAACCAGCCGATCGTCTTCTTTATTCCGTCATCCTTTTTCAGCCCGTTTATGTCAAGACCGGTTTTCTCATCAGCTGAATTAATATAAATACCGTCTTCTGTCCAGCAGGCCCGTCCCTCAAGTACTTTTTCCTTCACTTCCTGGTCGTTTGTATCAGGATTCATAATACATTCAATGGGCAGGCCAAATTTACCGGCGAATTCAAAATCTCTCTCATCATGTGCAGGGACTGCCATTATTGCGCCTGTTCCGTAAGCAGTAAGTACATAATCTGCAATCCATATGGGTATTTTCTTGTTATTTACGGGATTTATTGCGTACGAGCCTGTAAATACACCTGTTTTTTCCTTTGCGAGATTGGTTCGGTCAAGATCAGATTTAAGAGAGGCTTCTTTTACATATTTGTTTACCTCTTTTTGTTTTTCATCAGTAGTGAGCTTTTTGGTTAGTTCATGCTCGGGGGCCAATACCATATAAGTGGCCCCGAAGAGGGTGTCAGGCCTCGTGGTAAATACAGTGATTATATCATCGCTATTCTCAATGTGGAATTTAACCTCAGCCCCGGTAGACTTTCCTATCCAGTTACACTGCTGGTCTTTAATTCCCTCAGGCCAGTCAAGCTCATCCAGACCCCTCAGCAGGCGTTCGGCATAAAATGGTATACGGAGCATCCACTGCTTCAGGTTCATCCTTTCAACACGATGGCCACATTTCTCATGGGTACCATCCGTCAGAACCTCTTCATTAGCACATACAATTTTACAGTTTGAACACCACCATACCTGTGCATTATCATAATAAGCAAGCCGTTTACTATCAATATAACGGCGTACAGCATCGCTTCCTTTGCTCTTTATATCCTCCGGGATCTCAAGTTCGTCAATATGTCTTCCCTTTTGCAGGCTCTTATCATACCATGTCTTATATAATTGTATAAAGATCCACTGTGTCCATTTAAAATATTCCGGATCAGTGGTATTTATTTCCCTGTCCCAATCGTAACTGAGCCCTATTTCTTTAATCTGACGTCTGAAAGTGTCACAATTCTTGTTTGTTATAATTGCCGGGTGAGTGCCGGTTTCCATGGCATATTGTTCAGCGGGCAATCCAAAGGCATCCCAGCCCATTGGATGTAAAACATTATACCCTTTCATCCTTTTATATCTTGCCACGATGTCGGTAGCAGTGTAACCTTCAGGATGTCCAACGTGCAGGCCAGAACCGGATGGATAGGGAAACATATCAAGTATATAATATTTTTTAGGGTTCTTAAAATCATCAGAAACCTTAAAGGTTTTATTCTCTTCCCAGTACTGCTGCCATTTTTTTTCTATTTCCCTGAATCTGTATTCTGCCACGGCAATTGAGTTACAATTAGTAATATGGTCTGCGAAATTATGAAAAACTTATCAATTATCATTATTTGGCACCTTCTTTGAAATATCAGACCGAGGAGTTAATTTAGTAGTTTCAAATGGTTCCGTAGTTCAAATGGATAGAATGACAGATTCCGGTTCTGTTGGTTGGGGGTTCGAGTCCCCCCGGAATCACTAAAGAAAGATAAAATACGAAAGGAGGACTGATGTATAAGTATTTATTCGGGCCTGTGCCGTCGAGGCGATTGGGAATGTCGCTGGGCGTTGACCTGGTGCCACGTAAAGTATGTACCCTGGACTGCGTATATTGTGAGGTTGGCAAAACAACCAAGCTTACCACGGAAAGAAAAGAATATATTCGTTTTTATAAAGTTCGTGATGAACTTGTGCATTTTTTTGATAATAATCCCGATCCTGATTATATCACTTTTTCAGGCTCCGGTGAGCCTACCCTTAACATACGTATCGGGGATGTCCTGGACCTGGTGAAGCAGCTTAAACCGGATATTCCTGTAGCGGTCCTTACCAATGGAACATTGTTGTCAGACAGGAATGTTCGTAATGATATTAAGGATGCGGATGTTGTACTGCCCTCTCTGGATGTTGCCACCCAGGCTATGTTCGACAGGTTAAACCGCCCGGCAGAGGGACTTGATATTGATAGTTACATACAGGGACTTATTGATTTCAGGAAGGAATACAAGGGTAAAATACACCTCGAAATATTTCTCCTGCCAGGCTATAACCTTAATTATGACGAATTGGATGAGTTGAAGCAGGCGATACAAAAAATTAAACCTGATTCAGTCCAGCTTAATACGCTTGACCGACCCGGCACTGTACCCGACCTGAAGGCTGCAGGCAGGAAGGAACTGGAACAAGTGGTTGAATACTGGGGCTTGCCCAATGTAGAAATAATTGCTGCTGCAACAAAGCGTAAGCAAGTGCTTTCGTACCGAAAAGACGCTGAAGATGCCATTATGGAAATGATATTCAGGAGACCCTGTACAATTGATGATCTGAGCGATACCCTCGGCATGCATGTCAGTGAGATCAACAAGTACCTGGATGTATTGGAAACAGAAAATAAAATTGAAAGCGTTCACCAGGAGCGGGGCATTTTCTATAAGCCTGTTTCTTCATTATAATTTGCCTGGGAAGGTTTAATTTTATTATGTAAACTTGTTTGATAACTACCACGGTGTTTTAGAAAGCTTTATTAAATACATTGCTGGTCAGGAATTTCATCCTGCAGCATTCTTATGTCTGAAATGATGCTGCATGCCCATTCTATGCTTCTTACAGGTGACAGGCCCAACATGTTCCTTACGGCATTAAGATCATTTATCAATATATCTCCTTTATCGAATAATATATCATAGAGTATTGCAGTTTTGAGTGAATTGCCCCTGCTGCGTGTTGTATATTCAACATTTCTTCCCGGGAAAATATGAAAATACCTGTGGTTGTCCTCAAGGTGTTTTATTACCCACTGTGATGAGTCAGATAACTTGTGCTTCCTGTAGCCTTTTTTTGTTTTTTCTAACCATGCAAGAAATGACTCTTCAGTCATAATGTTTTCTTTCTCCCGGATGAGGTTTATTTCTATGACAATATCCTGGATATCCAGTTGGCCGGTATAAATATCTGCCACCGATGTACCTATATGTTTAAGTAAAGGAATGATATCCCGTCGGATCTTTTCTTCACTCATCATTGAGCATTTACCCGTAAAAGATCGTATATAACCCAGATGGTGTTTGAGGGGATTAAAGTTTATGGGTTCGGGTATGTTATTCCATTTATTCATCCAGTGCAGATAAAAAAGCCCTGACTGTTTAAAGAGCCAGGGCTTCAATATAATGTTGTAAGATCACTCCAAGCTGGTGATCTCTTCAACTGGCATATTGGCGTACATAATTTTCAGGGCATTAGCGCGACGCAAGGCCTGCTTGACCTCGGTCACAATCTGCATTCTTGTCTCCCTGTCAATTTTCAGGGATACAAGCATTTTTGCCTGGTCGGATTCATCCAGTGTTTCTCTCTCCTGAGCTATAAAGTCCTGAATATCATCTACTTCTTTGAATGCATCGTTTAGCTGTATTTTAGGCTCAGAGCCAAATGTAGCCTGGAGCTGCGGTAAAGGCTTACCTATATATATAAAGCTTGCCAATGATTTTTTCTCCAGTTTTTTCCCTTCGGTTGCATCAGGTAATCTTACCTGTATTTTCAGTTCCACCTCCCTCATAACCGTTACTGTCATAAAGAAGAACAAAAGCATAAATACGATATCAGGAAGGGATGCCGTATTTATTTTACCTGCACCGGCTTTACCTGTATGTCTTTTGAATTTACTCATATTACTCTCCTCCAATCTTTTTAGGTTCTGCTTCTGAGATGGGTGCGTTATAATACTCATCGACTGCGGCCGTTCGATTATCATCGAGTTCCTCATAAGGGATTCCCCAGGTTTCCACTGCCAGGTCGTTTCTTACTTCATCCCTGGCAGCAAGCAGTTCATTCTGGACCGCTATATATGCACCATAAGTTGTGCCGTAGTCGTTTTGAAGAGATATGACTGCCTGTTTAGCCACCCGGACCGTACCAAAATAGGGAATGTTCTTTTCTATTTTTTCCGGCAAATCCTCATCATCATCCGGGTTAAGAATGAATTCCTTGGTGATATCCTTGAGTTCGTCGATTTCGATTATTTCGCCTTCAACAAGCAGCATATCATCCTTATTCACTTTTACTACGAGGATATTTCTCTCGTGGATTTGCTGATCATCGGGCTGTTCGTCCGGATCCTGTATTGGCGGAAGTTTTCGCATCAAACCTGTATCCGTGGCCATGGTAGTTGTTACCAGGAAAAAGATAAGCAGGAGAAATGCTATGTCCGCCATTGGAGCAGCATTTATCTCGTGTACTTCCCTTCTTGCCATAATTTTATATTTTTAATTTCCCCGCCAGGGGAGTTTATTAACTACTACTTAAAAATTCTCGAAACCGATGACCATAAAATGGCCAGAAAAGCGAGCCCTATGAGAATGTAAGCAGTATATAATCCTGTGCCAACATACTTAAGTGTGGCGGGTTCATTACCCTTACCTGTAAAATAAGGCATGTTTAACACAGTATCATCAGCCAACAGGTAGGCGACAACAATAACCGCCACTCCTATGAGCAGTGAAAAAATCCCTTTCTTGATGCCTTGAGGGTTGATAATCATGCTGACTATTGAAAAAATAATTGTGACCCCGGCGGCAATGAAAAAGAGTATGTATGCCCACGATAGGAATGTTTGTGTGACAACAGGTTCCTCCATCCTTGTGCCTTCATTCTCCACATTGCCGAAATAAAAAATAATGGCAAGTACTATGGTAATAGCCATCAGCACCCAGAGGAATATCTGTATGATTCTGCTAATTATATTTGACATAATATTTTACTTTTTAAGGTTGTGCTTCACAAGTATGTCAATAAGTGAGATTGAAGCATCTTCCATCTGGTTTGTCAGGCTATCGATTTTTGAAAGTATTGTGTTATAGAAAATCTGCAGGATAACTGCAACGATCAGGCCCGATACGGTAGTAATAAGGGCAATTTTAATACCGCCTGCGACAAGACCTGCGGACACGTTACCAGCCTGTTCAATATTATCAAAAGCTTCAATCATACCAATCACTGTACCCATGAACCCGAGCATAGGTGCAATGGCAATGAAAAGAGATATCCATGAGAGGTTTTTCTCCAGGAGGCCCATCTGTACGCCACCATATGAGATAATTGATTTCTCTGCCATCTCTATTCCTTCGTCTGCCCTGTCAAGGCCCTGGTAGAAAATACTTGCGACCGGACCGCGAGTATTACGGCATACATCTTTTGCTGCTTCAACACCCTCGCTTTCAAGGGCATCTTCAATCTTCTTAAGAAGTTTATCTGTATTTGTTGTAGCAAGGTTCAGATAAATTATACGCTCGATGGCTATTGCCAGACCGAGGATGAGGGTAAGTAAAACAGCACCCATAAACTGAGCACCACCCTCAACAAATTTGATCTTAATCTGCTTATGGAGCTCTCCCCCTTCAGTTTCATCTGCAGGTTCAGTTTCCATTTCTTCCTCCACAGTTGCCGGAGTTTCTTCTGCAGCTTGCTCAACAGCAGTTGTGTCTTGTGGCTCATCCTGAGCAAAAGCATTAACCGATGCTCCGATAAAAAGCATCCCAAACACAGCTACAAATGCAAATAGTTTTTTCATGGTTTATTTGTAATTTAAGTTATTAAAGTAAATAATATTCAGCAAATTTAAAAAATTCTTTCTTTTACAAGGCCAATAAGCTTATTTAATCTTTTTTTTGAATCCTTCTCCTCAGCCAGATTATCTGGAAAAAATTTTATCATCTTTATGAAAAATGCGGAGAGAGAGGGATTCGAACCCTCGGTACCCTTTAGGGGTACACACGCTTTCCAGGCGTGCCAGTTAAGCCACTCCTGCATCTCTCCTGATAAGTAACCCTAAGGGATATGCCAGTTTTTCAAAGAATTTCAGGCGGCCAAAATACGAAAAATTATTAAAAAAAACACCCTGATGGCTTATTTCTCCCTGTAGAACCTTATTTAGAGGTATTTTAATTTTATCCGCTTTAAGCAAGAACAGTATTTTAATCCAGCCCAAACAAAGCCTTACAATTTGATGTGGTTATTCGGGCTATTTCTTCGACTTTCACGTTCTTTATCTCAGCCAACCTTTCTGCAATAAATCTCACATAGGAGCTTTCGTTGCGTTTTCCCCTTTTCGGGACGGGAGCCAGGTAAGGTGAATCTGTTTCGAGTATTATTTTTTTTAACTCAATTGATTTTATTGTCTTATCCAGATCTGAATTTTTAAATGTAAGTATGCCTCCTACGCCTAACAGAAAACCACGCTTTATTATTTCACGGGCCTGGTCAATGTTACCCGTGAAGGCATGAAAGACTCCTCGTAGATTACCTAAGCCGGCAGAATCCAGCAAGGCTATAATTTCTTCCAGGCTTTCACGTGAATGTATAACTACAGGCAGGCCCTCCCTGGAGGCAATTTTCAATTGCTCTACAAAGGCTGCTTCCTGCTGGCTGATATATGTTTTATCCCAGTAAAGGTCGATACCTATTTCACCTATTGCTATGAAGTTGTTTTTTTGAAGATTGTTCTCAACGGACTCGAGCTGCTCCTCATAGTCATCCTTTGCGCTGGTAGGATGTATTCCTATCATGGGATAGCATATACCCGGGTAATTAGCCACCATTCTCATCATTGGTTTCACGGAGTCTTTGTTGATATTGGGCAGTAGCATTTTTGTAACATTGTTCTTTAATGCCCTGCCGATGATCTCATCCCTGTCATCATCAAATTCTGGCAAATACAGGTGTGTGTGGCTATCAATGAGTTGCATATCAGACTCCCCTCATGGTTATGTTGACTCAGATCTGGGGTGTGTGTGGCTATCAATGAGTTGCATATCAGACTACACCATGGGCAATCATTGCATCTGCAACTTTAATGAACCCACCTATATTGGCTCCATGGACATAATTTATGTATCCGTCGTCCTGTTTCCCATATTTAACACAGGTGTCATGTATATTCTTCATGATCATTTGAAGTCTTTGATCAACTTCTTCACGTGTCCATGCCAGGCGCATTGAGTTCTGGGTCATTTCAAGACCTGATACGGATACACCACCTGCATTGGCTGCTTTCCCGGGCCCATAAAGTATGCCGGCATCCAGGAAAGCATTTATTGCTTCAGGGGTGGAAGGCATGTTAGCTCCTTCTGAAATGCAGTAGCAACCATTCTTGATAAGTGTTTTTGCCTGCTCCTCATTAATTTCGTTTTCCGTGGCGTTAGGCATGGCAACATCACATTTGATGCTCCATGGCCTTTGGCCTTCAAAATATTCAACCCCATATTTTTCTGCATATTCTTTAATCCTTCCACGCTTAACATTCTTTAATTCCTTTACATAATCGAGCTTTTCTTTATCTATTCCTGCAGGATCATAGATGTAACCCGATGAATCGGATAAGGTTACGACCTTGCCTCCCAGTTCAGTAACTTTCTCACAGGCAAATTGGGCAACGTTCCCCGACCCTGATATTGTAACCACCTTGTCTTTTAATGTATCACCCCTTGTTTCAAGCATATTCTGTGCGAAATATGTAGCTCCATAGCCGGTTGCTTCAGGACGTATCAACGAACCACCCCAATTTATACCTTTCCCTGTCAGGACACCTGTAAACTCATTCCTGAGTCTTTTGTATTGCCCGAAGAGATAGCCTATTTCACGTCCGCCAACGCCAATATCACCTGCCGGAATATCGGTATTAGGACCGATATGTCTTGATAATTCTGTCATAAAGCTCTGGCAGAACCTCATTACTTCATTATCGGATTTACCTTTGGGGTCAAAATCCGATCCTCCTTTACCACCTCCCATAGGAAGTGTTGTGAGGCTGTTCTTGAATACCTGCTCAAAGGCAAGAAACTTCAGTATCCCGAGATTAACGGTAGGGTGGAACCTTAATCCCCCTTTATAGGGGCCGATGGCACTGTTCATTTCGATCCGGTAGCCTTTGTTAATCTGGATCTCTCCTTTGTCATCGAGCCATGGGACCCTGAAAAGCACAACCCTTTCGGGTTCTGCAATTCTTTCAAGGATCTTGGCATGCTTATACTTGGGGTTTTCTTCAATGAAGGGGATAAGTGTTTCGGCAACTTCCTGTACGGCCTGGTGAAATTCGTTTTCACCCGGGTTCTTGGCCTTGATGGCTGCCATAAATTTTTCAATTCTTGGGTCCATAATATTGATTTTTATAAATGGTTTTTTAGCTTAAGAGGAATAAAAATAAAAATTTCATTTTAAATGAACCTAATATATCTGTATTCTTTGTAAATATTTGAACATGCAACAAAGCAGGAATCCTTAAATTGCGACAAGTAAGCCTCTCGGAACACAGCTATGTGTTTCACAACATATTCATTATAATGAAATTTATCATACCCTCCACCCTTGAATGTCGGTCAATTTTTCTTACGGTAGATATTTCCCGGTATGTTTTCTATATAACCTGAGAACTCAAGTTTTAATAGGGCAGATGATAGTTGATGCAGGGGTTTACCCAGCGAACTGCTTATTTGGTCTGATGATAATTCCTCACTTTCATTTATCAGTCCAAATATTTCTTCCTCAAGGGGACTAAGATTCTCAGGAAATAATTTTTGTTGTTTATCTCCTGGTTTTGATTTCAACCAGTTGAGGTTATAATAAATATCATCGGCTGATTCAATAAGAGCTGCCCTGTTCGATTTGATAAGAAGGTTACATCCTTCTGAATATGAAGCATCAGGGCTGCCCGGAACAGCCATAACTTCCCGGTTGTAAGAAATGGCAATGTCGGCAGTGACCATGGCTCCTCCCTTTCTGCCTGATTCGATTATAAGAGTTGCATCTGATATGCCGGCAATGATCCTGTTTCTTTTCAGGAAATTATTTCTCTCAGGGCCTTCTGCAGAAGGGAAGTCTGTAATAAGTGCACCTTGTGATATTATCTGCTTTGCCACTGTTATATGTGCTGAGGGGTATATTGTCCTGAAGCCGTGTCCCAGGACAGCTATGGTATTGAGGTTTTCTTTAAGTGCTGCTTTATGTGCGGTAATATCAACACCATATGCCAGTCCGCTGGTAATTATCAGGCCAGGAAATTCACGGGCAAGGTCCCGGATAATAGACCTGCATATATCCTTGCCCCTGCGTGTGATATTCCGGGTGCCTACAACACTGAGAATTTTGGCTTCGTTGAGATTGGCATTTCCCTTTATATACATAAGCAAAGGAGAATCGGGACATTCCTTAAGCCTCGCCGGGTATTCAGGGTCATCATAACATTTTATTTCTATTCCATGCTTACGGGCATAATCAAACTCTTCCTCAGCCTTATAAATAAATTCTTTAGAGCAAAGGTGGGCAGCTATTGTTTTACCTATGCCCGGGATCGTTATAAGCTTACGGTATGGTTGATTAAATATTGCTAAAGCAGAGCCAAGGTGTGCAATTAGTTTTTTAGCATTAATATCACCCACAGCAGGAACCATGCTGAGGGCTATCAGGTAAACGAGTTCTTTATCCGTCTTCATTTCAGCGCAAGACATTTTACCAAAGATAATAAATAGACCTGAATTGAAAGATGCAGAAAGAGATAAAAAATTTTTGAAGATGCTGTCTCATAAAAATCATCCTGAGACACCGATCATCGACGATAATTCTAAAATGAAATGACATTCGTTTTTAGGCTAAGGCTGAGGTTAAGGCAAAGGCTCCCCCTTTGAAGGGGGTTGGGGGGATGTAATTGCAGGGAGCAGGGAGCAGGGAGCAGGGAGCCCCGAAGCTCGGCGAAGCCGGGAGATCTATGCCACCCCGCCAAATGACCCTTTCATATCAAACTTATGGGAGCAATTACTTTAATAGATGCCATAATCAAGCATTGAATTGGCTACTTTCAGAAAGCCTGCAATATTCGCTCCCCTGACATAATCAACGTAGCCGTTTTCACCAGTCCCGTATCTTACACAGGCCTCGTGAATATTAATCATTATTTCATGGAGTCTGTCGTCAACCTCGTTGCGTCTCCAGTGAAGCTTCATCGAGTTTTGTGACATCTCAAGACCTGAAGTAGCCACACCACCTGCGTTGGCGGCTTTCCCGGGTGCATAAAGGAGTTTGTTTTTCTGTATTATTTCAATGGCTTCCGGTGTGCAGGGCATATTGGCACCCTCGCATACACATATACATCCGTTATTAACCAGGTTATGAGCATCTTCAGCATTCAATTCGTTCTGGGTGGCACAGGGGAGTGCAATATCCACCTTAACCTCCCAGGGGTGTTTGTTTTCATGAAACTGGGCTGATTCAAATTCATAGGAATAAGGTTTGACAATATCCTCATTGGATGCTCTCAGTTCAAGCATATAATCTATTTTATCACCTGTTACCCCGTCAGGGTCATAAACATAACCATCAGGTCCGGAAAGAGTTACCACCTTGCCGCCCAGCTCATTTACTTTTTGTACAGCTCCCCAGGCTACATTACCAAAACCTGAGACGGCAACTGTTTTACCTTTAAATGATTCTTTTATGGTGGCAAGCATTTCTTTGGCGAAGTACACACAACCAAAACCTGTGGCTTCGGGACGAATAAGTGAACCTCCCCAGTTAATTCCTTTTCCGGTCAGCACACCTGAATGTTCACGTTTCAGTTTTTTATACATACCATACAGATATCCTATCTCACGGCCACCAACCCCGATATCCCCCGCAGGTACATCCATTTCAGGACCGATATAATTCCATAATTCAAGCATGAATGAATGACAGAACCTCATAATCTCAGCATCTGATTTGCCCTTTGGATTAAAATCAGAGCCACCCTTACCACCTCCCATGGGGAGGGAAGTGAGCGAATTCTTGAATATCTGTTCAAAGCCAAGAAACTTAAGGATACTGAGATTAACACTGGGGTGAAAACGCAAGCCCCCCTTGTATGCACCTATGGCATTGTTGAACTGGATACGGTATCCAAGGTTTACCTGTACCATGCCTTCGTCATCCATCCAAGGAACTTTAAAAATGATGATTCTGTCAGGTTCTATGAGCCTTTCAATGATGTTGGCGGATTCAAAATGCGGATTATCATTATAGACTTCCTCAATTGATTCAAGCACTTCCCTGACCGCCTGAAGGTATTCAACCTCGCCGGGGTGCTTCTTTTCGAGGTTGTTCAGTACAATATCTACATTCATTATTGGTAAATTTTTATGATTTTATAAAGGGTTAATTGTGTTTGTCAAACTTAGCGCCAGCAAAAATGTTAAAAAATGATTAAACTCATAAGCCTGCTCTGATTAGTTTCGTTTTACATATTTGTCCAATGACACTCTTATTTTGCCCAGTTCTGATTTTGACAATGAAGATACATGAATGGGTGGATAACTGGCTTTTTTATTTCCCATCAGACGGTATAATTGTATTGATTTTATAAGGCCGGCAAATTCCTTTATCAATTTGTAATTGAGGAATTCGCTTTTTGGGATTTCCACCGAATTTTTTTCCCCGCTCAGAAAACCAGCAGAATAATATCTGAAGATAATGTGCTGGCCATCATCTGAAAAGTATATGTATCTGTATTTAAATATAAGAGGCGTAAAAGTCAACAAAAGGTAGGCAGCAACAAGCGTGAGAGTGGCATGATGTTCCTTGATACCAAAGATGGGGAAACGCAACTGCTCCCCGAAATATACGAGGAATATATAGGCAATCATCAAAATGGTGGCGATGAATAACCTCAGCCTTATTTTTATAATAGTCTTGCTATTATCGAATGTCATCCGGGAAAATGTTTTTACAAACCTAAATTATTTGTTAAAGATATCAATTAATTTCATCAGGCAAATCATACCTTTTATGTTTAAAAAAATCCTTGAGAATATTCCTGCATTCTGTTTCCAGGATACCATGTGATACATTTGTTTTCTTATGCAGGATATTGTTAGGGTTAAGAGTGTAACCTCTTTTTTCATCGGATGTTCCGTAAACAAGCTTACCTATGCGGCTCCAGAATAATGCACCGGCACACATGGTACACGGCTCCAGGGTAACATACAGGCAACATTTATCCAGGTACTTACCACCCAAATATGCACATGCAGCGGTTATTGCCTGCATTTCAGCATGGGCAGTGGGATCATTCAACGTTTCAGTAAGATTATGGGCCCTGGCAATAATCCTGTTATTGCACACCACCACGGCACCAACCGGCACTTCTCCTTTTTCCCTTGCTGTTTCGGCCTCATTCAATGCCGCTTTCATAAATACTTCATCAGTAAATTCCATCGTGATCATACTAAGCGGGAGATATTTGTGTAAAAGTAATAAAAAGAGAAATATATCTCAGATAAGGATAATTCGTTTCAGTCTTATTATGTTTTGGTTATTTTTGTTTCAAATTTATCAGCCTCATTATGTACAGAACACACACTTGCGGAGAACTGACCTTATCAAATAAAGGGTCACGGGTTGTTTTAAGTGGCTGGGTCCACAAATCACGTGACCTGGGAGGGATGACGTTTATTGACCTGCGAGACAGGTATGGTAAGACCCAGCTTGTCTTTAATATGGAAACAAATCCCGGTTTATGCGCTGATGCCAGGAAACTGGGAAGAGAATATGTGATCAGTGCCGAAGGCTTTGTTGCAGAGCGAAGCAACAAAAATCCAAAAATGCCTACGGGTGATATTGAGATCATAGTTGACAGGTTAACTGTCTTGAGCACCAGTGAGATCCCTCCTTTTACCCTGGAAGAGGAGACAGACGGTGGCGATAAACTGAGGATGAAATACCGGTACCTCGACCTCAGGCGCGAACCTGTTAAGCAAAACATGATTCACAGACACAGGGTGGCACAGGAAGTAAGGAAGTATCTGGATCTTAATGGCTTCATAGAGATAGAAACTCCTGTTCTCATTAAATCAACCCCCGAGGGAGCACGTGATTTTGTAGTGCCGTCGAGGGTGCACCAGGGCTCTTTCTATGCACTGCCGCAGTCACCCCAGACTTTCAAGCAACTGTTAATGGTGTCGGGCTTCGATAAGTACTTCCAGATTGTAAGGTGTTTCAGGGATGAGGACCTGCGTGCCGACCGCCAGCCCGAGTTTACCCAGATCGACTGTGAAATGTCGTTTGTTGAAAGGGATGATGTACTGGATGCATTTGAAGGACTGGCCGTTCATTTGTTCAAGGCAATCAGGAACATCGATGTAAAGGAGAAATTTATCCGTATGACTTATGAACAGGCTATCTCCGAATATGGGACAGATAAGCCTGATCTCAGGTTTGGGATGAAGATTACAGAAATAAGTGAAAAGGTCAAAGGCAGAGGATTCAATGTCTTTGATAAGTCAGAGTATATTGGAGGCATAGTGGCTTCAGGGTGTTCTGATTATTCACGGAAGGATCTCGACAGGCTAGCCGATTTTGTTAAGAAACCCCAGATTGGAGCCAAAGGACTGGTGTATGTTAAATATAACACTGACGGTTCATTCAAATCATCTGTTGACAGATTCTATGGACCAGATGACCTAAAGTCACTGGCTGCCATAATGGGTGCTGAGCCGGGTGATCTCATCCTTATACTGGCCGGTGAAAGGGTGCCTACGCTTAAGGCATTGTCGGAATTGCGTCTTGAAATGGCCGGCCAGATGGGATTGAGAGGCAATGACCAGTACAAGGCCTTGTGGGTGGTGGATTATCCCCTGCTGGAATGGGATGATGAAACACAGAGGTATTATGCGATGCACCACCCTTTTACATCGCCAAAGGCCGAAGACCTGGATATGCTTGAATCAGACCCCGGCAAGGTCAGGGCTAACTCCTATGACCTTGTGATCAATGGGGTTGAGATAGGCGGTGGCTCAATAAGGATACACGATGCGGAGATACAAAAACGGATGTTCAGGGTCCTTGGCTTTACAGATGAAAAAGCCCGTTCCCAGTTTGGTTTCCTGATGGATGCTTTCGGCTATGGCGCACCCCCTCACGGAGGAATTGCTTTCGGCTTTGATCGTTGGGTGGCACTTTTTGACGGTTCCGAAACAATCCGTGACTATATTGCTTTTCCTAAAAATAACCAGGGCAGGGATGTGATGATAGATACACCCTCAAAAATATCGGAAGAGCAATTGAAGGAACTGGGACTGCAAATAAAAAAACAGGGGATATAGTAAATCCCCCGCAACATTAAGTATTACATCAATTCTTTAGAAGGCATAACCAAAGCTGAATCCAAAGGCTACCGTGGCTGAAGCTTTGTCTTCAAAAGGTACGTCAAATACTTCTTCTGAATCTCCTTCAGGTGTCCATTTGCTGCTTTTTAAACCAAGGCCCGTAAATATATCGAGGGCAAATCCTCCACTGGTTATAAGTTGATATCCTATAATACCATTAACATTCATCTTCATCATATCTATCTTGTTGTCAGTATTGTCCTTACTGGCAATGGAAGCGGAGGCATATGAAAAATGCGGGCCTACATATAAGCCTTCGGGTGACTCAGTGTCACGGCTGATAAAAAACTTATACATTAACTGCCCCCTGAAACCACTTGTTTTGATTCCACTGATATCCTCACCTTCACTGGTTAGTTCATCAAGGTTCAGCAACAGGCTGGGCCCTAAATACGAAGCTCCCAGGGTTACTGATTGTTTTTGTGTTGTTTTAGCTTCAAAAAGCACTTTATATTCTCCCGTAACAGGAATGATGGTTACCCAGAAGGGACCACCGAGGGCAGCGAGGGGGTTGGTTTTTATAACAAATCGTTGCGGGATGTCTGCTTCCTGTGCCATGGTTGCAGAAGAACCGAGCAAGACAACGATGATCATCAATAAAATGTTTCTGATTCCTTTCATAATTTCCGTTATTGATTATTTAAATGTACAATTTCGACAAAAATATTAAATTGTGTATATATCCTTAGTTATGCTTATGTTTACTTGTTAACAATTTATGACTTATACTAACATATATGAATGGCACCATTATTCAAATAAGCGGCATAATCATACAGGATTTCCCATTAGGGTTGCCGAGGTGCAATCACTTATTTTTATTCTTACGTAATCACCCGGTTTTTGTTTCCCTGCCGGGAATACTACCACTTTGTTCTGAGATGTCCTGCCCGAGAGATCGGAAGTTGATTTTCTTGAAAAGCCCTCTACCAGGACTTCATAAATTTTACCTATGTCTTTTTTCTTGCTCTCCAGTGATAATTTATTTTGCAGCTCTATTATTTCATTCAGGCGCCTTGTCTTAATCTTATCAGGAACATCATCAGGATATTTCCTGGCAGCTTTCGTGTTTGGTCTTTCATTATATTTAAACATATATGCAAAATCATATTGAGCCCATTTCATAAGGCTAAGGCTGGCCTCATGATCTTCCTCTGTTTCGGTAGGAAAGCCCGTCATCATATCGGTTGATACAGCACATCCGGGTAGTATATTTCTTATTGCGTTTATTCTGCCCATGTACCACTCCCTGTCGTATTTTCTGTTCATTAATTCCAGTATCCGGCTGCTACCGCTCTGGGCGGGTAGATGTACATGTTTACATATGTTATCGAAACGTGACATTACCCTCAACACATCATCAGACATATCTTTTGGGTGTGATGTCGAGAAACGGACCCGGAGAAGGGGGTTGACCTTTGCAGTTAACTCAAGTAGCTCAGCAAAGTTTGTTTCTTTTCCCCTTTCTTTCCATAAATAAGAATCAACATTCTGACCGAGGAGGGTGACTTCTCGGTATTCCCGGTCGAACAAGTCCTGCACTTCCCTGACTATTGTTGAGGGATCACGGCTGCGTTCTGCTCCCCTCACATAAGGCACTACACAATAGGTGCACATATTATTGCATCCTCTCATTATCGATACAAATGCTGTAACCCCATTTCTGTCAAGTCTTACAGGCGCTATGTCAGCATATGTCTCTTCCCGTGAGAGGAGAACATTAACCGCTTTATGACCTTGAGATGCATCGCTTATTAATCCCGGAAGATTCCTGTATGCATCGGGACCAACAACCAGGTCAACCATTTTACCTGCCTCCAGTAATTCCTCCTTCAGCCTTTCGGCCATACATCCTATCACCCCCACCAGCATGCCAGGCTTGTTTTTTTTATATTTCCCAAACAGGTCGAGCCGTCCCCACACCCTCTGCTCGGCATTATCCCTCACCGAACAGGTGTTTACAAGCACCACGTCGGCATCGTCCAGCCTGTCGGTTAAGGAGAATCCCTTATCCTGCAGTATGGATACAACCACCTCGCTGTCGGCCACGTTCATCTGGCATCCGTATGTTTCTATGTATAATTTGCGGGGCATGGATGATATTGTTCAGGGTGCAAAAATATAGAATATTGTTGAATCGTTGAATTGTTTAATTGTTGAATTGGGCTATCCTTAGCCTTCATTCCTTTGACATTGAATACGGGTAGGTCTCAGGCGATGTCCCCCTGTCTTTGTTTGCTTCTTCTGACATCGTAAATATTATTTTACCTCCTTTTTGCAAGGCATCATGTGTAAAATAATTGTTATTTATGATCTTACCATTAAATGTGATATTATCCACATAAAATGCACTGGGTCCATTATCTTCTGCAATAATTTCAAGAATATTACCTCCGGGCATTTCAATGATCATTTTATCAAACAGGGGTGAACCAATTATATACTGGTCGGTTCCGGGACACACAGGGTAGAATCCCATTGCACTGAGGACATACCAGGCCGATGTCTGGCCGTTATCTTCATCCCCGCAGTACCCATCGGGGGTGTAATTATACAGCTTATCCATAACTTCCCTTACGCGGTACTGTGTTTTCCATGGTGCTCCTGCATAATTATAAAGGTATATCATATGCTGTATCGGCTGGTTGCCGTGGGCATAATTACCCATGCCGGCAATCTGCATTTCTCTTATTTCATGTATTACAATACCGTAATAAGAGTAATCGAAAACGGGAGGCACTTCAAAGACTGAATCAAGCCTGGCTATGAACTTTTCATTACCCCCCATTAGGCTTACCAGGCTGTCAATGTCATGGAAAACACTCCATGTGTAATGCCAGCTGTTGCCTTCGGTGAAAGCATCACCCCACTTATACGGGCTGAAAGGAGATTGGAAACTACCATCCAGATTTCTGCCGCGCATCAATTTTCTGGCCGGGTCAAACACATTTACAAAATTATATGCCCTCTCTTTGAAAATTTGTATTTCATTTTCAGGTCTTCCCAGCTCCTTACCGAGCTGCCATATACAATAATCAGCGTAGGCATATTCCAGTGTTCGTGCTACGTTTTCCCTTATCCCTACATCGTAGGGGATATATCCCAGCTTATTATAATAATCCGCACCATACCTTCCTACAGATTCCACAGGCCCATGACCCTTCGTATTTTTTATCATCGCCTCGTAGAGTTTTTCTATATCATATCCCCTGATTCCTTTCAGGTAGCTGTCAGCGATCAATGAGGCCGAGTTGGAGCCTATCATGCAATTCCTGTGACCCGGACTTGCCCATTCAGGAAGCCAGCCGCTCTCCAGGTATGTATTTACCAGGCCTTGCATAATATTGCTGTTGAGTTCGGGATACAAAAGAGTAAAGAATGGAAATACGGCCCTGAAGGTATCCCAGAAGCCATTATCCGTGAACATATAGCCGGGCAATACTTCCCCGTTATATGGGCTATAATGGATAATTTCTCCATTATCGTTTAACTCGTAGAATTTCCTGGGAAAGAGGAGCAACCTGTAAAGGCAGGAATAGAAAGTTCTAATTTTATCGTAATCATTACTTTCAATCCTTATCCTTCCAAGCTCCTCATTCCATGTTTCCCTGGCCTCTTCCATAACCGTATCAAATGATTTTATTCCAATCTCTCCATCCAGGTTTCTTTCAGCTTGTTCAGGACTTATAAATGAAGAGGCCACACGGGCATGAACAATTTCATCCTTAGAAGTCTTAAAGCCTACTATTGCCCCTGCATGAAAGCCTTCTGCCTCCAACTCATTGATTCGAAGTTCTTTATTGAGCCAGGTATGAGTGTATTCAAAGTCCTTATCAAATTCTATCACAAAATAGTTATGAAAATTGTCAGGGACCCCTCCGCTGTTATTCCTGCAATAACCTATTATTTTGCGTTCGGAGGGTAATATTTTTACCATTGATCCCCTGTAGAACCCGTCAATAAGAACCCATGACGAGTCATTTTCAGGAAAGGTGAACCTGAAAATGGCTGCCCTTTCGGTAGGTGTTATTTCAGCGCTTACATCGTGATCGGCAAGGTATACGCTGTAATAATATGGTTTAGCTGTCTCCGCCTTGTGAGAGAACCATGAGGCCCGTTCTTCTTCATCGAATCTGATCTTGCCTGTTAATGGCATTAGAGAGAACGCAGCGTAATCATTAATCCAGGGGCTTGGTTGATGTGTTTGTTTGATGCCCCTGATCTTATAAGCATCATAGGTATAGGCCCAGCCATTACCCATTTCACCTGTCTGCGGGGTCCAGAAATTCATACCCCAGGGCAGGGCTATGGCAGGATAGGTGTTACCATTGGAAAGTTTGAACTCTGAATCTGTGCCCATCAGTGGATTCACCAGTTCAACGGGATCACCCCAACTGATGTCATTCTTTTCTTTGCTGCAGGAAGTAATAATACAAAGAAGCAGTAGAAATGTTATTAAAAATAGGAATGTTCTTTTCATTATTTTATTTTTTCGTTTGACCTCTGCCTTTTTGCGTCCACTTATTCTGGCTCCTCGCTTGAGGTCCAGCCCTTTTATTTCTCATATATCGGTTTCTTAGCCTCAATCTTACCGTGTCTGCCGAAGCATGGCACGAGTCTGGAACCGAACAGCATGAATCCCGAGCATTCGGGATGATTGCTGTGAGCTCGGCGGCACATGGGCACAGGTCTGGAGACCTGCGCCAGCATTAAGCCAGACTCGCGCCAGCGAAGGCGGAGCCTCAGCCTCAGCCTTAGCCTCTTACTTATCTTTTATGCCTTATCGATATTTTCTCACAAGTTTGAATGAGTTAACAACAATTATTGCAAACAGCCCACCCGCGATAGTAAATAAAACTGTAATCCCATTTACCAGCAGGCCGTAAGTGATCCCCGTTTTTTCACTCATATTAAATAATAAAAAGAGTTGGAGGACAAAGAAATGAGAGGTACCTATCCCTCCTGGACTGGGTATAGCCCATCCTATGGTTCCGACAAAGAGAACTACAAAGGCGAAATAAAAGCTGAGATTGTCAGTTGAAGGTAATGCCCGCAGGCAACAATAATTCATCAGCAACATGAGAAGCCATATTATAATTGTATGGATGGTAAATAAACCGTATGACTTTATCCTGAAAGTTTTTTTAACAGTTGCCCAGAATTCTTTCAGGAACAAACTGATTTTATGTATCAGCTTATAATGCCTGGATATCAGTACCAGGGCAAAAATAATCAATATCAGTCCTGATAAAATTAAGGCAAGGTTAAGTAAGTTAGTTGTTACAGAATTTTTAAGGCTGTAAGCAGTTGTGCTTATCAATTCCCTCAACCTTCCGAATTCAAGAAGAAGAATCACCGTAGTGGCGAGTATAATTACCAGCAGGTCATATATACGTTCCGAGACAACAGTCCCAAAACTCTTTGATACAGGTATGTCTGATGATTTTTTTAAAGAGGTACACCTGATTATTTCACCAAGCTTTGGGGTGAAGCTGTTTATAAAGAATCCCAGGAGCAGTGAATATGAAACATTCTTAATGTCAGAAGAGTTGCCATTATTTTCCATTAATAACTTCCACCGGTAAGCCCTGAAAATAAACATAATGAACAGAAAAAAAATGCTTAACAATATCCAGCCGGTTCTTGCCGATACCAGAAGTTCAAATATTTCGTCCAGGGATTTGTTTCTGAGCGTGAGAAAAAGAAAAAAGCCTCCGATAATAATTCCTGTTGCAGCATTAATAATATGTTTCCTCATACCAGCTATAGTTTACCGGGGATGCCATTAGCGCATAAAGATAATAATAAATGGCTTATATCATTATTTCAACCTGAGATACACCGGGCGATGATCAGATATAAGATCAGAATAGTCGGGGAAACACCTGTCAGGTCTGTTAACAATTGTAGTGTCAATTTTTGAATATAATTCATCCGTAACGCATATATGATCTATATGACTTGGCCAGGAAGGATATGACCACCATACTACAGACCCCCGGGCGATAGACATATCAGTAAACATATAATTGTCAGGATCATTAACCATTGTCCAGAACACGTTGGTCTCATAGGTTGTTCCACTGATTTCATCATTGAGGTCTCCCAGGACTATGACCGCCTCATCCGGGTAATTGTCTGAAATATATTTATGTAAAGAATCAGTGGCATTTCTTCGCCGCTCTTCATTTTCTGACCCTTCACAGCATTTAAAATGGTTGTTTATAAGTATTGCTTCTATGCCTGTTGGTATATGTGTTACATGCACTTCGAAAGGAGGCCTGGGAAACGACCAGAAATCATCCTCGAAAAGTATTTTACTCTTATCCTCGTCAAGACTAATTTCCGATATCTTGTAAAGATATGCCAGGTTCCATATGGAATTATCAATAGGGTAATATTCACCTTCCCATCCTATCAGTCTTTCGACTAGCTTATCAAATTCTGTTTCCGAACTTATTTCCTGGAGGGCAATAATATCAACATTCATTTCCTTGATCAGGTCTGCTACGACCATAGCTGTTTCTTCGCCATACATGGGATATCCCTGAATATTGAAGGTGACTATATCAAAGGTGTTGATGGACCCGCTTACGACACAATCCGAAAAATCTGGCCCTTCACCACCATTCGTTGGCTCCTTGCCACATGAAACCATCAGCATGGCAATGGAGAATACAAGAAAGACCAGCTTAATTTCGTAACTCTTCATATTTATAAAAATACTTATGCAAAGATGGTAAAAAACGGGGGAACTTAACTATTTATAAAAAGACAATTAAAAATCAATTAAAAATAAAGAGTGGAAATAATTGACATGAAACATATTATATATTAAATTGTTGATAAAGTAAAAAGAAGGGTATTAGTCATGAAAGTAGCATTTTTCAGCACACAAAACTATGACAGGGAGTATTTTGATAAATTCAAAAGTCTGCATAATCATGAACTTACATATTTTGAAACTGCATTAGATTACCGTACGGCTGATTTAACCCACGGTTTTGATGCAATATGTGTTTTTGTTAATGACAAAGTTGATAAAAGAACCATTGGCAAATTGTCTGAAAACGGAATCCGCTTAATAGCCCTTCGCTGTGCAGGCCATAATAATGTTGATCTTGAATCTGCCAGCCGGAATGGAATAAGGGTTGTACGTGTACCTGCTTATTCACCTGAGGCTGTTGCAGAACATACCCTGGCCCTGATCCTTACCCTCAACAGGAAAACCCATAAGGCTTATAACAGAATTCGTGAGGGTAATTTTTCACTGGAAAAGCTAACAGGTTTTAATCTTCACAATAAAACCGTAGGTGTTATTGGAACAGGTAAAATCGGTGCTGTTTTCTGTGAAATAATGATAGCTTTTGGATGCAAAATTCTGGCATACGACATTCATGAGTCCGAAGAACTGAAAAGAAAAGGAGTCAAGTATGTTGCACTGGATTCAGTCTTCACTTCTTCTGATATTATATCCCTTCATTGCCCTCTTACAGAAGACACTAAACATATAATTAACAGGGATGCATTTTCAAAAATGAAAGATGGAGTTATGCTAATAAATACCAGCAGGGGCGCTCTTATCAAAACAGCTGATGTCATTGATGCACTGTTGAAGAAAAAAATAGGCTACCTGGGCATTGACGTTTATGAACAGGAAGAGCATTTGTTTTTCAAAGACTTATCTGAGAGTATCATAGAAGATGAGCTTATTCTTCGCCTGAACAGTTTTCCCAATGTCCTTATTACATCTCATCAGGCATTCTTAACTAAAGAGGCTCTGGATGAAATAGCAACAGTTACACTAAAAAATATTACTGATTTTGAAAACAACAATGTATTGGATAATGAAATTAAATACATTGAAAACTAATATCATGCGGGCCTTTGAGCGCCTGATCTTTCTATTTGCTATCCTGGCGCTTTTTAGTTGTCAAAACAGTTTGGATAAAGATTCTTCCGTAGGATATGCTCTCCTGTTTTATATTGGAGCCTAACTGAATAACCGGTGTTTTTCGTATTTTTGCACTTGAAAAATAAACACGATAAATTATGTCAGGACATAGCAAGTGGTCGACTATAAAAAGGAAGAAGGGTACCATTGATGCTAAGCGAGGGAAAATGTTTACCCGCTTGATTAAAGAAATCACCGTTGCCGCCAGGGACGGAGGTGGTGATCCGGAAACCAACCCCGGGCTGCGCCTTGCTGTTCAAAATGCCAAGGGAGCCAATATGCCCAAGGACAATATTGAAAGGGCTATAAAAAAAGCCACCGGTGATGATGCAACAAGGTATGAAGAAATAAGCTTCGAAGGATATGGCCCGAACGGAATAGCTATCTTCCTTGAATGCCTTACCGATAATAATAACCGTACCGTAGCCAGTGTCAGGTCGATATTTAATAAGTATGGGGGAAGTCTTGGGACAAAAGGATCCTTGAATTTTTTGTTTGAAAGGAAGGGGATATTCACCATAAGGGGAAATAATGAGATAGATATGGATGAATTTGAACTCGAGTTGATTGACGGCGGGGCAGAAGAGATTGAAACCGACGATGACATAATAACAGTTACCTGTGCAATGGAAGATTTTGGCAACCTTAATAAGAAACTTGAAGAGATGGGAGTGGAGCCCATCAGTGCCGACCTCCAGAGGGTGCCTAATGATACCAGGGAACTTGAAATCGGAGATGCAAGGAAAGTGCTTAAACTGGTAGACGCCCTCGAAGAAGATGATGATGTGCAAAATGTATATCATAACCTCGAGATGACCGATGAACTGGCTGCAGAACTGGAAAAACAGCAATAAAGAGATAATTTATTATTTTTACCATATGAAAATACCTATCCTACTTATAAGCCTCTTAGCATTATGCAGCAGTATACAGGCCCAGGAATTGATAAAAGCAGAGGAGCTCATTAATAAAAGTAGCACTTACGGTTCGGGCCGCGTGGAGATAAACCAGGATATACGTGTGGATTCACTGCTGAGCAGGCATATAATGGCAAATGCCAAGACTGACGGCATCAACGGATACAGGATACAGATTTACAGAGGTTCAGGGCGTAATGCAAGGGAAGATGCAAATGAGGCAAAGGCAGAATTTATTTCTGAATTTCCAGATATTCCCTCATACCTCAGGTTCGATCCCCCCAATTATTTTAAGGTCCGTGTGGGTGACTACCGCACAAAACATGATGCATATCCTGATTTCAAAAAGGTGAAACGGGAATTCCCAAATGCTTACCTGGTGACAGATATTATAAATTATCCCGACCTGGATCAATAGATTATGAGTGATCAGATTAAACACGAATGCGGCATAGCAATGGTAAAATTGCTGAAACCGCTGGAATATTTTATTGAGAAATATGGGAGATGGGATTATTTCCTGCAAAAGATGTACCTCATGCTTGAAAAGCAGCATAACCGTGGACAGGATGGAGCAGGAATTGCCGGTTTGAAAAAAGGAGTCAAACCGGGTGAGAAATATTTTTTCAGACACAGGTCAAACGGCGCCAACCCTATAAGGGAAATTTTTGACACCATTTATGATGATGCTAAAAAACTGGGATTCGAAAAAAATGATATTTCGGATTATACTACCCTGAGGCAGATCCTTCCTTATGCTTCGGATATCTTCATCGGTCATGTAAGATATGGAACCTATGGCCTGAATAATATTGAGAATGTCCACCCGGTGATGAGATCAAATAACTGGCGTTCCAGAAATCTCGTCCTTGCAGGGAATTTTAACCTGACAAACGTAAAGGAAATTTTCAATTCACTGGTTGAAATAGGACAACACCCCACCGATTTCTCCGATACGGTGACCATACTTGAAAATGTAGGACATTTTCTTGATGAAGAAGTGGAGTCATTGTTTAAAAAATACCGTAAAAAAGGACTGGCTAAAAAGGAGATTTCTCCTTTGATAGAAGAAAACCTGGAAGTGGCCAATGTGTTGCGTAATGCAAGTAAGAGATGGGATGGCGGTTATGCCATGACAGGCATGCTGGGGCATGGCGATGCATTTGTGCTCAGGGATCCATGGGGCATACGTCCTGTATTTTATTATCTTAATGATGAAATAATTATAGTGGCCTCGGAGCGGCCTGTTATTCAAACAGTGTTCAATCTCAGAACTGACCAGGTTAAAGAATTGCAGCCGGGTTATGCCCTTATTGCAAAAGCAGCTGGAGATACAAAAATTGAAATGATACGCAAGCAGGAGAATGAAAGAAAGTGCTCCTTCGAACGGATCTATTTTTCAAGGGGAACGGATAAGTCAATATACAGGGAAAGAAAGAAACTGGGCGAACAACTTACTGACAGCGTGCTGGAAGCCATCGATCATGATCTTGAAAATACGGTGTTTTCTTATATACCCAATACGGCTGAAAGTGCCTTTTACGGCTTAATTAAGGGATTGGAAGATTATCTCCGGGATCATAAGATCAAACTTATCAGGGAAAATCAGAAGAAATTATCTGAAAAAGAACTGGAATTAATACTGTCCTCAAGACCACGAATCGAAAAACTGGCGGTGAAAGATGCAAAGCTCAGGACATTTATCACAGAGGATAAATCACGCGATGACCTGGTTGGGCATGTTTATGATGTTACCTATGGAGTGATAAGAAGAGGAATTGACAGTATGGTGGTATTGGATGATTCAATAGTGCGGGGTACAACTCTTAAAAAAAGCATAGTGAGAATACTCGACAGGCTCGACCCTCGTAAAATTGTAATAGTCTCTTCATCCCCCCAGATAAGATATCCTGATTGCTACGGCATCGATATGGCAAGAATGGGAAACTTAATAGCTTTCAGGGCTGCTATTGAATTATTAAAAGCAAATGGCATGGAAGGTAAAATAGATGAAGTGTATAAAAAAGCCATGAAAGAAAACCTTAAACCCACCGGTGAAATAGTAAATGTTGTAAAAGAAATATATGATCCTTTCTCTGCCAGAGAAATATCGTCACAAATAGCCCGTATGCTTAAATTGCCTGTTATAAATGCTGACCTTGTAATTATATACCAGTCTATTGAAGGACTTCACCAGGCATGCCCGGGCCATCTTGGCGACTGGTACTTTACCGGCAATTATCCCACACCCGGGGGAAACAGGGTGGCTAACCAGTCTTTTATTAATTACATTGAAAATAAGGATGTAAGAGCCTACTGAGTGCCGATATCATAATCTTCCCTGTAAGAGGCAAGGTGACGGTTGATTTTTTCAATATACATGTCCTTAATGGTAATCATGATACCGGTCTCATTAACATTCCCGAAGCTTTCATTGTGTATGGTTCCAAATGTACGCATGGTTGGCGAAAGATTCATGTAAGCATTTATTAGCGGTGGTATGGTCTCACCGATCTTCCTTACTTCCTGTTGCAGTGTTTTATAGTCATCACGATAGTTGTCGGCTGTGAAAATGCTTTCCATAAGTTCTTCGTCAATATCAAGAGAAATATCCTCTTTGGGTACAACAAGCCTGTCAGGATCACTGAAATGCTTTTTCATGAAATATATGATCATGCTGCGTGCATGGATATGGAAATGAGGATACATGGTGACCTTACCAAAAAGGTACTTTACCGATGGATTCTCAATTATTATTGCACCGAGACCATCCCATAGATTATCAAGTGCAAATAAACTCTTTCTGCCCTTGGCCCTGGACTGGTAATCGGGTTGTACAAATGACCTTCCCAGCTCCATCAGATGAGGCAGATATTTATTTGTGAATTCATCCGAGAAATAAAAATAATCGTAAGATGCCATATCGCTGGGATCAACCTGCTTCTTTTCATTGTCGTGAATGAAAAATCTGTATCCCCCAATAATATCTTTATTTTCAGGATCCCATACAATTAATTGCTGGTGTGGTGAATCCTCAGAAAAATCATATTCATCCAGGTCAATTGCTTTCCCCGTGCCCCCTCCCGCAGACCTGAAGGTGATTTCCCTCAGCCTTCCTATCTCGTGCATCAGCTTGGGTGCATCATGACTTGTGAAAACGTAAACCTCGTTATTGGCATTATTAGTCTTACGTAAAAGTTTATCTTCGGTCAGCTCCTTCTCTATATCATGCATTGGTATTGCATCTACAATTTTCTTCATATTGATTTTGTTTTGACCTTCTAAATCTTAGACTATTTAAGTAGAACGGACGAAAATACCAATTCAAAAATAATAAAATAATTCGTTATGGAATGTCTCCAGCCAGTTCATACGACTTGCTTTTAAGCCATTCAGCCCATACATGGGGTTTTTTTGACCTGTCGAATGTTTGCCATGGAATAGGTTTTCCAAATACGATGTGAAGATCTTTATTCTTCTGCTTAAACATTTCATCCGGCAAATAGAGCATTTCAATATTGGACTTTATTCCCAATGCCTTCCTTAAATTTGCAAGATTGTAAAACCAATTCGAATTTCTTCCTGAGAAATATACCGGCACTACATCACGCTTATGCTTGATAGCTTTGACAAGAAAATTTTTTTGCCACTGTAAGTCTTTTATTTCACCGTGTTTCTTTCTTGAACACAAGCCCGCAGGGAAATATAGAATCTGTGCATCAGAGGCATATGCTTCATCAATCTGCCTTGCTGATTCCCTTGCCTGGCTTCCGTGCTTATTGATCGGAAGAAATATTCCTGACATATTCGCTATATTCATCAGGATATCATTAACCGGAAATTTTAGATCATCAAAATACTTTGATAATTCATTCATAAAGACAAGACCATCGAGACCACCGAGAGGATGGTTGGAAACAAATATATATCTCCCCTCATCAGGTATGTTGTGCCTATTGTGAACTTCATAATTTATACCCAGGTATGACAGGCCGGCTTTAACAAGTTCAATATCCCTCAGATCTCCATATTTCGACATGAAATCATTGAGTTCGTCCTCATGAATTATCCTCTTCAGGTACCTTATTACAAAACCCGGTATTAAACTTGCAAGCTTCGGATTTTTATCCCTGAATACATCTTTAATGTCTATCCTTTTACCCCCGGATACCTTATTCTCATCCATTTAGTAATCCCCCTCACTTAATGTTTTGACCATACAAATTTAACTAAAAAACCTTGAATCAGAATAGAAGAGATACCCTCTTTCAAATCTTAATACTCCATTTTATGGCATTTAAAATCACAGAAAAAAGATCAAAAGTTATCAACAAAGTGTAAAAAAATGGGATAAAGTGGAGTAAAGTGGTGATTTTTTCTTATTTTTACATTCAAACCTGTTTTTTTAAAGTATGGCCACATTTATTGGTGATTACAGTTGCAAGATTGATGCCAAAGGAAGGCTGATTTTCCCTTCTGCTTTCAAAAAGCAGATGAAAGCATCTTCACTTGATCATTTCGTAGTGAGGCGTGACATCTTTGAACAGTGTCTGGTCCTATATACAGCCGAGGACTGGGAGGAGCAGATGGATAAGATTCGCAGCAGGATAAACCCCTACAACAGGGAGCACAATATGTTTCTCCGTAATTTCTTTAAGGGAACGGCGGAGCTGATCCTTGATGGCAGTAATCGTTTACTGATTCCGCGCAGGCTTATTGAAATAGCGGGAATTAAAAAGGAAGTTATCCTGGCAGGGCAGGATGGCAGGATAGAGATATGGGCCAGTGAGAAATATGATAAGATTGATATGCCTGTTGATGATTTTGCCGACCTGGCTGAGAAACTAATGGGAGGTAAGTTACCTGAAGAGGAGGTATGATGAAATACCATGTTCCAGTATTGCTGAATGAATGTATCGACGGGCTGAACATTCAGCCTGACGGGATTTATGTCGATGTAACATTCGGGGGCGGTGGTCATTCAAAGGAAATACTTAAACATCTTGAAGGGGGAAGGCTGATTGCTTTTGATCAGGATGAAAGAGCTGAAGTGAATAAGCCGGTTGATGACCGGTTTCTGTTTTTAAACCAGAATTTTCGTTTTCTCAGGAATAACCTCCTTTATCATGGGGTGGATGCAATAAATGGCTTGCTTGCTGACCTTGGTGTTTCCTGGAGACAATTTGACGATCAGGCAAGGGGTTTTTCATACAGGTATGAATCGGACCTTGATATGCGTATGAACCAGGAGAAAGAGAATACTGCTGCTGATATTGTCAATAAGTATTCACAGGAAGAACTGAGGCGTGTCTTCAGTGACTACGGCGAATTCAGGAATGCAGCAGCCCTTGCATCAGCAATAATATCATACAGGACAAAATCCCCTATTGTAACAACAGGCGACATGCTTGATTCGGTCAGGGAATTACTGCCATCGGGGATGAAAAATAAATTTCTCTCAAGGTTATTCCAGGCATTGAGGATGGAATTAAACCGTGAAACAGAGTTTCTCAGGGAAATGTTATTGCAGGCGACCGGAATGCTGGTTAAAGGCGGGAGGATTGTAATAATAACATATCATTCGATTGAAGACAGGCTGGTAAAAAACTTTTTTAAGAGCGGCAATTTTGAAGGCCGTGAAGAGAAAGACTTTTACGGTAATCCCATAAGCCCATTTATTCTTGTCAACAAAAAGGTTATAACTCCTTCCGAGGAAGAGGTAAGCAGGAACAAAAGGGCAAGAAGTGCAAAGTTAAGGATAGCAGAAAAAAAGTAAGCATGGCTACTGGTAATAAAACGTCAACAAAGGGTAATCAGCACAAAGGGGAAGGTTTTATCAAGAGCCTTTTCAGCGGATCGTTGTTCAGTGAAAAAATTATTCTTGGCAATCTCCCCTATTTGTTGTTCCTGACTGTCCTGGGGGCTTTTTATATAGCTAACAGGTTTCATGCAGAGAAAATAATAAGGAAAACCGACCTCTTGCAGGCGGAAGTAAAGGAGTTGCGGGCTGAGGCTATGGCTACCACCTCTGAATTGATGTATATAAGCAAGCAGTCGCAGGTGACGAGGTTATTAAACCAGCGGGGCCTTGAACTGAAAGAGTTGAAGGAGCCTCCTTATAGGATTGTCATAAAAAAATAACTATGGCATTGAGGGATGAAATAATATGGCGTAGCGGAGTGGTATATATTACAATTATCATTCTGGCACTTGGCACACTGGTACGTATTTTCATAATCCAGTTTCCGGAAGGGGACAGGTGGGCCGAAATGGGTGAGGAATATGTTTACAAAACTGACATTGTACCGGCAAACAGGGGTGATATCTTATCAGACGATGGGCGCTTACTCGCCAGCTCTGTTCCATATTATTCTGTTTATTTTGATGCCAGGAGCACCGGGATGGATCAGCAAACATGGATACAGGGACTTGATGGCCTTTGTGATGGTTTATCAAAAATAATCGGTTTAAAATCTGCTGATGAATGGAAACGTGACCTCATCAGTGCCAGGAGAAATGGAGAAAGATACTACCTTATAAAAAGGAGGGTAAGCCATAATACCCTTAAAGAATTAAAACAGTTGCCAATATTTGAGCATGGAAGGTATAAGGGAGGCTTTATAGCCGAAACTGAAAATAGACGTATAAATCCACACATGAGACTGGCCCGTCGCACCATAGGATATCTTACAAAAGGTGCCTCCGGCAATGTAGTGGGACTTGAAGGAGCTTATGATGCTGAACTCACAGGTGTAAGCGGATCGGTACTTAAACAGAGGCTTACCGGGGGAGCATGGATGCCTGTAAATAGCGAAAATTCAGTGGAACCCAGAGATGGGAATGATATACTCACCACTATAAACATCGACCTCCAGGATGTAGCAGAGGAAGCATTGGAAAGACAACTGCTAAAACATAATGCACATCATGGCGTGGCAGTATTGATGGAAGTGAAGACAGGCGATATTAAAGCTATTACTAATCTCGAAATTGGAGAAGATGGGAATTATTATGAATCATATAATTATGCCGTGGGTGAAAGTGCTGAACCTGGATCCACTTTCAAGCTTGCTTCCTTTATTGCCGCCCTCGAAGATGGCCTGATAAATCTCGATGATACAATAGATACCGGTAAGGGTGAAGTTAGGTATTATGATAAAGCAATAAGGGATGCCAGGCACGGAGGCTATGGTAAATTAAGCGTAAAGGAAGTTTTCGAAAAATCCTCCAATGTCGGTACCGCAAAGATTATTTACGAAAGCTACAAGGGGAATCCCGGTAATTATGTGGACAGGTTATACCGCATGGGCTTAAATGATAAGCTTGGAATTGATATTAAGGGAGAGGGTGCACCACTTATCAGGTACCCGGGAGACAGGTACTGGTCAGGTATTTCACTTCCCATGATGTCACATGGTTACGAAGTTCAGATGACACCTCTTCAGCTACTTACTTTATATAATGCTGTTGCCAACAACGGCCGAATGATGAAACCCCGTATAGTAAGGGAGGTACAATACCATGGCGAAACCATAAAAAGGATAAATCCTGAGGTGCTGAACCCTGCTATATGTTCCCGTTCAACCATTGAGAAAGTCCAGTTATTACTTGAAAGTGTTGTTGAGAATGGTACGGCTGGAAACCTGAAAAATGAAACATATAAAATTGCAGGTAAAACGGGGACAGCACAGATAGCCAATGATAAATACGGTTATAAATACGGGGGCAAAGTGTCATACCAGGCTTCATTTGTTGGTTACTTCCCTGCTGACAACCCGGTTTATTCCTGCATTGTGGTTGTCAATGCCCCTTCAAACTCGGTTTATTACGGTAACCTGGTGGCAGGTCCGGTATTTAAGGAAATAGCAGATAAAGTATATGCAACACATTTTTTTAAGTCGCCCCATGACCCTGACTATAGTTTACCCAGGGTAAAGAAAGGTTACAGTGATGATACTGAATATCTGCTTGCCGACCTTGGAGTGCGGCACATTAATACGGCAAAAGGAAAGTGGATTGAGCCCACCCGGGATGGAGATACACTTAAGCTTGAAAAACTTGAGCTTATTGAGAATCTGGTTCCCAATGTTATTGGCATGGGACTCAGGGATGCGATTTTCTTACTCGAAAATTCAGGATTAAAAGTCAGGGTTGAGGGAAGGGGTAAGGTTGTGAGCCAGTCATTGCGGCCCGGAGTAAGGATAGTGCCCGGGTCAACTATAAAAATTGAATTAAGGAATTGATGAAGAAGCTAACTGACATATTAGCTGGTATTGATTATTCGGGTGGTCTCCATGCGGAAGATATCTATGTGTCTGATATATGCTTTGATTCCAGAAAAGCCGGTAAGGATAAGCTCTTCATTGCCGTGAAGGGAACCATAACCGACGGGCATAACTATATAGGTGAAGCCATAGAGCTGGGAACCGTCGCAGTAATATGCGAAAGGCTACCAGAAAAGCCGGACGCTGACACCTGCTTTATCCAGGTGAAAGACTCTGCTTATGCTCTTGCTGTGTGTGCATCAAATTATTATGATAATCCTTCGGGGGAAATAAAGCTGGTGGGTATCACAGGGACAAACGGCAAAACAACCACAGCAAGCCTCCTGTACAGTCTCTTTACCTCACTTGGATATAAGGCCGGTTTATTATCAACAATCGCAAATTATATTTCAGGGGCAGAGCTAAAAGCCACACTCACAACACCCGATCCAGTAAGAATCAACATGCTTTTGCGTGAAATGATAAATGAAGGCTGTGAGTATGCATTCATGGAAGTCAGTTCGCATGCTGTTGTGCAAAAGAGGATCGTTGGCCTCACCTACAGTATGGGCATATTTACAAATGTCACCCGTGATCACCTCGATTATCATGGCAGTTTCGATAATTACCTGGATGCTAAAAAAGCCTTCTTTGATCATCTGCCCCCGGGTTCCATTGCCCTGGTCAATGCTGATGACCGGAATGCAGATTTAATGCTGCAAAATTGCAGGGCTGACAGGTATAAATATTCACTTAAGACAGTCGCTGATTATACCTGCAGGATCGTCGAGCACAGGATGGACGGGATGAGCCTCAGGTTCGGCAATCACGAGATATGGACAGGTTTTATTGGTGAGTTCAATGCCTACAACCTGCTGGCTGTATTTTCGGCTGCTGATCTGCTCGGGCAGGACCAACTCGAAGCACTTACTAATATCAGCGCACTTAAACCTGTGCCCGGCAGGTTCGAGCTTATAAGGTCTCTTATTGGCACTACGGCCATAGTGGATTATGCACACACACCCGATGCACTCGACAATGTTCTGTCAGCCATTAACAAAATAAAGAAGACGGGTAACAAGCTTATAACCGTTGTGGGCGCCGGAGGAGATCGGGACAGGGGCAAACGGCCAATAATGGCGAGGATTAGTGCCGAAAAAAGCGACAGGGTAATATTAACGTCAGATAATCCCAGGACGGAAGACCCTGATAAAATTATTGATGATATGATTGAAGGGATACCCTCAGAGATGCATGACAGGGTCCTGAGGATAACCGACAGGAGGGAGGCAATACGCACTGCATCAATGATCGCTGGTGACAATGATATAATCCTCGTGGCAGGGAAGGGTCATGAAACATACCAGGAGGTAATGGGACAGCGCCATCATTTTGATGACAGGGAAGAATTAAAAAAAGTATTTACGTCGGCAAACTAAAATATTAGCAATGCTGTATTATCTGTTCAGATATCTTGAATCAATCGATATTCCCGGGGCGGGGCTTTTTGGATATATCACTTTCCGGTCAGGAGCCGCAGTCATTACATCCCTGCTGATATCCCTTCTTGTGGGGAAAAGGACTATAAAATATTTACAACGGATGCAGGTGGGAGAAGTTGTGCGGGAACTGGGACTGGAAGGTCAGTATAAGAAAATTGGAACCCCTTCCATGGGAGGCTTAATAATCCTGGCTTCAATAATCATCCCTACATTGCTGTTTGCCCGGCTGGACAATATATATGTAATCCTGATGCTTGTAACCACCTGCTGGCTTGGATTTATAGGATTTATTGATGACTATATTAAAATTTTCAAAAAGAATAAAAAAGGCCTTGCGGGAAAGTTTAAAATTATAGGACAGCTCGTCCTGGGCTTGATTGTAGGGCTTACCTTGTTATTCAGCGACCAGGCAGTAGTAAGGGAGATTATCGCGGTCGAGGAAATGAATATTACACAGACGGCGGAATATCTGCAGGCAGGCGATGTCGATGAAACAGATGAATACATAACACGGGATGTTAAATGTACCAAGACAACAATCCCCTTTGTTAAAAACAGAGAATTTGACTATTCGTGGTTGGTGCCATTCATTAAGAATGATAAAGGCAGGCAGGCAGCAGGATGGATTGTTTTCGTGATAGCAGCTACATTCATAGTAATCGCTGTATCAAATAGCGCAAATCTGACAGACGGGCTCGACGGTTTAGCAACAGGGACATCGTCAATCATAGGTGTTACCTTGGGAGTACTGGCCTATGTGACGGGTAACATCATATATTCAGACTACCTGAATATAATGTACATTCCCTATACAGGGGAGCTGGTGATATTTGCCAGCGCCTTTGCAGGTGCAACCATAGGCTTCCTGTGGTACAATTCATACCCGGCACAGGTATTTATGGGGGATACAGGAAGCCTGGCCCTGGGTGGTATAATTGCTGTTTTTGCGATAGTGATCAGGAAAGAACTCTTAATCCCTATACTCTGCGGCATCTTTCTGGCTGAGAGTATTTCAGTGATGATACAGGTGAGCTGGTTTAAAAGAACTCGCAAAAGAACAGGTCAGGGCAGGCGTATTTTCCTGATGGCACCGCTGCATCATCACTATCAGATGAAGGGGTATACCGAACCCAAAATAGTCACACGGTTCTGGATAGTGGCCATTATGCTAGCCGTACTGAGTGTGGTGTTAATATTAAAAGTCAGGTAATGAAAGAAAAACTGATCATACTGGGAGCAGGCGAAAGCGGTACAGGAGCAGCTATCCTGGCGGCAAAAAAAGGCTATGATGTCTTTGTATCTGATAATAGCATAATAAAAGAAAAATACAGGAAAGATCTTGAAGCTTATAATATAGATTTTGAAGAAGGTAAACATGATACCAGGAAGTTGTTAAAGGCCGATATCGTTGTGAAAAGCCCCGGTATACCCGGTGATAAATCACCGGTCGATGACCTGGTTAAAAAAGGTATACAGGTAATATCCGAGATTGAATTTGCAGGCTGGTATACAGGGGCAAAAAAAATATGCATTACAGGCAGTAACGGGAAAACCACCACCACAAAACTAACCTATGAAATACTGAGAAAAGCAGGTTTCAATGTTGCACTGGCGGGCAATGTAGGCCATTCATTCGCCCGCCAGGTGGCAACGGCTAACTTTGATTATTACGTTATCGAACTAAGTAGTTTCCAGCTTGACGGCATGTACGATTTTAAGGCCGAAATAGCTGTTTTAATGAATATTACACCCGATCATCTTGACAGGTATGGAAATACTTTTCAGGAATATGTTGATTCCAAATTCAGGATAATAAACAAGCAGTCAGCTAATGACTATTTTATCTACTGGGCTGATGACCCTGTTATAAGTAAGGAGCTCTCATTTCGCTCACCCCGGGGTCATTTGCTGCCATTTTCCGCTGAAAGATCAGAAGGCATGGCAGGATATATTGATAATAACATTTTAACCCTTTCCATTCACAATAAAACCGAAGAAATTATGACTATTCATGACCTGGCACTTAAAGGCCGCCATAATACTTATAATTCAATGGCTGCCGCGATAGCCGGTAAAATATTGAACATTCGAAAGGAAATTATCAGGGAGAGCCTCAGTGACTTCCAGGGAGTGGAACATCGCCTGGAAACTGTTATAGCCGTTCATGGTATAAATTTTATCAATGACTCAAAAGCTACAAATGTGAATTCTTCCTGGTATGCCCTTGAGTGTATGACTGACAAGGTAGTCTGGATAGCAGGGGGAGTTGACAAAGGCAATGACTATTCTGAACTCCACAGGCTTGCCGGGGAAAAGATTAAAGCTATTGTATGTCTCGGTAAGGATAACAGCAAATTAATGGATGCCTTTAAGGGTCTTGTACCTACCATTGTTGAAGCTAAGTCAATGCCCGAAGCAGTAAAGTCAGCATATTACCTGGCATCAACAGGTGACACGGTATTGCTTTCTCCCGCCTGTGCCAGCTTTGATCTTTTCGAAAACTATGAGGATCGTGGAAGACAATTTAAAGAAGCGGTCAGGAACCTCTAATTTAAACTGATATGAAAACAGTGCTTGGTGGATTATTTAAAGGCGACAGGGTACTCTGGGGATTGATAGTGGTGCTAATGATCTATTCCCTGCTTGCTGTTTACAGCTCTTCGGTGAGTGTGGCATTTTCCAGATATGGAGGCAATACCACTTTCTTCCTCAAATCTCAGGGAATGATGTTGATCTTCTGCCTTTTTATTATTACCGTGACACACCACCTGCCTTACAGAATATATTCATCACTGTCAAGCTTTATACTTTTTGTGGCTATTGTACTGCTGGTACTTACACTTTTATTTCCTGTACGCATCAACGAAGCTTCCAGATGGATAATGATACCCGGAACAGGGTTCATGATACAGACATCAGACCTTGCAAAGGTGGCAATAATAATATACCTGGCACGCATGCTGTCTCAAAATCAGCACAACCTGCACGACTTCAAACATATGACCAGGATCATGATAGTGCCGGTTGCAATAGTCTGTATACTGATCATGCCTGAAAACCTGTCAACGGCAGTAATGATCTTCGGCATGGCACTGCTTATCATGTTTATTGGAAGAATGCCGATGAAATATTTGCTTGCATGGCTGGGTATGGCAATAGCAGCAATGGTAATTTTTGCCTTGCTTCTTGATCTTGTAACGGAAAACAACAGGGTGTCAGTGTGGAAAGACAGGATAGAAAATTACGTGAAAGGTGAAAACGACAATGATGCCGACTACCAGGCTAACCAGGCCAAGATAGCCATAGCTACGGGAGGCCTTATCGGTAAAGCTCCCGGTAACAGTGTGCAGAGAAATATGTTACCACAGTCAAATTCCGATTTTATTTTCGCGATAATAATAGAAGAATATGGTTTAATCTTCGGAGCCCTGCCTGTACTGTTTGTATACCTTGTACTCTTGTTCAGGGGTATAGCAATAGCAAAAAAATGTGAAACTGCTTTCCCTGCCTTCCTGGTCCTGGGACTTACAGTGATGCTTGTGACACAGGCTATGTTAAATATGGCTGTGGCAGTTGGACTCTTGCCTGTTACCGGGCAGACACTGCCAATGATAAGCTGGGGAAGAACTTCAATGGTTGTTTCAAGTTTTTCACTTGGTGCTATACTGGGTGTTAGCAGGGTGGTCAGGAATAAAGCCAAAAAAGAGGAAACTCCTGGTGAGGAGAATGAAGATCCCGGCAACGGCTTAATATATGAAACTGCTAATGGGTAAAAGGATTATCATAAGCGGAGGAGGCACGGGAGGACATGTTTTTCCCGCAATTTCAATTGCCAATGCACTGAAAAGCATTGATAAAGATACTATTATTCATTTCGTAGGTGCACTGGGGAGGCTGGAGATGCATAAGGTGCCGGAAGCCGGTTATGATATAAGCGGATTGCCTGTGGCAGGTTTTGAGCGAAAACATGCCCTAAAAAATATTTCGGTGATATTTAAACTCATAAAAAGCTTGCGACGGGCAGAGAAAATAATTAATCATTTTAAACCCGATGTGGCGGTAGGCGTTGGGGGTTATGCCAGCGGTCCCATCCTGAGGGTGGCTGCAAGGAAGGGCATTCCCACCCTCATTCAGGAACAGAACAGCTCTGCCGGCATAACCAACAAACTGTTGGCAAAAAAAGCCAGAGTGATATGTGTTGCCTACGAGGGTATGGAAAAATATTTCCCCGGAGAAAAAATTTTATTCACGGGCAATCCGGTAAGAAAAGACCTTGTCGGGCTGGAAGATAAAAGCAAGGAGGCATATGAATATTTCAAACTGGATGACTCTTTACCCGTGGTGCTGGTGCTTGGAGGATCAGGTGGCAGCTTGAGCATTAATGAAAGCATTGCCGCGGGACTGGAGAAATTTGATGAAAGGAAAATACAGCTCATATGGCAAACCGGGAAATACTATTTTGAAAGGGTAAGAAAAATATATGAAGAATCGCCAGGCCCAATGGTTCATCTCCATGACTTTATAGACAGGATGGACCTGGCTTTCTCTGCAGCTGACATAGTGGTATCAAGAGCCGGCGCAGTGACAATATCGGAATTGAGTCTTGTTGGGAAACCGGCTATCCTTATCCCTTCCCCCAATGTTGCTGATGATCACCAGACAAGGAACGCAATGACCCTGGTAAAAAAAGAGGCTGCACTCATGATTAGAGACAGTGAATCGGAGGAAAAACTAAAGAATGTAATTATTGAGCTTGTTGAAGATACTGAAAAGAAAAAGAGACTGTCGGAGAACATTTCTTCAATGGCCAAAAAAAATTCAGATATAATTATTGCAAAAGAAATATTGAAGCTTGCAGAATGATAGATTTCTCTAAAATATCGCACATATGGCTCATTGGAATAGGAGGTATCGGTATGAGTGCACTTGCAAGGTATTTTACTGCAGGCGGATTCATTGTTGGTGGATACGACAGAACAGAATCGCCCTTAACACAAGAACTGATTGACGAGGGGATCATGGTTATTTACAGGGATGATCCCGGTGATATACCCCTTGAATATCTCAATAAGGAACCTACCCTGGTTATTTATACACCTGCAATTCCTGGGTCAAATAAGATATTGTCTTATTTCAGGAAAAAAAGTTTCAGGTTATATAAAAGAGCTGAAGTACTTGGCATTATTTCGGGTAAGAACCGCACTATGGCGATAGCGGGAACTCATGGTAAAACATCTGTAACCTCAATAACAGCACATTTGCTCAAGCAATCTGACATCGATTGCACGGCTTTCCTTGGTGGAATTTCAAAAAATTACATGACGAACCTGTTAACAGGAAGAGGAAATATTATCGTAATGGAGGCAGATGAATTCGACAGGTCATTTCACTACCTGAACCCTGAAATGGCTCTTATCACTTCCATGGATCCAGATCATCTGGATGTATATGGCAGCTATGAAAATATGGTGAAGGCCTATGGTGAGTTCGTTGGCAAGATAAAAAAGGATGGGGTCCTGGTTCTGAATGATAAAATTGCAGGCAACTTTGATAAAGCGGATAGGACAACGATATATACTTACGGATTAAGCCCTTCCTCAGATTTTCATTCGTCAGATATTTCATTGAATGGGGAGGCTTACCGTTTCAGCGTACGTACCCCAGGAGGCATTATTGATGACCTGACTCTCCTCACACCGGGGAAGATGAACATCGAAAACTCGGTAGGGGCAATTGCTATGGCAATCCTCGCCGGGGTGGGTGATAATGATATCAGAAAGGCCCTTCTTTATTATAAGGGCGTGGTGAGGAGGTTTGATGTAAGGATAAAAAGCGATGAAATAACATATATAGATGACTATGCACATCATCCTGCAGAGCTTAACTATTGCATTGACTCGATAAGGGAGTTTTACGGTGGCAGGAAGATAACAGGTATATTTCAGCCTCATCTCTATACAAGGACCAGGGATCACGCTGCGGCCTTCGCCGCCGCCCTGGATAAGCTCGACAGGGCAATATTACTGCCTGTTTACCCTGCACGTGAAGAACCGATAGAAGGGGTTGATACAGGTATAATATATGACAGGATGGAGTTGAAAGATAAAACTCTTGCTGAAAAAGAGGATATCCCCGGCCTACTGGAGGAGGTAAAAAATGATATTGTCCTTACTATGGGAGCCGGAGATATAGACAGACTGGTTGAACCAATTGAAAAATTACTGAGAAGACAATTGGCATGAAAATATTAAAAAAAATATGGTGGTTGCCACTGCTTATTTACATGACCCTTATACCATCGTTTATGGCTAATAAATACCGCCATGAATTATGCAGGGAGATAAAAATATCAATTAAAGATTCTATGGAGTACAGGTTTATTACGCCAGGAAGCCTCCTTTCAATGGTACAGAAAGAGAAAATGGACATCCTGGGTGGCGAATTAAACAATATAGACCTTGAAAGAATAGAGGATATTCTCAACGGTGTACGTGAACTCGAAGAAGTGGAAGTATTTACCACGGCTGATGGCGTCCTGCATATTGATGCAGATCAACGTGACCCTATGATGCGTGTAATAACTTCATATGGGAACAACTACTATATAGATAAAAATGGCTTTGTTATACCGCACAGCATAACATTTACACCACGCCTCATTGTTGTTTCAGGTAATATATCGGTGCCTGACAGTTGCATACTTGGGAAAAACATATTTGAGCAGGATGAGAATTCAATTGTAAAACAAACATTCAGAATGGTTGAATATATAAATGGTGATGAATTCTGGAGTAGACTCATTGAACAAATATGGATAAATGAGAAAGGAGAATTTGAACTTGTGCCAAGGGTGGGTGAACATTTGGTGAAATTTGGCAGTGCTGATGATTTTGAATGGAAATTCAGGATACTGAGAACCTTCTACAAAGAAAAAATCCCGGCCGTGGGCTGGGATAAGTATGATGAAATAGACATGCGTTTTAACGGACAATTAGTATGTACCAGAAAATAAATTCTACAGTTAAACCATATCATATTGAATAAGTTATGAATAACAACGAGCAGTATGTCGCAGCAATTGACATTGGAACTACCAAGATAGTATCCATTGTCGGGAAAAAGAACCCTAACGGTAAAATAGAAATACTTGGTCTGAGCAAGGCACCTTCCAACGGGGTGAAAAGAGGTGTGGTGCTTAATATCGAGGAAACAGTAAGCGCTATTCAGCGCACCGTAGCTGATGTCCAGCAGCGATCAGATATAGTATTCACCGATGTATTTGTAGGGATCGCAGGACAACATATAAAAAGCATGAAGAGCCGTGGTTACATTAATCGTGATTCCGTCGACGATGAAATAACAAAGGATGATGTATTTAACCTGAGCCAGGATATGCATAAGATCCCCATTGAGATTGGAGAGGAAATAATACATGTAATACCTCAGAATTTCATTGTTGACAATGAAACAGGAGTTAAGAATCCCATTGGCATGTGTGGGAAGAGACTGGAAGCTAATTTCCATATTGTCATCGGGCAGGTTGCTTCGGCAAAGAACATTGAGAAATGCATCAGGAAGTCAGGACTGAAAGTCAAAGACCTCATTCTTGAGCCCCTTGCTTCTTCCGACGCCGTACTTACCGATGATGAGAAAGAAGCAGGGGTGGTCCTTGTTGATATAGGGGGTGGTACCACCGATGTAGCTGTTTATTATGATAATATCATCAGGCACACTGCTGTAATACCCTTTGGAGGCAACGTGGTTACCCGGGATATTAAAGAAGGATGCTCAATACTACAGAGATACGCTGAGCAACTCAAAGTTCAATATGGATCAGCCCTGGGAGATATTGCACCCGAAGATAAAGTAGTGGCTGTGCCGGGAATAAGTGGTCGTGACCCAAAAGAAATATCATTTAAAAGCCTGGCATATATTATACAATCAAGGATGGAAGAGATAATAGATGCAGTGAATTTTGAAATGCAATCATCCGGTTATGCAGATAAAATATCGGCAGGAGTAGTTATAACGGGAGGAGGTGCCATGCTTAAGCACCTGCCTCAGCTTGTTAAGTTTAAGACCGCTATGGATGTCAGAATAGGATATCCTAATGAGCACCTTGCAGGTAATTCCAGGGATGAGATAAACCAGCCTATGTTTTCAACAAGCGTGGGACTTATAATGAGGGGATTCGATTACCTGGAAACATATAAGAGTAGTTTTAATGCCGGGGAAAAATCTGGCATGACCCCGGAGGAGGAAGAAGAGTTTGAAAAACAAAAAGTGGATGAAGAATCAGAAATACTGGAAGAATCGGACGGAAAACTGAGCTGGGCTGATAAGTTTAAGAAAAGCCTCAGCAAGATGTTCGAAACGGAAGACCAGGATATAAGCTAATAAATGCTGATAAAAAGAATTTGAAAACCTTAAATACATATAGCCATGGCTGACGAGTTAATGAATTTTGATCTGCCTGTAGAGCGATCTTCACTGATTAAGGTGCTGGGAATAGGTGGTGGAGGTAATAATGCCGTTAACCATATGTTTAATGAAGGTATTACCGATGTGAATTTCATTGTTTGTAATACTGACGCCCAGGCCCTTGCTGAGAGCCCAATACCCGTAAAAGTTCAGATTGGCGAAGATCTGACAGAGGGAAGGGGGGCAGGGAGTAAACCTGAAATAGGCCGCAGGGCCGCCGAAGAGAATGTTGAACATGTGCTCAGCGCACTGGGAGGTAATACACGTATGGTTTTTATTACTACAGGAATGGGCGGGGGCACAGGCACAGGTGCCGCTCCCGTAATTGCCAGGGCATGCAAAGAGGCCGGCCTGCTAACAATCGCAGTGGTAACCATACCATTCAAGTCAGAAGGCAAAATAAGAATAAAAAATGCAGTCCAGGGTATCAATGATTTGAAAGATCATGTTGATTCTCTCCTGGTCATTAACAATGAAAAACTAAGGGAAATATTCGGGGATCAACCGGTATCGCATGCTTTTGCAAAAGCCGATGATGTCCTTACTATGGCTGTTAAAGGAATAGCTGAAATAATAACTGTGGCAGGGTATATAAATGTGGATTTTGCGGATGTCGAAACGGTAATGCGTGATTCAGGAGCAGCAGTGATGGGAACAGGGTCATCATCAGGGGAAGACAGGGCTTTAAATGCGATTGAAGAAGCAATATCATCGCCCCTGCTTAATTCCAATGATATACATGGTGCAAAAAGTATACTGCTGAATATAAGTACCGGCCTGGGCGACCATGAGCTTACCATGGATGAACTGGGTGAGATAACAGATTTCGTCTATGATGTGGCTTCAAATGATGCACTCATTATAAGAGGCTTATCAAAAGATGAAAGCCTGGGCGAAAAAATATGCGTAACAGTAATAGCCACCGGCTTTGAGCCCAATAGTGTCCTTGCCCCATATAAGTCGACAACAAAAACCGAAACAATAAATCTTGAAACAGGACAAATAAGCGATAATGACCGGGAGAAGAGAAAAGAGGAACCTGATACCATCAGGGTTAAAACAAAGAAACGTGAAATTTTTGACGATGAGGAAAATGAAGTGCAAAGGAAACTCGAATTTGATTTTGTAGTAAAAAATGATGACGAAGGCAATGAAATAAATCAGGCTGATGGCACCTTGAGAAAGATAAAGCACATGCAGAATATTCTCAAGAATGAGGGACTGTCGAATAAAACAATGAGGGATAACGTTGATGAATTTGAAGATGTGCCTGCCTTTATCCGGAAAAAGATAAAGATCGATAATGATAAACGTAAGGATAACTCGGAAGTGTCAAAATTTACATTATCCGATGATGATAATGATGAACCTTCCCTGAGGGATGATAATGCTTACCTGAATGATAATGTAGATTAGCTGCTCTGTACTTAACTCATGAGTTTTTTATTTATCTTTGAAAACCATGAAAAGGGCATTGATATACATTATTTTATTTAGTGTCTCATTAAATGCTTTTGCACAGAGGAGCAAAATACCGGAGAAGGTCGATACTGTTAAACATATTACCAAGCAGTATAAACTCAATGAAAACTATACGGAGATAGTATATATCCCCCTGGATACCCTTGTAGATAAATTTCACAGGTATAAAAAGACAGAAAATATTTCACCCTTCTTCCAGACCCTGGGGAATTACGGCCTGCCCTATGTGGAAAGTAATTTTTTTGACCGGCCCGTAGATCCTGAATATTTTATTTACAGGCACGTGAAATATTTTATGCACCACGCAAAAAATAAGTTCTATGTCGATACTCATGTACCCTTTACTGAACTTAAATGGAACCTTGCAGGGGAAAGGAAAGTTGCGGAACAAACACTGGGCGTAAGGCATTCTCAAAATGTAAACCCTTATTTTAACATTGGTCTTGATCTGGACATCATCTACAGCCTGGGTCAGTATATCTACCAGAAGGCTGATAACCGAGCTTTTACCCTCCATGCATCATACCTGGGTAAAAAATATCAAGCCTTTGCTTCGTGGAGCATCAATAACCTTGAAGCCTATGAGAATGGTGGTGTTGCCGATCCAGAAGTTCTTGACCAGTATGAAACGAGGGATGTGCCGGTTAACCTGGGAGGATTAAATGAAGCAATAAGCAGGATAAAGAATATGAATTTCCAGGTGATACAAAAATACACCCTGGGTGGAGGTAAGGGTGAAGCTGCTGACAGTACAGAAAATGAAAAGGAGGGAGGATTGAAGGGGACCTTCTCACATATCCTGGAATATGATAAAGGAAGAAGAATATATGATGATAATGCCCCGGGCATTGGATTTTATGACACCATATACATTGATGAAAGTGCTACCTATGATTCTCTCTATGCCAGGATATTGAAAAATACCCTGAGGTTTGATTTTAATACAGGGGAAAGGGCAAAATTCCAGCTTGGAATAGGTGTGGGGGCCGTGAATGAACAGAATATTTTTGCGCAGATAATACCAACTCACGAGCAGGAGGTTCCTGCAGACTCGGCAAGGTGGAATGAAAGCTCAAATGCACTATTGGGTACACTTTACAACAGGATTGGGCAGAAATTCGGATGGTACGCCAATGGAAAATTATATTTAACAGGTTTAAGGGCAGGCGATTTTGAAGTGAAAGGGGAAATTAACAAGAGCTTTAATGAGGGAGAAAAAAAGTCAGAATTCACTGCAAGGGCTAGTGTAATGAATACCGGTCCGGCATGGTGGATGAACAACTGGGGAAGTAATCATTTTCAATGGGCAAATGATTTCAATAAAGAATTCAGGATCAATGTTGGCGGATCCTTTGATTATCCCGGCAAACGCTTAAGCACAGCAATCGACTATGCGCTTATCACCAATATGTTTTATTTCAACAGGGAGGCAATGCCGGAGCAGCATGATGGTGTAGTCTCGGTAATAAGTGCCAGGCTGCATAAGAACTTCAGCTTCTGGAAATTAAGGTTTGATAATTCAATACTGGTTCAGAAAAGTAGCAATAATGATATCCTTGACCTTCCTCTTCTCTGTGCCAGGTCGGCCTTTTACTTCGATCATGAATTTCATTTTAAAATAACCGGGGGCAGCCTGCAAACACAACTGGGATTTGAAGCAGAATATAATACACTCTATTATTCATACTCCTATATGCCGGCCACCGGTATCTTTTATGTTCAGGATGAAATAAAAACAGGTAACTATCCTCTTATAAATTTATTTATGAATATCAAGTTGAAGCGGACAAGGATTTTTGTTGGATTAGACCATGTAAATTATGGTTTAATGGGCTATGATTATTTCGTAAGTCCTTATTATCCAATGAATATAAGAACATTCAAGTATGGTGTAGCATGGACGTTTTATAATTAATATTTATATTTGTTTTGTATTTCTTAATTGAAAATGCGGCAATACAGGAGTAAAATATTTATATCGATTAAAAGGATATATTTTTTTCTTTTAATAGTATCGGCCTTACTCTTTTCCTGTGATTCCGGTTCCTTGCCGGTTAATGAAAAAGTACCGGTCAGTCGTGATCTCGACGAGATCCGGGAACGGGGGAAACTAATTGCCCTGACCGATTATAATTCAATAAGCTATTTTATTTACCGGGGAGAACCTATGGGCTTCCAGTTTGAGCTCCTCAGGGAATTTGCTGATTATCTGCAGATTGAGCTTGAGCTAGTGACTGAGAATGACCTGAGCAAGTCTTTTAATATGCTTAATGACGGCACAATAGACCTTCTGGCTCTAAACCTTACCATTAATAATGAAAGAAAGAAAAAAGTCAAATTTACAGATCCCATAATGCAGACAAGGCAGGTCCTTGTCCAGAAGCGGCCCGATAACTGGCCGGTAATGACGAAGGATCAGATTGATGATCTGCTGGTAAGGAGCCTCCTTGACCTTGCTGATAAGACAGTATATGTACAATCAGAATCATCCTATGCACAAAGGATGAAAAACCTGCAGAGTGAAATAGGGGATACCATCCATATTGTTGAGGTTCCAATGGAGGCTGAAGAGCTGATTACACTGGTTGCCAGTGGTGAGATCAATTATACAGTATCGGATGAAAACATTGCAATGGTAAACCGTACTTATTATCCCAATATTGACCTGGAAACACCCGTGAGCTTTGAACAAAACCTGGCGTGGGCTGTCAGGCTCAATGGTTCGGAAAAATTGCTTGAGGAACTCAATAATTGGATAGAGGGGTTTAAGAAGTCAGAGCGGTATGCGAACTTATATGCTAAATATTTTAAGAATTCCAGGTCAAAACATATTGTACGTTCAGATTATTTCAGTCTTGGCAGTGGCAATATTTCACGTTGGGATGATCATTTTAAACGCTACAGTGATTCAATAGGGTGGGACTGGCGCTTACTTGCTTCACTGGTACTCCAGGAGTCACGTTTTAATCCCGATGTGGAGTCGTGGGCGGGAGCATATGGTCTTATGCAACTGATGCCTTCAACAGGAGAGCAATTTGGTATTAATATTTATTCAAGTCCCGAAAACAACATAAAGGCAGGCATAAAATATATTCAATGGCTACAGGAACTCTTCGAAGATAAGGTGGCCGATGAAGAGGAAAGAATAAAATTTATCCTGGCAGCCTACAATGTCGGGCCCGGACATGTACTTGATGCGCGTCAGCTCGCCCGGAAACACGGGCGCGACCCCGAGGTATGGGATAATAACGTGTCCTATTACCTGTTGAGAAAATCCGACCCCGAATTTTACCATGATCCAGTGGTTGAACATGGCTTCTGCCGTGGCGAAGAACCCTATAACTATGTCATAGAAGTGCTTGAGAGGTACGAACATTATAAGAATTTCCTCGAAAGCGATGAATAACTTTAAATCAAGGCTAAGGCTGAGGCTAAGGCTAAGGATTATTGAGGTACCCTGGTTTTGAATCAGGTTTTGAATCAGAGTACTGGATCTGAAGATCTGGAATACATAACTAATCATGAAATGAATAAACTTATCATTGGTCTTTTTCCTCGACCCTATCCTCAGCCTTAGCCTTAGCCTTAGCCTTAGCCTATTAAAATCCCCTCCCTTTTCATGAGCATCAGCAACTCATGCAGTATCATAGCCGTGGCGCCCCATATTATATGACCTTTAAAGTCAAAATATTTCACATCGAGTGCTTCATTCCTTATTACCATCGGTTTTTCCTTCACGATCTCATCATGGAAAAAATCTTCCAGTCTCGCTTCTATAATCGAAACTACTTCCTTCCTGTCAGGTGAGAAATCAGGCCTCTCATTGCAGAAAGCCACAAGAGGGCTTACCTCGATATTGCTTACCGGTATGAAAAGCGGACTTAGAAATCCAAGCACCCGGAGGTCTTCCCGGCATAATCCAATCTCCTCACATGATTCCCTGATTGCCGTATCTGTAATATCCTTATCACTCTCCTCCATTTTACCACCGGGAAAGGAGATCTGGCCACTGTGAACACCATCATATACCGGTCTTTGAATAAAAAGGGTGTATAGTTTTTCCTTTACCGGATAAAGCAGGATTAAGACTGCTGCAAGTTTTGAATCACTCTTTTTTTTTCGGGGGTAGTTTCTGATCATCCTGTCGGAAGAAGCCATTTCCCACTGAACATCCGTACCGGGCAGGCTTTTGCTCAGTGCAGCCTGCAAACTTGTGATGGTAAGTTCAAGGTTCATGGTACAAATATAGTAATTGAAATATATAGCAGGGGGCATGGGGCCAGCCTTCGCCCCTCCTCAGTTCATAATTCATAATTCATAATTCATAATTAATAGTTTAATTCCCTGCTCCCTGCTCCCTGTTCCCTGCTCCCTGCTCCCTGTTCCCTGCTCCCTGCTCCCTGCTCCCTGCTCCCTGCTCCCTGCTCCCTGCTCCCTGCTCCCTGCTCCCTGCTCCCTGCTCTTACTTCCTGAATTGCCTGATAAAATCCTCAACCTCTTTCACGCCTCCCTGGTATACCAGGTATCCGTTATAAGGTTCTCTTTCGGTTATTTCATCGCTTATGGGGCGTAGCATAATTTCTTTCACTTTTTCCGGGTCATCGGTTTGTCCCAGTGCCCATCCCAGTTTAACCCATGCAACCTCGGGCAACATATTGCCCAGGGGTACCACACCTTTGGCCATCATATCGCGGCCGGTTTCATAGACCATCATATGCACGTAACCCCATATTGTCTGAAGGGTCATAAACACGGACACGCCTTTTTCTTTTGCCCTCTGCAGTGCAGGATAAAGTTCCCTGTTAACATGTCCCAGCCCTGTGCCTACTATTATTATTCCCTTATAACCCATTTCGATAAGGCTGTCGAGCATTTCCGCTTTCATATGGGGGTAGTAATATAGCATGGTGACCTGCTCGTTGAAATATGGCATTACTTTTACCTTCTTGTCTTTACGGCGGGGGTTAAAATCTTTTTTTATGTGTTCAAGGCCTTTCCTGGTGACTGTTGCCACGGGTGTGTCTCCTATTGTCCGGAAGGTTGACCTGTACGAGCTATGCATTTTCCTTACCCTGGTGCCCCTGTGCAGAAAGCCGTAATCGTCAGAGGTGGGCCCGAACATGCATACCATTACTTCCGCAATATCACCGTGACCGGCAGCATACGAGGCATGTATAAGGTTAAGTGCTGCGTCAGAGGAAGGACGGTCGGATGATCTCTGAGAACCAACCAGTATAACAGGGATCGGGAGGTTTTGTACCATGAAAGAGAGGGCTGCTGCAGTGTGGTGCAGGGTGTCAGTGCCGTGACCTATAATTATCCCGTCGGCACCATTTTGAATTTCCCTGCCAATGGCCTTGGCCAGGGTGATATACTGTTCGGGCCCCATATTCTCACTGAAGACAGCAAAGAGTTTTTCGGTGTTAATATTGCATATATCGGCCAGTTCCGGGACAGCCCCATAGAGCTCCCCGGGTGAAAAAGCAGGTATGACGGCACCGGTGCGGTAGTCGAGTCGTGATGCGATGGTGCCTCCTGTTCCAAAGAGTTTGACATTGGGTTTGTCGTCAGAGTATGGAAATTCCTTTTCGGGTATTTTATAATTGGCCTTTTTATAGCCTGTTTCTTTCATTGATGTTATGGTGCTGATATTGATACCTATGTTATAACCCGTATCGATTTTCAGCACCAGGTGCATATCGTCGTCATTTTCGGCACGTGGCAGTATGGTACCCCTGAATACTCCCCTGGTGGTTTCAATGTAAGCCTGTCCCCATACCCTGACATTGTACTTCTTGAGAGTATTGAGCGCTTTACCCCTGTATCCCTGGAATATTTGATCAGTCATCTCCCTTTATTCTTTGTTCGATATTTTTTCTCAGTTCACTCAGGCTGATGTTACCCCTCGCCTCATTTCTCACCTGTCCCATAATCCAGTTAACGGCAGCGTCAGGATCATCAGAAATACCATCCTCTTTGAACTTTTTATATAGAAAATCAACGGAAACAAGTATGTCCCCCATGCCTTTCTTTCTGTAGTTCAGTATTGTAAGTATTGATTCAAATCTCATTTTGGGATGCTCGTACAGAACCCTGATCATGGGATCTGCTATTTCAATATGAAGACCTTTTGAATTTATGAATCCGAAAAGCTGGTAAATGATATCATAGTTAAAGTTTTTATGTCCTTTCATGGTCCCTTCGATATTCTTAAACCTGTGCCCCAGAAAGGTTCCTATAGCTTTTGGATCAAAACCAAGATCATTTGAGATTGAAACTATCAGGGGATACAGGTTTTTGCTGAGGAGGTACTTAAAGGTATCTTCGGGTATTCCCCATTTTTTCATCTGCTTTATCCTGTCAGAAACAAAATCGGGCAAAGTGGCTTTTATTTTTTCAATTTGTTCATCATGCAGAGGTATAGGTGCCGAGTCGGTGTCAGGATACATCCTGTCCCTGCCCGGAAGAACTCTCTCGAACATGGTGGTACCGTCTGGGAATGACTTTCTGGTTTCGTTTGGTACACCGTCAAAAGCCACCTGCATCCTTTCCTCCACCGTTTCAAGAGCTGTTGGAATGTCTTCGGGTGGTCCCCACAGAATTATAAGAGCATCATCATCCGAGGCTCCGAGAAAATCTGATATTTTTTTCCATTTATTCTTTGGAAGAACCGGTTCCAGTTCTTCCGAATGCGTCATATTGGGCTTTTCAATACATGCGATAACTTTTAGCCTGTCGCTTATCTCATCTGCAAAGATCTTACCGGGCTGTGTGAAATGTGAAAGACTTCCACGGCACATGGGCAGCCTGAGGGCAAAGACCTGCATATCATTATCCAAAGCCTTCTTTACAGGCTCTGACAAAAGGGAAGTGTCGTTACCTGTTATTTCCCTGTATTTGATTTTCCATTTTGAAATATCGCCTACTCTTTCTTTGAGCATATCCCTCATATTGAGAAGTGCATATTGCCGGAATGCTTCGTTGTGAGATAATAAGGGTATCCAGTTGTTATGAGCAACACCTTTTATCTCCACCCTGCTTCCTCCCTCGCAGCTTACATTCACATCTTCCCTTCCTGAGCCTATGCCCGTCCGCACCTTTCCCGTGCTTCTGTTGAGGAACCTTATATATTCTGCTGCCTCGGCCAGTTCCCAGGGCGTAAACATGTCAGGATAGGTAACTGTTTCAACAAGAGGCATGCCGAGCCTGTCGGTCTTAAAAATACGGGTATGGCCAATATCTGATATTTCGCGGCATGAGTCCTCTTCAATACTCAGTTGTATTATCCTTACCTTTTTGTTGCTCAGTTCAATTTCACCTTCCACACCCAGGATGGCTGACCTCTGAAAGCCGGTGGGAATACTGCCATCAAGATATTGTTTACGGATAATGTGGACCTCACCCACTATGTTGAGCTTATACAAGAGCGATATTTCAAGTGCTATGTCGAGTGCCTTCCTGTCAATGGGGAAGGGAGGGGTGTCATCAACTTCATAGGTGCAGGCATTCTCATTATTTATACGGTAGATTATCTCTTTCCGTGTCCTAAATTCCATCAGTGCAGTACCGTCATATTCGCCAAGCTCACTCAGGGTGGGACGCATGTGTCTTATTACTTCAGCATCAAAATCATTGTTGCTATGGTAGATGCCTGCGGGGCAACGACAAAAAAGCTTGCTTTCGGTATCCAGCTGCTGGTGTACCTCAAGCCCCGATTTAAACCCTATCCTCCGGTAGTCCTTTTCAGAAGCTTCATGCAGACCAACATAAGCGATCTGTTTGCGGGTGGCTTCATAGTTTTTTTTTGGACTGAATCGTTTCATCCTGGCATAAATAATGTGAGCAATTTATGCAAGAAAGCGGAGATATCAAATTCCTGGTTTCCAGAGTAGATAGGGCTTATTTAATAAATGAAATAATATGAAGCTGTATTTATTAATTTGTTACAATTTAACCTTTTACTTATTTTAAATCGTAAACAAATAAGCCAAAATAAAAAATTTGAAAAAATGATTTTTTTAACGGTGATATTTTATTGCAGGGTATTGCCAGCTAACTATATCAATCAAATTTAATGGCCTTCACAGGTCGTATGGCAGCAACAAGCCTTGACGGTAAAAGTAGCATGATGAGTATAATGAATATCGTTCCGATATTAAGTGAGATAAAGTGCAGGATATCAATATTTATCGGGACTGTAGTCAGATAATATGAAGAGGGGTCAAGGCTGATAAGCTCGAATTTGTTCTGTATGAAGGCTAATCCATAACCAATAATATTACCCCAGAGAAGGCCGGCTGCTATTATATATGTTGCCTGGTTGAGAAAAATTTTCTGTATAAGCTTATTATCCGAGCCAAGAGCTTTCAGTATACCTATCATATTGGTTTTTTCAAGAATTAGTATCAGAAGACCCGAAATCATTGTGAAAGCTGCGACAAGAAGCATTAGCACAACAATAACGATTACATTGGTGTCCTGGAAATTCAGCCAGTCAAGGATTTGCGGGTATTTCATCTTAAGGTTGGTGACCTTTAATTTTTCCTGGTCTTCATCCATTTTGTAACCTATGGCGTCCCTGACCATAAAGGTCATCAGGTCAATATCATTGAAATTATCTATGAAAATCTCAAAGCCACTGACCTGGTCTTCGTCCCAGCTATTTAATCTTCGAATATGACCTATATCTCCGAAAATATATATTTTGTCCATGGCCTCCACGCTTGTTTCATATATGCCTTCCACGGTGAATTTCCT
>JAWLEO010000014.1:0-80403 GCA_041686075.1 Bacteroidales bacterium | reverse complement strand
TCTTCGTCCCAGCTATTTAATCTTCGAATATGACCTATATCTCCGAAAATATATATTTTGTCCATGGCCTCCACGCTTGTTTCATATATGCCTTCCACAGTGAATTTCCTCATTCGCGGAGGATCCTGGACAAAGTACATTGCAAAATCATCCCCCAGCCCGAGATTCAGAAGGTCAGATATTGATTTTGATATTATTACTCTGTTTGACCTGGTGCTGTCGTTAAGATTTAGAACAGAGCCCTCTACCAGGTTCTTCCTGAAAAAGCTCCAGTCATAATCAGTGCTAAGTCCTTTGAGAACAACGCCCTGTATGTTTTCATCCGTTTTAATGATCCCTGCCTTTGTGGCAAAAACATGTATATTCTCAAACTCCTTGTATTCATCCAGCTTTGGCACAAACTCCTGCTTAGACGAAATGGGTGCTGTTTCAAAAGAATAATTTGAGTCGAAGTTAACTACCTGTATATGCCCGCTGAAACCGGCAATCTTATCCCTTATCTCCTGTTTGAAACCCGTGAGGATGGCAAAAGCCAGTATCATTACAGTGATGCTGAGAGCTATACCTGCAATTACAATCCTGTTGATAGGCCTCGAGAGGCTTAAGCCCTTTCTCCTTTCCCTGATAAGCCTTTTTGATATAAATAATGCTGTTTTCAATTATTCTTATTTGTCTTCAAAATTAGCAATTAATAAATAAGTTCATGAGAATTAAGGTCAGTTGATTTTTATGCAGGGGAAAAAACATAACTTTAAGAAAAATTTTGATCATGAAATATTTACTTTTTTTGGTATCCGCTTTGTTTGCCTTGCAGGCTTGTAATACATCCGGTGACGATCTTACGGTGGGTGCTTCGCAATTTGATGAATATGAGCATCTTTTGGAAGACAGGAAAGTTGCTTTTGTAGGAAACCACACCAGTATGATAGGCAATGTGCACCTGGTTGATACTCTACTGTCAAGAGGTACAGATATAATTAAGATTTTCGGACCCGAACATGGCTTCTGGGGTGGTGAAAATGCCGGTTCGGTAATACTGGATGAAAAACATCCCGTGCATGAGATTGAAATTATAAGCCTTTATGGAAAAAAGAAAAAACCTTCAAAGGTTGACATGAAGGGCATTGAAATAATGATCTTTGATTTGCAGGATGTCGGGGCAAGGTTCTATACATATATTTCGACATTACAGTATGTTATGGAAACGTGTGCGGAGAATGGAACAAAATTGATCGTACTGGACCGTCCAAATCCCAATGGCTTCTATGTCGACGGACCTGTTCTTGATACAGCCTATAAATCTTTTGTCGGGCTCACCCCAATACCGGTGGTTCATGGAATGACAATAGGTGAATATGCTCTTATGCTCAATGGAGAAGCCTGGCTGGAGGATGGTGTGATCTGTGACCTTAATGTGGTTAAATGTAATAATTACAGTCACAATACATATTATAAACTGCCGGTTAAGCCATCACCTAACCTCCCGGATATGAACTCAATTTATCTTTATCCCAGTATATGCTTTTTTGAGGGTACTGTATTCAGCTGTGGCCGCGGAACCGATACTCCCTTCCAGTTATATGGGCACCCCGACATGCCCGACACCGGTTTCAGTTTTACCCCCCGGCCAAATGAGGGAGCGTCTGATCCCCGGTTCAATGGTATCAAATGTTATGGCACAGACCTGCGAAATGCTATGGACGAAGGCCTGGTGCCTGTGCCACAACTGCAGTTGCACTGGCTGATAGATGCCTATAATGATTTTCCCGATAAGGAAAATTTCTTTACTTCCTACATAACTTTGCTGGCCGGAAATGAAAAGCTGAAAGAACAGATAGTATCAGGAATGTCGGAGGAGGAAATAAGGGCTACCTGGCAGGATGACCTGGATGCATTCATGAAGACCAGGGAAAAATATTTGTTGTATGACTAACATAGATACGCAAAATTTTGCGTATCTACTAAATGAATCCAAAACATTATATTATACAGTCTAAGGATTAAAGAAAATTTATAATCCTAAAAAGCATAATAATGAAAAAGTTTATTCTTATTGCCTTAATTTTTATGACAGGAATAGCCTGTATGGCCCAGACCAAGCAAGATAGCTTGAGTGCTACCTATATAACGGAAGACGTTGTTGAAAAACTAACAACTGAAGAACTGATAATGCTGATAAAAGATCTGGAAGCAATGAAATATGGTCCTGATTTAAGCGGACAGCATCAGCCAACAAATTTCTATAACGAATTCGTAAATATTGATTTTGTTAAGAGTATAATGATTTGCATAATAATTAGTATGCTGTTATTTATTCTCCTGGTGATATCTATTCCATTGTTTTTTAATATGAAAAAAACACGGAGTTTTCATTCTATGATTAAAGAATTTACCACGAAAGGCCAGGAGATACCAAAGGAGTTAATAATATCCGTATCTCAAAAGAGATCAGATTTTCATAAAGCAATAATTTTGGTTTCAACGGGAGTTGCTATTTCAGTGGCTCTTGCTTTATTGGTTCAGGGTGGTAGGATCTGGGCTGTGGGTCTAATACCGGCAATTATTGGTGTTGGATACTATATAGCTTACAGGCTTGCCAATTAAAAATTTATATGCCAGATATCGAGGATAGCCTGATTAAAAGAATTGTCTTATTTAATGATCATGAGGCTTTTGGTAAACTTATTGATATGCACCAGGCCGATGTCAGGGGCTTATTATTTAAACTAACTGGAAGCGACTATGCACTGACTGACGACCTGTCGCAAGAAGTTTTTATCAGGGTATTTAAGCATATAAGAAAATATAAAGGACGGGCAAAGTTCTCGACATGGCTTTATCGTATAGTCGTTAATATGTTTTATGATTATCAAAAAAGCAGGAAGGATCAGCTCAAGATAAGAAATGAAAACACACATCAAATACATGAATCAATAGAAAACACTATTGATATATTGAGGGCACTGGAAATATTAAATTCAAAGGAGAGAACAGCAATTATATTAAATTATGAAAAGGGTTGCACACATGATGAAATTGCAAAAATAATGAGGTTACCCGTAGGAACAGTTAAGTCATGTATCAGAAGAGGTAAGTTAAAACTTAAGAAATATTTTAAATATGAGTAATAAGGAGGATTTTGACATTTTTCTAGAGAAACAGCTCAGGGAAGCCAGCCAGGACTTTGCTGATGATTATTTCAGGAACAAAGTACTTGAAAACCTTCCAGAGCAAAAAAAAGATAATCGTACAAGAAACTTAATTCTGTATGTTTCTGTAATACTGTCATGTGCCATATCCTTCATCATTGTGGATTTCAATACCATTAAAAGCATTGTAAATGAGGCTCTTAATTTATTTATTTACCTTAAACACCCATCACTTGAGACGGTATTATTTATCCTGACATTTCTTATTATCCTCTATGTTATTCCCAGGATCGAATATAGCGAAGGTATTGTTTAATCTAAAGGGATAACACCTGCAAGGTGTTTTCTCATAAGTCCCAAAACCACCCTGTCCTCGGCCTGACGGCCGGGACTTATGAGACAGCCTTGTTCTTTTTCGGGACCTTACCGTGTCCGCCGTAGCTTGGCACGGATCTGGAACCGAACAGCGTGAGTCCCGACGATACTGTCGGGACGAGGGCTGTGAGCTCGACGATCCCTGCGGCACGGATCTGGAGATCCGCGCCAGCAGGGTGAGTCAGACCCGCGCCAGCAGGGTGAGTCAGACCCGCGCCAGCAGGGTGAGTCAAATCCGCGCCAGCGAAGGTGGAGCCTTAGCCTTAGCCTTAGCCTTAGCCTTAGCCTCTTTTAAAATAGATGGTTATACCTTTCTTCCATTGTATACCTTCAGTGCCTCGGCAAGGGCTTCCATAGCATTCTTGAGGTCATTGGTATTCAGCACATATGCTATTCTCACTTCATCAGTGCCCAGGCCGGGTGTTGAGTAAAAACCTGATGCCGGGGCAAGCATAAGCGTCTGGTTCTTATATTCAAAATCCTCAAGCAGCCATTGTGAGAATTTGTCTGTGTCATCAACGGGGAGCCTCACCGTGCTGTAAAAGGCCCCTTTTGGTTTCGGGCAGTATACACCTGGCATATTATTCAGGGCTTCCACCATGAAGTCTCGCCTGGCTATATATTCATTATATACATCATCGAAATATTCCTGTGGCGTGTCGATGGAGGCTTCACCTACGATCTGCCCGAGCCCTGGAGGACTGAGCCTGGCCTGTGCAAACTTAAGTGCGGCAGCAAGCACCTCTTTATTTTTGGTTATAAGTGCACCTATCCTCACCCCGCATTCGCTGTAGCGCTTTGATACTGAGTCCAGTAGTATGACATTTTCTTCAACACCTTCAAGGTACATAGCAGAGAAGTGTTTCTCGCCATCATAGCAGAACTCCCTGTACACTTCATCGGAGAAGAGAAAGAGATCATTTCTAAGCACTATATCCTGCAATTGGCGTATCTCATCCTCGGTATAGAGGTAACCGGTTGGGTTATTGGGATTGCATATCAATATGCCCTTTGTTTTTTTACTTATCTTTTTTTCTATCTCACTTACAGGCGGGAGGGCAAAGTCATCTTCTATCTTTGATGTCACGGGTACAATTTTCACGCCTGCGGCAGTGGCAAAACCATTATAATTGGCATAGAGCGGTTCAGGCGTGATAACTTCATCACCGGGGTTGAGGCAGCTCATAAATGCAAATAATACAGCTTCAGAGCCACCTGCGGTTATAATTATCTCGGTATGATCGATATTTATACCTACCTTCTGGTAATAGCCTGCGAGCTTTCTGCGGTACGATTCGTTACCTGCTGAATGACTGTAGACAATTACTTTATCCTGCATATTCTTAAGCGCATCCAGGGCAACCTTTGGAGTGTCGATATCGGGCTGACCGATATTAAGATGGTAGACTTTACGTCCTTTTCTTTTTGCTTCCTCGGCATATGGTACAAGCTTTCTGATCGGGGAGGCAGGCATTGCTTTGCCTTTTTCTGAAATCTGTGGCATATCTTGAGTTTTTATATGGGTTCAATAACACAAAGTTAATTTTTCAGGATTTAAAAAGGAATGATTTATAACATTTAATTTGGTTTAAAGTTCTTGAAGTCAAATCTTATGTATGGTTTAATATTAATGTTTATTTTTGCACTTCATAAAACGCTTATTGGTAACTATGGACATACCTTCCAAATATAAACCGGCACAAACGGAATCAAAGTGGTATAATTACTGGATGGAAGAAGGCTTTTTCAACAGTAAACCTGATGAGCGTGAACCCTATGTGATCACTATACCACCGCCAAATGTGACAGGTGTTTTGCATATGGGCCATATGTTGAATAATACCCTGCAGGATGTGCTTGTAAGGCGTCAGAGGATGATGGGAAAGAATGTATGCTGGGTACCGGGCACCGATCATGCTTCAATAGCCACAGAGGCACGTGTCGTGGCTAAACTAAAGGAAGAAGGAATCAGTAAAAGCAGCCTTCAGCGGGAGGAGTTTCTTCAGCATGCATGGGACTGGACGGACAAGCACGGGGGAATAATTCTTGATCAGCTAAAACGTCTCGGGGCCTCATGTGATTGGGAACGTACCCTGTTTACCATGGATGAGCTTCGGTACCGGTCGGTGATAAAGGTTTTTGTTGACCTCTACAACAAGGGATACATTTATCGTGGCATACGAATGGTCAACTGGGATCCTGAAGCAAAAACCGCCGTTTCGGATGAAGAAGTTGTTTACACTGAAGAAGATTCCAAACTATATTATGTCAAATACAGGATTCTGGGGTCGGATGATTTTATTACCATAGCCACAACAAGGCCTGAAACAATACTGGGAGATACTGCAGTGTGTGTTAACCCTGGTGATAAAAGGTATCAACACCTTAAAGACAATAAGGTGATAGTGCCCATGGTAAACCGGGAGGTGCCGCTTATATATGATGACTATGTTGACATGGAGTTTGGTACGGGCTGCCTTAAGATTACCCCCGCACATGACATCAATGATTACGAGATAGGCCAGAAACACGGGCTTAAGGCAATAGATATCTTCAATGATGATGGTACATTAAGCAGGGAGGCAGGCATATTTATTGGCACGGACAGGTTTAAAGCCAGGGAGCTATCAATTGATCTTCTTAAGAAAGAAGGGCTGCTTGTGAAGGTGGAAAATTACAGGAATAAAATAGGAAGGTCGGAACGTACAAATTCAGTAATCGAACCAAAACTGTCGATGCAGTGGTTCCTGGAAATGGGTAAAATATCAAAGCCCGCACTTGATGCAATAGTTAATTCCGATATTAATATCTACCCGCCAAAGTTCAAGAATGTATACAGGCACTGGATGGAAAATGTTCGTGACTGGTGCATCAGCCGCCAGCTTTGGTGGGGGCATCGTATACCTGCATGGTATTACAGCCCTACGGAGTTTGTTGTTGCTGAAAATGAAGAGGAGGCCCTGGCACTTGCCAGGGAGGCTACAGGCAATAACAATTTACTCCCTGAAGATATGAGGCAGGATGAAGATGTTCTGGATACCTGGTTTTCATCATGGCTGTGGCCCATCACCTGCTTTAACGGTATACTTGAGCCCCATAATGACGATATAAAATATTATTATCCCACAAATGCTCTGGTTACGGCACCGGAAATTTTGTTCTTCTGGGTTGCAAGAATGATTATCGCAGGTTATGAATACCGAAATGAAAAACCATTTAATGATGTTTACCTCCATGGCATAGTAAGAGATAAGAACAGGAGGAAAATGTCAAAATCACTGGGGAACTCACCCGACCCTTTGCATCTTATTGACAGGTTTGGGGCCGATGGCGTACGTGTCGGAATGCTTTTATGTTCACCTGCCGGCAACGACCTCCTTTATGATGATTCCTTACCGGAACAGGGCAGAAACTTTGCCAATAAGATATGGAATGCTTTCAGGCTTGTAAAAAACTGGGAGGCAGATAAAAATATTAAGGGGCAACCGGCATGGTCGGCTGAAGCCGCAGAATGGTTCGGTAACAGGCTTAATGAAGCAATACATGCCTATAACAGAGCCTTTGACAAATACAGGATATCAGATGCTTTGATGATAGTGTATCGCTTATTCTGGGATGATTTTGCCAGCTGGTATCTCGAGGCTGTTAAACCTGACTTTGATAAACCGGTGGATCTAACCACTTTAAATAAGACTCTGGAATTTTTTGACCACCTCATGAGGTTGATACACCCCTTTATGCCATTTATTACGGAGGAGATATGGCAGATGATAAAAGAAAGGGATGCAGGGATCAGTATTATGGTTTCGGAGATGCCCGAAGCCGGTAAAGTAAGTTCACGATCCCTGGAAGATTTTGAAAATGCGAGGATGCTTATCAGCACCGTTAGAAATATAAGGAAGGAGAATAATTTACCCCCCAGGGAAAGCCTCCAGTTATTTATCAACGCACAAAGCATTGATGAAGAGCAAAAATTTCAAAACCTTGTTAAACGACTGGCAAACATATCGGATATCAAGCAAACAAGCAGTAAGCCCGCCTATTCGTTAAGTTTTATGATAGGTACATCGGAATATTACCTCCTTATCGGGGATAGGATTGATGTTGAGTCAGAGTTAAGCAGGCTCGAAGCTGATTTAAAGTATAACAAAGGGTTTCTTGATTCAGTGATGAGCAAGCTAAACAATGCAAATTTTATCAATAATGCACCTGAAAAAGTCGTTGAGCGTGAGAAGAAAAAGAAATCTGATGTGGAGCGTAAAATAAATTCACTTATTGAACGGATTAACGAATTAAAGGACAGGAAATAGAAGGCTCAGGGCATGAGTTTACGAACGAAGTAGTTCTCTTCCAGTTTTACCAGCTCCCAGTTATTATTAAGTACAATATGCCATCCTTCACCTGTAATATGATGTTTTTCCTGTTCAACATTTTTAGCTGGGACTCTTAGAAACTTAAGGTTAGGGGATACCAGGCACCCCCCTTCTTCAACAGCCAGCTTACCCCAGTTGTCGGATACCCTTATTGTCTGGTAAATTGTGCCGAGAGTATCTACAGGGTCAGTATCTTCAGCTTCGAATAAGAAATTAGGGCTCTCCAGTTCAAGCAGCACAACGGGTTTTTCAGTAAACTGCGCCGTCCTGCGCCGCAGCCCTTCCCTTAATTGTTCCTCACGTTTCCTTTCTTCCTCCTTGACCAGGTCAACGTCATAACTGAAAGCAAGGCTTCCGGCGATATCACGGCTCACTTCTGGCAGTGATATGTCATATCTTTCCTTAAGGCTTTCACCAAGATCAAAATCTCTGCTGTTTATCGAACTGAAATCAAAACCTGTCTCGTTAAGCAGATGAGCATAAAGGTTACCATGGACAAAACCATATGAAAAGGTGTAGGAGCGGAAATCATATATCATATGATAATAATCCATCAGTTTTTTCAGGTAATCATCTCTTGATTCAGTGCCCAGCATCATATAAGTAAATGAGGCAAGTCCCTCATAGTTCTCGAACTTATTCTCTTCCTTTACATATTTAGGATATAATTCCCTGCGGGCCGACCTGAAAACCAGCGCATCCCTTACAGCCTGCTTCCTTGTTTCCCCGTTAGTCCTGATGGCTCTTTCCAGTGACTTCCATTCCATTTTCAACCATAATCGGGCCGTGCGATCAGTCATATGGCTTGTGTTGTAATCCTGGGTGTCAATGTTTTTTCTTGCCTGGAAACAATGGAACAAACCATGCAGGCACCTTGATGTGATCCTGTAATAATCTTCTTCCCGGGGCAGGGGCGCCATTGCATATAATGTCCCGCCGAACTCCTGTGCGTAATTAATCACTTCTTCCCTGGGATAGGTGCCTGTGTAGATGTTATCCCTGGCTTTGAGAAGCCCCTCTTTATCCTGAATATTTGCATAAAGCTTTCTTGTCCTGGTATCGATAAACATTATGGGGCCATAAAGATTTTCACCCCATAGCTTACCATCATCCTCATTACATAATTTCTCTACTTCCGAAAAATAATAATTCGCCTTATCCACAGTGAAATAATCAATGCCTTCATCTTCCTTGCATTGACTTAAGGATAAGGGAAAAATAAAAAGTAGCACCATCCACCTTTTCATGCTTGCTCGACTTTTAGTCTCCAAAAATAATAAAAATCCTACACACGGCTAATTACATTTTACATTCATTATATATATTAAATGAATTTGAGACCCAGGATGACGTATGATATTTGTTCCCGTGGTCTAAATTTATATATTTGGAAGCCCGATAAAACCCTGTTAAATAAAAAAAACATGATTGACAATGAAATTTTAATGAACCCTAATGAGCTGGTGCAGTACCTGAAAAAGCCAGCAGGTCAGTTTACCAGGGCCGATATAATTAAGTTTATTGAAGCCAAGGGGATAGAAATGATTAATTTCCGGTATGTTGCTGAAGACGGAAAGCTCAAGACACTCAATTTTGTAATATCGAATCGTCAGCATCTCGAAAACCTTTTATCGGAGGGAGAGAGGGTTGACGGTTCCAGCCTTTTTTCTTTTGTAGGCGCTGGCTCAAGTGATCTTTATGTTATACCAAGGTATCGGACTGCCTTTGTGAATCCATTTACTGAAAGGCCAGCACTGGATATACTCTGTTCATTTTATGATTTTGAAGGTAAGCCGCTTGAGAGCGCTCTAGAAAATATATTGAAGAAAGCCTATGAACAGTTCAGGAAACAATCAGGCCTGGAAATAAAAGCCCTTGGGGAACTTGAGTATTATGTTAAATCAATTGAAGATGACCTTTATCCGATGGTTGACCAGAAAGGTTACCACCAGACCATGCCTTTTGCAAAATTTGAGAATTTGCGCATAGAAGCACTTGATTTATGTGCAAAGGCTGGTTGCAGAATCAAATACGGTCACTCTGAGGTTGGCAGTTTTACTTCTGAAGGAGAGAATTATGAACAGCATGAAATAGAGTTTTTACCAACGGATGTTGAGTTTGCAGTTGAGCAAATGGTTATATGCAAATGGATACTCAGGATGCTGGCTTATGAGCAGGGGGTTGAGATCAGCTTTGCTCCAAAAATCACAGTAGGTAAAGCCGGCAGCGGCTTGCATATACATATGTTATTGGAGAAAGATGGAAAGAATATAATGTTGGAAAACGGAGAGATAAGCAATACAGCAAGGAGAATGATAGCAGGCATACTGCAGCTTTCAGGCTCACTTACCGCTTTTGGCAATACCATCCCTACCTCTTACCTGAGGCTAGTGCCTCACCAGGAAGCTCCTACGAATATATGCTGGGGCGATCGCAACAGGTCGGTCCTGGTGCGTGTACCCCTGAGTTGGTCAGGGACAGCTAACATGGTGGAACATGCAAATCCACAAGAGGATACAGAGCCTCTACCTTCCGGCAGCCGGCAAACTGTTGAATTCAGGGCACCTGATGGCTCCGCCGACCTTTACCTGCTTATGGCCGGCCTGGTAATCGCTGTTCAGTATGGACTTGAAATGGATAATGGACTGGAATATGCAAATGATTTATATGTTTCGGGTAACCTGTTTACCGAAGAGAATAAGGCTTTTCGCGAAAAACTGGAATTACTGCCTGCATCATGCTGGGAGTCGGCTGAAAACCTTGACCGCCAGCGATCATTCTACGAGAAAGGCAATGTGTTCCCCCCAGGCCTTATTGACAGTATAGTGGAAAGATTGAAATCCTATGATGACAAAGACCTGAGTGAGAGGCTCTATGGTAAAAAGGACGAACTGGCTAAACTGGTCAATAAATACTTGCACTGCAGTTAATACTCACTGTTGGCGGTATTGACATTGGCTGTCTTGATACTCGCATTAAGCTCGAAACCAATCAACAGGGAGATTGAGTTAAGGTAAAGCCAGAGCAAAATTACCAGTATGGTACCCATTGAACCGTATAATTTATTATACTGGTCAAAATTATTTACATAGGCCGAAAAGCCCAGTGAAGTAGCTATAAAAAGAATGGTGGCCAGGGATGAACCCGCAGATATAAACCTGAATTTTGCTTTTCTTGATGGGGCAAGGTAATAGAGAAAAGATATTGCCAGGAAAAGAAGTCCAATTATTACCAGCCATTTTGTTATTTGTAAAAAATAATAGACAATTCCGCTTTCAATAATATTATTTTCAACCAGCTTCAGGACTGTTGACCTGCCAAAGATAAGGAGTATTGCTGCTACCGTTATCAGGAGCCCAATAATAAAGAAAAGGAAGAAAGCTATCTTCCTCTGTGCTATCCAGCTTCTTGTTTCAAATTTATGGTCAGATACCACGAAAGCATTTATCAGGGCGTGAATGCCATTGGTTGCCATGATAGCGGAGGCTATAAACATTATTATCAGAAAGATATTACCCCTGCTGGTGACGGCATCCCTGATGCTTTGTTCAAGAAAGGGATAAACTCTATCAGGCAGTATACTTTCAATAAGCAATATTACCTCTTCCTGGAAGCCTGAGATGGGTATATAAGGTATTAGTGTGAAAAGAAGTACGGTAGCAGGAACCAGACTGAGCAATAAATTAAATGCTATTGCTGAAGCCCTGGTAACCAGAGCTCCCTTGCGAAATCCCCTGATAAAAAAGACTATGACATCATGGATTGGTACCCTGTCGAAGCCCGGTAATACCAGTTTCTTAAGCCTTTCAAGGATATATTCACCTATTTTATCTTTATTGGATAATCTCATATGGCTTTAAGGCTGACATCCATACTTTTTACATGGTGAGTAAGGGCGCCAACTGATATATAATCTACTCCGCACCTTGCATAAGACCTTACCGTATCCAGGGTGATTCCTCCTGAAGATTCAATTTCGTATCTTTCATTGATAAGCGCCACTGCTTTTTCTGTTTCAGGAATGCTGAAATTATCAAGCATTATCCTGTTAATCATACCATGTTCCAGTATCTGTTTTAGCTCATCCATGTTCCTGGCTTCGATGACAATCGGCAAATCCTTTTTTATATTATCAAGGTATTCATTGGCTTTGATAATTGCATTCTTAATGCCACCTGCATAATCAATATGATTATCCTTGAGCATTATCATGTCAAACAGTCCCATCCTGTGATTAACACCTCCACCTATTCTTACCGCTTCTTTTTCGAATGCCCTGAAGCCCGGCGTGGTTTTCCTGGTATCGAGTATCCTGGCCTTGTAGTCTTGTACAGCCTCAACATACATTCTTGTCATGGTGGCAATACCACTCATCCTCTGTATAATATTCAAAACCAGCCTCTCCGACTTCAGTAAAGCCTGTGCAGGTCCTTCTGCAATAAAACCTGTATCACCGGCTTTTACATAGGTGCCATCGTTCAGGCATTCGCTTAATTTTATCCTTTTATCTATCCTGCTGAAAACATAAGAGGCTATGTCGATACCTGCTATAACACCTGCTTCCTTGATAAGCAGCCTGCCTTTACCCATGGATTTATCAGGTATGCATGCCAGTGAGCTGTGATCTCCATCCCCTATGTCCTCTGACAGGGCGATGTCAATGAGCTTACAGATTGCCTCCTGTATCATCCTTCTCAATTCTAAGCTGATGTATCAGTGGTTTTGAATCTACCTTTTTTATGAGGAAGTAAATCCTGAAATTACCCTTGCGCGTTCGCAAATTGCCAATGGCGTAAGCTGACTCTGACCTGCCGCCCTTGTGTTTGATAACAAAATCAATTGTTGGATGATCGCGAAAAAATTCCTTGAGGATCTCTTCAGCAATATTCCTGGTATAAAAATCTTCTTTTTCAAGTAAGACAAGCTCAACTGTAGAATTTAAATATTCTGACAGGACATCAACATTACCGGCTTTAAAGGCAAGCGTTATTTCATCAGGGATATCTGCTGATTGTCCTGAAATATGATTTAAACCTGACAGGGTAAAAATAAGTACTATTGATGTTATTATTTTCATGAAGCTCATTTTTAATATATGGTATCAGAACAAAAATAATTGAAATAAATTAAATGAGGAAATGGAACTGTTTATAAAGCCCGATCCGAAAATTCAGATTCTTTGTTTAAATTCGTAAGTTTACCAATGTAACATTGCCAGGCAGTTATAAAAAAGTCCTTATGAAACTATCACTTATTCAGGTAGGAAAGACGGATGAAAAATTTCTCAGGGAAGGTTTATCATTGTATTATTCAAGGATAAGGAAAATGGTACCCTTCGAGGTAGTGACTGTGGCGGAAGGGAAGAAGGCACGAAGCAAACCGGAACCAGTTCTTAAAAAAGAAGAATCGGAGGCCATCTCTGAAATGTTCAGGCAGGGAGATGTTATAATGATGCTCGACGAAAAAGGGGAGCAAATGACTTCAAGGGAATTCGCTTCTCTTATTCAAAAAACTATGAATTCAGGTCCAAAACGTATAGTATTTATTATTGGAGGCGCATGGGGTGTGAGCGACGAACTTAGAGGCAGGGTAAACAGGATAATATCACTTTCGGGTATGACATTCCCACATCAATTGGTACGGTTATTGTTTGCTGAACAGCTATACAGGGCGTTAACAATAATCAGGGGCACCCCATATCATCATGACTGAAAAATGAAAACTTGCAAATGAATTTTTCTCTTACAAATCGCAGGTTGTTTCTATTCCTGGCAGCAGTATTTGCCCTTGCTCTGGTATTTGACATCATATCAGAAAGCGATATTAAATACCGTCTCGAAACAAAGGCATTGGAAAATAAACTGCATAATGCAGAACGGGAAGGCATGAAATACCTGCAAAAGCTGTCGGAAGAAGATTCCCTCTTTAAGAAACCTGAATACATTCATGAACTTCATTCAAACCGTATTTACAGTTTTTTTAAATATAGAGGAGAAAAGCTAGCAGCATGGACAAATAACAGTATTCTTTTACCATCAGTTTACGATGATGATCTTTTTGCTGACAAGCTTATTAAGCTTGATGATCGCCGGGTGATCGTAAAAAAACTGGAGGAAGAAGATAATATATATTTATGTCTTATAAATTTTTACAGGGAATATAGTATTGAGAATAAATATCTTGAATCCGGGTTTAATCCAGCACTCGGTTTAAAAGCCGGTACGGGTTTCAGTAGTGATATTGAATCCGGCTTTCCCGTTTATGATATTGAAGGGCAATATCTTTTTTCACTTGTCTTTGATGAAACAAGTACCTTCATTTCAGGGATTACAATAATTTCATTGATATTGTGGTTGTTATTTTCTGTTATCTTTTTGATTGCAACACACCGGATTGCCGGGTGGTTGGTAAATAAAGGCTTTTCCTGTCTCGGTTTCTTAGCATCCTTGCAGTTTATCATTATTTTCTACTTCATTTTCCTTCTATTGGATAAGCCCGGCATCTTTACAGGAATGGAGATTTTCTCTTCTTTCAGGTTTAATCTGGGTCCCCTGGTTCCATCAGCCGGTCATTTATTATTCCTGAGTGTCTTATTCCTGTTTGCCTGCCTTGAGTTTTACAGGTATTTCCCGGATCCCTCATGTGACGGCAGGAGGCCTTCGATGGATTTCTTAAAATTAACGGTCTTTTTTTCAATATCTTCATTTATTTTCTTTTTATTCAACAGGCTGCTGCATGCACTAATACTCGAATCCAATATCCACTTCAAAATTTATGAGATTCTTGATGTAGACATATTTACTGTGATCAGTATCACTGCAGCTGGTTTAATACTTGTTGGATTAAGTATTTACCTCTTGCGGTTTGTGAGATTTTGTAGGAAGCTGCGGTTAAAAAACATCTTTCCGGCCCTGGTCGTATCATTGGTTATACTATACCTGCTAAACATGGCAGCAGGCGAGTACTCTATAGTACATATCCTCGTATTTATTTTATTGCTTGCCCAGGCTTGGTTCTTCAGAAAAGAAAAATCAAGGCTGCTAAACATATCAGTGACTTTTGCCATAATAACGGCTGCTTATGCAGCCTATCTCGTCCCCGGTCTGACCTGGCAAAAAGAAACGGAAAAATTAAAAGTAATAGCAGTAAATTTCAGTAATCAGAATGATATATACGGTGAAGCACTCTTGCTTGATTTATGGCCGGAACTGGAAAATGACAGCCTGATGCCGGAGATGATGAATAAAGATTTTTTAAGCCCCGAGGATGTACACGCGGTATATTCCTATCTTGACAGTGTATATTTCACAGGCTACTGGGATAATTATGACAGGATGTACACTATATGTAAGGAAGATTCACCACTGTATTTTGAATCTGATACCGGCAGGGTTGAAAATTGTTTTGATTTTTTTCAGAACAGAGCCAGGGAAATGGGCACCCCCGTAAGTGACAGTAATCTGGTTTTCCTTGACAATAATTCAGGCAGGCCATATTACCTGGGCTGCCTTTATTTTAAAGGTGAAAACGGGGGAAAGACAGGCTTATTCATTGAACTTATACATCTGCTAAAATATACCCAGTCGGGATATCCTGAACTCCTGATAGATAAAGAATATGATAAGAGAATTAATACCGGGGATTATTCAATTGCTAAATACATCAATGGCTCTTTGGTGTTACAGACCGGGGATTACCCTTTTGAGAACAATTTAAATCTACCCTTAAATGATTCCACCGGATATCATACTGTGACGGTTGATGCCGGCGAAGAATATTTTATATATTCCTCCGGTAAAATATCAATAGTTGTGGCCAGACCCTGCCTCACTTTTATTGATATTATCATAACATTCACATATCTCTTCGTTGCATTTTTTATTCTGCACTTATTAATGCTGCTTATTATAAAACCCCCGGAAAATATTTTCCCGGGTACTTTGAATTTTACCCAGAAACTGCAGGTGGCATTTATCGGAATCCTTCTTGGATCAATCGTTGCAATAGGAACTGTAGTTGTGATACTCAGTATTAACCAGTACCGCAGTAAACACTATGAAAACATCGAGGAAAAACTGGGATCGGTGTATATTGAACTGGATCATAAATTATCTGAAGTTGATACTCTTACTCAAACATGGAGTGCAGAGAGTTATTCCAACCTGGACGAATTGCTGATTAAGTTTTCCAATGTATTCCGTTTTGATATTAACCTTTATGATACCAGAGGAGAACTAGTTGCAACCTCAAGGAGGGAGGTGTTCAATAATAACCTGAAGAGCAAAAGGATGAATTTCGAAGCCTATACCAGGTTAAAGCATGAGGGGCAGGCACAGTATATTCAGAATGAAAGGATAGGAAAGCTTGAATATTTGTCAGCTTACACCCCTTTTGTGAACAACCAGAACAAGGTGCTTGTCTATCTTAATCTTCCTTATTTCAATATGCAAAGCAGGATAAACGAGGAGACTTCGAACCTGATAGTGGCCATGATAAATTTCACAATGATACTGATTGTCATATCATTGAGTATAGCGGTTTTCATCTCTGTAAGAATAACAAATCCTTTGAGAATGTTGCAGCAGGGCCTGGCTTCGGTAAGGCTTGAAGAAAAAAGCAAACCACTTGAATACAGGGGGCATGATGAAATATCGGAACTTGTTCAGCAATATAATAAAATGCTTGATGAATTGCAGAAAAGTGCAATGAAGCTGGCACGCTCGGAGAGGGAAGACGCATGGAGGGAAATGGCAAAACAAATAGCCCATGAGATAAAAAATCCCCTCACCCCGATGAAGCTTAATGTGCAGCAGTTATATAAGAAATGGAAAGATAATCCTGAAAATTTTGAAGATAATCTTGAAAGTTTTAAACAGTACCAGATAGAGCAGATAGATAATTTGTCCTCAATAGCATCAGAGTTTTCAAGCTTCGCCCGTATGCCCAAAGCCAGTCCCCGCGAAACTGACCTGGTAGCTCACATTAACGCTGCAGCTGATTTATATAGTGATATCAAGAATATAGATATCAATATTAATTTCAACGGACTCAAAGAAGTGAAGGTATTTGCTGATAAGGAACAAATGAACAGCATGCTTTCAAATGTAATCAGGAATGCGGTACAGGCAATACCAGGAAGCAGGAAGGGGATTATCAACATAAGTCTTTCAGTGAATAACAACAGGGCACTTATCAGGGTTGAAGATAATGGAGTGGGTATACCGGATGAGCTCAAAGACAAGCTTTTTACCCCTAATTTCACAACCAAATCGTCAGGTATGGGGCTTGGACTGGCCATTGTAAAAAGGGTGGTTGAAACAGCTGACGGTGAAATATGGTTTGAATCTGAACCGGGAAGGGGGAGCGTTTTTTATATAGAGTACCCCTTATTGTCGTACAGCCTGGAATAAAAACAGCTTTGTATGTTGATAAAAAAGAATATAAAAGAACAGTTTTCCTGCCGAACCGATAATGAATAATGTGATAAAAATAATTATATTAGCATTATTATAGATCTGATAAATGACCCGGTATTTTAGTAGGAATATATCATTAACAGCCCTTTTTACTATTTTGGCTTCATTGACCGGAGGTATATTATTAGGGTCCCCCCAGGAAGATATATCGGGGATAATCAATACCACATATTCACGGGTGACTACCATTGAAGCCGCTGATGCAGTGATACTGGATGATGTTACAGGTTTCAACGATGGGGATACAGTACTTGTCATCCAGATGAAAGGTGTTTCAATATATACTCCCTCTGATTCGACATCCGGCCTGTTTGGATCAACCGATGGTTACCTGGGTCAACCAGGTGATTATGGTGTTGGCTTTTACGAGGTTATAATTATTGAACAGGTTGAAACAGGTCCAAACAGGATTATCTTCAGGAACAACCTTGTGGGTTATGACGGCTATGATGCTGAGGGTTTGCTGCAAATTGTGAAAGTGCCTTCCTATGAAAATGCATCAGTCACAGGTGAGCTTACATGTCCGGCCTGGGACAGCATAGCAGGCACAGGTGGTGTACTGGCACTTATAGTTAACAATAGACTTGAATTGAATGCTGATATTGATGTCTCGGGTAAAGGCTTTACTGGCGGTACTGTAGCTACCATGGATGGCTTACCACTCAGGGATACTAATTATTATTATAGTGAATCTTCTACGGTCGCAGGCAGGAAGGGAGAAAGCCTGGCAAGCCACAGGAATGGAACCGGCGATAAATTGTTTATTGAAAATTATGCAAAAGGTATCGGCAAATTGTATTCGGGAGGTGGAGGAGCAACGGGTGAATTCTCCGGAGCAGGCGGTGGAGCCAGCTTTGGATCCGGTGGGAATGGCCACAGGCAGCGATCCTCAGGATATAATGTGAGTGGACTGGGTGGCATACGCGTAGATGAGGACGACTTTGACGATAGGGTAATTATGGGCAGCGGCGGTGGCGGAAGCGGCTATAGTGGAGGAGGAACGGGAACAGGGGGAGCCCCAGGTGGAGGGATAGTATTTCTGGTGGCAGATACAGTGGTAGGAAATGGTAATTTCATAAAGGCTAATGGTGATACCGTGACAACAATTGCCTCGGGAGATGGGGGTGCTGGAGGAGGAGGTGGCGCAGGATCACTGGTTCTGTCGGTTAAATCATATGCATCTTCAGATATCTACATGGAAGCAAAGGGAGGAACAGGTGGTCATAGCTACGAATTGTTTGGCACTGGCGGCGGCGGAGGCGGAGGCCTGATATGGATAAGTGGTACGGGCACCGAACCAGAATTGAACTTTAGTGTTGACGGAGGTGAAGCCGGTAAGATTGATTACCCATCAGGGTCTTCACAGGGAGGGTCCGGAACGGATGGAATTATAAGAACTAACCTGAATATATTGTTAAATGGTTTCCTGTTTAACTCCATACAATCCGAATTTACATATACAAGAATAGATTCCATATGTTATGGCCAGATTCCACATGAAATAATTGGGACAGAACCTGTAGGAGGATTGGCACCTTATACTTTCAGGTGGGAGAGAAAGGGAGATGAAGAAGCGGACTGGTCACTGGTGCCCGGATCGGGGAGCACCCAGAACTTTACACCCACTGACCCCGAAACAGATACGGTGCAGTTCAGAAGGGTGGTAACCGATAGCAATACCACACCAATATCAGACACCAGTAAAGAGGTTACCGTTATTGTACAACCTCCTATCGTCAATAATCTTATCGGTTATGATACCATCATCTGTGCAGGCCAGGATCCGGAATTGCTGGTTCAACAAAATGGATTGATACTGGGGGGAGGGAATAATATATACAGTTACCAGTGGCTCGACAGCGCTGAATCAGAAAGCTGGCAGACAGCACCGGGATCGGTGAACAATGAAGATTATGATCCTCCCGCACTCACTGCAACAAGGTATTATTCCAGGGTGATTGTTTCCGGTATGTGCACTGATACAAGTAATATTACTGAAATAGAAGTATTACCGGTTATAACAAATAATACCATTGGTGCCGACCAGCTTATCTGTCATGATAATCTCTTTAATGACCTCACCGGCTCAGATCCTCTTAACGGTGACGGGACCTACAGGTACGAATGGATAAGCAGTACCGACCAGAATAGCTGGGTGCCCGCCGAAGGTACCAACAACGAAAAAGATTATAACCCCGATGAAGGATCAGTTAACTTTCCGGGTGATCAATATTACAAGAGAATAGTAAAATCAGGATTACTCGATTGTTGTGTGGATACTTCTTCGCTGACAGTGCACCTGACAAGTCTTCCTGAAATTGGTGATAATATCATTTCACCTGACCAGTCTATCTGCCAGGATTCAGTACCCGATCCCCTGATCGGAGATACTCCAACAGGTGGTGATGGTAATAATTACACTTATATCTGGGAAGACAGCACAAGGGCGGGTGCATGGACCTTGATCTCCGGGGCAGATCAGATAGATTATTATCCTCCGGCCCTTGCCGATACAACCTGGTACAGGAGGATAATCACTTCATCAGTATGTGATGATACAAGTAATATTGCTGTTATAAATGTCCACCCGTCAATCACAGATAATAATATATACACATTGTCAGGAATCCTTGACACTACTATTTGTTCGGGACAGACACCAAATATCATAATAGGAGATGCTCCCGGAGGAGGTAGTGGGACTTATGCTTTCGAATGGCAATATAGTGCTGACGAGGTGAGCTGGAGTACAGCGCCCGGAACAAATAACCTGGCCGCTTACAATCCCCCGTCCTTAACTGAGGATACATGGTACCGCCGGAAAGTATTGTCCGGGGAGTGTGCTGTTGAAAGTAATTCAGTTAAGATAACAGTCTTGCCACCTATAGGCAATAATACTCTCTCTGAAGATAAAATGACATGTTACAATACGGAACCGGAGATTATTACTGGCAGTGAACCAACTGGTGGCAATGGTGTATATACCTACCTGTGGGAAGAAAGCCCTGATAATATAACATGGTCAGCTGCTCCCGGAGACAATACGGATATCGATTACCAGCCTGGTAGTTTAACGGATCTAAGATACTACCGGAGAATAGTGTTCTCGGGTTTATCTGATTGCTGCCAGGATATTAGCAGTCCGGTTAGCGTTGGCATTCATCCCCTGCCAACCGGAACCATAACGGCAGCACTGGACACCACCTGCGCAGGCACAGATATTATTGTTTCCATGACTCTTACAGGAGAGGCGCCATGGACGGTAGTCTTAAATGATGGTACGGTAGACCTGCCTTCATTTGAGGCCGATGGAGCGAATTACGATTTCACACATTCCCCCGTTTATACAAGCGATTACACATTTGCCTCAATAACTGATAATAATACATGTGTTGCCACTTCGATGAGCGGTAGCCGCAGGGTTGTGGTATATGAGGTGCCGGCCGCTGACCCGGGGGAGGATGATGAAGTATGTGGACTCGAATATACACTCCAGGCAAATCCAAGTGCGGGTACGGGAACATGGATGAATTTTGATGGTTCCGTAGTATCATCAGTGGAAGTAAACAGTTCGTCAGAAACAGTTACCGTAGATAGTTATGGCACCCATACATTCTGGTGGAAGGAAACTAACTGGGAATGTAAGGATTCAGCTTCGGTTGATGTCACTTTCTGGGAAGCCCCTGCGCCTGCCTTTGCAGGTGATGACCGGCAACTTAAACCTTTCCAGTTTGAATATACCCTTGAAGCCGAAGAACCAACGGTGGGCACAGGGACATGGGCCGTGATTCAAAGCCAGGGAGATCCCGCATTTATGGATCCAAATTATGCCACAACAACAGTAAGTGATCTGTCATATGGAGAGAATATCCTCGAGTGGACCATAGTGAACGGTGTATGCCCGCCCGAATCTGACAGGGTGATACTTGAGGTAAGCACTGTGATGATACCCCAGGGTTTTTCACCAAATGGTGATGAGTTCAACCAGACATTTATGATAGATGGTATAGAATACACACAAAACGAAATGGTTGTTACTAACCTTGCAGGAGCAGTGGTCTACAGGGCAAAAAATTACAATAACGACTGGGATGGCAGGGGTATTGACGGAGATCCGCTGCCGGAGGGAACATACTACTATTATCTAACAATAAAAACACCGGTCAAAGAACGGCTGAGTGGATATGTAGTGATAAAGAGATAAATGAAGAAAATAGCATTATATACCGTATTACTGCTGTTAGTATTTACCACCTTAAATACAAGGGCTCAGAATTATCCTGTTTACAGCCAGTACCTGCTTGATGGTCTTGTTATAAATCCCGCTTATACCGGCACCAGGGAAGCATTGACAGCTTCGCTCTCTGTAAGGAGGAAATCATTGAATTTTGACGGGGCTCCAATGATGGGCACTTTTTCCCTTCACTCCCCGCTGAAGAATGACAGGATAGCACTGGGTCTTATGTCCCATTACCAGACATACGGTGTCACTAAGAAAGCAAGCGTATTTGCCAGTTATGCCTTTCACATTAAAACTGATAAAGGCAGGTGGTCTCTCGGGATAAAAGCAGGGGCGGACATGGTGAATAATGATTATTCCAGTATTAATACGGTTGAGCCGGATCCGGCATTTACAGAAGCTATATCCTCCTATACCCTGCCCAATGTAGGAGTGGGTGTATATTATAATTCAAATGTCTTTTTTGCAGGTCTTGCCGTCCCGGAAATGTTCAGTTACCGTGAGAACAGTAGCAGAAGTGGTTATGAACTATACCATGATTATGAAAACTATTATTTCATGGGTACTGCGGGAGGCTTGCTGAGTTTTACTGAGGGCTTCAAGTTTAAACCTTCGGTACTGGCAAGGTATTCTTTTAGCAGTCCGTTCTTAATAGATTTAAACGGTAATTTTATTATTTCCGATTTTCTCTGGATAGGTGCTTCCTGGAGGCTGGGGGAGGAAGTGATTGTCGGCATACTTGAATTTCAGCTCAGCCAGCAGTTTAAACTGGGATATGCATATGAATATAACCTGGGCAGCATAAGTACCTTTGTCGGGGGTACACATGAAGTAGCGTTGAGATATGAGTTTGGAAAAACAGTGAGTGCTTCAAATCCACGATATTTTTAAGATGCGGAAATTATACAGCGTATACATATTATTGCTTCTTTTTCTTGTGCCTGTAAATATCTTACACGGACAGGCTGATAATATGATTAAAGTTGAGAAGCTACCGCTGAGCTCAAACCAGTTTAATGAAATGACGGTTGTTCCCCTTGGCGAAGGTATAGCCTTCTGTTCTGACCGGCGCACATCAGGGGCGGTTAATAATAAGACATTTGAAGGCGACCGTATATATAACATATTTTACGCTGTGCGTGAAGACACTATGGAATGGGGACGGCCAGAAATATTTTCGAAAGATCTGCACACAATATTTACCCAGGGGCCTTTTTGCTTCAGCCCTGATGGCCGCCAGATATATTATACCAGTGATGTTGAAAGGGGAAATAGTGCTTTCAGGAGCGATTTTGAAAACAGGAGCGGAATACTTATTGCCGAAAAAACTACCACCGGCTGGTCAGAACCGAGGCCATTCGAATATAATGATCCTTTATGGAACCTGGGCCACCCCTTTATCAGTGCCGATGGTAAATACCTTTTCTTCTCGTCGGATATACCCGGTGGTTATGGAGGCTCTGATTTATACCTGTGTCGGTGGGAGAACAACACCTGGTCTGAACCTGAAAACCTGGGCACTGCAGTAAACAGTCCCTCTTCTGAACTATATCCCTTTTTCAGCCCTGAAGGGGTTCTCTTTTTTACTTCTGACCGTGAAGGAGGATATGGAGGCCTTGACATCTATAAAACGAGAATGAATAATGATCAGTGGTCTAAGCCGGTATTGATGCCGGAACCTATAAATTCAGCGGCAGATGATTTCGGACTCTTCAAGGAAGACAACAAAGACCAAGGATATTTCGCTTCAAACAGGGACAGAACAGATGATATATATATCTATTCATCACTTATCAGAAGAATGAGTGAATGCAATGAACTTGTCTATGAAGATTTCTGCTGGGAATTTGTAGAAGAAAATTCGGTGAAATTTGATTCAATACCTTTCACCTATGAATGGGATTTTGATGATGGCACAAAACTACAGACTGTTGAGGCAAGGGCTATCCATTGTTTCGAGGAACCCGGCACATATCTTGTTAAACTTAATGTGATAGATACGATCACCGGTGAGGTGCGAAAAAATGAAACAAGCTACCTGCTGCAGATTGAAAGGACCGAGCAGGCATTCATTTCATCACCTGATACATGCTATGCAGGCGAGACCATCAGCCTGGATGCATCTATGAGCTACCTCCCAGGATGGGATATCGCTGAGTATTACTGGAATTTTGATGATGGCACAGCGGGCAGGGGAATAACAATTGAAAAGACGTATATGGAAGAGGGCTTATTTAACATACAGCTTATTGTGAGTTCGCAGCCCGACGAGGAAGGAAATGTACGGGAAACATGTGTGTCAAAGAATATAGTGGTGAGGATGAGATGATTTAACTAATTATGCTATTTTTGCACTGATATTAAGGAATGTGAAAAATTTAAGTAAATACATACTGATTATCTGTCTGCTGAGCATAGCATTGTACTCCCGGTCGCAACCGGTGCCTGCCAGTGACGAAAATATACCACACCTGATGACATTCGGATGCGATGGAGAAACTTCATGGGGTGACGATGACTTCTCACAAACATTCTTTTTTAAAGTGCCACTGTCCTATTCCGAGCCTTTTTACATAAGGGTTTATGATCCCGACACCGGGGGTGAAGTGGATGAAATAAACGGTGTGTGGGATACCAGGATGTCTTATTCTGTTTACGGAGGTGAGGGGTCATGGAGCGATGACGATGCCAAGGGTATCGACCCGGTTGGCAATTACAGAAGTGGTATATTATTGGCCTCCAAAGTGTTTGGTGAAGACCAAAGGTATGATGATGACTGGTATACATTTGGCCCCTTCAACCCTGCGGAGGGAGAAAAAGTTGATGAATTCGGTGGTTATATTTTTAAAATTATCTGTGAAGGAATAGAAGGAGATGATGGAAACCTCTACAGGTATTTTCTGAGTACCGATCCGGATGAAAACAACGCAATCGAGGACGGCAATGCTTTTACCTACGAATACTCATTCAGAATGTGGAATAACTCGGATAATGTATCCCATATTTATCCCTATATTGATACAGCCACAATATATGTGAAGCAGGTTAATTTTGACTGGGATGATGATGGATACATAAGGGTTGTGTCTCGTGTACGCAGGGGCTATCTGGCAGAAACGTCTGGTGAAGATAACTGGGTGGAAAGTAAAATAAAGATCGACGAGGAAGAAATTAATTCATCTCTTGATTTTCAGTTCATTAAAAAGAAATCTCCACTCGTCAGAAATAATAACGTGGTTATATCCGTTCAAAACCAGTATGGCGAATACCTGGAATTCTTCACGGTTCCCATTGGTGGTGTACCGGTATATAATCCCAGCCTTAAAGCAAATAGAATAGAAGTAGAAAAATAGCAAATTAATGATCCGGAAGCTCCTGTTTAAAAATTCGATAGTATTATTATTCTTATCCTTCAATTCTATTTTATCCCTGTCGCAGACCTACCAGTTTACAAATTATAGCGTTAATGAAGGATTGCCGGGGCGTTTTATTTATACAATTAACCAGGACAATGATGGTTTTATCTGGCTGGGAACAGACAAAGGCCTTTGTTTTTATGATGGCTTCGAATACCATATGTCATATGTTTCTGATACTCTGGAAACAAATTTTCCCATATCATCATATGAGGCACAGGATGGAACAATATATTTCGGGTTCAATGATGGAACAGTCCATTACACAGATGGCAGGCACCTCAAAGAGATACCGGGTATCGATGCGGTGCGAGTAAATAATATCTCTGAAAACCGGGATTCAATAATATTTATTATTACACAGAGCAAAGGGCTGTATGCCTTTGATCCTGAAAATAATACATCAACTATATCAATTGATAATCCTGTAAATGAATTCCTCTTCTGCGGTGCCTTCACGGAAGATGATCAAATGGTTCTGGGCACACAGAACGGGCTGTCATTGTGTAGTTTTGAGGATGACACATTGAAGGAGATTGCAGTGGCAGATGAGCTGATGTATAACAAGGTACAGGATATAAAGCAAAGTAATAAAGCCGGTATCTATTTTATAGGCACAGAAGATAATGGTTTATTCGCTGCCAGTTTCGATAATGGTAAAATAAATCTAAAAAGAATAGGGGAGGAAGATATTTTTACCCGCTCCAGGATACAGTCATTAATGATCGACAGTAAGGGGACCTTGTGGATTTCCACTTTCCGAAACGGATTGATAAAAGCCGAAATCGATAGCATTACAGCTGATATAATATCATATGAAGTGCTCGGCGTGGATGCTGGAATGCCCGGAAACGATATAAAAACCAGTTATGAGGACGATTGGGGTAACATCTGGATAGGGCATTTCGGCAGTGGCGTGTCTGTCCTAAGGTCAGAGGCATATAAATTTTACAGGCCGGCTAATGTGCCTGATAAGAATAATATTATATATGTTGATGAATTTAAAGGAAATATTTTTGCCGGTACAGCAGAGGGATATTACCTGTTTGATATTAATGCAGAAAGCACCCTGAGTTACACTGATCTCAGACGTTCAGTCAATGGTGCAAGGATTTCAGATTATTATCTTTATGATGACGGCTCTATTTTGCTGGGAACGGAGGGACAGGGAGTGTATACACGCGATAGCAATGGGAGAACAGACATCCTGTTCAGATCAGGCAATAACATGGAAAACTATATAGAAGACATACTCGATGAATCCGGCTATATCTGGCTCGGAACAAGGGGAGGTGTTATAAGCATAAATAAGGTGACAAAGAGTATCAGCCGGTTCACAACATCTGAAAAATTGCCACACAATAATATAAACCAGTTGGTGCCACTGGGTGATGGTAATGTTATTGTCGCCACTGAAAGTAAGCGACTGTATCAAATAAACCCCGACACAGGAGTTTCTTCAGGTAAAACGATTATTTATGGCGGTGTCAAAAATGTGTTCCAATCATTCGCTGTGGAAAAAGAGAACAAAATATGGGGTGCCACAATAGGATCCGGCGTCTTCTGTTTTGAAAGCGATGCAGTATGGAGTATAACAAACCGTAACGGCTTATACTCAGATTTTTGCTATAGTATACTCTGCGACAGCAGAAACAAAATATGGATTGGACACCGCAGGGGATTTTCTGTTTATAACCAGGCCATAGACGAGATAAGAACTTTCGTCGACATCTTTGGAACCGGGGCTGATTGTAACGAGAATGCTATATGCGAAACATCGGAAGGACACGTTTTGATCGGAACAACGGAAGGCTTTATGCTTTATAACCCTGAAAAGGAGAAAGAAGAACTTAAACCACCGGAAACCAATATACTGTCGGTGACCATCAATGATAGTATAATGCCCCAGAAAGATGTATATAACCTCCCCTATAAGTCGAGATACACTGTAAAAATTGATTATGTCGGACTTAACTATTCAGACCCCGAGAAAGTGTATTACAGCTATAGCATGGAGAATTACGATACGGAGTGGTCGGATCCAACCTATGCAAGGAGCGTAACATACAGGTTAGGTGATGGGAGCTACCGTTTTAATATCCTTGCTTATGTCTATGAGGATATATCGGATGACCAGATAAAAAGTTTTGAAATAAATATCAAAAAACCATTCTGGAAAACATGGTGGTTTATCTCTGCGGCAGTCTTATTATTGGTGGTTATAGTGGTGGTGATTATAAAAGTACGTGAGAGAAAGCAGGCCAGGGTAAAGAAATTCCTGGAGGAAGAACTGGCGGAGCGGACCAAGGAGGTCATTGTCCAGAAAGAAGAAATCGAATATAAAAACAGGGAGATAACGGATAGTATTAATTACGCACAGAGAATACAGGCCAGCCTCCTGCCTCCGGTGAAAAGGCTGAATGAAAATTTCCAGGGTTCATTCGTGTTTTTCCGCCCGAGGGATATCGTCAGTGGTGATTTTTACTGGTTTGATAAAGTCAGTGATGATAAAATCATGATAGTGTGTGCTGACTCAACCGGACATGGTGTTCCCGGAGCCTTCATGTCGATGATAGGATCAGCCTTGCTCCAGGAAATAGTCAACAGGAAGGATATAACCAGGCCCTCGGAGATATTACGTGCCCTGGATAATGAGATTACCACAACCCTCAACCAGACAGGTGATGATACATCCAATGACGGAATGGACATGGTGGTTTGTGAATATAATCCTAAAATTCGCCTGCTGAGATTTGCTTCTGCATTGCGCCCCGTTATCATTGTTATGGATGGTGAACAATATTACTTCAGGGGGAATAAAAACTCTGTAGGAGGTGAATACATGGAAGAGAAATTTTTTGATGACCAGGAATATTATCTCAAGAATAATGATATCGTATATCTCTTTTCGGATGGCTATCCTGATCAGTTTGGAGGAGCCGATGGGAAGAAACTTAAGATAGTAAGGCTGAAAAGACTTATCGAGGAAATTAAGGACCTTAACATGGATGAGCAGCAAAAAAGAGTAAATGATTACTTTGATGAATGGAAAGGAAGCTATCCACAGGTTGATGATGTTCTGATGATGGGATTCAGGATATAAGGATACAACTATTCATTCACGCAGCTACCATCAAGACTGAAAGGGATCTCACAGGTTGAAGCAATATTGCTCTCATTTCCCGCCCTGTCCTTTATATAAAACTCGTACATTATAGTGTCTGTGAGATCAAAGGTATAGTAATAGTAAAAGAAAGTGATCTCGATTATACCCTGGAGAATCTTGTTCTGGCCTTCCCTTTCCATATATGGTATCCTGTAGCCAGGTGGCCTGTTATCATCGGAACTATCAGCCTCGGTAAAAATACCGTCTTCCTTGTAATAAAGAGTAAGAAAAAGGTTTTTTGTTTCAATTTCAGTTTGATCTTCAACAGGTTGCTTCAGTCCAAGATCTCCGTCACCATCTTCAAAATAAAATTCAAGTATGCCTGCTTTGGCCGGGTTACCAAGAAGGGTGTCAACAGTATCGTACATGGTAAACTGCCTGAATTCAACAAGAGGTTCCGGAGGAAGTTGCTTTATCTTCTCGCAACTGTTGAAAAAGGGGTGAAGTAAAACCAAAATAAATAATATGGCTAACAGATTTCTCATATATAGCTCTAGTATCAAAAATTAAACCAAAATAACTATTTTTTTCTGAAAAATATTTTAATAGGCACCCCGGTGAATTCATACTTCTCCCTAAGCCTGTTTTCAAGATATCTCCTGTAGGATTCCCTGACATATTGCGGATGATTACAGAAAAAGGCAAAGGAAGGATAGAATGTCGGAAGCTGGCTGATATATTTAATCTTAATGAATTTACCTTTCGTTGAGGGAGGAGGATTTTTTTCAATAATAGGCAGGAGGTAGTTGTTTAAAGCCGCGGTGGGTATTTTTCTTATCCTGTTATCATAAACCCGTAAAGCCTCACTGATAACCCGGTGTATCCTCTGTTTATATATTGCAGAGATGAAAAGCAAAGGATAGTCAGTGAATGGTGAGGTTTTATTTTTTATCTCCTTTTCAATCTTCCTGGCCGAATTGGAGTCCTTGTCGGCAAGATCCCACTTATTGACAAGTAAAACGAGTCCCTTGTTATTGCTAAGAATTATATTCATTATTTTCATATCCTGTGACTCCAGGCCAATTGTTGCATCTATCATTAAAAGACAGACATCGGAATTTTCTATAGCCTTTATTGCCCTGACTACCGAATAGTATTCAACATCTTCATTAACCCTGGATTTTCTTCTCAGGCCTGCAGTGTCTATAAGGAAAAAATCGTGGCCATATTTTTTATATCTTATCAGTACCGAATCCCGTGTTGTCCCGGCTACCGGCGTGACGATATTTCTGTTTTCCCCGGTCAGGCTGTTCAGCAATGATGATTTTCCCACATTTGGTCTCCCTGCCACTGTTATCCTGGGAAGTGTCTCTTCTTCTGCCTCTTTTTCTACGGGGAGGCTGTCCACTATTTTGTCAAGCAGGTCACCGGTCCCTGCCCCGTTAATGGATGAAATGGCGTAATATTCACCCAGGCCTAGCTTGTAAAACTCAACAGCTTCAAGTAAACGGGCGTTGTTATCAACCTTATTAACAACAGGGATAACTTTTTTACCAGATTTTCTGAGCATATTGGCCACTGACATATCCAGGTCAGTTAATCCCGTGGTAACGTCAACCATAAAAAGGATCAGTGCAGCCTCATCGATTGCAATTTCTACCTGCCTGTTTATTTCACTCTCAAAAATATCATCGGAGTCATTGACATAACCCCCTGTATCAATGACTGAAAATATCCTGCCATTCCATTCCACCTTGCCGTAATGCCTGTCACGTGTGACGCCGCTCATTTCGTCAACAATGGCCTGCCTGGTCTCGGTGAACCTGTTAAACAGGGTTGACTTGCCTACATTGGGCCTTCCTACTATTGCTACTATCCTGTTCATTATACCTTAATTCAATAACCAAACTTTTTAAGTGCACCAGGCCTGTCGCGCCAATCCTTCGAGACTTTAACATATAACTCAAGATACACTTTTTTGCCTATGAATTCCTCAATGTCTTTTCTTGCTTCAGTTCCTGTTTTTTTCAGCATCTTTCCCCTGTGACCTATGATTATCCCTTTTTGACTCTCCCTTGTAACATGGATCACAGCCCTTATATTTACTATCTTACTCTCCTCTTTATAAGTCTCAATTTCGATTTCAACCGAGTAGGGTATTTCCTTTTTATAATTATTTAATATCTTCTCCCGTATTATTTCTGAAACAAAGAACCTTTCATACCTGTCTGTTATCTGGTCTTTAGGGAAATAGGCAGGACCCTCGGGCAACTTTTCCAGGATGATTTTGAGCAGGTTGTCCGTATTGAATTTCTCCCTGGCCGATAGAGGTATTATTAGTGCCCCCGGCATAATCGCCTTCCATTTTTCAACCAGCTGTTCAAGTTTCTCCTGCTTGCTAAGATCTATTTTGTTTACGGCCAGTATTACAGGGACTTCTGAATTGATAACCCTGTTAAGGGCTTCCCTGTTTTTATCTATCTTCTCATTAACATCCGTCACATAAACAATCAGGTCGGCATCACCTATCGCACTGTAAACCGACTTCATCATGGCTTCCTGCAGCTTGTAGGCAGGTTTTATTATTCCCGGTGTATCTGAAAATACTATCTGAAAATCGTCACCATTAACAATGCCAAGAATCCTGTGCCTTGTGGTTTGTGATTTGGAGGTGATGATCGACAATTTCTCACCCACAAGCGCATTCATGATTGTTGATTTTCCGACATTGGGATTACCAAGTATATTAACAAAACCTGATTTATGAGCCATATATTTTTGATTTATGACCTTTTCAGAATATTTATTTCCTTATTTGTGAGAAACCTCCACTTTCCCCTGGGGAGGTTTTTTTTCGTAAGACCCGCATAATATACCCTGTCGAGCTTTTTTATCCTGTAACCCAGGCCTTCAAACATTCTTCTTACCACCCTGTTCTGACCCGAATGTATTTCAATCCCCACCTGGGTTTTGTCTTCTGGATCAGGATATGCAACAGCATCTGCCGCTACTACTTCACCGATGTCAACACCTTCCGCAAGCTTTGTCATATCACTGCGTGTAAGTGGTCGGTTCAGGTGTACATGGTATATTTTCTTTTTGCCATGTGAGGGGTGGCTTAATTTTTTTGTTAACTCCCCGTCGTTTGTGAACAAGAGTAATCCAGTGGTGTTTTTGTCCAGACGGCCCACAGGGTATACTCTTTCGGAACAGGCATTTTTGATCAGGTCGGTGACCAGTTTACTGGCATGAGGATCATTGGTTGTACTGACATATCCGGCAGGTTTATTCAGTAGTATATATACTTTTTTCTCGGGGTTCAGTATCCTTCCCTTATATTCCACCTTCGACCCGGGTGAAACCTTCGTGCCCAGGTCAGTGACTATTTTGCCGTCAACACTTATTTCACCCCTGGCGATCAGTAGGTCAGCATCCCTGCGACTGCATACCCCGCTGTTTGAGATGTACTTGTTCAGCCTTACCATCTTTTCGTCGCCCTCAGCCCTTCCGGATCCTCTTTTTCTCCTGTCATTCATTGCTTTATAATTTCGGACTGCAAAGGTAAAGATTATTTGTGAATTCTTAGGCTAAGGCTCCGCCTTCGCTGGCGCGAGTCTTCAGACTCGTGCCATGCTTCGGCGGACACGGTAAGGTCCCGAAAAAGCTTTGCTTTTTCGAGGATCCTCGAAATTCTAAATCGCCATTCTGGCGAAAGAATTTCGGGACTAAGGCTAAGGTTAAATTAGAAAGCTACTTAAAGTTAAATTATGAGTAATCATACTGTAACGAACAATACTGCTGAAGGATTTGGTAGATATGAGCCATTTGATAAAACGGGGTTTTATAAGATAGCCAGAGGAAGTTGTTATGAAATTATTAATCAAAGTCTTGCCTCGCATTCACTTAATTACATAACAAATAAAGAAATGAATGAACTTGTTTATGGATACCGCGATGTTATTTCGGAATTAGACCCTATGATAAAAAGTATTGAAACCAGCAAAAAAGTCTCATCAAAGAATGGTTTACTGGATAATATTACTCAACCTTAGCCTTAGCCTTAGCCTTAGCCTTATATTAAACATTTATCTGTTTACAAAATATTTTTTTGCACTTTTGTTAATTGGCTAAACATATCCACTTTATTTGTTTCACTAAACAAGCAGACATGTCATTAATAAAATCAATTTCAGGAATAAGAGGAACTATAGGCGGTAAACCGGGAACAGGGCTAAGCCCGCTTGATGTGGTGAAATTTACAGCCGCATACGGAGAATGGATATTGCAAAATGCGGGAAGAAAGCAAGACTTAATAATTACAGGAAGAGATGCCAGGCCAAGTGGTGAGATGATAAGCAGGGTGGTGACAGGTACCCTCACGGCTATGGGCCTGGATGTCCTGGACCTTGGCCTTTCTACAACCCCAACGGTTGAGATTGCAGTGGTACGTGAAAATGCGGCCGGTGGTATAATACTAACTGCCAGCCATAACCCGGTCCAGTGGAATGCCCTTAAATTACTTAATGAAAGAGGTGAATTCCTGACCGCTGATGACGGAAGCCGGATACTTGAAATAGCAGAAAGGATGGATTATAGTTTTGCTGCTTATGAAAATATCGGAACGGTAAAGAAAGATAAGAGCTATAATAATAAGCATATTGAAATGCTGCTTGACCTGCCTGATGTTGATATTAATAAAATAAGAGAAAGGGAATTCACCATTGTTATTGATTGCGTGAATTCTGTTGGTGGATTAATATTACCGGAACTGCTCACCAGGCTGGGCGTGAAAAAGATAATAGGCATTTTTACCGAACCTAACGGGCTCTTTCCCCATAATCCTGAACCCCTGCCGGAAAACCTGGAGGAACTGAGCCGTGCGGTAATAGATAATAATGCTGATCTGGGCTTTGTGGTTGATCCTGATGTCGACAGGCTGGCAATAGTGTCCGAAGACGGATCATTTTTTAACGAGGAATATACCCTGGTGGCCTGTGCCGATTACATACTGTCAAAAAGAAAGGGTAATACGGTAAGCAACATGTCATCAAGCAGGGCTTTAAGAAATGTAACTGAAAATTACGGGGGTAAATGGCATTATTCGGCAGTAGGCGAAGTGAATGTGGTGGCAAAAATGAAGGAAGTAAATGCAGTGATAGGGGGTGAAGGTAACGGCGGCGTTATCTATCCTCCTCTCCATTACGGACGTGATGCGCTGGCAGGAATAGCATTGTTTCTTTCCTTACTGGCAAACAGGAATGGAAGCTGTTCAGAACTGAGAGCCACTTACCCGGAATATGTTATTTCAAAAAACAGGGTAGAGTTGTCAGATGATCCCGAGGCAGATGAAATAATTAATAAAATCCATGAAAAGTTACGTCATCAGGTCGTAAGTACTGAGGACGGCCTGCTTCTGGAAAATGAAAGGGGCTGGGTTAATATTAGAAAATCCAATACAGAACCAATATTAAGGATATATTCCGAAGGAAAAACCAGCGAAGATGCTGACGCGCTGGCGGAAGAAATTATAAAAATTGTTAAAAAATAAGTGGAATGTCACTTATTTGGTTTTCGTGGAATAAAACCCTGATTCAATTTGTCAACTTATATGATGGAACAAAAAATATGTTCCCACTGTTAATTATTGTTAAATAGTGGTTTAATATACTAAAAGGAAAATCAGGAGACTAAAATTTTAATAATTTCAGCCCCGCAAAAAAAATCGATTTGAACAAATATTTAAAATAATGAAGAAGACTTTAATTATTTCAGGTATAGTGGTTGCAGTTGCAGTAATTGCACTGATTGTTTTTAACCGTCTTACAAAACAGGATGAGATAGCCTTGCTTTATGCTGAGGCTACAAGGGGGGATTTTGAGATAATTGTATCAACCACAGGTGAATTACAGGCAGAAAATTCAACTGATATAGAAGGGCCCAGTGGACTGGGAGGCAGGCGGATGAGATTCAGGAATATAACCATACAGGACCTTATCCCTGAAGGAACAGTGGTGCAGAAAGGTGACTATGTGGCTACACTCGATCGTTCAGAAGCAGAAAATACGCTCAAAGACGAGATGGATGAACTGGAGCAGATGGAGAATGACTATGAAATGAAGAAGCTGGATACAACCATAACCCTGGGTGACCTGAGAGATGATATACTGAATCTTAAATTTAATATGGAGGAGGCTGAGATCACCCTTGAGCAATCAAAATATGAACCTCCCACAACAATCCGGCAGAACAGGATAAACCTTGACAAGGCAACCAGGGCATATGAGCAGGCCCTAAAGAACTATGAGCTTAAGGTACAACAGGCAAAGGCTGATATGAGGGATGCGCGTTATGAACTGGAAGAGCAAAGACAGACCGTAGGAGACATGCAAAAAGTGCTTGAACAGTTTACAGTGACGGCACCTGCCCCGGGGATGGTGATATATAAAAGGGAGTGGGATGGAACAAAACGAAAAGTGGGTTCCAATATCAGCCCCTTTGATCCGGTTGTGGCTACACTGCCCGACCTGTCATCGATGATTTCAAAGACATACGTTAATGAGATAGACATAAGTAAGGTCAAGGTGGATCAGCCTGTCAAAATTACCGTGGATGCCTTCCCTGAAAAGAAATATACCGGAAAGGTGATAAGCGTGGCCAATATTGGCGAACAATTGCCAAATACCGATGCCAAGGTGTTTGAAGTGATCATCAAACTTGATGAGGTTGAATCTATATTGCGCCCTTCAATGACTACGGGAAACCAGATAATAACAGCTTCCTATAACGATGTCCTTTCAATACCGCTTGAATGTGTTCATGCCACTGTAGACAGTATACCTTATGTATACCACAGGAACGGAACCAGGCAGATTGTGGTGCTGGGGCGGTCTAATGAAAACTCGGTGATAGTGGAACAGGGCATTGTAGAAGATGACCAGTTGTACCTGAGCCTGCCCGAGGAACCCGAGAACTTCAGGCTGGTAGGAGAAGAATTAATAGATGTTATTCGTGAGAAAGAAAGATTGAAAAGGAAGGAAGAAGAAAAAAGAGAAAGGGAGATAGAAGAACGTAATAGACGTGGTTCCCAGCAAATGTCTCCCGAGATGAGGGAGCGCTTTATGAATATGAGTGAAGAAGAAAGGGAGGAGATGAGGAGCAGGATGCAACAACAAGGAGGCGGCCAGGGCCAGGGCCAGGGCCGCGGCCAGGAACAGGTTGGTAATCAGCAATAAACCTGAGAACGTTTTAATCTTTTTACTTGATTGATATGATAAAAAGGTATTTACATGACGTAATAATTGCTTTTGAAGCAATTATGGCAAATAAACTGAAGTCAATTTTAACAGCACTCGGCATTATCTTCGGAGTGGCTGCCGTTATCAGTATGCTTGCTATTGGAAAGGGGGCACAACAGGAAATACTCGAACAAATAAAAATGGTTGGGGTGAATAATATACTGATAAGCCCTATAATTCAAAGCGAGGAATCTTCTGAAGATGAAGGGGAGAAAAAGCAAAACAAATTCAGCCCGGGGTTGACACTTTATGATGTTGATGCTATTAAACAAATTTTGCCATCAGTGAAAAGAATAAGCCCGGAAATTTCTTATAATTCAACAGTTTTATTGAGTGGAATGAGTTACCCGGCAAAGTTGGTTGGCGTAAGAAATGATTATTTCGAACTGTATAACCTGCCGCTGAATCATGGCACTTACTTTAACGATTACCAGGAACAACATGGTATACCGGTATGCCTGATAGGGGCCAATATAAGGGCCAAGTTTTTCAGTAAGGTAGATCCCGTCGGGCAGTATATTAAGTTTGATGGTGTTTGGTTAAAAGTAATAGGAGTGCTTGAAAGAACGGATGTTAATCTTACGGGCTTTGAGGAAACAGGGGTTAATGTTTATAATGACAATATCTATATACCTGTAAAAACCTTTTTACTCAGGTATCAGAACAGGGAACTCCTGACAAAGAAACTTGCCTCGGAGGCCTCTGCCCAGGTTATGTCTTTCGGGCATGGCAGGGTGGTAAGACGCACCATATCAGGTGGCTCCGATCCTTCACAATCATCTTCAACAAACTACCACCAGCTTGACAGGATCGTGGTGCAGGTGGAAGAGACAGAACAGCTGAACCCCTCAACCGAGGTGCTCAGCCGCATGATGCTGAGGCGTCATTCAAACGTTAAAGATTTTGAGATTACCGTTCCAGAATTATTATTGAAACAACAACAGAGAACAAAGGATATTTTCAACATCGTGCTGGGCGCAATAGCCAGTATATCGCTGGTGGTTGGAGGAATAGGCATTATGAATATCATGTTTGCATCGGTAATGGAGCGTATAAAAGAAATAGGCACACGCATGGCTATAGGTGCAAAGAAAATGGATATAGTGGTGCAGTTCCTGTCAGAAGCAATACTTATAAGTGTAACCGGTGGTTTTATAGGAGTCTTCCTAGGTATTATCCTCGCAAGGCTTATAAATGAAATATCAGGTATATTAACAATAGTGTCTCCATTTTCCGTTGTAATAGCTTTTGGTGTTTCTGCTGCGGTAGGAGTTATTTTCGGATATTCTCCTGCCAAAAGAGCATCGGAAAGGGATCCTATCGAATCACTCAGGTACGAATAAAAATTAATCATTGAAATGAAGCGAATATATTTTTTCTTATTACTTGCCTTATTTATTGGCACAGGTAGTATGGGTTATTCACAGGAGGTTAAACGGCTGACCCTGGATGAAGTTATTCAACTGGCTGAAGATCAGTCATTGCAGGGTATCCTGGCCAAACATATGTTCAGGGCCAGTTACTGGCAATACCGTACATTTAAAGCCGAATACCTGCCCTCATTAACCCTCACAGGAACCTTCCCTGAATACAACAGGATATATGAAAAGGAATATGATTATAATACCGGGCAGGAATATTATGTTGAAAAAAATACCAGTAACTTATTGGGCCAGCTTTCATTATCCCAGAATATAGGATTAACGGGAGGTAGTATTTCCCTGGAATCCGACCTCAGGAGGTTTGATGTTCTGGGAGAAGGTGGCGCAACACAGTATATCTCGACCCCTGTGAGCATAAGATATAACCAGCCGCTTTTCAGGTTCAATGAACTTAAGTGGCAGAAACAAATAGAACCACTAAGGTATGAAGAGGCAAAAAAGACCTACCTTGAAAACGTTGAAGAAGTGCATCTAATGGCTGTACGCAGGTTCTTCCAGCTTGCCCTGGCACAGATCAACATGGAAATTGCCAACGTGAATTATGCCAATGCCGATACTCTATACCGGATTGCGCAGGGAAGGTATAACCTGGGTACCATTGCCGAAAACGACATGCTCCAGATGGAACTGTCATTCCTCAACGCCGAAACATCACGAAATGGAGCTTATAATAACCTGAATGATATGAAGCAAAGACTTTCATCTTTCCTTGGTTATACTGAAAATGTTGAGTTGGAACTGATTATACCAGATGAAATACCAGCGTTTGAGGTGAATAGTGAAGAAGTACTTAACCTTGCCTTGGAGAATAACCCCGAAATGATCTCACTTCAGGTCCAATTGCTGCAAGCCCGGAGAGACATGGAAGAGGCTAAGGCTGAAAAAGGACTCAATGCCAATATGAATATAAGTTACGGACTGCAGGGACAGAATGGAATAATTCCCGGGGCATACAATGATCTTGATGACCAGCAACGTGTAAGTATAGGCTTTACTATTCCTTTGATGGATTGGGGTCTGCGGCGGGGGCGTTATCGTATGGCACAGTCTTCAGAAGAGGTTGTCAAGACACAGGTGCAGCAGTCGATGATTGATTTTGAACAACAACTCTTCCTTGATGTGGCCCAGTTCAACCTACAGGACGACCAGGTAAGCATAGCAGCCAAATCGGATACCGTAGCTATGAAAATGTACGAGGTCACCAAGCAAAGGTTCCTAATAGGTAACGTTGATGTTCTGGAACTGAATAATGCAGATACCAAGAAAGATGAAAATAGGAGGGCTTATATACAGGCGCTTCAGAATTACTGGACCTATTACTATAACATACGAAGCCTTACCCTTTACGATTTTGAAGCAGATAAGCCTCTTGAATACGATTTTGACCAGCTCGTGGAATAATAATAATAAATTATTGGCTTCCCTGCTTCGTCCGCCGAAGCCCGCGGGACGTAGGCAGCCCCCTGCCCCCAGCCCCCTGCTCCCTGCTCCCTGCCAATATGACAAGAAACAAGCATTAAAACTCACTCCTTTATTATAACACCCACTGTTAAATCTTTTAGGAAAAAATTAATATCTTTGCCCGTCCGTTAATGGCGCATAAGCATATATTTTGATTTTAAGGGAAATATAAAAATACTTACAAATGCAAAACAAAGGAGCTATTCTGTTTTTAGCCATAGCATTAGCACTGGTAACGATATACCAGCTTTCATTCACGGTTGCATCTTACACCGTAAAGCAACATGCAGAAGAATATGCTGAAGGGGACCTCGTAAAAGAAGTTAATTATCTCGATTCCATCTCGTCCTTATCAAAAGAGGAATGGAGTTTCCTGGGTAATACTTTTAAGGAAGTGCAGTCCAAAGAGCTGAATCTTGGTCTCGACCTCAAGGGAGGAATGAACGTAGTGCTTGAGGTGTCAGTGGAAGAAATAATCAGGGCACTATCAAATTATAATACCGACGAAACCTTTAACCGGGCTCTGGCCATGGCCAAACAAAAGCAGCAGGAGAGCCAGCGGAATTTTGTCGATCTTTTTGGGGAGTCTTTTGAAGAGCTTGATCCTGATGCAAGCCTGGCTGCTATCTTCGGTACAATGGAGCTCCGTGACAAAGTAAATTTCAATTCAACCAATGAAGAAGTTCTGGATGTCTTACGCGAAGAAGCAAACAGCGCCATTGATAATGCTTTCAATATACTTAGAAGCAGGATTGACAGGTTCGGTGTTACCCAGCCTAATATATCAAGGCTTGAGGCTACAGGGCGTATACTTGTTGAATTACCCGGGGTGAAAGACCCACAGAGGGTCAGGGAATTGTTGCAGGGAACGGCAAGACTTGAATTCTGGGAGACATATGAGAACTCTGAAGTTATAGGATACCTTATGGAAGCAAATAACCTCCTTGCTTCCCTTAAGGAGGATATGGAAGCCCTTGAAAGTGCTGAACAGGCTGATACTACCGATGTGGAAGAAGAAGGGGTGAGTTCTATCGAAGACCTTCTATCTTCCGAGGAACAACAGGATACAACGGCAGAAGAAACACTTCTTGATATGCTGGGTGACACCACCGTGACGGAAGAGGCAGAAACCCGGGATGAGTGGAATACACAGAACCCTTTGTTTGCAGTCTTGAATCCTGCAGTTACCAGGGAAGGCGAAGCCTTGCCGGGCTCTGTAATAGGGTATTCACACTTTATGGATACTGCCCAGGTAATGGATTACCTTAATCTGGATCCGATCAGATCCCTTTTTCCAAGGGATCTGCGTTTCTATTGGGCTGCTGACCCTATGAGGGGAGATGAGACGGAGAGTATATATCCCTTGCATGCCATAAAAGTTACCACCCGGGATGGTCAGCCACCCCTGGATGGAGATGTGATTACGACAGCGAGAGTTTCATATGGACAAACAGGTTCATCGGCAAAGGTGGATATGTCAATGAATGCAGAAGGCTCCCGTATATGGGCAAGACTTACAGGATCAAATATAGGCAGGTGCATAGCAGTGGTGCTCGATGGCTATGTGCGGTCGGCACCTACCGTGACAACAGAGATAAAAGGTGGATCCTCAGAAATCACCGGGGATTTCACAATTGAAGAAGCCGAAGACCTGGCTAATATCCTTAAGTCAGGTAAACTGCCGGCCCCGGCCCGTATCATAAACGATACTATCGTGGGCCCTTCACTCGGTCAGGAAGCAATAAACGCAGGCCTTAACTCCTTCATCATAGCATTTGTTGTGGTGCTGGCATATATGGTATTCTATTACAGTCGACGGGCCGGAATGGTTGCCGATATAGCTCTTATCATCAATATGTTTTTTATAGTAGGAATACTGGCTTCTCTTGGAGCGGTGCTTACACTTCCGGGTATTGCCGGTATTATACTTACCATTGGTATGTCGGTTGATGCAAACGTCCTGATCTATGACAGGATCAGGGAAGAACTGAAGGCAGGAAAAGGCGTGAAGCTGGCTGTGGCCGATGGCTATAAAAATGCCAGGTCAGCTATTATTGATGCCAACCTCACCACACTGTTGACCGGTGCCGTTCTTTATATTTTCGGAACAGGCCCAATAAAAGGCTTCGCAACAACACTGGTTATCGGTATCATATCATCCTTTTTTACCGCATTCTTTATTACAAGGATCATTTACGATAACTTCCTGAAGCGTAATATGAGACTTACTTTTGCTACCAAACTAACGGAGGATGCCTTTAATAACCTTAAAATTAACTTTATAGGTCGTAGAAAAATGTTCTACGTGGTTTCAGGGCTGATAATCCTTGCAGGAGTGGCATCACTGGGAATAAAAGGTCTTAACCCCGGTATCGACTTTACCGGTGGCCGCACCTATGTCATATGTTTTGATGAACCTGTTGCAACAACCGAGGTGGCCGACCGACTTGGAGACGTTTATGGTGAAGATCCACTGGTAGTGGTTTATGGGAATGAAAACCAGGTTAAGATAACCACAAAATATAAGGTCGATCAGCCAGAGGCCGAAGAAGAGGTTGAAACTTTACTCTACCAGGGCCTCCAGCCCTTACTGCCCGAAGGAGTTGATCAGGAAGAGTTTCTTGATGAATACCGACTGAGCAGCCAGACAGTTGGGCCCACCATTGCCTTTGATATAATGATCCAGGCAATTTATGCTGTTGCCTTCTCATTATTGATTATCTTCCTGTATATTTTATTAAGGTTCAGGAACTGGCGTTTCGGATTGGGTGCCTTGACTGCCCTGGTACATGATGTGCTCATAGTGCTGGGTATTTTCTCTATCTTGTACGGTATATTGCCATTCTCACTTGAGATTGACCAGGCTTTCATTGCCGCCATCCTTACCGTGATGGGTTATTCAATTAACGATACCGTGGTTGTGTTCGACCGTATAAGGGAATATGTAGGATTATACCGGAAGAGGGGCAGGACAGAAATACTAAACCTGGCTCTTAACAGCACTATAAGCCGTACATTCAGCACATCATTGAGTACCTTCGTTGTGCTGCTGGCTATATTTATTTTTGGAGGTGAAACAATCAGAGGCTTTATTTTTGCCCTGCTGATAGGAGTTGTTATAGGTACATATTCCTCACTCTTTGTAGCTACCCCCGTTGTCTTCGATTTAATCAGGAAGGGAGAAACAGAAAGAGTGCTCAGAGCCAAAAAATCAAGCTAATCACATAGGCTAAGGCTAAGGCTAAGGCTAAGGCTAAGGCTAAGGCTGAGGCTCCACCTTCGCTGGCGCGAGTCTCCAGACTCGTGCCAAGCTACGGCGGACAGGCTAAGGCAAAACTGGGTGCTGGGTAAGTAGGTACTAAATCCTACATAATACACTATTCCATCATTCCATTATTCCATTATTCCATCATTCCCTTACTATGCTATTTATTATCCCGCCAATTGCTATTATTATTTTTCTTTCTAAATTTGTACTAATAAGAAAGAAGGTTTGAATATGACAAGTTATTTATTCATCAGCGGACAGGAAATATTTATCATCCTGGTTGTTGCCCTGATCCTTTTCGGCGCTAAAAAGCTTCCTGATATAGCAAAGGGTATTGGTAAGGGCATGCGTGAATTCAGGAAGGCAACCGATGATATAAAGAGGGAGTTCAATGAAAGTACAAAAGATGTTCAGGATGACATCAGGGACATGTCTGATTCAGTTAATAAGGATCTGAAAGGCTGATGGATAAATATCTTCTTATCTAAAAAAATCCCCGATGACATTTATAATGCTCTTTGCTGGATTGGCACTACTGCTTTTTGGCGGAGAGTTCCTCGTGCGTGGTGGTGTAAGCCTGGCCGGCCATCTCAGGCTTTCCCCCGTCGTAGTCGGCCTTACAATTGTTTCCATGTGCACATCATCACCCGAACTCGTGGTCAGCCTCGATGCCGCCATAGAAGGTTATCCTGATATATCCCTGGGGAATGTTGTTGGCAGTAATATCTCAAACCTGGGACTTGTACTTGCTCTTACGATTATCATATCTCCCTTTTTTGTCAACAGACGGTCGATAATTGAGGATATGATAATAATGGCAGGTGCAAGCCTGGTACTTTTAATAATGCTTATTGATTTTAGATTCAGCCGGATTGAAGGACTGATGCTTGTTGCAATGCTGGTGGTTTATATCTACAGGTCAATAAGAAATGATAAAAAACAATACAGGGGAATTCCACCCCTTATAAAATATTCACTTCTCCTTTCATTGGTCATTGTCATAATCTCAAGTCTTTTCCTGGTAGCCGGTGCCAACATGCTGGTGAAAAGCGCCAGCACAGTTGCATCAATGATGGGTGTGAGCGACAGAATAATTTCTGTTTCAATAGTCGCACTGGGCACCAGCCTGCCGGAAATGGCCACCTCCATTATAGCAGCTTTCAGGAAGCAGAATGATATATCGATAGGAAATATAGTAGGTTCGAATATTTTTAATATCCTGGCAATATTGGGGATAACTATATCGGTTCAACCTTATGGTTTAAGTGATCCTAATTTTTCATCAGATATGTACTGGATGATCGGGATAGCTGTACTACTTATAGTCATGGTTTTACCATCACGTAATCCAAAACTGAGCCGCTGGAAAGGAATATTTTTGGCACTGGTTTATTTAAGTTATATTTATTTTGTCTTCTTCATGAGATGAATAAGGCACCTTAATTGTAATATATGATCAAAGCAACAGATATAACAAAATCCTTTGGTGACCTCAGAGTGCTTAAAGGAATAAACCTGGATATCAAGAAAAGTGAAATAGTGGCTATCGTAGGCCCCAGCGGGGCAGGTAAAACAACGCTTCTGCAGATATTGGGAACATTGGATAAGGCTGATTCGGGAAATATTGTATATGATAATATTTTACTTAATAAACTGAATGAAAAACAGCTGTCAAAGTTCAGAAATGAAGAGATAGGCTTTGTTTTTCAGTTCCACCAGCTGCTTCCTGAATTCACCGCACTCGAAAATGTATGTATCCCTGCTTATATCGGTGGAAAACCAAGGCAGGAAGCGGAAAAGAGGGGAAAACAATTACTTGAATTCCTGGGGCTGAAAGAACGGCTGGAGCATAAACCATCGGAGCTGAGCGGAGGAGAACAACAAAGGGTGGCTGTGGCCCGGGCCCTGGTCAATGACCCACGGGTGATACTGGCCGATGAACCTTCGGGTAACCTGGATACTGAAAATAAGCAGGAACTGCATAAACTGTTTTTTGACCTCAGGGACAGGTTCGGACAAACAATAGTTATTGTCACCCACGACAGGGAATTATCTGGCATGTCAGACAGGGAAATAGAAATTAAAGACGGTGTGATTTTCAATGGGTGATTCCTGGAAAAAAAGATTCTCATATGATGAGATGAAGGACTTCCTCGAAGCAAAATATGAGCAATTTAACAATCCTTCATTTATAGACTCCGATCCCGTTTCAGTGCCTCACCGGTATACCCTTAAACAGGATATCGAAATATCGGGATTTCTCACTGCCACAATAGCATGGGGCAGGCGTGACCTGATAATCAATTCTGCAAATAAACTCATGGAACTGATGGGGAACAGCCCCCTGGACTTCATTCTGAATCATAGCGAAGAGGAAAAGGATAAGATCAGAAAATTTTATTACCGTACCTTCAATGGCACCGATTGCTGTACCTTCGTTGAGGGACTGAGAAATATATATACCAGTTTTGACACCATGGAAGATGTACTGGCAGGCTACCTTGCGAAAGGTAAAAGTTGGAAGGAGGCCATTATCAGCTTGCGAAATGAATTTTTCAGTGTGCCTCACAGGACAAGGACACTTAAGCATTTTGCCGATATATCAAGGGGAGCAGCCGGGAAAAGACTTAACATGTTCTTCAGGTGGATGGTGCGGGACGATGGGCGCGGAGTTGATTTTGGAATATGGAAATCAATAGATAAGTCTGTCTTGTATATACCTCTTGACTTCCATACAGGTAAGACCTCGCGGGCCCTGGGATTACTGTCAAGGAAACAGGACGACTGGAAAGCAGTTGAAGAACTTACTTCAGTCTTGAGGCTATTTGATAACAGTGATCCTGTCAAATATGATTTTTCCTTGTTCGGGCTGGGAATAATAGAGAAATTTTAAGTATGGACTTTCTTGATTTTTAAAAAACAAGTTCCGATTCAGGTAAGCCGTATTCTTCTTCCATTCGTATTCCCATTTTTTCGAGGCTGGAAAGAACAGGCAAATATATTTCTTTTCTTACGGGCCTGTAAACGCCTTTCAGATCAATCTTCCCTTCGAGAATCAGCTTTGTTGCAACAGCAGCAGGAAGACTTACGGTCCTGGCTATCGAAGTGTCTTCTGAAGGCCTACCGTAATCAATCAGTTGTGAACTTATTACTTCCTTTCTGCCGTCACTATGCCTTGCAAGAAAAACATGCTTGAGCACAATCATGTCTTTTTCATCTTCCTTCAGGATCATTTTACTCATCATCAGATCACAGATTACATTAAATGGACTTTCTAATGATTCAGGAATTTTTTTGTCATCAAAGAGCCCCAGCCATTCAAATGCCTTTATGGCCACTGAATCCATGCTCAGGCCAAAATGTGCAGCAAGCCCTTCCTTAAGAGAATTATTGCCTTCACCTATTCGTGAGCTGATCATTTGTGCATATGTTTTGCCCTTCAGATCTTCTTTTTCCTTGCTTAGCAGGTTCAGGGATTTGAAAGCATCAATCGTTTCGCACCACCCCCTGTATCTGAATGTTCCCCTGAACATGGTTCGAACATCCTGGAGACCATAAATATCAATATAACTAATGGAATCCCTGTTTGCATATACTTCTAAGGTGCCGATATCTTTGATTTCGTAGTTAAAGGTCTTTTTGAATAAAGACCCGGGTTTAATATTCACCCTTACACCTTCATTCAGGTACCTTGCATCATTCAGGCTCGCGAGGAGCACACCCTCGGGGCTCCAGCTAAATTTATATCCAAGTGGATTATCCAGGCAGTCAGGAGCAGGCAAAGCTCCACAGAGCGACCAGAACTTTTCAATTGTGCCACCCTTTTCTTTTACATAGTCAATAATTCTCATTGCCGACATATGGTCAATGCCGGGGTCCAGGCCTATCTCATTAAGAATTATTATGCCCTCATCCCTGGCTGCCCTGTCCAGTTCTGACATCTCCTGCCTGACATATGAGGTTGTTACCATATCTTTCCTGTATTCTACGCATACCTCTGCCACGCTGGTGTGAAATTTATACGGAAGGAGACTGACGACGATATCTGATTCCTCTACCATTGGCCTTAGCTCCAGGATATTGCTGGCTTCCCAGTATACTATTTCACCATTGGGATGATCTCCCAATATTTTTTGAGCTCTGTCAGGGGTGTTGCATGCTATCTTGACCTTGCAGCCATTCTCGAGGAGATAATGTATCAGTGGCTTTGACACCATGCCGGCGCCTAATACCAGTGCTTTTTTCATAGGACAGATTTAAAGGGTTCAAACAAGATCCTGAAGATACTTAATAGTATTTAAGCTTTCAATGATAGGTGACAGTTTTTATTCCAATATTCCATTATTCCAATATTCCGTTTCATTTTTTTCTTAACAATCAATAAAGAGTCCTTTCTTTAAAGCCTTCATCATCGTATATTTGTAATAAGTGCCGAAGATTATGAAGGGATCCAAAGAATATGTCGAAACGCCTCTGATGAAGCAGTATTACAGCATCAAGGAAAAACATCCGGATGCAATATTGCTCTTCAGGGTAGGCGATTTCTATGAAACCTTCGGAGAGGATGCCATACGTTCATCGGAAATACTGGGTATAACACTTACCAGGAGGGCCAATGGCGCAGCTTCATGGGTTGAACTGGCGGGCTTCCCGCATCATGCGCTTGATAATTACCTGCCAAAATTAGTGAGGGCAGGGCAGAGGGTTGCGATATGTGAACAGCTTGAAGATCCCAAACTGGCAAAAAAAATTGTTAAAAGAGGGATTACTGAACTTGTGACCCCGGGCGTGTCACTAAATGATAATGTGCTCGAACATAAAGAAAATAATTTCCTTGCCGCAGTTCACATACAAAAAACAATAAGCGGTGTAGCCTTTCTTGATATCTCCACAGGTGAATTTCTCGTTGCCGAAGGATCCCACACTTATGTAGATCAGCTCCTGAGTAATTTCGCTCCCAAAGAAGTGCTTTTTGAAAAGGGCAAGACAGATAAATACAGGGAGAGGTTCGGCTCACGATATTATAATTATAAGCTGGATGACTGGATCTTCAGGACAGATGCGGCCAATGACAGGTTGCTGAAACATTTCGGCACTACTTCGCTGAAAGGATTCGGGATTCAGGGTATGGATTACGCAATAATAGCTGCAGGAGCCATATTATATTATCTTGATATTACACAGCATGAAAAGACAGGTCATATAACAGGTATATCAAGAATAGAAGAGGAAAAGTATGTATGGCTCGACCGTTTCACAATACGTAACCTTGAGCTTTTCTCATCTCCCTTCCAGGGTGCAAGAACCCTTATTGATATTATTGACCGTACTACCAGTCCTATGGGCGGCAGGCTCCTGAAAAAATGGATATCATTGCCGCTCAAGGAGAAAGAGGCTGTAAGCGCCAGGCATGATGTGGTTGAGTATTTTGTTGATAATCATGGCTTCAGGGAAAATATACAGGAACAGATAGCACTGGTGGGTGATCTTGAACGTATAGTATCCAAAATTGCCACCGGGAGGCTCAATCCCCGCGAGATGGTTCAGCTCAAAAGGGCACTGGAAGCTGTCGCTCCCGTGAAAGAACATTGCGGTAAAACTGATTGCAAGGCTCTCAAAAATATTTCCTCGGGGCTTAAAAACTGTGAAAAGGCTGTGAAAAAAATTGACGGGAGCATAAAAGATGACCCGCCGGTTATGATCTCCAAAGGCAATGTAATATCAGATGGTGTTTCAAAAGAACTTGATGAGCTGAGGGAAGTACTGCATTCCGGTAAAGACTATCTTGTTAACTTGCAGGCAAGAGAGAGCAAAAAGACCGGCATCCCAAGCCTTAAGGTAGGATTTAACAATGTTTTCGGTTATTATATCGAGGTGCGGAATACACATAAGTCAAAAGTGCCGTCCGATTGGATAAGAAAACAGACCCTGGTGAGCGCAGAAAGATACATTACCGAAGAACTCAAGGAATATGAAAATAAGATACTGGGAGCTGAAGAGAAAATTCTTGAACTGGAACAGTCGCTCTATGATGAGCTGGTATCATTCCTTACGGGCTATATAAATGATATACAAATTAATGCCGCCTTTATTGCAGAGCTCGATTGCCTGCTTTCATTTGCACTGGTTTCCGTTGATAATGATTATGTCAGACCCGAAATAAACGACTCCTACCGGATCGACATTAAAGATGGACGTCACCCTGTAATTGAGCAACAGCTGCCGGTCGATGAGCCTTATATACCTAATGATGTTTACCTTGATAAGGAAGAACAGCAGATAATAATACTCACCGGCCCCAATATGTCCGGTAAGTCTGCATTGTTAAGACAAACGGCCCTTATCGTGCTCCTGGCACAGGCGGGTTGTTTCGTCCCCGCTTCCGCCGCAAGTATCGGTATTGTCGACAAGATATTCACCAGGGTGGGGGCTTCGGATAATATTAGCCTGGGTGAATCAACCTTCATGGTTGAAATGAACGAGGCAGCCAGCATACTCAATAACCTGTCGGATCGGAGCCTTATACTCCTGGATGAGATAGGAAGGGGTACTTCAACCTATGATGGTATATCCATAGCCTGGGCTATGGTGGAATACATACACGAGCAACGTGCAAAGGCAAAGACTCTCTTTGCCACTCATTACCACGAGTTGAACGAGATGGAAAACTCTTTCGGCCGGGTGAAAAATTACAATGTATCAATCAAGGAGCTTGACGACAAGGTTATTTTTCTCAGGAAGCTTAAAAGGGGAGGCAGTGAGCATAGTTTTGGTATTCATGTAGCACGTATGGCAGGCATGCCACTCAGTGTGGTCAGGAGAGCCGATGATGTGCTGAAACAGATGGAGGACGGAAGCAGGGAAAGCGGCATTGCAAAGCCTGTGGGCGACCTGGCATCAAAACGTGAAGGACTGCAACTCAGCTTCTACCAGCTTGATGATCCCGTCCTCAAGCAAATAAGGGATGAACTGGTCGACCTCGATGTCAATAACCTCACCCCGGTTGAAGCACTTAACAAACTCTACAACATCCAGAAACTGCTCCGCAAGTGAAGACCTGAGGCTCCACCTTCGCTGGCGCGGATCTCCCTATGTCCACAGAAGCTCGCAGAGCGAAGGTGGTCAGCGGGATAAATTACACCTCACAAAGTGAGGCCAATTACATAGAGCTTACTCTATCATCTTCTGGTTATGACTGTTCACAAACAAGATCGTTCCCAGTTCCTCATAACCTGAAAAGACATCCGTATCGTGTTTAAGCGATTCCCCCCTGAAGCCGATCAGGGTAAGCGCGGCATCCTTTGATTTTTCGGTGATCAATTCCTTGGGGTTGACATCGGGTTCCTCCATAATTATTTCAATATTTTTTTCAGTTATGGGGAGCCTTCCTTCTTTGATAAGCTTTTTATTATTCTCCAGCATCTCATCATAATGCTCGGGCTTACAGATATCAAATATTTTTATGTGTGATTTTTTCCAGTCTGGATGACCTGAAACAATGAAGCTCAGCATGATCATCAGGTTGGCATTGTACTCATCGATTGATTTAATCCACACGTGGATACCCTGTTTGAATACAATATTCTTCTGTGAACTTGCCAGTATGCATACATCAAAATTACCTGCGTTAACCAGGGCATGGTTTTCCATAATTTCCTTAAGCTCTTCAGGCTTTTCCTTGCTGTATTCAAAAATGACCATGTTGTTTTCCATACCCGAAATGCCGGGCAGCTGTATTGCCTGGGCTATTGCAGACGTATAGGATGGGGAGATTATGGTATCTATATAAACGTGATTTTCAATATGTTCAAAACTCTTAACCAGTCTTTTCAAAATCTCCTGTGCTTCTGCATGTGTTTTCCTTGAATAATACCCTTCCAGCCTGTGGAGGTAGGTACCAAAACCATATTTGAAAGATATCCAGTTCAATAACCTGAATGCCGTATCCCTCTCGAAGGAATTTTTTGAGATACATATAGCACTGGGCCTCCATTCCTGCTGTGTTTTTTTGCTGGCGCTCTTCTGAAGATAGACCTGCAGGTTCCGGTTAAGCTGGAACAAGGCATTTGCGAATATTGATTCCAGTCCCTGCCTGTCTCTGTGATAATAATTAATGTAAGCATAGAGCAAGATCATAACGATAATGGCAATCAGTGCATAGCTTGCATTAATTTTAAACATTACCCATAGCGAGATTATAAAGCCGGTTAATGAAAGATACCACTTTGATTTAAACGAGGGCCTGTATGATGGGCTTGCACCGAAGTGGTTGAGAAAAGATATCAGGCATAGTGTTCCGTATGTCACCATGAAAAACATGGATATTATTCCTGCCACGGCATTTACGTTTCCCAGGGCCACGAAAAATAATGCAATTACCACTGTAACCATGGAAGCATTAACAGGTTCCCTGTCGGCTTTTCTGCCCCTTGAAAGCCACCAGTTGAGCTTTGAGGAAGGGAATGACTGGTCGGCTGCCAGGGCCTGTAGTGTTCTTGGTGCCACCATTACCGATCCCAGGGCCGATGATATTGTTGATGCTGCCAGCCCCAGAGGTATGATGACAGAACCGCCGATGGCTATCTTACCCATCACAAACTGGTTATTTAACAGATCATCGATACTGGCTGACGATGCGAGTTTGAATACAATGAAGAAATATATTATCATCCCCGAGAAGGTGGCTATTGTAGTACCCAGCGGTATTGCCCTGGATGGTTTTCTCAGGTCACCGGATAAACCCACGCCTGCTGTCATGCCGGTAAATGCAGGGAAGATTATCGCGAATACAAAGAAAAAACTTTCCCTGTTCCTGAATACTGCAGACTCAAGGGTGTAATTCACTTCCTCGGAGTGGTGTGTTGATCCCAGGAAGAACAATACCAGCGATAATGCAAGTATGCCCACAACCACATATAATGCTTTCACGCCCAGGTTAGCACCTTTCTTAAGTATCAGGATAGCCAGTAATGTCATTGCAGGTATTGATATTGCCTGCCTGGGAAGAACAAAATTATATTCCTCTTGCACATAATTGAAAAAGAACTCAAACGATTCGGTGAAAGCTATAACATAAAAGGCTACGCTTATGGCCTGTGAAAGGAAGAGGGCAATGCCGATTGTTGCCCCTATGTTCAGGCCGAATGACCTGCTTATGATAAAATATTCACCACCCCCTTCCACACGTTTATTGGTAGCAATCTCCGATATTGCCAGTGCTGTTGGGATGGTAACCATATGTCCCAGGAGGATTATCAGTATCACACCCCAGAAGCCCAGTGTCCCGACTGCAAAGCCGAAGCGCAGGAATAATATTGCTCCCAGTATGGTGGATATTGCAGTGAAAAAAACAGGAGCGGTGCCAAAGCCTTTCTTTCGTGGTTCAGTCATCTATCTGCAAATTTACAGGTTCTAAATTACTATTTAGACTGTATTTTGCAATGACTATGAAAAATTTATTATTCAACATTCATTTTCCGGCATATTTTTGGATAATTTAAAAAAGTGTTATTTTTGCATTCACATTTGCGGGAATAGCTCAGTTGGTAGAGCACAACCTTGCCAAGGTTGGGGTCGCGGATTCGAGTTCCGTTTCCCGCTCATCCTGAAAGAGGCAGCGATTTATCGCTGCCTTTCTTATTTCCCGGGATCTCCGTCGGGAGCTTGCTCCCGTGAGGAGTATCCGGGAAATAAGAAATAGCCGCAATGCGGCTCTTTCAGGATGAAAGCAAGCCGCCGGCAGGCCAGGATCCGCCGAGGCCTTTGGCCGAGGCAATTCCGGGGATCACGAACCGAGTAGTGCGAGTATCCAGAGTATTCGGGATGCGAGTGCTGCGAGCTCGACGAAGGCAAAGCCTGAGTCAATTATCACAAATTTTAACGAATTAACACGAATTAAGGAGACAGCAATATTCCATCAATCCATCATTCCATTTTTTTTCGTAATTTTGCCCCGCTGAAAGCACTAGCCTGGATGGTAACTTTTAAGCGCCCGGATGGTAGGACCGACCGTAAAGAAATAACCCTGTGGGTTATTTTAGGGAGGGGCCAGGTAGTGGGGAGACAATTCCACCATCCGGAGTTAATGAGTTCTTTGTAGAATACTTTGATAAAGTATATTGAAAATAATATATTACCAGTTTGGTACCAGCCCGGATGGTGGAATTGGTAGACACGTTGGACTTAAAATCCAATGGCCGTTTAGGCTGTGCGGGTTCAAGTCCCGCTCCGGGTACTGAAACAGAGCGAGAGTGAGAGTGAGAGCGAGAAGCTCGAACTATCACTCTCGAAATGTTTCCTCACTCTCACACTTCGTCCTCCGTAGCTTTCTCTGACCGCCGTAGGTTTACCGAAGGCGGTAGCGAAGGAGGGCCCACACTCACACTCAGATTCACACTTTTTTCCTATCTTAGCTATTGTCTCGCAAAATTTAAAATTATGTTTGATTTTCAGAAACTGGATGTTTACCAGAAGGCCAAGTCTTTTTGCATACTGATGCAAAAGTTAATTGCTGCCAGGAACTTTGACAGAACAACAAACGACCAGCTACGCAGGGCTTCTTTTAGTATAATGCTGAATATTGCTGAGGGATGCTCAAGATTCAGTAAAAAGGATCGGAAGAATTTCATGGTTATTTCACGTGGCAGTACTTTTGAGTGTGCCGCAATTTTTGATTATCTGTATGAAACTGCTGCAATAAAGGAAGAAGAATATAATGACTACTTAAAGAGTCTTGAGGAAATTTCAAAGATGCTTTTTTCCCTGATAAAGAAATTAGAGAATTATTAACTAAGCCCAGGGTTGCAACTTTGAAATTTTATGTCTTCTCCTAAATTTTTTTGTATTTATTGTCCGACTATTTAGGGGGCTAATACAAAAACCGGGAATGTCTTCTCTTTTTAACGTACACTTCCTTTTGCAACAGGGATGCAGAACAATTATTAATGGCAAACTCACGATTGACGAATAAAATTGGCTGCAGCAGGCGAGCAATAATCCTCAAGTGAGGGTTGCGTTTTCAGTTGCATACCTTATAGTATGGGTCCTGTTATGCAACTTAAAGCAAGCAATCCGAACACCTATTTACCGATTAGAACCTGGGGTTATAAATTATTTATTAACAATAAGTGTACCCCAAAGCACCTCATCTTTATAGTAAACCCTGATGAAATACATTCCAGGTTTCCAGCCTGATGTATTTAGTACATATTTATTATCAATAATTGCCGGGATACTTAGCCTAAGTAATTGTCCCTGTGTATAAACCTCAAGCTGCCATTCTTCATCAACATTATTAGTGAAAGTATTCATGTCTTCATTTGAGACAATAGTTATTGTAGCCTTTTCAGTTGTAGGATTTGGGTAAATATTAATTCTCCACCATTATCACCTTTTATTGTTGCTTCAACCCAACCGGGACTAGAGGCATAAGCAGTTGCTTTAACACAATAATTATTAGTACCCTGACCACTTACCTCCACTAAATTATTACTATGTTCCCAATTAACTGTTGTTTGAGATGGGCGATTATGTAAAATAAAAGTTTTTGAAACGGAAGAACAAACAAGAGATTCCCCAGTAATATACATATTTGTAAGTTCTTGTGCTAAAGATACAGCTTGATATGCGTTAACTCTCCCAAAGCCAAATTCTTCACTCCATCCATTTGTATAAGTAATGCCTCCTACTTCATCTGCAGTGCAGGCAATAATATTATAAACTTGTAGTTGTAAATAATTTGAATTTAATGAAAGTATTAATGCAGCTATTCCAGCCGTTAAAGGGCAAGAATGTGATGTGCCACCAAATCGGCCGGTATAGTATAAGGGATGTGTTCCAGATGCAGGGCATTCTTCTTGATAAGGAGGTGGATTAAGACAGCCAGCATTTCTTGGCCATGGATTGTAACCATCTGTTCCAGGAATATCAATTGTCCAGATTTCCCAGGTTTCGCCTTGTATCCCACGACAATAACTTACTTCCCTTGGATAAGCACGATGAGATGGTGCAACAACATCTACTAACTGGTTGTCATTACTTTCGGGATCACTTGTCGGACTATAGTCAGCTTGATCATCATTTCGATCAGAAGCTCCTACTGTTATTACTCCTGGTATATCAACACATGCAGGAAACGTGATATGCCCAGGATCATTTCCAGCATGCCAGGCTGTATTGCTTGCAGCGAAAACTACAATTGAACCTAATCCATCACGACCTTCCGTTGTTGCATTTTCTATTGCCGTAACAATTGCCGGTATATGATCTGGATCAGTTTCACCTTCATCACCCCAGCTACAAGAAATAATATCAGCTCCATTTTCATAAGCAAACTCAATTGCTTCAGCCTTTTCCCCATCTGTTGTCGTAGCATCAACTCTTATTGGCATTATCTTGCAGTTTGGAGCAATTCCGGTAACACCTTTGTTGTTATCCTGAGTTGCTGCAATTGTTCCTGCACATGCATTACCATGTGCAAAATCTCCTGTTGGCGAAGGATCATCTGGGTCTCCTTCTCCAAAATTACTTCCATTCAATCTTAATTGTCGTGCATTGGGTAAATCAGGATGATTACTGGTTAATCCATGGTCAATCACGGCGATAACAATATTTTGGTTTCCTTTGGTAACTTCCCATGCTTCTGGAGCATCAACATCAGCATCAGCAGTACATGTACGACCATCAAAGGTGGTATCACCTGTATTATGAAGTGGAAACTGCCAATTAAAATACTCATCATTTGGAATATCTTGAAAGAATTCAATTTCTGAGATAAAATTAGGATGTGCAAATTCCACCATGCCACTTTCTTGATATTGATTAGCTATTTCGATAGCATCCTCTTTCGGTGGCACAATTAAAAAATCTAATGACTTCAGAGATTTCTTGACTCCTACTCCAAATTTAGAATGCAATTCATATTTTTGCTTCTCCGAGATATTTTTATGAAACAATACTAATATTTCATCAATTACGCCTTTTTGATTTCCACTTCTCGTAACGTAAACAGGATTTATTGAAAGTATCTCATCGCTTTCTCTAAATATATTAATAAAGTCAACGATCCTAGCTTCTGGTTTTAAGGTAATGTAATAAGATTGATAATCAATCGGATTAATTAAAAATTCATCTGGGAAAACATTTGTATTTATGAATGAAGCAAGATAAGATGAATCTTTAATTTCTTTATACTTAACAATAATTTTATGTTTTAAAGGAATCAGTTCAATTCGTTTATTGTAAGCATAATAAAATTTTGTTGTATTATTATTATTAAGGCCTAGAATTATTAATAAAACAATAATAGAGAGTATAATCCACTTCTTTTTCATAGTAAGGATTTTAATAATAGTCATAACACTGAAATGTATTAAACTAATCTATTCTCTTTAAATATTCACATCCCTTTGTGGATATACAAAGTATAAATATTCCTTTATTAACATGGATTCTAGGAGAGAACGCATCACAAGCCCGACTTACAGTATCTTCTCCTGATATATCTCTGTATGTGAAGTATAATGTATCATCTAAATGATCTATATATTTAGGTGGTAAATTATAACATTCAATAACATTATCATAGGTTGGATCAGAAGTGAGAGTATCACCTATATTTATATCAGGATTAAGAATTTGAATTAATACGCTATATACGTCGTCTGGGAACCAACAATAATTAACCATGATTAGTTCTCCTTCTAAGCATACAGAACCATAACATTCAGGATCATTATCTTCTTTCTCACAGCCAAAAGCTATAATAAAAACTATTCCGCAAATGGCTACCATATTTAATATGTCTTTCATTTTTTCGTATGCTTATTCAATCATAAAAAGTAATAAAAAAGTTCATTAGTTGCACCTAATCATAACCAAATGATCAAGAAGGAAGAGTCCAAACAGTATATCGAATTTACGAAATATAATAATGCAAGTCAAATTTATTTTTACATCTTTGATCTGATATACAGACTATTGGAATAAACTTATTTTATTTCATCGCCATCCTTCCGATTAAAATACGTAGCTATAAACTCCCAATCCAATATATGATACGCATATACTGATATACCTACTTTATTGCGCTTTCGAATTGCATAATACTCACCTCTAAGGTACTCTTGCATTTTCCAATCAATACTATAGATATAATACCCACCAAAGAACTTCATTATAGCTTCAACTGACCTGAACAATGGGTCAGCTAAACCACAGATTACTAACTCCTGTTTTATCTCTGTTTATAATACTCCCCATTTCCCGTACCAAAGGTATTGTTTGCTAAGTTAACCATTCGCTTTTTTGAATTTAGTTGTTTATTACCAGTTTTAGACTATAGGGGTTCTTATGAGACATAAACTGTTGTATCCTGTCTATTAACCTGCAAAATTGGTTGCAACTTCCGCCCATTGGGGGTACCGAAAACAGAGCGAGAGTGAGAGCCAGCCTTCGCAAAAGCTTCGGCTGACAAAGCGAGAGCGAGCACTCTCGTGATGTTTTTGACTCACTTCGTTCGTCGAGCTCACCACGCGAAAGCGTGGTTCGGTTCTCACTCTCGCTCTGACACTCACACTGTTTGTTCCGCGTCTTCGGAAACCCTCTCACTCCCTGCCCCCTGCTCTATGCTCAATTCCGGTAGGGGGAAAATAATAATAGCCCGGGTCCATTCCCCTGGATACAATAAAAAATCATATGGGGCTGTATCATAAGTACACCACTTCCCCCCCTGACACTCACTTTGTTCGGTCAGGGGTACTTCTCCTCTTCAGAAAAGGAGGAATGTATGACTTTGAATATCAATAATTTCCCCTCCTTTTTAAAGGAGGGGTGTCCCGGCCGTCAGGCCGAGGACGGGGTGGTTTTGGGACTTATGATACAGCCCCAACAATAGCCCCGGACGAAGTCCTGGGGATACAGGCATTTACCCCTCCCCTCCACCGCGCGACGATGGAGGGGGGGGTGTGGCTTTTTACCCACAGGTTTAACTGTGGCTATTATTATTATGCCCCTCCGCCTCCGAATTTTCGGGGCTACGTCGGACGCTGTCCGGGGCATTTTTTAGTGCTTCCCAACTCACCACTAATCCTGAAGATAAGCTTGACTGCTCAGTGAAGACAGGTATACAATTTTCCTTTTTCCAGAATGAGCTGTTAATATTCGTTGCTCCCTTCGGCTACAGCTTTTTTTGCTGCTTCGAGATGAAGAAACTCTCTATGAACATATACTGTATTTTTCATCCTTAAATCCCAGCTTTTTTGCAGAATATCAAGAGCTTCCTGGTATTTACCCTGTTTATATAAACCCCAGCCTTTTGTATCAAGATATTCATAATGATCAGGACTAAGTTCAAGTGCTTTTTTAACGAGTTCCAGGCCTTCTGTTATGTTCCTTTCAGTATCAATCAGGAAGAATGCAATAACATTCATCGTCGCGGGAGATTCAGGTCTTAATCTTAAAGCCTCGCGCAAGTAGTCTTCTGCTTTATCAAATAATTCTGCGTTCCAATAAATACGTCCCAAATTTATAGCAATATCTGCCTCAGATGCAGACCTTTCTTTACAGACAGATATATACTTCTCAATGTATTCATTTGCAGCTTTTGTTTTACCTTCAGATAATGCGACAATAGTATGCCAACGCAGCAAATAACTATTATCAGGAAAATCCTTTCCTGCTTTTCTGTAAAGCTTTCTTGCTTTCCTGTGCTGTCCTGTACGATGGTAAGCTTGACCAAGGAAAAAATAAGTGAGCCAATCCGGTTTTGAATCCCATTTTTTATATATATCAAGCCCTTTTTCAAACTCAGGGATTGCTTTTTCATATTCATCCAAACGTAAATAAGTTTGACCAAGGAGTTTATATAATACTGGATCCTGGTCATCAATTTCAAGACGTTGTCTAACTGCCATTCTCATTTCCAGGGGTGTTTCAAAAAGCCAGGCATATATAAAATTTATGTTAGCCTTATCATATGTGGTCATCTGATTTCTTTTGGCATATAATTTAAGACATATTTTCTTTGCCTGGTCATATTCCCCATTATTGTTATATTTCCATAGAAGTGCTATAGTTGCAGCAGTAAAATTTGAATCGATTTTTAGCGCGTCTAACAAGTACTCTTTTGCAGTAGACCAATCCGCTTTTCCTCCTGCATTACGTGCCAAGATAAATTTTCTGTATGCTTCAGGCGAACTGGTTGATGATGAATACCGACTGTAACGAGTCGTTTCCTTTTCCAAAACAGATATAACAAGATAATTATTAACCATTTCTGAAAGCGAGTCTGTGATATTAAGGATGAGGTCTTCATTATATTGTTCATCTATTGTAAAAGACTTTAATGACTCTTTTGTTTTTGAATCGAATATCTGAGCATTTACACGGATTTTATTACCGGCCTTTTTTATACTACCATTGATAAACACATCCGCATCCAGGTCCCTTGAGATTTCATTGGCAATGGAAGGTGTGATTGAGGCATAGTTAGTTAGCTCCTTGCTTTCAATCAAAGTATTTATGGATTCTGTTTGTCTGACTTTCAGTTCTTCTGAGTTTGTCAGCTGTGTTATTAATTCATCTTTAATACCATCTTCCCAGATATTCCATGTGGTATCACTGGTCATATTCTGAAACGGCATTACGGCAATCGTCATCTCCTCTCCTGACCTCAGGTGTTCCAGTTTATCCTTTTTAAATATTTTGGGGTAAACCAATACTATTACTGCAACCAACAAAACTGAGATGATAATATCGCTTACTTTAAGTTTCCTTTTTAGTGGTTTGGTACTTGTTTCTTGCTCCCCGCCAACCTTTGCTGGTTTTGTCTTCTCGATACCTTTTGGAGTAAAGTCATATATCCAGGATACTACAACTGTAATGACAAAACCAATGCATAACAGTACCAGGACAAGGTTTATTGTCCAGGCAGGTAATCCCAGTGGTTCGGCTATTATTGATGTTAATTCAAGGAGTACATATGATGCAGCGGCATAACCGATAACGACACGAACAACTTTCCTGCGTTTCAGTTCCTGCCAGAAGTTATTTGGATTATCTGGTTTTTCAGGCATAATTGTTTGGTTTGGATATATAAAATTAAACTAACTTGTTATCAAAGTCAAATAAATGATCACCTGGCTGGTTGCAACTTCCGTCCGCTCCAGGCACCCAGAGGCACAAGAGGTCATTTTCGACCTCTTGTTTCTTTTTACGACCTTCTGAAACCCCTACCAGTTGAGGGAATAAGAAGAACCGATTGTCATAAGTTCAGGCTTGCAACTTTTGAATTTTGAAATTCGGTTTTTTTCTCAAAGTTGCAAACAGGGATTGACTGCTAAAGCTGAAAATGTCGAAAATATTGAACCGTTAATCATAAGATTTCAGCATTCATTAATATATCTGGGAATGAGCCCAAGTTTCATCTGGTCAATTTTATCCGGCGAATTGTAGTCAGGGCACTAGCTTTTACAGTATGTCCGTTTTTCTACTTAATTTAAACATTTGCCTTACATTTGGCCTTCTCTTATTTTAATTTTTGGCGCATATTTTAATTAAAGCATGTGCTTATTTAAAAATATTTACCTATCTTTAACTAAAGAATTGGATAATTAAGAAATATTATGAAAAATTTTAAGGCAGGTACTTATATTAATCAGGGAACGTATAAAAGCTTTCAACCAGAATTAATTAATAAACCCTGGCTTATCGAAGACATGGAGCTACTTAATCTTTTAAGCCAGGCGGATAGACAGCTGGGAAGATTAGACATGTATTCTGAATATATTCCCAATGTTGACCTGTTTATTAGTATGCATGTCCTTAAGGAAGCAACAAAATCAAATAAAATAGAAGGTACCCAGACCAGTATTCAAGATGCTTTATTAGATAAAAAAGATATATCAATTGAAAAAAGGGATGATTGGGAAGAGGTTCAAAACTATATAAATGCCTTAAATACGGCAATTGAATCCTTAAACGAGCTACCCTTTTCTTCCCGATTAATCAGGAACATTCATGCAACATTGCTTAAGGGAGTCAGGGGGAAGCACAAGCAACCGGGAGTTTTCAGGAATAGTCAAAATTGGATAGGAGGAGCCTCTATAAATGATGCAGTTTTTATCCCACCGGTTCATACTTCAGTACAGGAATTAATGAATGATCTGGAGAAATTCGTTCATAATAATGAATTCTTTTTTCCTGATTTACTTAAAATTGCTCTTATTCATTATCAATTTGAAACTATACATCCCTTCTTAGATGGGAATGGAAGAGTTGGTCGTTTATTAATTACCTTATACCTGGTCGAAAAAGAAATATTTAAAAGACCAATATTGTATTTATCCGATTTCTTTGAGCGAAATAGATCTCTTTACTATGATAATCTTATGATTGTAAGAGAGAAAAATGATATAAATCAATGGTTCAAATTCTTTTTGGTAGGAGTTATAGAAACAGCAAAAAAAGGGATTAAAACTTTTGATAAGATTCTTAAATTAAAGAGCGATGTGGAAGGTGAAATACAAGAGTTGAAAGGCCGGTCAGTACCTGCTCTGAAAATTATGGATTACCTGTATCAAAAGCCAATAATTGATGCTTCAATTGTCGTTGAAATCACTAATTTATCCCCCCCAACAGCATACAGGTTAATTAATGACCTTGAAGTGTTGGGAATCCTGAAAGAAATTACCGGTGGGAAAAGAAAAAAATTATACGTTTTCGAAAATTATCTAAGACTATTCTGAAAAAACCGGGGGTGTCATCCCTTTTTTAAAGTACACTTCCTTTTGCAACGGGGATGCAAAACAATTATTGATGTCAAACTCACGATTCACGAATTGAATTGATGACAGGAAACGAGCTGTTAATATTCGGTGTTCCCGACGGCTACAGCTTTTTTTGCTGCTTCGAGATGAAGAAACCCTCCATGCCAATATACTGCATTTTCCATCCTTAAATCCCAGCTCTTTTGCAAAATATCAAGAGCTTCCTGGTATTTACCCTGTTTATATAAACCCCAGCCTTTTGTATCAAGATATTCATAATGATCAGGACTAAGTTCAAGTGCTTTATCAATGATTTCCAGGCCTTCTGTTATGTTCCTTTCAGTATCAATCAGGAAGAATGCAATAACATTCATCGTCGCGGGAGATTCAGGTCTTAATCTTAAAGCCTCGCGCAAGTAGTCTTCTGCTTTATCAAATAATTCTGCGTTCCAATAAATACGTCCCAAATTTATAGCAATATCTGCCTCAGATAAAGACCTTTCTTTATTGACAGATATATACTTCTCAATGTATTCATTTGCAGCTTTTGTTTTACCTTCAGATAATTCGAGAATAGCTTGATAATAAGGCAAAAGATAATCATCAGGAAAATCCTTTACTGCTTTTCTGTAAAGCTTTCTTTCTTTCCTGTACTGTCCTGTTTTATGATAGGCACGACCAAGGTCTGTATAATAGAAAATCCTCTCTGGTTTTAAATCCCATTTTTTATAGATATCCAGTGCTTTTTCATACTCAGGGATTGCTTTTTCATATTCATGCAACCTTTCGTAAGAATTACCATGGATACGATAAGATTCTGGAACCTGGTTATCAATTTCATGAAGTTGTCTGACTGCATTAATTACTTCCCGGGGTGTTTCAAAAAACCAGGCATATGCCCAATTTATTTGGTCCTCCTGGTATCTGTTTACCTCATTTCTTATGGCATATAATTTAAGACATGTTTTTTTAGCCTGGTCATATATCCTAAGATTGTTATATACCCAAACAAGCCCCCAGCTTGCAGCAAAAAAATTTGAATCGATTTTTAATGCGTCCAGGTAGCAATCTCTTGCAATGAGTTCATCCCCTCTGTAATGTGCGTTAACACCCAGAATATATTTTCTTAATGCTTCTCGAGAACTGGTAGATGAGAATTTCAGATATGCATCCAATTCATTCAATTCCTTTTCCAAAACAGATATAACAAGATAATTATTAACCATTTCTGAAAGCGAGTCTGTCATTATAATTATATTTTCTTCCGCCCTGGGACCTTCTATCTGAAAGGGTTTAATGATCTCCTTCGTTCTGGAGTTCATCAATTGAGCAGTGATCCTTAAACTTGTTCCTTTAGGCATTATGTTCCCGGTAATAAAAATATCCGCATCCAGCTTCCTGGAAATTAAACTGGCGATGGAAGGTGTTAATGATGCATAGTCCGTAATCCCCCTTCCTTCAAGCATTCCATTTATTATATCTGACTGTCTGACCAGTATTCCATTATTATTTGAAAGACTGTTTGCCATAAGTATCTGGATTCCTTTTTCACAATAATTTTTCGTTGTATCATTTGTCATATTCTGGAAAGGCATCACGGCAACTGTGGTTTTTCCCTCTGCCCCTAGTTGTCCGGATTTGGCACGATTGAATATTTTTGGATACGCAAGAATAATTACTGCAATCAACAGGACAGCCAGAATGACAATAGCTAGCCTTAACTTCCATTTAATGGGTTTTGAGAATGACCCATGCTTACTACCGGGCTTCAGTGAATCTGGTTTTTGTACTTCCTTTTTAACTGCTTCCCCCGGTGTAAAACCAAAGTAATTATTAAAGCACTGGCTGAAATATGCAGGGCTGCTGAAGCCTGTACGGTATGCTATCTCTGATGCTGTGCCAGCCTTTGCCCTTAATAATTTTAAGGCTTCTTCAAGCCTTATTTCCCGCACAAAAGCAGAAAGAGATTTACCTGTTATTTTTTTTAATTTCTTGTGAACCTGCGACCTGCTGTAACCTAATTCAAGTACAAGTGCTTCAAGGCTGAATGCTTCACTTGAAATATTTCTGATAACATAATCCCTTATTTTGTTAAGGAATATTTCATCCCTGGAAAGTTCTTCTGCCTTATGTGATTCTCCCGGGGTCATAAGCCTATAAACAGAATACCATGAAGGTGTCTTCCTGGTGCATTACACGTTCTGTACCTAAATTTAGGCTTTTATTCTTCTCAAGTCAAGCGGCAGACAATATTTATGAGGATGAAGCTTTTTGAAATATTGAAATATTGCCCGGGCCATCTGGTTTAATGACCAGGCTGAATTAACAGCAGCAGCTTTTTTAAAGCAGAAGGCTGGGTTCAGAAAGGGGGGTGTATCAAAAGATATATTTCCCCGGGAGGAATTAAATATGGCTTTCAGTACACCCCTGAACTAGAATTGATACTGGTACCTAAAATAATAACTCAGAACACTATGTCAGGGAGTCCGGGTTATTGACAATCATCTTCCATGGCCTGACCATCCAGGGTGTTATCTTTGAAGCAGTACAAACAATCATCAGCGATATTTTGCTGAAGAATAACCAGAGAAGTATTCTCAAAATGGCAATCTTTAATTGTAATAGCCTCAATGGCATCTATCAGCCAGAGACCCATACCGGCATTTGTAATTTTGTTATCCTTGAATTCTGCTGTTCGACCTGTCCATATGCCCATCGCAGAGCCCCCGCACCCATCAATCTCACAATCCTTCACACTTATTTTATTGAAGGGTCCTGAACACATGAATCCTGTCCCGACAATTGGAAATGATATATTATAACCAAGATAAGCACCTTCTATATCACCCACATATTCACCCTTAATAAATAGATCTTTGCATTCAAGAGATGCGCCGGTACCTGCAACGAGAATTACATTTTCAATATTTGTTGAATAATATCCTCCAAATGGATATATGTGGCCTACGGCAGGATGCTCACCCTGGACAAGGAAGGACATAGCCTTAATTGTTATATCTCCTACTGGATTCTGAAATGTCAATATACCTGCGCTAACTCTTCCATTTAAATAAGGATCATCTGGTGGAAGGAATCCCTCTGCTGTCTCAATAATTGTTAGATCCCTGCCAGAACCTTTAACTGTCCCACCGGTGTATCCATCTGTCCAGACACCTTCACTCAGATAAAAATGACCGGCAGGAAGGGTTACACTCAGGCCACTTTCCAGGTCACTTCTTAGCTGTTCAGTAATATCAGTCCCCGGTATGTAGTTCGAAGTTTTAGCTTTCTTTAACATTAAAAGCTCTCCCTCTGGGACCAGGGAACTCTCTTCCTTGGTACAATAAGTACACACTATTGCAACAGAGAGTAAGATTAGTCCAATACTTAACTTGTTCTTTTTCATAGGTCTGTATTTATGTTAATGTTAGGTTTGGTTGGTATTTATTTAAATATTTTAATCTATTGGGGACAAAACTACACCTCTACTTATGAATCTAGTAAAAATTGATCCAACGGATATCGTAGAAATCTACTTTAGTTATTCCATCTGGATTGATCGTTACATGGCCTGTGGCCTGTCCATAACCCATTGGCACATTGTCTTTTTTCCCAAAAAAATGAAATGTATAGGTTTGATTATAAACCCCATTATTTAAATCATGGATAATATTATTTTCTATAAAACCAGCTTCATAATTAGCTCCTGAAGTCTCTCCCACCAGGTGCCAGGTAACTTTAACCTGAACTTTATTTTTATTCCATTTAGTTTCAGTTATTTGAATTCCTGAGACCATTTCACTACCATCGTAAGCCCAGCCATAATAGGGTTCTTCAGTAATCGTATAGTTTTTGGGCTGACCAATTGCCAGATTGAATGTCAATAAGGCAATAACAAACAGGGCTGATAAAAATTTTACTGTTTTCATAATTTTTTGTTTGTAGTTAGTTAATGTTAAGATGTTATATATTTTCAAATCACATACTGCATACTGTTAATAGCCTGGAGGCCTGAAACCCGGTTCTTAACCATTGATCATTCAATAATGAGCTCATGAACGATCAATATTCAATTTATAACAAAGACTAATGCGGTAAATAGCAGGTATGTAGACTATTATTCAGATTATGTTTCCTGCATGAATGAAATTGAAGCAAATTGTTTCATTTTATTATAATAATGTTTCATATGACGGTTAATTTGAAGAAAATGTAGTACCAAGCGTCTGCCAGACAGGCACATGGTCCCGGAGAAGCTCAATTGAGAATCAACCTGCCACTTATTAATATCAAATAAAAAGCCACCTGTCCTTATATTAGGTGGCATTGAGCATTCCTTCCTTATTGTTTGTGTGTGTTTAAATTAGGAAGCTATTTCAGCAGGGACTGTACAGTGTACCATGATCCTGTTGCAACTTTCGTCCGTTGCTGGTACCAGGGGCCTCATAATTAATGAGGCTTTTTCATTATGTAGCGGTTCAAGCTAAGTCACGAGTGATTCGGGACGAAGTGCCGACAGTTCAGTGCCTGTCCATCTTCAGGATAAAGCAGGAATATGTAATATCTGTGGAATATTTACCCGGTAATGAGAAAAATATCACTCATTAATAATGATTATTTCATGCCGGGCCACCAGTTAGAAACCATTGAGCTAATACTGATAATTGATTATAGCCTATGATTTACTGTACTTAGCACACGCATCTAAGCATGATGGACAGAAACAGATCATTATTTTGTAATTATCTGGCACGGTTTTTTTATAGTTTTAAGCCGGTACTGCAGCTTATCTATTGAAAGCTCTGCCAACAGATTTTCTTCGGATTTCACCCGAAGGAAATTATAAATGTGCAAAAGCAGTATCCAAAAAATAATTCATAAATTAAAAAACTGGAAAATCATGAAAGACATAAAAGGAAAAAGAATAGCCATACTTGCCACTGACGGCTTTGAAGAATCTGAACTGTTCAAGCCTAAAATAGTATTTGAAGAAAATGGCGCTGAGGTCAGTATAATAGCACCACAGAAGGGAAAGATCAAAGGCTGGAACCATGGTGACTGGAGTAACGAGATCGAAGTTGACCTGACTGTTGATGATGCAAAAGAAAATGATTACGATGCACTGGTCCTTCCCGGAGGCGTGATCAACCCTGATAAACTCAGGAGAATACCATCAGCGGTATATTTTGTCAAAAGCTTTTTTGATAATAATAAGCCTGTGGCTGCCATTTGCCACGGACCACAACTGCTAATTGAAGCAGGTGTGATAAAGGGCCGGACAATGACCTCTTTCCATTCTATTAAAACAGACCTTCAGAATGCAGGGGCTAAATGGGTTGATTCAGAGGTGGTTGTGGATAATCAACTAATCACTTCGCGAAACCCGTCTGACCTTGATGCTTTCTGTAAAAAAGTCATTGAAATACTGCTTGCTGAAAAATAAGCATTACAGACAAAAGATTAGGGTTTACAACTGCTATATTTTCCATTTTTTTCCGTGTTGTGTAACCGCTCCGGTTACATAAAAAGTCGATGATTTTCATCGGCTTTTTTCGTTCCGCGACGAAGTCCCGGGGATACAAGTATTTACCTCACCCTTAATCACTACGTCGCGCAGCATAAGTGAAGGAGCAGAGGGTGTTCACCAACTACCTGTTGACCATATTAATTAAATTATTGATATTCTTCCAAGAGATGATTCTATAATCCTCTAAAAGCCTGTCATTGTCTCCACCATAAATAAGAAATTTTTCTTTCTTTTCATTTCCTGATATTTTCTTCCAGTAAATAAGGCCTTTAAATAACTTCTTCGTGTAAGTTCTTGCCGACTTTATCTCAACCGGGATTAATATCTGGGCTTTCTCAATCAGACAATCTACTTCATTACCTTTATGATCTCTCCAGAAATAACAATTATTTCGTAAGCCCCTGTGGTAGCGACTCTTTATAAGTTCTGAAATCACAAAGTTCTCAAATAAGCCTCCTGTAAGATAGTGCGTCTTCAACTGGGACGCTGTCTCAATGCCAAGCAATGAGCACGCAAGGCCTGTATCAAAAAAATATAGTTTTGGCATTTTTACCAGGCGCTTATTGAAATTTTTGTGGTGCGGACTTAATAAGAAAATAACAAAACTTGCTTCCAGAACCGATATCCATGATTTAACAGTATTAACACTTACACCGGTATCATTAGCAAGTGAGTTCATATTAAGCAGCTGACCTGTACGCCCTGCACATAATTTCATAAACCTGACAAACAGGTTCAGGTCCCTGATGTTCTGAAGTAACCTCACATCTCTTTCAATATATGTCTGGATATAACTTGGGAAGAAATCAGCAGGATCTATTTCTTTATCATATATCCTGGGATAGAATCCTTTATGGATGAGTGTTTCATATGAGCTAAAGTTAATATCCGCTCCCCTTAACTCAATATAACTAAAAGGGAGCAGTCGCAGGACAGCAACCCTGCCTGCAAGCGACTGGGCAATGTCCTTATTCAGCAGGAAACTTTGCGATCCGGAAATAATAAACTGACCGCTAATACCTGTTTGATCTGTAATTGTCTGTATATAAGAGAATAACTCCGGCAGACGTTGTATTTCATCAATTATCATTTTATCCGACATTACCAGGAAAGACCGTGGATCCTCACTGGCAATTATCCTGGTATCAGGATCTTCAAGGGATGTATAAGTATATTCAGGGAAAGATACCTTTAAAAGGGTTGTCTTACCGGATTGCCTGGGACCGGTAACTGATACAACCGGGAACTTTTTTGCCAGTTCGAGCAGTTTGCTTTCCAATTCTCTCTTTATCATACCTCAAATATAACATAATTAGTACAAATATGCAATATAAATGCAATATTGTACTATTAATAGGTTTCAAAACTTAATTCTTCAATCTTACTCCAGGTCCAGTAAAATGCGGAGGTTTTCCCTGACCTTTTCCGTTTGAATGTGCGGCAGGGTGCCAAGCTTCCTCACAAGCCGCCTGTTATCTATTGCCCTTAGCTGGTTAATCATGATATCACAATCGCGGCTCAGCTGTGCAGTACCCTTTTTGATATGCACCCGTAATATGTCCACCTTTTTCTTTACCCTTGTTGTTATTGGACAAATAATGGTTGACGGATGGGATATATTGTTAAGCAAATCGGTCTGAATGACAAGAACAGGCCTCTTTTTACCCGGTTCGGTACCGATCCTGGGACTCAGGTCAGCTATCCAGATATCGTATTTCTTAATCAACATAATCAATATCTTCGAAGTCCCTGAGCACATCCATCGAATCTTCCCTGACCACATCGGATTCTTTCCTGAGTTTATCCTCAAGGATCATGCGTTTCTGTAAGCGGTTATAATGATCCAGTGCTTCATTAATATACCTGTTCCTGGGTTTCTTTATCCTTGACAGTATCTTTTCGGTTTCTATGAAAATTGAATCGTCTATTTTAAGGGATATTGTTTTCATGATACAGTATTATATACTACAAATATATACATTATAAGTATATATTAAAAGTGTATTATATAGGTATATATTATTTTTGCTTTGAGGTCATTGAGTTCCGGGTTTACTCGCTAAAGCTCATGAGCTCGGTTCGTGTTCTGTGACAAAGTTCCGGGGATAAAAGCATTCCACCCCTTCCTCCGCGAGGAGGCGAGGGGGTGTGGGGGATCCTTCATTCAAACAATCAAACCCTTAATCTCATCTCCCCGCTTTACGCTTTACGCTTTACGCTTTACGCTCTGCGTTCTACGCTCACACCGCTCACCGCTCACCGCTTGTCCTGAGTAAGGCCGCTAGCCCTGAGCTTGTCTGCCCTGAGCTTGTCGAAGGGTCGAAGGGCAGGCCGCATCGAAGGGCTCATCTCTGTGCTCTGTGCTCTGCGCTCTTTGCCGCATGCTGACCGGAGCGATAAGGAGCCATCTTTTCCCCGCTAAAATTTCAAAATCCATTTCCATACCGGTAGAATCCTTATAAGGCCTGAATTTATCTTCAGTTTATCTTCTTCATTATGAGTAAGAAGCAAAGCTTCCTTAAGGCCATGAAGTTTCATTGCTTCGAGAAGGCCTTCTATCTCACGCTCTTCATTATCTGTATTCAACTCATAACAAACCTGTATGGCCTCTTTTATCCGGGAGCCCTGCTTAATGACAAAATCACATTCTTTCTTACCTTTATGATAAAATACTTCCTTATTTTCCCTTTTTAACTGCAGGAAAACAAGGTTTTCAAGCATCCTCCCCCTGTTTTCACTGAAAGAAAAAGCATTTTGGTTGATTAGCCCATTGTCAATACAATACAATTTTTTAGAATTCACCATTTGCTTTCTGAGTGAATAATCATATTTCCTGACCTCAAACAAAACATATGCTGCCTCATAATGATTTATGAACTGACTGACACTATTCACCGATCCTACATCAATCAGATCCTTCAATTTATGATAAGAGCTTAATTTCCCGATATTTGAAATAGCATGGTGAAGTAGGATTTTTATTGAAGTTTCACTCCTTAACTCATTGCGTTGCATAATATCCCTGTAGAATATATCCTGTAACAGGTTCCTTAAGATCTCTTTATCATTTGATTTCAGGTATTCCGGGAAGCCTCCGCCTCCCAGGTATTCATCAAATAATGATATCGAGTGCTTCTTTTTTCGAAGCTTAAGAAATTCGGCATAAGAGAAAGGATATAGCTCTGTGGAGAGTTGCCTTCCCGTGAGTTTCGTTCCCAGTTCGCGACTCAGCATATTGGCATTGCTGCCCGTAATGATAACTTTATCTCCCCTGTCAACAAGTTGCCTGACATACTTTTCCCAACCTGCAATATTTTGTATCTCATCAAAAAACCAAATACCTTTCCCTTCCGATATCTCCCTGAAAATTTCTTCAGCTTTTAGAAAATCACGTAATTCAAATCCCGTAAGGTTAATGTCTTCGAACCTAATGTAGAATACAGGTGAGGTATCTTTCAAATACTGTCTGGCCAGAGTTGATTTACCACACCTTCTCACCCCCGAGATTATTGTAGCATGCTTCGGTAATATCTTTACCTTCTTTTCACGCTCCACTCCGAGGTCGCGCTGAAGGTCCTCCTGCTGCTTTAAGAGTACTTTTTTAAGGTTACTTTTCAGTATCATTTTCTTAGTTTATAATACTATTATACACAAGTGAATATTACAAATATACAAAATATTATATTACCAATATGCAAAGATTAAATTTTTAAACCAAATTTTTTCTGCTGCGTACACATTCTTTGAAGAGTTTAGAATCTTTGGGGAAGAGGAATATGTCACCAAAAGTGGGAATCTGCTATGGTAAGCACTGGGGGCAGAAATGGTATCGCTACCAGTTACAGGGTGGGATAGGACCTGTGTGGGGGGAGAGGAGGATCTCAGACAATTATTCTAAAAAGCCTTTTTTGCTGCCTCGAGATGAAGATATATTTCGTGGTCATACACAGGTTTCAGTTCCCAGCTTTTTTCAAGGAACTTAACTGCCTCTTTATAATTCCCCTGCTTGTACAGGCCCCAGCCTTTACAATCCAGGTATTGGTAATTGTCAGGATCCACAGAAAGTGCTTTTTCAACCAGTTCAAGGCCCTCCTCAATATTTATTTCCTTATCAATCAGGATATATGCCAGGTCATTCATCCTGGTGGCACTCCCGGGCTGTAATGAAAGTGCTTCGCGGTACTTTTTTTCTGCCTTCCGGAGCATACCTGCCCGTAGATAAATCCTTCCAAGGATTGAGGCTATCGCTGCTTCAGAGTATGATCTTTCTTCCAGTGAAGTAGCATATCTGTCAATGTATTCATCTGCTTCCTTTGTTTTACCCGTAATTAATGCCAGTGTCGCTTGCATGGAAAGCAGGGCAGGGTCACCGGGGAAGTCTTTTTCAGCTTTTTTATAGAGTCTTTTTTCTTTCCTGTACTGCCCTGTTTTGTGATATGCTTCCCCCAGGGCTGTATAATTATAAATCCATAAAGGTTTTATGTCCCATTTAGCATAAAGCTCCAGGGCTCTTTCAAATTCAGGTATTGCCTTGTTATACTGATATAATTGGTTGTAATTAATTCCAAGAATATAATAAGCTCCTGCAATCTGGTCATCAAGCTCAATGATTTGTCTCATGTATTTTAATTCTTCATATGGATCGCCGTAATAGAGGTTGTAGACCCATCCGGTATATAGCTTCTCCAGTCTTGAAATCCGGTCTCTCTTTTCCCAGGCTTTAAGGCTCCATTCTTTAGCTTCTTCATAAATACCCTGGTTCCCATATGCAACAGCCAATTTAACCATAGGGGCGACAAAGTTCGAGTCAGCATCAAGTGCCTTATAAAAAAGTTCCCTCGAGCCAGTATAATCCCTATTGTAAAATGCCAAATTGCCTTCAATGAAATACTTTACTGCCTCAGCAGATTTTGTTGATGACAGGTAATGTATAAGTTCATGTGATAATTCCTTTTCGAGGACAGAGATAATAAGATAATCCTTTAACATCCGTGAGAGGGAATCTGTTACATTCAGGATATTTTCCGGGGTGCCATCGATCTGAAAGGACTTAAAAACTTCTTCTGTTTCTGAATCGATCAGCTTTGCGTTCAGCCTTATCTTTGTACCGACCTGGCTTATGCTTCCATGTATAAAAATCCCTGCATCCAGTTTTTTTGAGATGTTGCTGGCAAGAGAAGGCGACAGTGATGCATAATTGCTGAGATCAGTATTTTGAAGAAGCGCATAGGTCGATTCAGTCTGCCTTACTTTGAGTTCTTCTGAATTTGTCAGAGTATTTATCAGGCCTTCCTGTACCACAAGCTGCCAGAAATTCTTCAGGGTATCGCCGGTCAGGTTCTGAAAGGGCATCACGGCAATTGAAATTTCACCTTTCTGCCGGAGCTGTTTTATTTTATCAGGTTTGAATATTTTTGGGTAAACCAGGACTATAACTGCTATCAGTAAGACCGCAATAATAATATCACTTGTCCTAAGTCCTCTTTTACCGGCTTTTGAAACTTTTTCTTTTTCAACACCACTCTTTGCCGGTTTTGTCTTCTTTACTCCTTCGGGGGTAATATCATATAACCATGAAATGACAACGGAAATAATAAAGCCCACACACAGAAGCACAAATACAAGTTTGAGGGTCCAGCCGGGCAGCCCGAATGGTTCGGCAATGATTGAGATAAGTTCCAGGATCACATAGGAAGCTGCGGCATATCCTATTATGACACGGATTACTTTCCTGCGTTTTAGCTCCTGCCAGAAGTTTTGAGGTTTATCAGGCATCTTAAGCGGGTTTGGATATAAATATAGATCATTTGAATATAAAAATCAAATAAAGACTTATCCAGTTACCCAGCTAACCAGAACCCATCAACTATCTCACCGGTCCCCACTCAACCAGGACGTCGTCATCAAATATGACGTATGATTCGGTGTAGATCCACCTTTCCTGTATGTTTGATCCCTTGATTATCCTGTCTACCTTGAGGGGCTTACCCCAGCTGTCGAAGACCATGTCATTATCCATGCCTTTCCATATCTTATGCTCATAGATGGCCTGGCCCACTTTTGAGCCATACTTGTTGATCAGCATTTCCTTCCTGTCAACAGGCTGTTCCTGTTCAATAGCTTGTTGGGCCTGTTCACCGACCTGCAGTATCTCGCCTTCTGTATTCCTTAGAGTAACTTTTTCGGTGGGTATCCATCCCTCAGATTCACCATAAATGACTTTAAGATATTCCTTTTCCACAACCAGCACATCAAGAGTTGTATCTGCTTTTATATATGCTATGACGGAGCTGGCATTTCCCTTGTCGCCAAAAAGCCTGGTTACTGATTTCGTTGTTGCCTGGTAGTATTGGGCTGATAAGCCCGATGTTATGATCAGTGCCATGGACGCAAGCACTAATATCCTCCATATTCTTTTTATCTCCATAATTATTGCTTTTTGATTTTGTGGGCCGGATAAAAGCAATCCGTGATAAATCCTGACCCCTCTGTTTAGGGTGGAGCAAAAACTGTACCACTGATTTTAGTATATTATATTATCTTTGCAAGCCGGATATTTTTGAACAAATACTAAAAAGCAGGAAAATGGCATCTGAAAGTGATAAACAATTTGACACCAGCGAAAATCTTCAGAAGATGGTTTTGAACATCATGTACACCATGAGGGAGAAATACAGGAAATACCCTGAGTATAAGACCATTATGATGAATCTTACAACGGTATCAAAAGAGATCAATGCTATCAGGATAAAAGAGATAACCGGGGAGCTGGAATCTCCCGAACCTGAAAAATAGTGAATTAAAGTTTACGGACAATCATCAGGCCGTCCCTTGCAGGGATTATTATTTTTTCGACGCGCCGGTCTTCTTTTACCATACGGTTGAATTCCCGGATACCTTCTGTCATAGAGTCATTATCGGCGGGGTCCACGACCTTACCATCCCACAATACATTATCGGCAAGGATATAAGAATTTTCATTAAGCATGTCTAATGCAAGCTCATAGTATTGCGGATACTGTCTTTTATCACCATCGATAAATATCAGGTCAAACGACAGCTTCATTTCTTTCATTACCTCAAGTGCATCACCTGTATGAAGCACTATTTTGTCTTCCAGTCCTGCTTTACGGAAATATTCCCTGCAGATATCCCCCAGTTCATCATTGATCTCAATGGTGTGCAGCATGGCTCCGCCGGTCAGTCCCCTGGCCATGCTTATCGCGGAATAACCTGTATATGTTCCTATCTCGAGGACAAGTGAAGGTCTGATCATCCTCACTATCATTTCAAGCAGCTTGCCCTGCAGGTGACCGGAGATCATATGGGGGTTGATAAGCGATGTATGTGTTTTCCTGTAAAGTTCATGCAGGATATCATCTTCGGGTGAGCTGATCTCAAGTATATATTTCTCGATATCGATGTCCATTATTTACTGTAAATAAGCGAGGAAAGCATATTTTCGGCAAATACCTCGTTAGCTATTTCTATCAGGTCTGATGAAGAGAGTAGGTCGATTTTTTCGTATAGTGTTTCCAATGATTCCATCCTGTCAAAGAGGAGTATGTTTTTTCCCATTGCGAGCATGAGGTTTTCATGTATTTCCCTTCCCCTGGCTATATTTCCTTTAATCTGGTTTTTTGCTTTCTGCAATTGTGCTTTGCCCAGTTTATGATCCCGCAGGCGCTTCAGTTCTTTCATTGCTGTATTAATGCTCTTATCACGGTTCTTTACGTCCGTCCCGAAGTATATCATAAATACACCGCTGTCACAATAAGGGATATAATTGGATTCCACATTATAGGCAAAGCCGTTTTTTTCCCTCATAGACATGTTTAGGCGTGAGTTCAGTCCCTGGCCTCCCAGTAAATTATTAAGCAGGAACATGGCGAGGCGTCTTTTATCCTTTACATTATATGCAAGATTCCCTATTATACAATGGTCCTGCCACGTATTTTTACTCACGATTTTTTGTTCGGGTGTATAATCACTGAATGCTATTCTTTCTCTATCCGTCTTTTTCAGCGGGGTGTCACCGAAATATTTCTCAAAGAGTTTCAACAGTTGCTTTTCTTTTATGTTACCAACTGAGCAGACAACCATCCCGGCCGGGTCATAATTATCATTTATAAAGCCATTGATCATGTTTCGGTTAAAATTGCGAAGTGATTTTTCCGAACCCAGAATACTTCTTCCTATCGGTGCGCCGGCGTAAATCATCTCTTCAAAATCGTCAAAGATAAGTTCTGATGGTGTATCCCGGTATGAGTTTATCTCTTCTATTATAACCTCTTTTTCTTTCTGTATTTCTTTTTCAGGAAATGTTGAATTAAAGATTATATCGCTTATGATATCGAAGGCCTTGTTATAGTCATGTTTAAGGAATGAACCGTATATGGCTGTTTCTTCTTTTGTGGTATATGCATTCAGTTCGCCGCCCCGGTCTTCAAGGCTGCTTAAGATATGGTATGTTTTTCTTTTGCGAGTACCCTTGAACATCATATGTTCCACGAAATGGGCCATACCGTGTTCTTCTTCCTTTTCATCCCTTGAGCCTGTATTCATTATGACGCCGGCATGGGCTATCATATTGGGAACGGCCTTATGTACCAGTCTTATGCCATTGGGCAATGTATGATGTAATAAATTCATATATAATAGAATATAGCTGCAAAGTTAGTTTATGGCGGGCACAAGATAAAACCTTTATCAAAATTATTTTAAGTATATTGCACTAAGGCAGTTAAAAAAGGTGAATTATTTTTTTGCCATAATGGAAAATGCGGATTATATTTGCAATCCGAAAAGTTGGTGCCATAGCTCAGTTGGTAGAGCACAGGACTGAAAATCCTGGTGTCCCTGGTTCAATTCCAGGTGGCACCACACTCTTAAATCGCAGATCCCGCATAGTCAATGACTTGCGGGATTTTTGCTTTGGAGTGTTGACGGAAGTGTTGATGGCTTTACTTAGAAATCTTATCGGGTTACATAGTGCGATGTTCAACTGATTATAATTTCTGAAAATATTCTTCAATAATATTGATCTCTTCCTCAGAAAGTCCAAATATTTGGTATACCATCTCATTGATTTGATTTTCAACTATCGAAACTTCATCTTGATTGTCTGAATTGTATAGCAATATTACCTTATTTACAAGGTCTTCTATAGAATCATTTTTCTCTTTTGGAATTGGAAAATCTTTCAAGTATGTGTAACTCGGTTCAAAAAATCCACCTCTAAGTTTTGGTAATAGCTCTGAATATAAGAAAGCATGAACATTACTATTCAATATTCCCAATAGAAACATATCTGACTTTGGGATTATAAAGCACTTTTGATTGGCATACAGCCCACGATTATCAAATGTAAATTCAGGTTTTCTACAAATATTCGGATACAGAATCTTAGGTTTCTCAAAATCCTTATAATAATCAATGGAGTCTTGTATTTCATACCATTTGTAAACTCCAGACTTTCTTCCTTCCCATTTAGTCCCCTTCCAGTCTTTTGGTTTTGGTAACAATTTCGTTTTAAACTCTTTAATGTATTCATATACAGCAGGGTATTTTTTAATATCTATACCTCTTCTAGTGAATATAATATATCTATTTGTTGTTGGGTTCTTATATCTCTTAAGATCTTTCCCAGTAATGAAAGGAAATATTATTTCCCCACTATTCCTATCCTTATGGATTAGCATATTCTTGACTGAATCACCTATAATAAATGCTCTGTTGTAGCCAGTTATGATTCCGCGATTAATGCACTTACCCACATAGGTTTCAAGTGGTATCGAATTTGATTGGATTTTATTTATAAGATCTTTAATCTTCTTATCAGCTAGCAGCCAACCTTGATCTTGAAGGTTATTTATGTCTACTTCAAAAATCTCATTTGAGATATAGTCTTCTATAGTTGTACTAAATTTTAATGTATCAACTTTAGCAGCCTTGAATGTGTTAGATATTGATTTTGAATTATTTATATGCAAAATGCAAGGATATGTTGTAGCTTCCTCGAAAACAGGTAAATCACCAAAATCGATGATTGATTTGATTGTGAAGTTTTTTAACCAGTTGCGTAAGTTTTTTGCATATGTTGTAAGAAACCATTTATTCGGTAGAATATATATGAATTCTCCATTCTTTTGTAGAACATTAATTCCTCTTTCAATGAAATAAATATAAATATCCGCAACACCAGAGTAATTCTCATATTGGGATTGATAATAACTTTTATTGTCTTTTATTTCTTCTTGTCTTATATACGGTGGATTCCCAATTACAACATCAAATCCCAAAAAATCCCCTTCTTCATTTAGTACTTCCGGAAACTCAAACCTCCATTCAAAGGCATTTTCGTAAATCTTGTTGTTTTGTATTTCATCCAATTCAGTTTCTAGTTTGTCGATCTCCTTGGTAGTTTTAGCCTCCTTTTTCTCCCAGTCAGCTTTTTGCTTGCCTTCCATCTCAAAGAGATTCTGCTGGCCTGTAAGATTCAGTAATTCTCCCTTAAGTTTATTTAGCCTTAAAAAACGTTTATCACTCTTGGAAACCTCGCTTTCGAAATCAGACTTAATCTCCTCGATAAGCTTTCTCATGGAAGCTTTCTCTTCCTTATTTTCAGCATTCCTATAGGTCATAACAGCTATTCTATAGCTGTCAATCGTCCATTTACTTTTTTTCAGAGCCTTTCTAATGTCAGCATCTAGCGGATAACGACTTATAAGTGAATTTCCATACTTTATATTTATATCGATATTTGGAAGTGTCTCCAGTTCAGTAAATCCAGAATCTGGCTTATAGTATGCATTCTTAAGTAATTCGATCCAGAGCCTGAGTCGGCAGATTTTTACCGAATTCTGGTTGATATCTACACCAAAAAGGCAGTTTTCTATAATGGTCTGCTTCTCATGGAACAAAGCTTCCTGGATGCGCTGGCTTTCAGGATTCTTTGGGTGATATTCAAAAAACTTTCCGTCTTCATCAGTAATTGCTAATTCATCATTTTCAACTTCAATGTGATAGTCCCTCAATACTTTCCCTTTAGAATCCACAAGGATCTTAAGTTCAGATTTTATTGTAATAATCTCATTAAGTGCCGAAACAAGGAAATGACCTGAACCAACTGCTGGATCACAGATCCTCAGACTATTAATAATCGCATTTGCCTCTTTCTTGTCAATATCTCCTATCCTATTATATAGATCATCAAGATTCTCACATTTCCAGTCTTTTGCTTCATTGAATTTCTGTACAACAGCTCTTCGAATAGTCTCACGACACATATACATTGTAATGAATCCTGGCGTAAAGAATGATCCATCCTTATAACCGTTTATCTTTTCAAAAATAAGACCCAATACAGACGCATTAATCAATGTTTTGTTCTCTTCTGATATATCTTCTGACCCTTCACTTGAGAAATCATAGGCATCAAGGAAATCAAAGATGTAAACGAGTGGATTTATTTTCCCGTTTCTCTTCTTTCCGGTATTATCTTTTAAAACTGTACCGCTAATAATAGGTAGATTATAATCGTCTTCAAGATTGCTAATCCGAATAGTTTTGTGTTCAAGTTCATTAGGCTCAAATAAGGAACTGTTCAAATAAGGTATCTTCTTGTAATTTTCTCTTACGTGCTTACTTCTTTCATTTTCTTTAACTGCAAGAACATGGAAGAAGAGTTTATTCAATGCATCGTAATCAGGAATTACCTTTACATTAAGGAATTTATAGGATTTGTCATCATTATTATATTTTACTAACTGTCCTTCAAGCAGCTTCAGAAAAAGAATCCGGTTGATCCATGTAATAGAAAGTTCCAGTGCAATATGATATAATTGTTCTTCTTTGTTCTCTCCATAATCAGTGGGATTCTTAATATCTCGTAAGCAATCTTCGTAATTCAGTATGTTGATAGCATTTTCAATCAATGAGCCATTATCTCTCTTCCCTTCTGCCTTCCTGCCAATGAGTTTTTTGCTTCCTTCCTTTCGCTCTTCCAGCCCAATTATATGCAGCAATTCATTATAAAATCTTTTGTCTAGTGTACTACTGTCATTCGAGAACGGAAGTTTCAAAAGATGCTCTGGTGACAATATTTTATAAATCTCTATCAGTTTTTTATCATCTTCCTTCGAGTCATTTTTTACGATGGTTTTATAATCTCTCAAATCAAACCATGTCACTGGAATATTTACTTCTTGTCCATCAATAAAAGGCTTTGCGATTTCATTATAAAAGAAATCTGTTGTCGTTCCTGATAAGCTTCTTGCTTCAAATTTTTCAAAGTCATCAAGGAGTCTTCTATTCTTAGCAAAAACCTTCTCAAAATCCTGAGCATTAAAAACAAACCAATCATAAAGATTGGTGGCGATTAGATACTTAATTTCAAGGTTTTTATCGGAAATTCTCTCCCTCAGGTAATAAAGAACAAGTTCATGAAGAGCCTTGCAATTGATTTTTTCTTTTGTTGGCATCTCTGCCTTGTTACTAGGTCGTTTAGTTTCAATAATTACACCGACAGTACTTTTGGAATCTTTTCCATTATGAATTACAAGATCTGTTTTGCCTCTCGTATTAATATAATGATTCGGCTTGAAATAGGTATTTTTAAGAAATTCTACAATAATATTCTTGTGATATTCTTCTGATTCATTTTCCTTAACCTGATTGAATAAAGAAATAAGGTTTGTTTTAAATAATTCTATTTCTGATCTGGTAGGCTTAACCTTTAAATAAGCCTTGTTAAGAGATTTTCGAACCGGAATAATATCAGGAATCATGTCATTGACTTTTGGACTAAATTAGTAAATAAAAGGTATAAATTGATTCAAGGAGACCCAACAAGTGAATTTATAAACAATATCGTAGCTTTATGCTAAAAAATATCAGAAAGTTTTTTTGCCTTACTTAGTTTATCATAGTTGGTGTATCTTGGCGCTTGAGGAGCGAGACCCTTTTTACCTCTATCTAGTTTTATATGTTCAATTTCTTTTGCTGACTCCTTGAAATATACAATATACTTATTTGTATCCTGGTACTTTTCTATTTTATCAACTTCCGCAATGTACGTGATTGCAGAAACAGGAGCTACTTGATATGCAGCAATGAATTTTATTCTATCTAACATAGAAGCAGAAATTCTTATTGCATACCATGAATCTTGACCTAAAAAGACTCTGTTAAACCCTTCCTCTTGTGCTGAAACAACGATTGTATCAAGCTCCTCTGGATCAATATCGCGTTTATTACTTTCAGTTGCCTCTCTTACTTCTGTATTAAAAGGAATGAATTTATGAAGCTTATTATTGTTATAAATGAAAGTTTGAAATTCTAAAATATCTGTATCAATAGTAAGTTGACTTAATACATTTTCAAGTTCAATTGTGCTTTTATCTATAACTACAATTGCAGCAATAGGAGTCTCGAAAACCAGCCTGTCAAGAAGCTCATCAATATTTCTGTATCTTGATTCTTTTACATAGTCTTCAACAACTTTAAGCTTATCAGGAATTGGAATCAGATAATCAAGAATATACTTAATTATCTTTCTGCCAGTAGCTTTATAAGAAATTGCGAATTTTAAGATCTGAGAACCTATATGCTTATAAGGATCGTGTGATGAGAGTTCATTTTCAATAATGTAAAGGCGTGGTATTTCTTTGAAGGTAAAATCTAAAAGGTAACCATCAGGAATAGTGGCAATTTCTTTACCAATCTTTTTCTTTATGTCAATATAGACAGTATTAAATCCGAAAATTTGATAAGCATTTTTTGCAATCTCTTTTTCAAATTCTGATTCTAATGAGTAATTATGATAAGTGTATACGTCATTATTGAATATTATTCTTTCCATATTTTAAGTATTTGTTTCTAAACCAGGAAGAAGTTACGATTATTTTACTATTTATGAAAACTGGTGGGTTCAGTACCATAACCTCATATTGCAAATAATTTATTACTAATCATTTACATAATTCTAATACTTGCTTGTTGATGGAATTGTTGATTTTTACAAGATCCCATCTCAGAATTTAATTGGGATGGGAAATTTGGTATATTGCCAGTTCTAAAAACAAACTTATTATTTAACAATTTTTGCTGCCTAATAAAATGAGGTGAATTATTGCTTTTTCCTTAGTGTTATAAATACCTAAAAGTGTACCAGGGATAATATTCAAAAGTGTACCACTTCAAAATTAGTTTTTAGGGTCGGCAATAAAGCGTTGGCAGACAGACAAGCTCTTTTGCAATTTTTGGTGTGTTCGACAGTGTGAATTGCAAATGTGCTTGGCTGTGTGAGCTGAGTTTAATTAGATTTATATGTAATGACATTATCTCTAATTAAATATGCTAAAGATGAACCTAAATCAATCATATTATCTAATAGCCAAATATAGTTATCCATGGACCTACCCCAATAAATGAGACGCTTAGTTAAGCTACGCTGCATTGTTAAAATTAATAATTATTTCATTAAACTCATCTATTGTTTTATATCCCAAA
>JAWLEO010000013.1:0-80656 GCA_041686075.1 Bacteroidales bacterium | reverse complement strand
TCTTGCCAGTATGGAATAGCATTTGCTCCTGCTAAATTGCAACGTGCTTAATGGCTAACCAATTTCAGGTCCATTTTTCGATTAACATTGACAATTGCCATACTGAGATAATAGCCGGTTCGTGGTACCAGCCAAAGGTCCCTGCTGCGCACACCGAAGCATTAGCGGAGGTGTGAGTAAGTGAGGTGATACGAGAGCATCGAGTAGCACCGAAGGCATCGAAGGGTGATGCGTTTTAAACAGCAATAAATAATTATCCTTTTGAGTTCAAAGACCACCATATAGACGATCTTTTATTTATGAACCCGTTCCTGTAAGGGTAGATACCAGAGAGAGGGGTTATTTATGTCTTTTTAGGGTTAACTCTTTTCGGGAGAGGTAAAGTACTACTAAGAGGAGTTAGGGTTTATAAAGCTATGTTGATGGTGGTTTTTACAGTAAAAGCAGTGTATAAACAAACACCCCAAAACATAATGCTTGGAATGGTACTCCCAGGTTATTATTAATTTCCAGAATATTTTGCTATTAATTCTTGAAATTCAGGTAAGTTCCACATAGGTTTCCATATAGGATCGAGTTGAAGCAGTTTCGCGGATAAGGTCCCTGGTATAGACAAAAGGTAATCAAGTTTTTCTAATGCTATTTCAAATTCTCCAACCATTACATAAATCCGAGCTAATTCGACAAGTCTGTACATTCCTCTAAATGCCTCTTTGCTAATAGGCAATAACTCTACTGCATATTCACCAGCTTCAATTGCCTCCTTCTTTAAACCCAGACCAGCATAACATATACCTAGTGCGCTATATAATCTTGAGTCGTCTGGAAAATCATTAATTTTAGCTTCTAATACCTTTCGGGACAAGCTATAGAATTGTTCAGCATTTACCTTATCATTCATTAAATCATATACTATTGCATATAAAAGTGGCTTGGGATGATAGAAAAATTGTTCTCCAACAGCTTCAAAATTTGTCGTGTTTAAAAAGTCAAGAGCACTTTGATACTTACCCTCAATAATATCCAGTAAAACAGATGCATGTATTAATCTTGCATCTGATAAAGGATTAATAAATAACAAAGCTTGATCTAAAGTTTGTCTTGCATTATTTGTTTTGCCCTCACATTTCAAGATCATTAGTATATTATTCCAATATGGGCTGCTAAACTCAGGGCTGAGACTAGTAGCTAAATTGTAATAATATAAGGATTTAGAATAATCGCCTAACAGAAAAAAAATTTCTGCAGTATTAGCAACTATTCTAGTATTTCTTGGATCGTTATTAGCAGCTGTAATAAACTCCTCCTCTGCATTTTCCCATTCTCCCATACGGCGGTAGACACAAGCCATAAGATAATGACATTCAGTATTGTTAGGCAGATACTCCAGGGCTATTTCAAGTTGTTTCAATGCTTCGGTATAGTCTAACAACCCCCAATAATAGTAGTACCCACTTGAAATATATGCCTCAGGAAGATTAGGCTCAATCCTAAAAGCTTCATCAATGGCTCTTTTTCCTTTTTTTAGCCTCTCAATTGATCTGTCGTGGTGAAACCAGTATAAAGCTAAATGACATTTGGCAACCATTGAATATGCTAATGCAAAATTTGGATCTAAGTCAATTGCATTTTGATACATATTAATCGCAATAGTATAGTCTTGCTCCTCATAACTTCTCCAGTAATATTCATTACCCCTCAAATAATATTCATATGCTTCCAGGTTTTCGGTAGGTTTTTTCTCTATTTGTTCTATTTCTTCATTTGAAAGTAAAACTTTTAACTCATTTGCAACGTCCTTGGCAATATTTGCTCGAATTGTGTGGATTTCACTCCATTCACCCCTATATGCCTCAGCCCATATATGATTATCATTTTCAGCCTGGATGACCTGAACATGAACAGTAACTTCTTTATCCTGAAGTTCAAGAGTACCTTCTATTATGAAATTAGCATTCAGTTCAGATCCAATCTGAGGCATAGAAGGTTTATCAGATCTCTTATATTGTAAACAGGAAGTAAATGATCTTACCTGAAATTTTTTAATCTTCACTAATTGAGTAGAGATCTCATTTGCTATAGCATCTCCCAGGTGAGAGTTATTCTCGTCTGGGCTAAAATTCTCAAAAGGTAAGACTGCAATAGTTTTTTCAAGTCTGGAAATATCTGAAGACTTTTTAATATTAGCTATAATATTGAATAACAACAAACCAATAATGACCACAAAACTTACATATGTAGCTATCTTCCATACATTTGAAGTTCCGGATTTTACCAGTTTCTGATCTTTCTTTATAGGCTTTGTTTTTTGAACTCCTGTTGGTGTAATATCATAAACCCAGGATAGTATAGTTGAAATTATGAAACCTATGCATAATAAAACTATTACAAATCCCATTGTCCAGGATGGTAATCTCAAAGCAGGTGAGACTATATCAACCAGTTCAAGTATCACAAAAGCAGCAGCAGCATAAACGGTAATAACACGAACTACCTTCCTGCGTTTTAGCTCCTGCCAGAAGTTGAGTGGATTATCTGATTTTTCAGCCATATCAGGTTGGTTTGGATATATAAAATTAAACTAACTGATTATCAAAGTCAAATAAAAAACCTGTACCCCGGTTCATGAAGTCCTTCCTGTAGGGGAAAAGTACCAATGATAGGTATTAGGCCCTTATAGGCATTTTCAACTTTAACTTGTTTTGATTGCTCTGAAGCTACCCCCCCACAGGGGATCACGAGTGACCAACGCGAATCTAAATCCTGTAAAATACACCTACTCCGATACTGGGAAGCACCGGGAATTCAAAATCAAAATTCCAGCTACTCGGTGGAACTTTTCTGATTTCCTTATTGCTTAATTGGTAAAATGCACCAATATCAATCGCAATTCCGAATTTTCTTGAAAAATTAAATTCCCTTCCAAGCCGGGTAGTTAAGTATAAATACCTGTCAATTACAATCTCGGTTTCGTTCCTGAAATAGTTCAATCCAATCCTACCGTACCAGGGTTTTCTCTTTGATAACTCAGAGGATCCAAGAAAATGATAATAAAGGTCACCCGAAAATGAAACCGAATATTCACCCGAACCATATGGTATTGCCCCAATACTGAATCCTATCTGAACCTGTTTAAGTTGGTACCGAAAACCAATGTTGATTAACTCAGGCAGTCCTAATCCGCCTGAAATATTTAGCTTTTCCTGGCCGGATAGCTGATGTCCACAACCAAATATTAAAGTAACGATCAATAGCTTGCAGACACATGTTTTCTTCAATTTATCATTCATCTCTTTAGAAAAGATTGACAGGTGTATCCTGTAATAAGTTATTAATTATTTTTTTAACACTTCATCAGGCTTTGATTTTAGCTGGTTCCTTTTAACTGATCTTCATTAAGGTTCAGTTTTCTTCTTAATTCTTCAATTATTGTTGCCTGTGCCTCATTTAATTTTCTTTTACCTGTTTCAAAATCATACCATCCGGCTTTGTCAATTTCCGGAAATTCCTTCATTTTACCTGAGTTTGGAGGCCATTCCAGCGAAAAGGTGTTACTGGTAAAACCGGAAGGATCAAAATCTTTCTCAATCGCATATGCATAGACAGTTTTCCCGCTACGCTGCTTTACCGGTGTCAATGGAATAAAATCACCCTTAATTTCTAAACCCAACTCCTCGTTAAACTCTCTTATTGCTGCTTCCAGGGGATCTTCATCATCTTCGAATTCACCCTTAGGTATTGACCAGGCTCCCTCGTCTTTCTTAGCCCAATAAGGTCCACCGGGATGAACAATAAGTACTTCAAAAATTCCCCTGTTGAAGCGATATAACAATATACCGGCGCTTTTCTTTGCCATGATATAAAGCGTCTTATTTTTTCATTAACTTTTCAATCTCGTCAATTTCTTTAGGCACCGCCCTGGATAAGACTTCACAACCCTCTTCGGTTATCAGCACTGTATCTTCTATCCTTATTCCTATTCCGGTATCGGGATTGTATAAGCCAGGCTCAATTGCAAACACCATACCTGGTTTAAGTCCGTCATCACCATAAACGCCTACATCATGAACTGCCATGCCAACAAAATGACCAAAACCACTTATTATATTTTCTATTTTGAGTTCCCCATTTTCCACCGGAGGTTTCATTGAGTGTGATATATAATTCTCCAGGCCCGTCAGATCAAACTTCATTGAGCCTAATTTTGCATACACATACTCAATCACATCTTCCCGTTTAACACCTGGTCTATACGATTCGATACAGGCTTTCTGAATTTCAAGTAAGAGGGTATAAACTTTCTTTTGCTCGTAGCTAAACTTACCATTTACAGGCCATGTTCTCGAGATATCCATTGTAATGTAGTCCATGCATGCGCCAAAATCTATTAGCAGCAGATCACCATCCTCTGTCTTTCTTGAGCTTTTCTCATAGTGTAATGTACATGTGTTTGGTCCACTGGCTACGATCGGGGGATAGGCCGGACCCAGGGCACCATGCGACAGTATAACATTCATAGCTGCTGCCTCTATCTGATATTCATACACGCCGGGCTCTGTAGCTTTGATAGCAGCCTTTACCCCTTCTGCGGATACCCTGCCGTTTTTCCTGAGAATATCTTTCTCCCACTCTGTTTTGATAACTCTCAATTCATCAATAAAGGGTGCCACATCATGAAAATTAATGTAGGGATAGCGATGCTTTAATTTGTTTACACGGTAAGTATTCAATGTAACCTGGTCATTATAATGTGATCTTGCTGCTCTTGCATAATGAAGATCCATCTCTGATCTTCCGCCATTCACCACATCAGGTGGTGATATCCTGATGTAAATATCTGATCCGCTGCTCCCGCAATTCCTGACGATAAACTCATCCAGGTCAGATACAGGAACAACGTCATCGAATCCTATCTCTGAAGGTTCTTTATCACTGCACAGTGTGTTTGATCCTGAAACATATATCTCCCTGGGTGACAAAACAGGTTGGAGCAATATTGACCGCCCCGATGCAGGCAGCATAATAAGAGCCGAACCGGCTTCTTCTATACCGGTAAAATAATAAAAATCATTATCCTGCCTGAAAGGAGTGCCAACTTCAGACTTTGGCCTACCGAATAGAAGTATCATGTCGGCATCAACCTTCTCCATCAGTTTATACCTCCTTGCCACAAATTCTTCTTTATTTATTTCAGCCCTCTGTCCATAAGAAGCAATGCAAGAAAAGGTCAACAGGAAAAAACTTAATAAGCGGAGCAAATTAGGAGTCATGACAAATAAGTTATTTATTACACCCCTGAATTTAGGAATTTAATTTTGAATAAAAATCCTGTCCTTTTTATGATTAGCCATTATTTGATTTCCGCAGGTATTTATTTACTCATAAATGATGAATTAATCCTCACATATCTTATATTTATATTGTAAACCCCAAAAACTATTACTATGAACCGGAGAAACTTCATCGGCAAGGCGGCCCTGGGTGCAGGAGCTTTGACCATTATTCCCAGTCATGTAGTGGCCGGCCGTGGACGTATAATGCCTAACGATAAAATCAATCTCGGATATATAGGCGTTGGCAAACAGAGCTATGGATTACTAAGCTCGATCAACGGTTGCCCCGAAACTATTGTGCTTGCAGCATGTGATGTGGACAAAATAAAACTGAACAGTTTCAAGGAAGCTGCTGAAAAAGCCAATGCCAAAAAACTAAGTGGCGGGAAACAGGCAGTTGACACTTACGAATTATACAGGGAACTTCTGGAAAGAGATGATATCGATGCTGTTGTCATTGCAACTCCTGATCACTGGCATGCCATGATAGCAGTGGATGCTGCTAAGGCAGGCAAGGATATATATTGTGAAAAACCACTTGCTCTCACCGTAGCAGAAGGAAGGGCAATGGTTTCCGCTACACGTAAATACAACAGGGTCTTCCAAACAGGAAATATGCAACGCTCATGGCGTAATTTCAGGCATGCCTGTGAAATGGTAAGGAACGGATATATAGGTGATGTCAAGACAATAAATGTAAGTGTTGGCGATCCCCACAGGGCCTGCGAATTGCCTCCTGTTGAAACCCCGGATTACCTTAACTGGAACCTTTGGGTGGGGCCCTCACTGTACAGGAGCTATCACCCGGAGCTGTCCCCTCCAATTGAAGATACAAGGTGGGCACTATGGAGAGAGTACCGTGGCTTTGGCGGTGGATATGTAACCGACTGGGGTGCTCATATGTTCGATATTGCCCAGTGGGCACTGGGAATGGATATTTCCGGACCTGTTGAATTCATCGCTCCGGGTCCGCATGCCAAACGAGGAATGAAGATGATCTATGATAACGGCGTGGAGATGTATCATACTGACTGGGGTGAATTCAATGCAGTGCAATTCCTTGGATCGGAAGGTAAGATAGAGATAAGCAGGGAATTTTACCGCTCCGACATTAAAGGACTTACAGAAAAAGAACCTTCTCCAGGCGATGTAAGGCTCTATAAAAGCGATAATCACTACCAGGACTGGATAGATGCTGTCAAGAACAGGACAAAGCCCGTCTCGGATGTTGAGATTGGTCACCGTACAGCTTCCCTCTGTAATATAGTTAATATAGCCTACGACCTGGAAAGGGCACTTAAATGGTCTCCTGCACATGAAAGGTTTATTGAAGATGATTATGCCAATGACCAGTTAAGCCGTGCCTTCAGAGGCAGATGGGACTTTACCAGCTTCTGATTTAAGATTGAAGATTGAAGATTTAAGATTTAAGATTTATTTGGTGGTTTCTTTGCATTCCGGGGCTTTATCAATAAGATCTTGAAGTTGCCCCTTTATTGACTCTTGCTCATCTGTCAGCAGTGAATCCGGCAGTGGCTTATTCTCGAGTACATCATCAGGCAGGTAGTAGAATCTGCCATCCTGGTATAACTTGTATTCCCTTGTTCGTGCAAACTGGTTGCGGTATTTATTTACATTGGCTCCCCAGCGCGGGTCATAATGCATGAATATCGCTTCTTTCCCTGCATATTTTCCTCCCCTGAGAAGTGGCAAAAATGATAATCCATCAGCTTCAACTTCAGTATTTACCAGGTCGGCAAAAGTGGGCATGAAATCAGAAAAATCAACCAGTCCCTCAAATACCAGAGACTCATCCACCACTGAGGGCCAGCTTATAACGAGCGGCACCCTGGTCCCTGCATCAGTGGTATTCCCCTTGAAACCTCTTACTGCCCCATAGTTTGTTTGGGTGGTAATACTCCTGTTGGTTCCATTATCCCCTGTGAATATCAATATCGTATTCTCAAAGATCCCATTCTCTTTTAATGAAGATTTTATCCTTCCAACGAGCTTATCCGTGTAACTGACCATGTCACTGAAGTACTCATCATCCTTTTCCAGCCTCAAGTCAGGATCATCCCATTCACCAGATTCAGGAGTAGGCACAAAGGGATTATGGACCAATACCATAGGATAATAAATAAAGAAAGGTTGTTCTTTTTTCCTGTTAATAAAGTCGATGATAAAATCAGTGAAAATATCAGGGCCGTATTCATCCATTCCCGGTTTCAGCATTTCACCATTCCTTTCAATAAGAGGATCAGCATAGCGGTTTCCCTCATTGCCGGGTACCGTAAGCTGCCACAGGCAGTACTCATCAAAACCGAAAAGGTGGGGTCTGCTTTTATCATCATGACCCGGGAGTTTATATGAAAGCCCGTTTAGCTGCCACTTGCCTGCAATGCAGGTAGCATAACCGGCATCTTTAAAAAGGGTGCCAAAAGTGAATTCACTCTCATCCAGGTAGCCGAAATATTCATAATTCCGGTAATTATATTTTCCTGTCATGATCTTCACCCTTGATGGCGTACACAGCGGCTGGGAATAGCAGTTGGTAAATCTTATCCCCGATGCCGCAAGGTCATCGAGCACGGGAGTGCTATATGACAGGCTGCCATTGCAGCTCAAACATTCATAACCCATGTCATCAGCCATAATGAGGATGACATTAGGATTCTCAGTCCTATCCCCTTTGCTGCATGAAAACATTAACAGTACTCCAATCAGATAAATAAATTTTTTTCGCATGTTTAAGCCCGCTTTAACCTTTAGTTGAATAATCCGTCTAATTTTTATAATATTAATCTTTATCTTCAACTGGTTTTTATTTAATAATGTTAATCAAAATCTCATGAAAAACCTAATTGCCATTCTACTCCCGGTTCAACACTTCAAAAACCACTAAACCTCTAAACATCTAAACATTAAAAATATGAGCAAGCGAATATTAACACTAGACAACCAGTTTGAAGCACAACGAATCAAGGAAATACTCGACAGTGAAGGCATCCCTCATATAATCAGGAATTATCACGATTCGGCCTATGATGGATTATTTACGGGTCAGCAGGGCTGGGGTGCATTGATAGCGGATGAGAAATATGAGAAAAGGATTCTGGAACTGTTAAAAGGTAAATGAAAGCTTATAATTTCTCCCTGCGCCCAAAGTAATTTATTGATTTTCTCAGAAGGTCAGTATATAAAGTAATATATAATATCAGGGTTGAAAGCCATATAGCCAGTACGTTAAACCAGTATGTGTCAATGTGCAAATTTCCAAGAATTTTACATGGAGCGTAAAAATGAGCCCTTCCATAATTTGATGTGGGCATCATGTAAACGGGTTCTGCTTTCTGGATTATCTTTTTTTCAGTTTCAATTATACGGTCTTCGCTCCTGAGGTTTAGACAGAAATTTGCCAGGTTCTCATTATGATGGTTTTCCTTAAGAGTGGGTAAATAATCATGACCATATTGATCTTCAATTGAAGCTACATTTTCATTATATGCATCCCTGGCCGCCAGGAACTGCGACCTGAAATAGTCTTCTATATCCTCCAATCGTTTCAGTGTCATACTGGCGACTGCGGTGTCAAAATCCTCCCTATTGTATTTTTCTATTAATTCATTGTTGTTTATACCTGATTTATCCAATAAGAACCCGACATATCTTGTCAGTTTGTAAAGGTTATTTTCAAAGTGATCACGGTATTGTTCCTTGCCAATGGCAATGCTGCATTGCTGCGTTTTCTTTTTTAGTTCTGGTACAAGATATGAATAATACCAGTAGTTCTGACTCTGATCCATTTCATTATCGAATATCAATGTCTGGTAATTGTTGTCTTTGAACTGGTGGACGGCAAGGGCTTCGTAAGCCCAGCGTGAAGTCATAATATCGCCTATTACAGGAACATAATCAAAGTTGGTGAAGTACCTGTGGAGTTTATCAAATTTAACTATTACACCGCTGAAGAGCAACTGGGGTATCAACAGGAAGGGTATTAAGACATACACCGTAATGACCCTGTCAAAGCCTGAGGAAATATTCAGCCCAAGCATATTGGCAAAACAGCTTGTTGAGAATAGAATTAACCAGTAACTAACTGTCATCCCTTTTATCTCAAGTATATAGTTGCCTATTAAAACAAATGACAGGCTTTGTATGGCAGAAAGTATGAATAAGAGTAATACTTTTGAGTTAAGATAACTTCCGCGGCTCAGGTTAAGAAAGGACTCCCTTTTAAGTATCCTGCGGTCTCTTATTATTTCTTCAGAGCTCACTATCAGCCCCAGGAAGAGTGCCACAATAACACACATAAAGATGTATGCCGGCAGGTTTTCATTATAATAGAAAACATACTCACCGGGAGTGGCAGATGAAATGTCAATATATTTTGTAAAATAACCCAGTATCAGTGCCAGAAGGGGAGCTTCCAGGAGGCTTATCAGTAAATATTGCTTATTGGCAAGTTTTGACACAAGGTCCCTCTTAAAAAAGAGGAACATCTGCTTAATCTTATTGGGTATGCTTAAATTGCTTTGAGGTATAGTTTCCTTTTCGGTAATACTTCTTTTTTGCCTGGACCATATATGTGTATCAAACAGTTTCGACCATTCTTCCGGTGAGACCTTCCTGGTATTTGTAAGTTTACCATGTTCATTGACCACCTTGGCATCAATAATCTGCAGCATCTGATCGGTATTCACATGACCGCAGTAGGCACATTGATCCTCATCCGGGTTTGCGTGTTTGCTCATCCGTTTGAAATACACTACGGCTTCCATGGGATTGCCGTAAAAGATCTCGTAGCCCCCCTTGTCCAGTATAAGTATTTCATCAAACATCTTGTAGAGGTAGGATGAAGGCTGATGTATATTAGCTATAACCAGCTTACCACTATCCGTTTGTTCCTTCAGCAGGTTCATAACATTCTCCGCATCTATGGAAGAAAGCCCGGAGGTAGGTTCATCGATAAAAAGAACCGCCGGTTCCCTGATCAGCTCCAGTGCAATGTTAAGTCTTTTCCTCTGCCCCCCGCTTATTACCTTTTTAAGTGGACTGCCCACCCTGAGATGTTTAATGTCTTTCAGATCAAGCTGGTCAAGTACATTATCAACGACTTCTTCAATTTCTTCGTCATCGAGATTATCAAGGCATAGCTTTGCACTATAGTACAGGTTCTGGTAAACGGTAAGATCCTCTATTAGCAGGTCCTCCTGGGGTACCAGGCCTATTATCCCCTTGATTTTTTTTCTCTCCTCCGGGTCATTAAGATTATAGCCGTTAAAAAACACCTCACCCCTGTCCGGTCTCAGGTTGCCATTAAGCACATTGATAAGGGTTGACTTACCTACCCCTGAGCCACCCATTACGGCCACAAGGGTGCCTGATTTAGCATGCATATTGAACTTCTGTATCCCGTTCTGGGTATTCTTAAACCAGAAGGTTACATCTTTAGCCATAACCGATATTGTTTCTTTTGCAAAGATCTCGGAGAACATTCCTACAACATCGGTGAAAAATATAGTGTTGATGGTTGGGTTTCGTATTGATGAACCATGCTCAAATGAATACGTCCGGCCGCTTACAATATTCTGACTGTTAAGGTAAATATCGGCATATCCCGTATAGCGCAGGATATATGTCCTGGTGCTTTCTATCCTGAGGAAGTACAGCTCACCCGAAAAGTTAGGGTCGTATTTATGTTTGACATCATCATACCTGTACTTTTCCAGGTTATTAACAACAAGTATCTTATCCCGTTCGGGAATATCGTGTATAGTACCGACTATGAAATTAAAGATATTTTTGTATTCGTTATCCGGTATATTGAAAGTACGGGCAACTGTTTCCAGGAAGTTAGCTTCTTTCTTCGATACAACTGCACCATGTGAAATAAACTCTATCAGCTGAATGACAAGAAATACTTTCTGGTTATGTTGCAGCTCTTCGTTTATTTTTTCACATATATCACATATTTTTTTAGCTGCCAGGCTCTTACGTTTTTCTTTCTTGCTTGCATCCTGGTAAAAATCGGCCTTATGGAAGAGAAGCAGGTATTCCTCGAATCTACCCATATACTTTTGAGCCAGTTCGCTGTTGAGTTGCTGTGTCAGGAAGGCGCGTATTATCTCCTTTTCCCTTTCCGATACAACATTTTCCTCGTCGACATCAACTATCAATGCAAACAATTGTATCAGGGCATCGAGAATGGCTTCACTCATACTTGGTTCTTTCCGGTTAGTTTATCTGGCAGTTTTTCCATACTCAAGCTTACAGTTTCAGGTTTATTAAGCTTACAAATTACAAAAACATAGCTATTGATCAAAAAAATTGTATGTGGAAAGCAACTTGCAGTTAATAGTTAAATGTACAAAGGTGAATATACATTTTCTTTTTTACTTTTTGGAATAAAAAAATATAGAAAATTAATTAATTTGTGTTTTGAATATATATTTGCAGTACCGTGAAAAATAAGAATCCAGTATTCATAGTCTCACAAATATGGCAGCTTATTGAGCTTGCAGGAATGCTTTTTTCTATTCCTTTGTTTTTCATTTTTGGCATTTTGTTCACAGGCGATTCATACACTGTTTTCGATTTTGTGAATACTTATATTATAACAACTATTGCCATATTCTTTTTGATTAAAATTATTGCTTTCATAGCATTTACAAAGTTGAAAGCCTGGGCGATATATTTTAATTTAATTCAAAACTTAATTTTGACCGGGATCATAATAATACTATTAATACTAACGATATCCTCAGATGCATTTTCAATCTTACAGGTTTTCTTTTTGTTCCTTTTCTTATTATTAAGCTGGGTAAATTACCGGTGTCTGAAGGTATATAAGGCGGAAATAAAATAATCTGCACCTCTTACCCGGGTATGCTCAATAGCTTGTCCCCTCATAATTTTCAAATATTCCATTGCAAAACCAAATTGCTTTTATACTTTTGCGGGGCTTTTGCTGGCTAGCTTATAGCAATAGAGTTATTAGGTTTGCAGAGGAAAATGAGTTTTCCGCCTACACTTAGGCTAATGCGGATGAAACCCACCTTCGCTGAAGCTCCGGTGGGCAGTGCGGGGTATAGCGCAGTCCGGTCCCGCAAAATCACCTTTCGCGAAGCGAAAACTGATTTTGCGAGGATCCTCGAAAAACATCAGTCCGCCATACGGCGGAATGTGTTTTTCGGGATTAGCGCACAAGATTTAAGAAAATGTATTTCGTTTACATACTTGAATCGGAGAAGAATAGAAAGTATTATATTGGTCAGACTGAGAAACTGGAGTCAAGATTGGAGAGACACAATGCAGGAAGGGTCAACTCCACAAAATCAGGAAAGCCATGGAAGTTGATTTACTGGAAGAATTTTGAGACAAGAGGAGAAGCCTATAAGGTTGAGCAGTTACTAAAAAGCTTTAAGAAAAGGGATAGAGTTATTAGATTTGCAGAAGAAAATGAGTTTTCCGCCTACACTTAGGCTAAAGCAGATGAAACCCACCTTCGCTGAAGCTTCGGTGGGCAGTGCGGGGTATAGCGCAGTCCGGTTAGCGCACCTGCTTTGGGAGCAGGGGGTCGTAAGTTCGAATCTTACTACCCCGACAAAAGACCAAAAAAGCCCTGACAGAAATGTCAGGTTTTTTTATTGGAAGGAAGGAGCGTTGAAAATTTATTTTCATAAGCGACTAACTGACAATAAAACCCGACTGAAAGGAGACTTTTTTGTCTTTTGAATTAACCTCCAAAATGATCACGAGCGATGAGCATAGCGAAGAGCGAGTAATCTTACTACCCCGACAAAAGACCAAAAAAGCCCTGACAGAAATGTCAGGTTTTTTTATTGGAAGGAAGGAGCGTTGAAAATTTATTTTCATAAGCGACTAACTGACAATAAAACCCGACTGAAAGGAGACTTTTTTGTCTTTTGAATTAACCCCAATAAAGATCACGAACCCTGCGTTAGCAGGGTGAGTAATCTTACATTCCCTTAAAAGCTTGCTTTTATATGGTTGACTGAAAAAGAAAGGCGAACTGCCGAAGGCAGTGGTCTTTTTGTCTTTATTCTTAAACTTCCCCACTATTACCCCACATTTACCAACAAAAAGCATCTCTAATGATCTTTGATGCCGCATGAGCCATTTTTGGAATATCTATTTTGCCTGGATCATCACTACCATTTGGAGATAATAGCTGTAACGGCCTAAACAACCCCCGGACATAAGTCCAGGGGTGATGCTCTATATCCTCCTCCTTTGATTTGAGGGAGTAAGCCATTTATAAAGTATATAATGCTATTCTGATTGTAGTTCAAATGAATTGTGTACAAATTGAATTTTCCATCCTCCATCTATTTTTGCCCATATATTTGTGCCAACCCATGTAAAAGGACCGGATTCAGTACTATCTTTCCAAGTGATAGAAAAATCACCTTCTAATACTTCGAGAACTTTTTTATCGGACAAGACCGAATAATGAGCTTTCTGAATATTTTCCACACCTGAGATTCTATTTTCAAACCATGACTCAAGGTTTGCAAAGCTAGCTGCCTGTTTATTAATAACATTTATATTAAAGATGGCAGCAACAGGTTCTGTTTGCCACATTTTATCAGAGTTTTCATCATTAAAATTCAGGACCTTACTGTAAGTTTCATTATCATAGGTACTTGAAATAATAGATACAAATTCCTGACTTGCTTGCTTTACATCTCGCACCATAGCATCCTTATCAGCATCGGTTAGTTCAGTCTCAGTTTGACAGGCGTAGGTAATAACTAGAATTCCCAGCAGTAAATAGAGTATTCGTTTCATAATAAATCAGGTTTTATGGTTAGATAAGAGCAAGTTAAGAAATATATTTGATTTGATAATGAGATTATTGTATCTTGAATTATCAACCAAAACCTAACCATCATGAAAAAAGTATTTCTATTTTCAACTATGCTATTTATTGTTTGTACAATTCATGCACAAACCGGACAGACAAAACTTAACCAGGTTGAGTTAATTAATCAATCCCCTCTTATAGGCTCATGGAAATTTGAGTATGCTAAAGACACAACTGGCTATATGGATTGTGCCACTTACGGAACAGGAATTGATGCGAATGTTAAGTATGTCACAAAAGGGAAAACCGTTATGGAGGCAAGAATTAATTGGGCGTATGACAAAACACATGATAAAATGATAGGTCTTAGCCAGATTAAAGGAGGGGATGTCGTTGAATTAAGGGTGGCGCAGTGGATTTCAAAGAATAATTATGTTTTATTCCCTTATAAGGATATTTCCAATCCTGAAGAAGCCTCAAAGAGAACAGAAGGAACATTTAAATCACATGATTTGTTGGAAATCACTCATTATGTAAACAACAAACCTGTAAATACTGTCAATTATATGCGGGTAAAATAGTGCTTCATAACATGAAATAAAAGTCGCAAATAAACAAATAAATAATCATATAAAATCTAAACACTCTGAGACTATGAAAAACCTTGGTTTACTGCTACTTTTTATCAGTTGCTCCCTTGTGGCACAGGACCCCGGGAGCAAGCTAAATTCCTCAACATTCAAGGGATTGGAGTTCCGCAATATAGGCCCGGCATTTGCATCCGGGCGCATTGCCGACATAGATATCCATCCTCAGGACGACAACTGCTGGTATGTGGCCGTTGGCTCCGGGGGAGTATGGAAAACTGTAAATGCAGGTGTCACCTGGAAACCAATATTTGATGACCAGGGTTCCTACTCGATAGGATGCGTGACCATTGATCCCTTAAACCCAAACAGGGTATGGGTGGGGACAGGTGAGAATATCGGAGGCAGGCATGTTGCTTACGGCGATGGCGTCTATCTCAGTGAAGATGGCGGCAAATCATGGAAAAACATGGGACTAAAAGAATCAGAACATATTTCTAAGATAATTGTACACCCGGAAAATCCTGAGGTCGTTTATGTCGCAGCCCAGGGGCCGCTCTGGAATAAAGGTGGTGACAGGGGATTATATAAGACCACAGACGGTGGCAGCTCATGGGAAAAGGTACTCGGCGTAAATGAGTGGACAGGTGTAACCGATATAGTGATGGACCCGTCAGACCCCGAGAGATTATATGCCGCTACATGGCAGAGGCACAGGAATGTGGCAGCCTATATGGGAGGAGGACCCGGTTCAGGGATATACCGTAGTGATGATGGAGGTAAGAACTGGAAAAAACTAACATCCGGTATTCCCGGTTCTAATCTCGGTAAGATAGGTCTGGCAATCTCGCCCTTTAATAACGATATGATTTACGCAGCCATAGAGCTTGACAGGAGAACGGGCGGTATTTTTATGTCGGAGAACAGGGGCGAAAGCTGGACGAAACAATCCGATGCAGTATCCGGAGCCACCGGCCCTCACTACTACCAGGAACTGTATGCCTCGCCTCATTATGAGGGAAGACTTTACCTTGTAGACAATAACATACAGGTATCTAATGACCATGGAAAGACATTCTACGGGATGAAAGAAGTCAGGAAACATGGCGACAGTCATTCCATTAACTTCAGGAAGGATGATCCTGACTACCTCCTGGTGGGGACCGACGGCGGAGTATACGAAAGCTTTGACAATACAGAGAACTGGAGATTCATGGGCAACCTCCCGATCACCCAGTATTACAAGCTTGCAGTAGATGACTCCGAACCTTTCTACTTTATCTACGGAGGCACCCAGGATAACGGCTCACACGGTGGTCCTTCCAGGACAGATACCGAGGAAGGGATAAGGAATGCCGACTGGTTCTCCATTCTCGGTGCCGATGGTCACCAGACGGCAACAGAACCGGGTAATCCCGGTATTGTATACGCAGAATCCCAGCAGGGACATATCCATCGTATCGACAGGATAACAGGTGAGCAGGTTTTTATCCAGCCCCAGGCACGTGAAGGAGATCCTCACGAACGTTTTAACTGGGATACACCCATACTGGTTAGCCCCCATAAGCCGGCAAGGATCTACACAGCTTCATACAGGGTATGGAGGTCAGATAACAGGGGCGACAGCTGGGAGCCCATCTCTCCCGACCTGACAAGAAACCAGGAAAGGCTGGAACTGCCTATTATGGGCCGCAAGCAGAGCTGGGATAATCCCTGGGATATATCTGCAATGTCAACCTATAATACTATTACTTCTCTGGCTGAATCACCCATCAAAGAAGGCCTCTTATACGCAGGTACAGATGATGGCATAATACAGGTTTCGGAGAATGGCGGAGAGACATGGAGAAAAATTGAAGTTTCATCGATAAAAGGAGTTCCCGCCACAGCCTTTGTGAACGATATAAGGGCCGACCTTTTTGATGCCAATACGGTATATGCAGTCCTCGACAATCATAAATTCGGAGACTTCAAACCCTACCTCATCAAGAGCACCGATACCGGTGAGAGCTGGTCATCAATAAGCGGCAATATCCCCGACAGAACACTTATATGGCGTATCGTACAGGATCATAAAAGAAAAGAGCTGCTTTTCGCTGCCGCCGAGTTCGGAATATATTTTACGATAGACGGCGGTAATGAATGGATAGCCCTTGAGGGAGGATTGCCAACCATCTCTTTCCGCGATATTAAGATCCAAAGAAGGGAGAATGACCTGGTAGCAGCTTCTTTCGGGAGGGGTTTCTATATTCTTGATGATATAAGTCCGCTCAGATCAGTAAGCAGGGAAATGCTTGATAAAGATGCAATGTTGTTCCCGGTAAAAGATCCCTGGCTTTTCAGACCAAAGGAAGTTACCATTGCCCCCGGTGCCAACGACTACAGAGCACCCAATCCCCCTTTCGGTGCAGTCTTTACCTATTATCTTAAGAACGACATCAATTCACTGAAAGAGCTAAGGGTAGAGAAAGAGAAGAAGCTGGATAAGAATAAAGCAGATATCCCCTTCCCGGGCTGGGATGCACTGGAAAAGGAAAAGGAAGAAGACAAGCCTTTTATCCTCTTTACTGTTAAAGACACGGAAGGGAAAATTATTAATCACGTCATGGCCGATGCGAAAAAGGGTTTTCACAGGGTCAACTGGGAATTGAACCACTATTCATCACAGCCGGTTGATGTTGAAGAAGAATCTGAGATGGAAGTAAATACAGACGGCTTTATGGTAACACCGGGCGAATATACCGTCAGCATGTATGCCGTAAGTCGCGGTGAGGTAAAACAACTAAGCGAAGAACAAAGGTTTACGGTTAAGCCCCTGTATGAAAATGTCCTGGAACCTGTACCGGATGATGAGGTAAAACAATTCCGTGCTAACCTCGAGGAATTCATCTATGAGCTGGGCAAGGTGTCAAAGAAGATGGATGAGGCAAGAAAGAGGGTTGAAGCACTCAAAAATGCATCCTTCAGGAACAGGAGGCAGGCGGGAGAATTACTCGAGAAAGTATATGAAGTCGATTCAGCCCTCCTTGAGCTGGAAATAAAATACAATGGTTACAGTACCAAAGGCGAAGTGGGAGAAAAACAATCGCCGACACCACGCATGAGGCTTGGGGTAGCCTATCGCGGGCTTTCAACATCATACGGACCTACAGCCATGCACAGGCAGAGCCTTGAAATTGGAATAAAAGAACTTATGCCGATAAAAGAGGAGCTTGAAAGTATCAGTGGCTCATTGGAGAATCTTGAGGAAGAGTTTGTTGAAGCCGGGGCACAACTGATCAGGCAGTAATTACAATATCTACAGCAATACCTGTGGGTAAAGATCATAAAAATCTCCCCCGCACGCGGCGGGGAGGGATTTTTTTTACATACTTTTTATCCGGGGGTGAAACCCCGGCTATTATTATTTACCCGCTCCGCGGGTTAGGCAAGGGGCAAGGGGCAGGGAGCAGGGAGCAGGGAGCAGGGAGCAGCCCTTCGATGCGGCTTTTGGCCTTACTCACTCATCCAGGCCCGGTCTTATGAAGCTACGTGCATCGAGGAATCTTTTTTGATTTCTTCGGGTGTTTCCATATAGCAGCGATTTTTTGGTTAAACAGCCTCACTAAGATAAATATTGTCAGCTAAATATCAAAAATAAGATATGGGGAAGATATATTTAAGGGTTTGATTTAAGATTTCAGATTTAAGATTTCAGATTTAAGAAGTGATTTTCTAGCGCCGGTATTTGATTATATCTCAAAATTTCTTAAATTTTCATTGTCTTAGTGCCGAGTTTTAATAAATCCTGAGATCATGAAAAAATTAAATATCATATACCTGGCACTGTTATCAGCTATTATTGTATTTGCATGCACAAAAGAGGAGAAAAGTGAACGTTTCAAAATTCTTACCGGACAGGTATGGACGAGCGACAGCCTGCTCGTAGACGGACAGGAGGCAGGGGGGCCGGGGGGCTTGCTTGAGAAAATGGCAGGTGATGCTGAATTCCGGCCGGACGGCACCGGATATTTTGGTCAGTACACCGGTACCTGGTATTTTTTGAATAATGAGACAGAGATTACCATTGACTCTGATTCACTGGCTTTTCCCTTGACATCAAAAATTGTTGAGCTTACCTGGCAATCGTTTAAGATCACCACCATCTTCCCATCCGGAACAGAAGGTGTTAACCTGGCAATCAGGATCACGTTCATACCAAAATAAGATGTAATTATGCGTTTTTACATCTTCCTTCAGATACTATTTTTATGCTTATATGCGCCACTGAGTGCCAATAATTGCATAATAAAGGGAAGGGTTTATGACGCCACCACCCGGGAATCCCTTCCGGGTGTTAATATTATTTACGGCAGCGACCGGGGCACTACAACTGACAGCGGTGGGAGGTTCTCCTTCAGCGTATCTCCCGGAAGAACAGTTGTTACTTTCAGGTTCGTAGGTTATAATACGCTTACAAAAACTTTTAACCTGGCTCCAAACGACACGGTCAATACAGATATCTTCCTGATTCCGCTTATCAGTGAAATAAATGAGGTTGTCATAACTGCAGCCAGGTCGGAGCAACGTATTTCAGAACTGACCGTATCAATGGATATCATAAAACCTTATATTCTTAATCAGCACCATGCAATTAATGCCGAAGAAATTCTGAATAAAACAAGCGGTATTGAAATCCTGGACGGACAGGCTTCTGTAAGGGGAGGCAGCGGTTATAGTTACGGTGTGGGGAGCAGGGTGCTTGCCCTGGTTGACGGATTGCCTATCCTGTCAACCGACGCCGGAAACATAAAGTGGGCTACACTCCCCATGGAGAATATAGCCCAGATTGAAGTAATAAAGGGAGCATCTTCGGTGCTATACGGATCATCAGCAATAAACGGTGTTATCAACTTCATAAGAGCCGAGCCCGGGCCTGAACCCCTTACCAAAATATCCCTTATGGCAGGTTTCTTTGATAAACCATCAAATAAAGACTGGCTATGGTGGGATTCACCCAGGATGACGCAAAGCTTATCACTTTCTCATTCTGGGGAATATAATAATACACAAATCGGCATAGGCACAAGGGTCTTTAACGATAATGGCTACAGAAGGCTCAATGACGAAGCCTTCGGCCGTATAAACCTGGATGTGAAGCATAAGAGCAAGAGATATAAGTCACTTTCATACGGAGCTGCACTTAATGCCACATATACAAGCAAAATTGATTTTCTACTCTGGGAAGATGCAGAGTACGGTGCATTGAAACAAAATGAGTCAACTGCCATGGAATTCAGGGGTACGTCAGTAGCTCTGGACCCTTTCGTTTCAATAAATAAAAATGATCGTTTCCAGCACGATCTAAAGTTGCGCTTACTGACCAATATCAATAGACTACCCAATAACAGTAATAACAATAGCGACTCTCATTCAATATATTCTGAATACCAGTTCAGTTATAATATATCTGAAAAAATTAATCTCATATCAGGAGTCAACCAGCAATACAGTGTAATAAAATCGAATTTCCATGGCGACCATAAGGGCATAAATATAGCAGGGTATTCACAGGGTGAATTTAAGCCATTCAAAAGATTAAAAGTAGTTGGAGGTCTTCGCTTAGAGCAAAATATTCTAGACAGCCAGGCCGACAAGCTTGTTCCTATCTGCAGGTTTGGATTGAACCTGAGGATAAGGGAAGCCACATTTCTCCGTGCTTCATTCGGACAGGGCTACCGTTATCCATCCATAGCTGAGAAACATGCTTACACAACTGTCGGTTCTATTAAAATCATTCCAAATACAGAGATTAGACCTGAATCGGGATGGAGTTCGGAAGTTGGCATAAAACATGCCATTTCAACCGATGCATTAAGCGGCCAGGCGGATATCTCAGTCTTTTACTCACAATACAGTGATATGATTGAATATGTCTTTGGCTGGTATGAGGACCCTGTTACAGAAACTTACAGTTACGGGTTCCGGCCTGTAAACATTGAGAATTCAAGAGTATACGGGGCGGAACTTGAATTTATGCTTAACAGGAGTTTAGGGCCGTTTAATACCACGATCAGGGGCGGCTATACTTTCATGTACCCGGTCGAGTTTAATGCTGTTACCGGCAAAAATACAGGTGAATACTTAAAATTCAGGAGAAAACATTCCACTGAATTTAACATATCTACTATTTATAAAAATTTTGAAACCGGCTTAAGCTGTTATATAAAATCCAGGATACTTGAGATAGATGATGTTTTTTTAAATCCGCTTACCCGGGAGGATATACTGCCCGGCTTCTATGATTACTGGTCTGAAAAGAATTCTGGACACTTTGTGATGGATATCCATGCCAGGTACAGGTTTAACAATACCTATGATGTATCACTCTCTGTAAAAAATCTCACCAACACCGAATATATGGGTCGTCCGGGTGATATACAGCCTCAGAGGTATTATAGCCTTCAGTTAGGGGGAAGGTTTTAGGGACAGGGAGCAGGGAAGTATTAATTATTAATTATGATTTATTAACTGGTAGGTGGTAGCAAGGAATGCAGAGGGTAAGACTAGAGGCGAGATGCGAAAGATGAAATGCGAGACGGAGTGAAACGGAGTCCCTGACGCTCCCTGCCCCCTGCTATAATACCTGGAAGTATTGTAGGGCGGCCAGGCAGCCGCCTGTCAGGATGCCGACAGTGAAATTATCATTCATGTCGAAAGAGAAGAGTTCTGCGAGGGTGGCACAGGCGGCTCCGATCACAAGGTAGGAAAATCTGAAACCGAATATCAGCATCAGGATATAGCCCGCCAAAAGGCATCCGGTTAAAAATCCAAGTGAACTTTCAAGGGTTCTTGATTGAATTATCTTTATCCTCCCGTATTTTAAACCCATGAACTTGGCAGCCATGTCGCCGAAGATGATAAACACCAGGCACAGATAAGCTACATTTTCCTTAAATAGCAAAAAGACAATAAATATGGCCACTACAAAGGATGTCATAGAAGAAAATCTCTGGGATTCAGCTTTTTTAAAGAAGACGGATAGTTCCTTTCCTCTTTGCCAGCCAGGCAGTTAATGCCAGCAGGGCAATCACCACAATGAATACAAGACCTGTCCAGCGATTAATCCCAAAATAAAGTGGAAGGGAAAGGAGGATGAAAACAAGAAAGGCCATTGCTGGCACCACGGCATTTCTTGAAGCTACCAGGGGTAGCAGTATAAGCAGGCTCGCGACCAGTATAAGATATACATCCTGTTCCATAAAATATTTTTATGATAATCAGATTGCTTCGTCCCTGGTGACCCTTGCCACCACCACCCTCCTGTTGATGGAAAAAATATAGGCTGACATGGTAATGACACCCACAAGTACATACCATGGATAGCCCCCCACTTTGAGCGTATTGAAAAGTCGGGTATCGAAAAATAGATTACTCAGGATTAACAGTATAGGTGCGAGTGGAACAAAGACCATAGGAGTAAGCATGCCGAGGGAGTACTTTTTTTTCCTGAAAAATACCTGCACCACGATTAATGCAATTACCAGTGTAACGAAAAATTCCACAGGGATAAAGAACATGTAGATAGCGATAGAGGTGGCGAGTCCCCTCCCACCCCTGAACCGGAAGTAAAGAGGTCAGCAATGCCCCGTAATAACAGACATACCTGTCAGGAAGAGGGCAAAATAATCTGTGTAATGATCATCAGGGAAGAGGAATAAGCTGGCCAACACCAGCGGCAGCACACCCTTAGCCAGGTCTCCTATCAGAACCAGGGCCGCCCACCCTATTCCAACCTCTCTGGCAACATTGGCGGTTCCCGGGTTTTTATTCCCGACAGCCCTTATATCAATGCCTTTGACCCACTTTGAAATCAGAACAGCAAAACTGATGCTTCCGGAGAGGTAGCCAAGGGCCAGCGACAGGAACAGAAATAAGAAATACATAAATCCCGCATTTGTGAACTTAAATTTACGAAAATACCCGATGAAAATCCACTTACAATACCTGAGTGCCTTATTATAATCCCTCAAGCCATACAGATAGTAAAAGCTCACTGCAATATTTGCCATAGTCCGTATCTGCCGCAGCGTGGCACGAGTCTTCCACCTTCGCCTTTCAGGCTATGGCGTACAATAGCAGATCCGCGCCAGCGAAGATAACATTCCCCCAACCCCCTTCAAAGGGGGAGCAGATCCGCGCCAGCGAAGACGGAGCCTTAGCCTTAGCCTTAGCCTTAGCCTGTCTCTATTACCATCCAGGTGTCAGGTTAAAGCCAAATGAAATATTATCAAATCCACCGTTCTGGAAGGGAACGGCAAGGTAGGGTTCAAGGACAATAACTCCCATCAGGTTAAGCCTGACTGACACACCGGTACTGTACACAGGTATACGCTTTTCAAATGTTTCCGGGTTCCATTCAAAACTAACGTCACTATCCTTATTCCATGCAAGTCCGGCATCAAAAAAGAGATTAAGATCGGTAAAAAAGCGGCCGGACTTTATTGGCGCCAGTTGCTCCACTCCTGTTATTGGGATCCTCAGCTCAAGATTACTAATAAGCAGCCTGGAACCACTGAGGTGAGAAATATTAAAGGAGCCATTCTGGACATTATCGTCGCTTGATGTGAATGAAAGATTCTCGTAACCCCTTATTAACCATGGATAACCTATGTAAAGAGGCGAAAGCATCTCATCACGTGTGCCCGGTCCATACCTCCCATAATGGTAAGTTCTAAAAGCAATGCCAAAGGGATTAATAAACCAGTATTTTCTGTAATCAAGAAGAGCTGTGTACATTTTGATCTCACCAAAATATTTGGTTAGCTGGAATCTGGATCTGTGTCCCTGCATCGGAGATGTCATTCCGAAATAGGAATTATCTTCAACATATGCGACATTGACCTGCTGGTAATTTCCTCCATCCGGTGCTGGTAGTTTCTCTCTTGTTCCGAATAACCTGACACCGGTATCGGTGTAATAATTATTAAACCTGTCTATTCTGAAATAATACCATGAAAATGATGCGCCAGCCTCAAACCTCCTTGTCTGGGAAAGAGGATAATAGGCAAAAAGTGAGATATTATCCTCAAACATTCTTATATAATTAAGCCTGAAGTTATTAGCAAGCACTGTGTCACCATAAATAGAAACAGTATCAAGCACAACATCCATATATCCGCTACGGTAAGGGATATGTGATACCGTGGCTCCCCATTTAAGCATCCCTCTCTGGTTAATATAGGAAAACAGACCACCAAAGTCATAGATCTCACCATTCAGGGCCAGTGAAGCAAAGAGCTGGTTATTTCCAACTATATCACTAAAGAGCATATTGACACTACCTTGCATAATGCTGCCATACTGGCTGGCAGAAACTCCCACACCGGTTGAATTTGATATATAGTCAAGTTTGAATTTCGCTTTATACGGGACATCCTCGATTGAATCTTCCTTCAACTTATATTCTGTATCCCTTACAAAGAGGTTTGTATCGATAAGTAATTTTGTCCTGGTTCTCAGCGGTGGCAATGTGGCTGCACCCATATCGATATTGTCGGCAGACACCCTTTCAGGGTCGAATATACTGTCATTTGCAAGAAAGATCTCGTAATTGTTCTTATTATAATATGTATATGCTATTATATCATCTGAATGCACCCTGCTTATAGCGGGTGACATCTGTGTAATACCACTGATGCCTGTGGAAAAATTCGTCAGGCGGTATACAGAATTGTCAGGTATATCATACCTGTATAAATTTCTGAAGCCGTCTGCGTCCGATATAAAGAAAATTGAATTATTGTCAGGTGAAAAGAAAGGATTGAGATTCCTGGCCCCGTCAAATACATCAAACACTCTTTTTTCTTTTGTGTCAGGATTAATAACTGTTAGTGCAAAACTGAATTTTCTTTTACTTTCTTCATTATTGATTATCTCCTGTGAGAACACTATATTCTTACCGTCAGGAGACCAGGCAGGGTGTACATTCCCCAGTGGATCATCGGTAATTTTTTTGATATCGCCTGTTTCCATATTATAAATGTAAAGGTCACACTGCCCTTCCACCAGTCCCGAAAATACAATCCTGTCACCATCAGGCGACCATGCCGGATTGGAGAAGGAAAGTATACCATCCATTTTAATCTCTCTAATTATCTTTGCTTTATCAACATCAACAATAGCAAGTTTACTGACTCCTTTTTCAGTTATCACGAATGCAAACCTTTCTCCATCAGGTGACCATGTTCCCCCGGACTCAATAAAATTAAAATCATCAAAATCATTATTTTTCAATATGCTGGCGAGTTTTTTAATAATTTCTCCCGATTCTACATCGGCCAGGTACAGGTCGAATGTAAAAACATCCTTATCTGAAAAGAATGCAATATATTTGGAGCCGGGGCTTATTGCAGGTGATATGTTGACCCTGCCCCCGTTTTGTGAAGATATTAACCTGTCGCCAAGCGGCTCTATCCTGGTATTTCTAAGGTAGCTGGCAAAATGGTTACGTGTAACGCTTTCCCAGAGAGAGGAAAAAGTACTGCTGGATATACCGAGAACCGAATCTATAGCAATTTGATACCCGTACTGGGCTGTTTTTTCAAACAGGGACATAATGATGGTATCGCCCCAGGTTTTACCGACCATAGCCCAAAAAGCGTGTCCGTACCTGTAGGGGAAATATTCCGATGGTCTTTTTGTCAGAAGCTCAAGGGTTGGAAAATCATCATTTACCAGGGCATCTCTCATCCACATAGCAGTGTTTGGATCTACGCTCCCGATCGATAGATATTCGGCCATACCTTCAATCATCCATAAAGGCAGATTCCTGATAGAATAATTCTTACTTGTGTCAGCACGTGTAAGTTTTTTAAACTGGAAGGCATGTACAAGCTCATGGCCCAGGACATGATCGGTCTGTTTAAATGTTTTTGAAAAGGGCATTACAACCCTGTTTTTCAGGCCCTCTGTTACACCTCCTGTACCTGTTCCTATCAGGCTGGAAACAGCATTTGTCTGTTGGAAGTCGGCATGAGTATTATAAAGAATCAGTGGATTTCTTGTTTCAAAGGTATCTCTGAATATTGTCTGATGCAATTTGTACCATTCTTCCATCCAGGATAAATATTTTTCTACCAGGGTGTCATTCTGCAGGTAGTGATAAAGCTCGAAGTGAGGTGTCCGGGTAACCTGGTAATCAAACTTCTTATATCCCGGTTTATTTCTTCCAAAGTACTGGGCCGGTAGCGATACTGTCATCAGTAAGGCGATGCAAGCCAGCATTACTTTTCTTATTTCAACACGGATTTTCATAATTACCTCCCTTTTCTTGAGATTGCACCAGTGTTATTCAGTTTCAAGCCCAGCATATCAGGGTTATTTTGTTTTGTCCACCGTAGCCTGGCACGGATCCCGCCTCCGCAGAGCTACGGCGGACAGGGCTGGAGATCCGCGCCAGCGGTCTTAATTACATTCCAAAGGCATAGTAATATACTCCGGGGTAATCTTCATAGACTCCCTCGAACATCACACCGCCTTCTTTGCCCTTCATTATCCTGATAAATTCATCTCTTGAATTTACCTGTTTACCATCAACTTTTGTGATAATATATCCTTCCCTGATATTCGTAGTGTTCCTGAGTATGCCGGAATATAGGTTGGTAATCTTCACACCACCCTGGATATCCAGTTGATTGGCAGTACTTTCGTCTATATCTTCGACTTCAATTCCAAGTTTCTCCAGTACTGCAACCTGTTCGGGTTTCACCATCTCGGTGGTTCCTTCGCGGGATCTCAGGACTACAGTAAAATCTCTTGTTTTACCATCGCGGTTCACTTTTAGATTTACTTTATCACCCGGTCGTTTACGGGCTATCATTTCGAGCAACGCACCCGAAGACTTAACTTCAGAGTTATCCACTTCCGTAATAACGTCACCAACCCTGATACCTGCCTGACCGGCAGCACTCTCGGCCGTTATACTATCGACATAAACGCCCTGTGTTAGCTCGAGGTCCTCTTCTTCTGCAAGATTACCATCAACGCTTCGTATCATCAAGCCCAGATAGCCTCTCTGAACCGAGCCATACTCAATAAGGTCTTCAACAACTTTGGAAACTATATTGGATGGCACTGCAAACCCATAGCCTGCATAGGCACCTGTAGGACTGGCAATGGCGGTACTTATACCAATGAGTCCGCCCTGCAGGTTTACGAGTGCACCCCCGCTGTTACCCATATTAATGGCTGCATCTGTCTGTATAAAGGATTCAATTGCATTCTGATTCCGTAAAATATTGATATTCCTTGCCTTGGCACTGACAATTCCGGCTGTCACCGTTGAATTAAGGTTAAAAGGATTACCTACTGCCAGTACCCATTCTCCTACTTCTACATTATCAGAGTTCACCATTGGTAAATAAGGCAGGTCTTTTTCTTTTATCTGTATAAGTGCAAGGTCCGTTGAGGGATCTGTGCCTATAACTCTTGCCTTATAGACCTTATTATCGTACAGCGTCACTTCTATATCGTCAGCATTTTCTACAACGTGGTTATTAGTTACGATATAGCCATTCGAGTTGATAATAACCCCTGATCCGGAACCCACTCTTGGAACAAGTCCACCTTCTTCCTGTTGCCGAGGGTTCAAGTCAGGGCCAAAGAAGCGCTCCAGGATATCATCATCGAAAAATTCCCTGAAAGGATCAGGGATATTCCTGTACTGACCACCTGACACCCTTCTCATCTGTGTGGATTTAATATGTACCACTGCGGGCATCACTTCTGCCGACACATCGGTAAATTCGAGGGGAACTATATCGCCCTCATTGTTAACTGTATAAGCTGCGCCAACTACAGGTGCACCGCTTATATGCTCAACCCTTACCGACTCTTTGCCATTGAGGTTGAAAAGAAAAAAAGAGCCAAGGGTTAAAGCACTTCCCAATATGGCGGATAAAATTAATAGGCCATACTTTTTCATTTTAAGTCCTCCTTTCTATAAAAATCAATAGGGCTGTCTCATAAGTACCAAAACCACCCCGTCCCGAGTACTCGGGACACCCCTCCTTTAAAAAGGAGGGGAAATGATTGATATTCAAAGTCATACATTTCTCCTCCTCTTCAGAGTAGGAATACCCCTGACCGAACAAAGTGAGTGTCAGGGGTGAGGTGGTGTACTTATGATACAGCCCCGATGACATGATGTTATGATATTTTGATTTCTTTCGAAGGCCTGGGTTTTGCTTCCTCACGTTTAGGTAATGTTACATGAAGAATGCCATCGGAGTATTTTGCATTTATCTTATCAGTGTCAACCAGATTCTCAGGCACGTTGAATGAACGCTGGAACGACTGATAATTAAACTCCTGACGGGTAACCTTTTCGCCTTCTTTTTCAGTTTTCTCATCCTTTTTCTCGGATGAAATTGTTAACCTCCCGTTATCGTAATTCACATTAAAATCACTCTTCTTCATTCCCGGTGCTGCCAGTTCGATAACAGTTTCATTATCGTTTTCCCTGACATTAACTGCAGGCAAGGTTGAATCGAGTTCTGCGAAATTCGATAAATTCCAATCCATCAGGTTTCCTTCAAAAAATCTGTCAAGAAATGAAGGAAACGATGGGAACATTCTGTTTTCATACTTTTTCAGTGTCATAGCTAAATCCTCCTTCATTTTTTGGTTAGACATATTTATACTCATCAATAAATCAACAAATTATATACCATGACAAGGGTAAACCCGGAGATATTACCATACACAGTCAGATATATATTACTGTATATCAACCACCTATTATTATATAAGATAAATTATTATGCGGATTTTCAGGGCAGACATTTTTTCACAAATAATGCCAATTTGTCCTGTCTATTTGATAATCAAGACTATTCCCCTCTTCCTTTGCGGAAAAATTCTTTCAAGGCTTTATTTTCCGATTTAAGTGCCTCTTTAAGTGTACCCTCAAAAATCACTTTCCCCTCATCAATAAATATTATCCTGTCGGCTACCCTGAATATACTTGATACTTCATGCGTTATCATAATAACCGTAATACCCAGGAGTTTTTGAAGGTCGAGTATTAGGTTGTCAAGAGAAGCCAGGGATACAGGATCCAGTCCTGAACCCGGTTCATCACAGAAAAGTATTGGAGGGTCCATTATGATTGCCCTGGCAAGAGCTGCCCTTTTAAGCATGCCCCCGCTAAGGCTGGATGGAAACATATTATATGAGCCCTGGAGGTTTACCAGTTTTAACTTAAGCTTTACGAGTCTTTTAATCATATCAGGGGGGAGATCAGTATGTTGTTGCAGAGGGAGCGCAACATTCTCACCCACCGTTAGTGAATTTAAGAGGGCGCCATTTTGATAGAAAACCCCTAGTTTGGTATAAAATTCTTTCTCTTCCTCTTCTTCCAGGTATGACGGATTCAGTCCCATTACCGAAACGGCTTCCCGGGCACTTGGATATAAACCAAGGAGGTGTTTAAGTAAAACCGTCTTGCCTGATCCGCTGCTTCCCAGTATAACGCTTACATCCCCGGCATTGGCATGAAAACTGATATCTGACAGAATCACTTTATCATCAATGATTGCTGTCAGTCCCTTGACTCTTATCACCTTCTCGGTATTCATACAAAAACAATCTATAATTCTAGTAAAAAATAAGGCCCATTATACTGTCTGCAATTATTACGAGTGAAATGGCAACCACCACGGCCAGTGTAGTCACTTTACCCACCACATCAGCTCCCTGTTTTACTTTAAAACCAAAGTAGCTGCCTGTGATAACGATGAGGTAAGCAAAAACAAAGCTTTTGATTATACCAAAAAGTACATCTTTCATATGGAATGCCTCCTCCATCCTGTGTATGAACACCATTGGTGATATCCCCAGCGCATTAACTGCGATTACCAAGCCTCCTGCTATACCCAGGACATCGGCTATAATGGTGAGAAAAGGCAGTGTAATAAGTGCACCGTGCATTTTAGGTACTATAATAAAGCGTACCGGATTAAGCCCCATTGTTCTTAATGCATCGATTTCGTTGGTTACCTTCATTGTTGCAATTTCAGCAGCTATTGATGATCCGCTTCTCCCGGCTACCATAATTGCTGTTATGAGGGGGCCCATCTCGCTCATCATTGCTATAACGGTAAGGTCGACTATATATACATTTGCCCCGAATGAGCGCAATTGAGCTGCTGATTGCAAGGCCAGCACAAGCCCGATAACAAATGACATAGCACCGACAATCATCACAGCATTAACACCTATCAGAACCGCCTGGTTTGCAAATTCACCCTTCCTTCGTGTATGCCTGTGAAAGAGATCGATTACCGACCAGTAAGTAATGTCAGCTGCCAGCTGAAACCAGGTAGCTATAATTTCTTTATAAACATATGCTGCACCGCTTCCCAATTTCTCAAAAAATCCTACCCTGAATGGTGTACCCTCTGCCGCTTTTTCATCCTGAGCAAACAATTCAAGCTTTCTTTTAATATCCTCTACCCCACCTCTTATTTCCACTTTTATCCCTTTTCCGGTCATATTGTCATGCAAATAATATATTGCAGTTACACCGGCACTATCAATAAAAGTAAGTTGATCCAGGTCAATAGTAAGGTTAGGATTATTGAATTCACCCAGGGCTTTCTCCACCTCATATAATGATTCATTAAGTTCCTTGATTGTAAACCTTCCCTTTAATTCAAGTATGTCATTTTCGAGTTTATAAAAAGTTTGATTATTTTTTCTTCCGGCCACTTCGGGTGATATTTTTCAGGATAAATAATTACTACTGCTCCTCACTATAGAATATTTCTTCCTTCTCTCTTAACATTTTTGCGAATACTTCGAGTTCTTCTATCAGTATACTGCTTACTGCCTGGGCAAAAAGATTCATATCCTTGTGTTTAAGAGGTTCAATCCTGTCGGCCCGGTGACTGACGAGGACACTGTCGTTAATATTTTTAGTTAAGATATAGTCGATGTTTACATGAGCTGAAAATGATTTATCATTTTCAATTATCTCCAGGTCCTTCACCATTGTTTTCAACCTGTAGTCAGGCACTGACATAGCAAACCTGGTGGATACGTTGTCGAAAAGCTTCCTGTTCTGCAAATATTCCGACAACAATTCTCTTATAGCATCATCAGGTCGCACCGCCCAACGATGGTACCTATAATATGTTATTTCATGAGATTTATTACGATTAACTATTTGGTTTGACTCACAAACAGGATTTATATTTACACGCCCAATTTCACATTTGCCGGGAATTGTCCATAATGTATCGGATGCTGTGGCATATGCATCCGAAGGTATTTCAAGGGTATAGTATTTCCTCATTATGTTTTTTTCTGCCACGCATGATGTTAGCATGAGGATGAAGCTTATCACAGTTAGTATAAATAGTCTCATAATAAATTTTTCAATAAGCCTGTCAGAGTCTTTTTCAACAGGTCATTTATTTTTTCAATCGCTTATCGGGAATATTTTTATCGCCGTAGCCTCGCAACAGTATAGAGGGATCTGAATTTATTCTATTTGAAGTTTCTTCCAGGTTAGACAGTGTCACTCTTAGCAATCTCACGCTTTCACTTAATTCCTGGCTATTTACATCCAGTTCCTGGTCGATCTTATAAAGCAATTCCCTGGTTTGTTTACTGATCTCAGCCAGATTACTTATAAATAATTTAAGATTTGTTTCCTCCAGATGCTGTGACAGAATGTAAGCATTACCAACAATCTGTTGCAAGGTATCACTCTGGATAATGTTATTTAAGCTGGTTATTGCCTTGCCCAGGCTTATAGCGGATGTATCCAGTCGATTAGCCACCAGGTTAGCAGTCAATACAGCTTCCCTTACCCCGGCCCTGTTTTCTTTTACCAGGGTATCTATTACCTGTGTTGTTGTATTCAATTGTGCTGCAAGTGTATTAATATTTTCTGCAGCATCGGAAAATTTATCCATATTCTCCGGCTCTGTAAAAAGCTGGAGGTTATTAATCACATTTTCTGCTTTTTCCGCAATTATACTGGCCTTGCCCGTTATTTCCTGGGATGCAGACCTGCCTGCCTTAATGAATTCGCCTCGTTTGAGGAAATCGGCTTCGTTGCTTCCTCCCCTTATTTCGATTGTCCTAAGCCCGGTTATGCCAAGCGAAACAATATCGGCATACGCATCTTTCTTAATTGGCGTTCCAGGCTGCAATGACAGTTCTACGATTATAGAATTAATATCCTGTGGATCAATGAATATATTCGATATTGTACCAATCTTTATTCCCAAGTAGTTTACCGGGCTTCCCACTTCAAGCCCGCTAACTGATACATCATGATAGGCTACATAATAAATATCTGATTTTTCAAATAGCTTGTTTACCGCGAAATACAATACAAGTACAACGAGTAATGCACCGCTTAAAAAAATAAACACTCCGAGCCTTACTTTCTGGGTACGGATTTTCATTTGTTATTTTTGCTTTTCTTATCCTCCTCCTCGTTTGAAGAATCAGTTTCCCCCGATTTTCCCTTTTCACTCTCCATCTGTGAAGTTATTTCATCCAGCTTCCGATGCAAAGCACTAAGGTTTGCATTACTCCTGCTCATCTCTTCCGATTGCATCTTGAAAAGTGTTTCCTTAAGCTTCAGTACTTCAATATCCTTTTCAAGTAATGCTATCTTATTCTTCAGGTCTTTTTCGTCTGACAGTTTCCTGGCAGCGATTGCACTGTCAAAGTACTTGATCAAGATAAGAAATAAAAGTCCAACTATAAAGAAAAATACAAAGGGAAAACCACCTATGACTGCAAAGCCAAGATCAGTTTTCAGGTTAATGCTAAAAACGTCCCAGTTAAAAATAAGATAATATAGCCAGATAATGATCCAGGCAATTATCGTTGCATTAATAATATGTTTAAGTTTAATTTTTATTTTATTCATCTTTCAACTCCAATATTTTTTTATCAATATTTTCCAATTCTTTTAGAAGTGACATAAAAACCCTTTTCCTGAGGATGTTATCAGGAACTTTATTATCATTATTTTTCACTTCCAGGTAAAATTTCATACCAAGCTGGGTGGCCACCTCTTTTTTTTGCCTGTTAAGCCTGCCGACTTCTATATTATCTCTTAACTCATCTGCAGCAGCCTGTGCCCTGTTAGCTCCCTCGCGGGTCAGGTCAAGTCCGGATTTAAAAGCCTCTGATGACCTGTCCTTTATTTTGCCAAAGAGAACTTCGGAATATGCAGAGATTTTCTCTGCGATGGTCCGGGCTTCATCTCCCACTATTTTAGCTCCTTCGGATATGTTTTCACCGGTCTCCTCCCAGAAGCTTGATTCGGATATCGACTCACCTGCTTTTCTGAGATTCTCCTGGATGTCATCGGATGATTTTTCAAATTCTTCTTTAACTTCTTCGGCTTTTTTTTGTGCTTTCTCAGCCGTTTCCTTAGCCTTTTTCTCAGCTGTTTTCTTAGCCTTTTCAGCCTCTTTCTCAGTGGTTTTCTTAACCTTTTTCGCTTCTTTTTTCACTTTTCCACTTATTTCTTTTTGTTTCGCTTTAGCTTTTTTTGTCATGATATTTATTTTGTTTGTTTATTATTATTTTTCTCTACGAATCCCTTGTTCTGAAGGGTCGGATCCGTCTTTAGCTTTGCTTCCTGCTACGCCTGCCAAGGGCGTAGAGAATACCAATTATTACAATGCCTACTATTACAAGTATTATTACAGTCCAGGTTACATTCCTGACATTTTTCGACCGTTGTGCTTCAATATCAGCCATCTCTTTTGCCAGCTGGGCTTCATCTTCTGCAATTTCTGAACGGAGTATATCGATTTGCTTCCTCTTAAGTTCAATAGATTCCTCAATCGACTTAAGCTCATCTGATCCCGGATCCAACTCCGTGACTTCTTCTAGAGTCTCGGGGGCTGTCTTTTCCTTAGCCATTTTTTTTTCACGTTCTGCCAGCTGGACCTCCTGTTCTTCAATACCGGCTCTTTCATCAAGTATTTCGGACAACTCCCTGCTTTTAACCAGTTCAGCCTCCTCTTCAAGGGATACCAGCCTTTCATTCAGGGAAGCTCTCTTTTCGGACAGGCTGGTTTTTAAATTATTAAGGTCCTCCAGTTCCTTATTCAGGGCTTGACGTTCCCTTTCCAGCCTATTTATTTCTTGCTTTGTGAATTCATCGATAGTTTCATCCCTATCGTACTCTGAGGACATCATGTTCCTGAGCCTTTCTTTCAGAGCATCGGCATCATTTATCCATGACTGCAGGGATTTTATATTGCTTTCAGCATTTTCTATCTTATTCTGCTCTTCATTAAGATAGCTGTTAATCTTACTTATTTTAAGGTCATACTTCTCCAGTTCAGCCTCATCACCATTCTTTTTCAATATCTCGTTCTTTTCTCTCTGATAAATGTTTTTCTCATCTTCCAGAAGTTCAATTTTTTTCCTGGCCAGCTCTATTTTCTGTTCATTGATCTCAGTCTCATTAAGTTTTACGAGTCTCTGTTTTTCAATCTCATCCAGGCGGTTATCAATGTCGTCGATACCTGTAATAAGTTTCTCCGTGGAAACTTTCTTCTGCTCTTCCAGCTGCTGTTCTTTTATATCTAAAGTATCCATTTGTTTCTGAACAGAATCTCGTTCAGCCTGTACAAAGGAAATACTATCTTCTATTTCTTTGAGCCTTGACTGCAAATCAGCCTTCTGTTGAGCAAGCTCCTCTTCCTTCTCTTCGCTGAGGGTTTCTGCATACTCTTCACGATCAGATTCCAATGCTTCAATATCTTCTTCAACCTGCTCTCGCCTGGCTTCAAGATTTTCCTGAGCAGCATCGAGGGAATCTCTTAACTCCTGTATTTCAAGGTAGGCTTCTTCAATCAGTTCTTCGCCCTCTTCAAGAGTAGCTCTCTGTTTTTCCAGCAATTTTTGTGCTTCCTTTTCTGCCTGGTTACTTTTACACGAACCCATTATTAACATTATTATCACTAATGGGATCACTATCCTGATCAACTTTTGTTTTCTGAATTTCATTTTTTTATCCTCCATATTTGGTTATATATTCGTTCCAGTTCATCAACTGGTTTTTATTGATAATATAATCTTTTTTAATTTTCCCCTTAGCATCCCACCTCTCAACGAAATATTAACATATGTAAATAATATACACTTTTTTCTTATATAAACAAAATTTATTTTTGTAATTTATCAAAATGTGGTATTATGACCCGATTTGTTTACATTTATCAGCATATGAGAAAGCGTTTAATAAAAAGTAATAAGATGAATTGGATAAAAATACTGCTATGCGTTATTATTTTTCCCCTTTATTCTCCTTCGTTCGCGAAAATTAAGGCCGCAGGCGTCAATCTTAAGCATGTCGAATACCTTCAAAGGAAGATCGTAGTGCAGGAAAAAGAAGAGAAATGGGAAGAAATGTATTTCAGGGCAATCAGGATAAATGGTGTTACACATCATTTTATAGTCAGCTCAGAGCTTGAAGCCGTGAATCCTTATGAGGGACTTGGAAGATACGGAGGACACAATCTCTTTGACAATGATCCTGCCACTGCCTGGGTGGAAGGTGTGAAAGGCCATGGTAAGGGAGAATATATAATAGTAAAAGCAGGGGAAATTTTTCCTGACACATTGGCAATAAGCAATGGCTACCAGAAATCAGAGAGATTGTATATAATGAATAGTCGCCCTCACCATGTAAAGCTTAGCTTATATGCAGGTTTCTTCCTTGAAGGAGACGATACAGAAATTGCATCACGATACAGATTGAAGCAAATTGGAGGTCCCGTAAACATTGAACTGAAAGACAAGATGGGTTTCCAGAAATTAAGGATGCCTTTCGACAGGGATAATGCCATTGCCGCCAGGGATTCCCTGAAGAAGGCATTTAAAAAAGAATTTGCCGACGAGATACTTCAAAGGAAGGAATGGTGTCCCACATGTGATATGGAACCTCAGTTCAGTTTCTTTGTAAAGATTGAAATAGTAAATGTTTACCGGGGTTCCGAATGGGATGATACCTGTATATCAGGTTTATCATTTATATACAAACCCAATTTATATACAAAAAGACGCATTGATAAAAACGAAGATATAATTAATGTATACGAGGATGAAGAACCTGATGCCGGAAAGATATATTTTGATACCGATAGGTTTAAGAAACTATTGCTTGTAGATAAGACCCGGCTGGATGAATACAAAAATCTCGGGCATGATGAGCATATGAGTATTATACTTATGGATGTCAGTCCCGATAAGGAATGGGCACAGGTTGATCTAATTTTTTACAAAGAAGGAGGAGATAGGGTTGAAGAATATTCTATACTGTATAACGTAAGAATGCAGAAAAGGGTTGATGAAGACATCCTCGACATTAAATACGGAATGTTTGGATTTGTTGAAGAAAAAGGTAAAATCTGGCTTGACACCACAGAAGGTTACATTGACCTGGATGAGGTGAGGGAAGAGATGAGATGAAGTATTAATGATGAATTATGATTTATTAACTGGTAGGTGGTAGCAAGGAATGGAGAGGGGAAAATGAGAGGCGATATGCGATATGCGATATGCGAACCAATCTAAGCAATAAAACCTCTGCAACAATGAGAATTAAATCTGAAATCATGCAGCCACTTGTCTTGTCCTAAACTACTTCGACATTCGTCATTCGTTATTCGATATTCGAAATTCAGAACAAGCCTAACACCCTAGATATTTACTGTTTAAGTTATAGTGAGATAATAGAGGTGAGGGCTTAGCAGTTTACAGAGTATAACTTCATTGAATAGAGATCTATAGCTGTAAGGTCACCAAGTCCGTAATCCTTACCATATACACAGCCGGTATCGATATTGATAATTGAAGGTTTATGTTTCATCTGTTCCCTGAGTTCTGCAAGAGAATGTGGCCGGTGTCCATGAATTATTGTCTTCCCGTAAAATACCGGTGAATTATATTCAAACCTTCGTTCCCAAAGCATGCTGTATTCGTCAGAAAATGGATCGTCAATATCGTCATTGAATCCTCCGTGAACAAAAATATAATTATCAATGATATGATATAAAGACAATGCTGACACGAAATCCAGATATTTTTTATCGATATTACCAGCTGATGACACACCAAAGCTGTCAAGGGTTTCACCTCCCCCGTTCAGCATCCAGTTATAGTTATCCATATTACTCCTTGGTGCATTCCTCATCATGTCCTCATGGTTGCCCATCAGGGGCAAGATATCGTATCCTTCAGATATAAGTTCCATTATCAGGTCGAGCACCTGTTTACTTTCAGGTCCCCTGTCAATATAATCACCCAACATTATAAGCTTATCCTCCATGTTAAGATTGATAATCTCGGTTAGGAGGCTATACAGTTGCCTGAAGCAACCATGTACATCTCCTATTGCCAGCAACCTCTTATTCATGTTGTTCTATTTTAACAATTGGTAGACATGGGAATATACCCTGTCAACCCACAGTGCATACATTTTGCCGGAGGGATGCAAGTCGTCACTGGCTACCAGTGACGGGTCGCTGGAAGCCTGTCTTGTGATATCACGTTCCCTGTACTGATTATTTACACCAATGAGCTGAGATACCAGGTCATAATCATTACCTGTTTGGGCATTTTTTATTCCGTTCATCAGTTCATCTGTTGTCCATCCTGTTTGCGCAATTATTTCGGCATCAGCCATATTGACACTGTCTTCTCTCAATTTATCAACAAGTTGGACAGGCCATCTCATGGAAGGATCGACACTCTCACCGATGGTATAGGAATCGCCGAGTGCCAGGTATTTCAATATTGGATTATTAAGAGTCATTTTATCATCGGCAGTATTAATTTCATAGCAACTATAGGCAAGCATTGTGAAAAACAATAATGTTATTCCTATAAGTCTTTTCATGATTCACGATAAAAATTGTTCTATAGTCATAACAAAACTAAGGTCTTCATGTTCTTGTTCTCACATTATTCCTTTGCATTAAGTATCATCTTCATCAGTTTCCCGAACTCATCTGATGAAACTGAATTATCTTCAAAGGTATCCACTCTGTGTACCACCACCATGTCGTACGGCGGAATGATAACTATGTAATGACCTCCTGCGCCCCTGGCAGAATATGTGCCTTCAGGCAATTTTACCCCGGCCAGGTGGGAATATTTATTATGATCTCGTGCCACCCACCACATATATCCATAACCATCACTCCCGTAAAGGCTTGCATCTGAGTGGTAGCGTGTGCTTTCTTCCACCCAGTCTTCGGGTATTAGCTGTTTATCATTCCACTTACCCTTCCTTAACATAAGCAGGCCAAATCTCGCCATGTCATGTGCTGTGATAATGAAAGGATAGGCCGGATGAACTGATTCCTCTCCTGTGACATACCAACCATCTTCAGCGGAGAAATCCTCCATACCTATCGGATTTGCTATTTCTGTTTCAAGTGCCTGGAAGATTTTTTTTCCTGTTAGTTTTTCAAAAGCAGTTCCCGAAACATTAAAATCCCAGTTGTTATAATACCAGTGAGTCCCTGGCTTCTGGGTATGTCTCTCCGGTTTCAGGTCTTTCATACGTTTAGATTCATACAATGCAGGATGATATATTCCTGACCTGGCCTTAAGGCATTCTCTGAGTGTTGCGGTTCTTTCAATCTCTGACAATGGAGGTTCATCATCCAGCCCCAGTTCATAAACTGTTTTATCAAGGTCAATAATACCTTCCTTAACATAATTTCCGTAAAGGGCGCTCAGAAAACTCTTCCTTATTGAATGTGTCATATATTTCTTATCCACCTCTCCCCATTCATATACAATTACACCTGATTTCACTATAACTACAGCAGCTGTACTGATTGAATCAGCATAATCTCTGGCTTTCTCCAGTTTTTCCAGGTCAAATCCGTATTCATCAGGATCCCTGGCTATTTGCCACTTTTCACCCGGGTATACCTGTGCCTGCACGGCGGTTGAAAGCAACAAAGCCAGCAGGATAAATGCATAAGCTTTTATATTTCTCATCATATATAAATTTTATTATTAAAGTTCCAAGGTAGTAAATATGATCCTAATTTTTTAACTTAGCCTGTTCACAAAAATAAAGATGACATGAAAAAATTAGTTGTTATTTTCATTACACTTTCTTTTCTGCTATCGTGTGACAGCACAAAACAATCAAAAAGTGATGATTACAAAATCGGCATAGCTACTTTTTCGCATGAGACATGCACTTTTTGTCCGAGGCCCACCGGTATTGATGAATTTGAGTATTACGGACCTCCTCTTGAAGGTGATGAGGTACTGAGTGCTGATTCATATATAAGGGGCTTTGTTGACCGTATAAAGGAGTATGGTGGAGTAAAACTTGAAGGAATAACATCACCAAGGGATGCAGTCGGAGGTTCCTCAGGCAGCTGGATAACAAGGGAAGCATTTGATAAATACACCGGTGCCATGCAGGAAGATATCAGAACCAAGGGGCCCTATGATGGTATATATCTTTCGCTGCATGGTGCCATGGCAGTAAGTGGAATACCCAAGCCTGAAGCGGAAATAGTGAGAAGGATACGAGAGGTTGCCGGCGATATACCTGTGATAGTAAGCCTTGACCTGCACGCAAACGAAGATCATGAGCTCTCCGATGCAGCATCAGGGGTTATAATAATTAAAAGATACCCTCATTACGACACCTATAGCCAGGGAGAAAGAGCAGGCAGGCTTATGATAAATACTCTGAGGGGTGATTATAAACCAGTGATGGTTACCAGGAAACCGGGCGTCATTACACCTAGCGTATACCAGGGCACAGGTGTCTCTCCCGCAATGGAAATAATGGAAAGGGCCAGGCGATGGGAAGATCGTATGCCAGGTGTTTATGTATCTGTCGCATTTGGCTTTGCTTATGCCGATGTCCCTGACGTTGGGGCAACAATAATGGTTATAACGAATGATGACAAGGAACTGGCTGAACGGATAGCAAATGATATGAACGATTATATATGGAGGGTGCGACATGAATTTGCAGGCAAGAAACTGCCAAAGACAAGCGAAGGTGTTCGCCTGGGCATAGAAGCAGCAAAAGCAGGTAAAACACCTGTGGTTTTAGCCGATCACAGTGACCGAACCGGCAACTCCACCCATATACTGGCCGAACTGGTAAAGCAGGGGGCAGAGAATTTCTGCATAGCCACCATAGCAGACAAAAAGCTTATTGAGCATATGAAGGAGTCAGGCAAAAAAGCCGGTGACAGCGTTAATATCATGGTAGGAGGTTATGCAGATGAATATGCCGGTGAACCGGTTGAAATAAACGGTACCCTTGAATATTTTGACAGGTATGGCAGGTTTGAAAAGGTAGCCCTGGTCAGATTTGGAGATAACAATACGGTAATTATCACACCCGAGCTTCACCAGGTAACCAGTGCGGGTATAATTGATGATCTCGGCATGAACATCGATGATATTGATATTATATCTCTTAAATCCCGTGTTCATTTCAGGCGTGGTTTTTATGAGAACGGACTTGCCGGTGCCATTTTCGAAGTTGATGCACCCGGTCTCGGGCCAGCTGATCTCACCACCATTGAATATGAAAATATACCAAAGGATATTTATCCTATTTACAGGACAGAATAAGTATTAAGTATTAAGTATTAATTATGAATTATGAATTATGAAATATGAATTATGAAGCTAGTCCCGAATCTTCGATTCGATGATCCCTGCCTAACCGGTCTCCGGCGGTCTAAGCCTTAGCCTTAGCCTTAGCCTAATTCAAAATTCTTATTTAAATCTCTGGAGTATATTCACCAGGAGGACGAGATTCTCCTTTGATTCCTCATCAAGATCTGTTCTTGTGATCTTACCTTTCTTCACATCTCCAAGGAACTTGCTCAGGATAAAATTACGTGGGAGGTCATTAATATTAACATGCTCAGAATTAGACACTGTAATGCCCTGCCTGGTCTTTAGTATCAGATTTTTAAAATCGAGGGTCGACAGCAGGTCTTCGGCATTTTTAAATTGTTCGGGCATTATTATTATGTTCTCATTTTCACCGGGTTGATTAGTAAAGACCAGTTTCTCCAGCTGTCTTGCAATCTCTATCTCATTTTCGTTATTGAAAAGTAAGACGGCAAATTTCATTCCCCAACCCATAAGTATATTACACATCAGGGGTATGGAAGAGGCATCTGTTGAAGGAATGAAGTGTATTCTGCCCTTATAACCTGTCAACTTCATAGCAGCATTCATCATGTAGAACGTGCCCACATTATTAACAATTATATTGTATTTATCAACCGAGAATTCCTGGTTGCCAACGGGATTGCCCATTATGCTCTGCAAGGGTGAAAGAGTATCGGGAGAGGCGTCACTTAAACGTGCGGCATCGAGAATTACCGTTGCTGATTTGTGACTTATCACGTCGTCTCTTTGCACGGCGAGTACCCTGTGAAGTTTATTTACATCAACGAGGTGTGGTGAATGTGTTGTATAGATTACCTGCATGTCGTCCTTTATATCTTCAAACACTTTCAGCACATCTTCCTGTGCCCTCGCATGCAGGCTCACTCCAGGCTCATCAACCAGTAGGATTAGCTTCTTTTTATCCCTTCGCGAAGCTGCCATCAATTCCAGGTAGAAAGAAAGGAACCACCTCACGCCACGGCTTCGCTGCTTTGGATACAATCTTTCTCCTTCATCCTTAACCCAGAATTCCAGGTAGGGCTTTCCTGCTTTATCACCGTGATTGGTACTGTAATGGTCAAGTTCGAAATTGATCCTTATTTTGTTGTGTTTTCCCACATATTGCTGCCAGAAATCCTGGAAATCAAGTGTTAGCTTTGCATTGAGATTTTCAATTTTTTGTTTGAGTATCCGGGATGAGGGCTGCTGAAAAAATGTATAATCGAGGTCGGCCAGGGTCAAGAAATTCCTTGCTGCCTTATATCCTTCCACATTCTGGTTATCAGACACCAGGTCTTCCATATCAATGCGGTTGGGAAGTAAGCTCCCGAAATCTTCAAACATCTCAAAATGGGGACAATCAGCTGACAGTAACTCGCCCAGTTCTTTGGGATGATACTCAAGTCTTCTTTCATCTTCAATTTTTTGGATCTTAAGCCTCGCCCTTTCTTCATCAATTCCCTCAAAAATAAAACCGCACAATAAAATTTTCAGGTCACGTTCCTTTTCCACTTCTTCCTTCCTGTTAACTGCAGATTGATATTCAGTAAGCACTCTTTCCCACTCCCCACGGGACAGTTCAGCTATTGAAGGCCCTGATAGCAATGTCATGGTCTGGTGTCTTTCCTCCAACCTTACAGAAATTTCATCCAGTCTTTTGTTTATATTATCAAGCTCAGCCACTGTTTCTAACCAGTCTTCAACAACTTTTATCAGGGTAGCCTTATCCTCCAGAAAAGAATTGATTTTACTTATTTCAGTGAGATTTTTTTCATAAGCTACATTGAGTTCATCAAGAGTCTTTTCATTACCGTCTTTTACTACTGCATTCTTCTTTCTGAAAAATTTGAGTCCGCCCTTTCTTGCAGGATGTTCATCAATCTTCATCTGTATGTTATGAAGTTCACGGTTGAGAGATTCCTTCCGTTTCCTTGCATCGTCCAGTTCAGAACAGAAATTCATAATCTTGTTGCCGGCATCATCTAACTCTTTTTTTCTGCTTTCATTCAAAGCCTCAATATATTCCAGTAGTTCTCCGCCGATATCCATTTGTGATTTGAGGTCAGCCTTCCAGGAACGCACAAGAGTTATATTATTCAATGATTTTACTATCTTATCAAATTCATCATTGACCGGGTGTAACTTGTTGTCCAGATAGTCTTGGGGTATCTCAAAGCTACATGTAACGCGTGGCAGTGAAAGGTCACTTCTTAGGACATCCTCAGAGATCACCCCGGATGAAAATACCTGAAGTCCTTCAAGTATGGATGTCTTTCCCGACTCATTTTGTCCTATGAGGCAAGTTATATTATCAGGTGAGATTGTTTGCATGCCCGTATCTACAATCGACCTGAAATTTTCTATTCGGAAAGCTGTTAATCTCATAGTTTTTAAATTTCAAACCCCATAACAAGTACATCATCCACCTGCACAGTACTACCCTTCCAGTCGTAAAAAATATTTTCAATATGCCTTTTTTGCTTTTCCATGCTCCATCCTGATGCATGTGCTATTAATTCTCTGAAGTTTTTTATTTTAAATTTTTTATTTGTCTCTTCACTGAACTGGTCGGGGTATCCATCTGAGAACATATAAAAGCGATCTCCCTGCTTTACTTCTATCCTGTGATTGGTAAATGATACTTCCTCCAGGGGTGCTACACCAATTGGCATTTTATCAGGTTTTATTTCTGTAAGTTCACCCTCACTAACTCTTACCAGTGGTCTGTTAGCCCCTGCATACTGAATGACTGACCTCAATGGTTCATAAACACAAAGAGCTATATCAATGCTATCTTTTTGTTCGTACTCCTGCCCCCGCTGATCAAGAGCCCCCATAACTTTTTCCCTCATCCTGTTAAGTATCCTGTTGGCGCGGAGAATTTCTCTTCCCTGCAATATTTCATTTAAAAAACTTATCCCCAGGATAGATAACAATGCCCCTGGCACACCGTGGCCAGTACAATCGCCAGCGGCGATAACTGTATAACCTGCATTCTGGTTAGCGTAATAAAAATCTCCACTGACATAATCTTTCGGAAGATAAAATATGAAATGATCTTTAAGTATTCCTGAAAGGAAGGAAGTATCGGGCATTAATGATCTCTGTATCATGCTTGCATACCTCAGGCTTGACAGGTGCTCATCCATAGCCTGGGCAAAAAGAACAGAATCAAAGTCTTTTCTATCCTTATCCATTTATTAGCAAGCTTTTGTCTTTAGTTCCTAAATATACTGCAAATATATTAATTAGTTGGGAAAATGGGATGATGCTAATCATCTGCCAACCTGAGTGAAATTATACTTTATTATATTTGTTGATCATCAATATGGTGGCACACTAATTGTTGTATCACATGACAGGTATTTTCTGAACTAGCTTACTGATAAAATATATGAGTTCAAGAATAGAAAGATCAGGGAATTTAACGGTGGAATTTATCTTTTCCTGGAGGAAATAATCGAAGAAAGTTTGCTATTTTTAACAAAGACATAGAAATGATGGGAAAGATTAATAATTTATTTTTTATACTGGCTGGAATTATTATACTGTCCTCGTGCGTTCCTGTTAAACAGGAAGAAACAGACTTAAGAGACCTTTCTTATTTATACAATCCGTTAAGGAATCCTATTCACCCAAGATACCAGATATATAATGTCAGTGAAGATTTATCTGAGCTCACCATTAAATTTTTCACCAATGACCTCTTCTTCTCTGAAGCCAATCCCGAGGGTGTTCCAAAAGCCGAGCTCATCATAATATACAAGTTATATAACATGTCACAGGGCCGAATTGCTGTCGATACCGGCTTTTACAATGTTAACATAAGGAAGCGGGAAGGTAACCGCCAATACACTTATACAATACCCATGCGTGCCTCTGCGGGGTCAAAATATGAGGCTGAATTGGTGATCAGGGATCTCATCAGGGACACCAGGATACAGGCACACCTGCCTTTTAATAAAACCTCTGACCTGAGCAGGAATAACTTCAAAGTGCGGGGTCATTTCAATAAGATAGAACTATTCAATAACGTGCTAAGGCCTAATGAATTTGTTAATGTTTTGTACAGGTACCCCATTGACTCACTTTTTATCATGTTTTTTGAGCCTGACAGTGCCAGCCCCATACCCCCATCAATGTTAATGCCTTCAAGGAGTATTGACACCGAAGCCGAAAACATTGTTTCACTTGCATATTCCGATACTCTCCCCCTGATGTTTCCAGACAAAGGAATCTATCTTTGCACTACTGATACCAACAGGCTGGAAGGCTACAGTATTTTTAATTTCGGAGAGGAATTTCCGGGCATGAAAGAACCGGAAACCATGATTAATCCCTTAATCTATCTCAGCAACGAAAACGAAATAGAGGAAATAAAAAACAGTGACAGGATTAAGGTAGCATTAGACGATTTCTGGCTTAATATAACCGGCAATATCGAACGTTCACGTGAATTAATCAGGATATATTATAACCGTGTTTTATATGCCAATTATTTCTTCACCTCGCATAAAGAAGGCTGGCGAACGGACAGGGGTATGATTTACATTATTTATGGCCCACCTGACAGGGTTTATAAAACAAAGGAAGGAGAAAGATGGGGATACCTGAAACGACAGGTAAAGAGAGGTTGGGGCATAAGATATAAAATAGAAGATGAATATCTGTATTTCACCTTCAGTAAAAGGGAAAATCCTTTCAGCACGAATGATTATGTATTGATCAGAAGTGAAAGTGTAACCTCTTACTGGGATGAGGCCATACGCACATGGCGTTCAGGTATAGTTTTCAGGCTTGATAATCCTAGAGGGATATGATATGAAGGGCAAAAGCGACTATATCTTTGGACTGAGACCTGTGCTTGAAGCCATAGAATCCGGAAAGACCATCGACAGGCTGATAATGAAAAAGGGTTTGAAAGGATCGCTTTACCACCAACTTATGGAGAAGTTAATAAAGCACTCAATTCCCTACCAGGTGGTGCCCGCCGAAAAGCTTAACAGGATAACACAAAAAAATCACCAGGGAGTCATAGCCTGGCTTTCCGAAATAGAGTATCATGATTTATTTTCCCTTTTACCGGGAATTTATGAATCAGGGAGCGATCCCTTTCTGCTCGCATTGAACAATATCTCTGATGTACGAAATTTCGGAGCCATTGCCCGCAGTGCGGAATGTTTCGGAGTGCATTGTATAATTATTCCTGAAAAAGGAGCTGCAAGAATAAATGCCGAGGCCATAAAAACATCAGCAGGTGCCCTTCACAGGATTCCCGTGTCAAGGGTTAAAAGCATGGTAAAAACACTTTCTTTCCTCAAAAACTCAGGCCTTAAAATTATCAGTGCCTCAGAGAAGGGAGGTGATAAACCCCGCTCTGTAGATCTAAGCGGTCCTGCCGTTCTGGTAATGGGTTCAGAAGACAGGGGTGTCAGTCCTGAGATATTGGAAATAACAGATATAGCTCTGTCAGTGCCTATGATTGGCAACATAGATTCACTTAATGTATCGGTTGCTGCAGGAATACTCCTGTATGAGATAGCAGGGAAGGATTAAGTATTAATTATTAATTAGGAATTAGGAATTAGGAACCGAGTCCCGAATCTTCGATTCGAGCCTGCCTGCCGGAAGGCAGGGAGCCGAAAAGCTTTAGCTTCTTCGGGACAGCGCGAGTTTGTGATAGCAAGCTAGTGCTACTCGGTTCAAAGGAGGATCCTTGTTCATCATTCCAGGCATATATCCCCCTAACCCCCTTCAAGAGGGGATATTTGTAAATCATTCCATTTTTATTCCTTATTTTTGGAGAAACTATAAATTAGCTTATAATGTTTGGTGATTTTGATCTTTCCCTTTTCCTGAGAGACCTTTTCCGGGAGCTGGGTCTCAGTAACGGCCTGTCGGTCTTCCTGGTAACAATCATTATCGTAATAATAGTAGTGATCTTAAGCTGGTTATCATATATAGTTACCAGGTTTTTTATTGATAAAATTGTTGCGACCGCTATAAGGAGAACCCGCTTTACATGGGACGATATATTCCTGGAGAGTAAAGTTTTCAGGCGACTGTCGCACTTTGCCCCGGCTGTGGTAATATATCTTATGGCTGGCTGGGCTCTCGAACCTTACCCGGGATGGCTCACTTTTGTACAGAAATTAACCTTCCTGTACATGATAATTGCCGGCATGCTCTTCCTGTTCTCCTTTGTGAATGCATGGCATAAAATATACCTTCGCCTGCCGGTGTCTAAACACAGGCATATAAAAGGTTACCTCCAGCTATTGAACATCTTCATCGGGGTGGTGGCGGCCTTAATAATGATCTCCGTAATTTTCGAAAAGGACGTAACAAGCCTTGTTGCAGGTCTTGGTGCAATGGCCGCAGTTCTTCTGCTGATATTCAGAGACACCATACTGGGTCTGGTTGCCAGTGTCCAGCTGTCAGCCAACAAAATGGTCAAAATAGGAGACTGGATATCCATACCTACGAGAGGAGCAGACGGTACGGTTACAGACATATCTCTCAATACCGTTAAGGTGCAAAATTGGGACAAAACAATACTTACCATACCTACCTATGCACTTGTCCAGGAATCATTCCAGAACTGGACCGGTATGGAAGAGTCTGGGGGGAGAAGGATCAAAAGAGCAATCTATATTGATATAAGGAGCATAGGATTTCTTAGCCGTGAACTGATAGAAAAGCTTAAAAAGATACAAATCCTTAAAGATTACATTGAAAATAAGGAGCAGGAACTCAGGGATTTTAATAAGAAACACAATATTGACGACAGTGTATTGGTCAATGGGAGAAGAATGACAAATGTGGGCACTTTCAGAGCTTATATCCAGGCTTACCTACATCAGCATCCCAAAATTCACAATGACATGACCTTCCTGGTCAGGCAGCTTCCCACCTCAGAGAAAGGCCTCCCTATTGAAATATATGTATTCAGCAATGACCAGGTATGGGCTAACTACGAGGCTATACAGGCTGATATCTTTGACCATCTGCTGGCCGTTGTTCCCGAATTTGGACTGAGGATATTCCAGAATCCCACCGGTGACGATTTTCGATTATTAACTAAAAGATAGATAGAAATATGACTTTAGAGAGTAAAGTAAAAGATTTTATATTGAAGGGTATAGACGAAGAAACAGTAAAGGCAAAAACCGACCCTTTCTGGACAAATCTTCGCAACTGCGGCACCACCCTCTGGCTCGACACAGGAGATATGGATGATGCACTCAGTGTATGGAGCGGTGAAATGGAAGCACTCACAACCAACAATACCCTGATAAACAAAGTTATTCAGAAAGGCATATATGATGACTTTATTCCACGGGTACAGGATATACTTGACTCTGTGCCCCGTGATAGGAAGATTATGGAAACGGCATTTATTCTTAACGCAAGACACGGATTAAGGCTCACAAAAAAGTTTGGAGGCTATGTGAGCGTTGAATTACATACTGACATTTCCTACAGCATAGATGACATCGTTAATTATGCTTTGCGCTACAGGGATATATGCCCTGATAAATTTATTATCAAGGTGCCCTATACGGCTGCGGGACTCCTGGCTGCAAGGATACTTAAAGAAAAAGGAGTAAGGATAAATTTCACACTCGGATTCAGTGCAAGGCAAAACGTAATGGCTGCAAATATAGCCCGTCCTGCTTATCTTAATGTTTTCCTTGGACGAATAGGAGCCTATGTCGCTGATAACATGATAGGTGATGGGTCGGGAATAGGTGAAAAGACAGTTATTGAAACACAGAAATATATTAATCAGATAAGATCTTCACTGGGAACTGGCACAAAACTTATTGCAGCAAGTATCAGGCATCACGACCAGCTGGAAATGCTTGCCGGTGTTGATGTATTTACCATACCTCCCAAAGTGGCAGCTTCAGGCCATGAAAAGCTTACAGGTTCATTTACATCGAGGCTTAAGCACGATTATAAACCCTCCCTCTCTTTCGATCCTGAAAATGAAGGAATGGATAAGTTCTGGAAGGTGGATGATAAATTATCCACACTTGCAAAGTCCATCGGTAATAATCCTCCCGGATCGGGTGGGGAACTTGAAGATATTATGCGCAATGAGGGATTTGAAGATATGTTTCCCATCCTTAACGATAAGGAAAAACAAAGGATCACCGATGACGGTAAGATACCGGTGCGTACAGTATGGCTTGAAAAAATATACGAAGGGGAAATAGCTCCGGATACCCTCCTCAACCTTGCCGGCCTGGCTTCCTTTGCCACCGACCAGGCTGCACTGGATAAGAGGATAGATAGTTTTCTCAAATGACTTTATTGAACTGCCGAAACTAAAAACCAAATACTATGCGAAAGATATTGACATTTTTATTGTTTATTATCAGCCTTCAGGCCACAGGCCAGGTAAGATTTGATGATTATTTTATAGATAAAAGCCTGCGCTTTGATTTCATGCTGGCAGGTGATCACGATACAACAATAGCTTATCCCCTTGAAATGAAAGAAGAGCCATTTTACGGGGGGTCACTGAACAACCTGGTGGATACCTTCCAGTACGGTAATTTTCGTTACTATATATATGATCTTGAATCTGGAAAGTTGATTTACTCACGTGGCTATGGTTCACTTTTCCAGGAATGGCAGACCACTGCCGAAGCGAAAAAGATCAGCCGAACCTTTTATGAAGTAGCTACCTTCCCCTATCCCAGGAAAGATGTCAGGTTCGTACTTAAGAAATACATGAAAGACGGAAGACTGGAAACTGTCTATGAGAGGGTGATTGATCCTGAAGATTATTTTATATGCAGGGAACCTGTTAAGAAGGCTGAATACGTCTTGATATCTGGCAATGAAGACCATCATCAGGCAGTTGACCTGGCGTTTATAGCCGAAGGTTACACTTCGGAAGAGATGGCAAAGTTTCACGAAGATGTAAAGAGATTAAGCGGGGTATTGTTTGAATATGAGCCATTTAAAAATTACATTGATAAAATAAATATCTGGGCTGTGGATGCTATATCAGAAGAATCGGGCACTGATATACCGGGCGAAAGGATTTACCGTAAAACAGCTCTCAACAGCAGCTTTTACACATTTGATCTCGCCAGGTACCTTACCACCTTTGACATAAAATCGGTGAGGGATTATGCTGCGGTGGTGCCATATGATAATATCATAGTGGTCATTAACAGTGAAAGGTACGGTGGCGGAGGCATGTATAATTATTATTCAGGTACCACTTCCGATCATCCGCTGACACCCGTGGTTTTTGTGCACGAGTTCGGGCATGGATTTGCGGGGCTGGCCGACGAGTATTATTCATCTGATGTTGCCTATGAAGAATTTTATCCCCTGGATGTGGAACCATGGGAGGCCAACATAACAACACTGGTCGATTTTGAAAGCAAATGGAAGGATATGATCGATGAAGACACCCCCGTACCCACACCACCAACGGAAGAATATAAGGACAAGGTGGGCCTTTTTGAAGGTGGAGGCTATTCAGCCAAGGGCATCTACCGACCACAAATAGATTGCAGAATGAAAAGTAATGAAGCCGAGAGCTTCTGCAAAGTGTGCCAGAAAGCCTTACGGGAGATGATAGAATTTTACATTAAGTAGCCCCTTGCGGCACGAGCTTATTCAACGATCCACTCGTGGATGCCACTGGAGTATTCAGCCGGCAGCTTAACCCTGAGGCGAAGTGACGTGCTTGGTGCCGGTGTGGGCCTTGCCGCGCTAACTGTATCAGGAAGCCATACTTTCATTTCACCGGGGCCCCTGTTATTCCAGAGGTGATAAGGAATCAATACTGATTCCTGTTTATCCCCGAGTATAATTTCTTTATCAAGTGTTTTCCTGGCAGGCCAGGCCACAGTTTTTATTACGGACGTACCATTAAGCAAATCTTCACGGTATTCGGTCTGCATTTCAGAAGCAGGGTCATAGACAAGATTCAGCACATTGCCATTCTCATTATCAGGCCATTCGGCACAGTACATAAGTGGTCCCCGTTGCACAGAAAACTTATTTCTGTCTGCTTCAACCCTCTCATCAGCAATTACTCTCTTAACAGGCATGGGTAGCACAAGCTTTATAATATCACCCTTTTCCCATTTTCTTCTTATCACTGCATAGCCATCCACTAAGATGAGCTTAAAATCTTTACCGTTTACACTCAGCTGTATATCTTCCTTTTCACTGTCCCGGAACATGTACAGCTCTCCCGGAATAGCATCACCCCGGGCCCATCCCGGTATTCTCAACCTGAGGCCAAATTTTGACTCATCAGCAGGATTTACACCTATTTCTATTTCACCGTCCCATGGATAATTAGTTTCCTGTACAATTTCCACCCTATTATCCTCGATTTCTATTTCGGCATTATTCTCAAGATAAAGGTTTACATATATATCTTCTCCCCTGCTGGCATACACGTATCCCGGCATAGATGGGATAAACCTGCATATATTTGAAGGGCAGCAGGCACAACCAAACCAGGCCTGTCTCTTATGCTGACCCGCCGATTCCAATACATTGGGATAGAAGAACCTGTCGCCACTGAGGCTTACACCTGACAGCAGGGCATTGTAAAGTGTCCGTTCAAGAACATCATAATACTTTGATTCTCCATGATGAAGGAACATACGGTGGTTCCAGAATACATTAGCTATTGAGGCACATGTCTCACAGTATGCTGACATGTTCGGAAGGTGATAGGGTTCGCCGAAACCTTCATTACCACCTGAAGCACCTATACCTCCTGTAACATACATTTTCCTGTGAACTATATCCTCCCAGATATGATTTATGGCATTGACATATTCCTGGTCGTTGGTAAGAGCAGCAACATCTGCCATCCCCGTATACATATATGCTGCACGCACAGCATGTCCTACAGCTTCTCTCTGGTCAACCACTTTTTTATGAGACTGTGAATATTTTTCACCGTCAGGCCCTCTCACATCAAGGAAAAATTTGGCCTGGTCAAGGTATTTCTGTTCACCGGTGACCAGATACAATTTCACCAGGCCTATTTCTATTTCCTGGTGGCCCGGGTAAGTTTCCATTTTACCCCATCCTATTTCCTCAATCACGAGGTCGGCCGATTTAATGGCTATATCGAGAAAGTACCTTTTGCCTGTAGCCCTGTAATGGGCCACTGCAGCCTCGTACATATGTCCCAGGTTATAGAGCTCATGGCTTAACAAATGTGTTTTTTTCCATCTTTTGCCAACCCAGGGGTGAGAATCGTCACCCATAATGGTCCTGTAGGTATACAGGTAGCCATCCTCTTCCTGGGCAGCGCCGATTTTATCAATCAGAGTATCAAGTTTTGCTTCCAGGGCAGGATCAGGAAATGTTTGAAGGCTATAGCTTGCTCCTTCGATGATTTTAAATACATCTGAATCATCAAAAGGGTATGAAGAACAAAATTCTCCTTCTGCCATCCCCCCTGCAATCTCAAAATTCTTTATCCTCCCCGTAATGGTTGACTGTTCTATAGCAATGGGAATAGTAACCTCATGATTGGTTTTTATCCTTGGCGCCCAGAAATTATCTGTAACCGTAACGCTGGTGAAAGGCACTGGCTGAATAGTATAGCCTTCTTCAGTCTTTTCTCCTGATCTGTCAGCACAGTTGACAAGGATCAGTCCTGATAATAGTAAAACAGTGATGAATTTTATTTTTGACATCTTATTCTGGTTTTTTGTTTCGTTAATCCAAAATGCTATTTCATCGTATTTGTTTCTTTATCTCTTTGAGCCTTTTCATCACGTCATTATCGCCTCTTCCAAAGTAATCATGAAGTATCCTGTACTCTTCATACAACTTATCATATACTTTTACTTTTCCAGGTGAGGGTTTGAATACAATATCTTTAACCTTTCCCATCACCCTGGCAGCTTCAAAGATATCGGCATAGCCACCCCTTTCCTTACCTGCAGCCACGGCCCCGAACATTGCCGACCCGAGTGCGGGGGCCTGGGGTGAGCCCGATATTCTTATCTCTCTGTTTGTCACATCAGCATATATCTGCATTATGAAAGGATTTTTTTCTGCAATGCCACCTGCCGCGTACAATTCATCAACCGGAACGCCATTCTCATGAAAAGTATCTATAATCATCCTTGTACCGTATGCAGTAGCCTCTATAAGTGCGAGGTAGATCTCTTCAGCCTTCGTAGACAGTGTCATGCCGAGTATCATGCCCGTAAGGTCCACATCAACCAGTACAGACCTGTTGCCATTCCACCAGTCAAGGGCCAGCAATCCACTCTCCCCAGGTTTAAGCGATGAAGCTTTTTCAGTTAATAGCTCATGGATATCCATATCTTTTCCCCTGGCTTCACTGAAATATTCAGGGGGGGTACAATTTTCTACAAACCACTGAAAATGATCGCCAACACATGATTGGCCGGCTTCATATCCAAAATATCCTTCTATAATTCCATCCTCCACCACTCCGCACATACCCGGAACTGTAACCTCTTTTTCGCCCAGTACCATATGGCAGGTGGAAGTACCCACTATCATCAACATTTTACCCGGGGATGTAATACCTACAGCAGGCACGGAAACATGAGCATCGACATTAGCCACGGCTACAGCTGTACCTTCCTTAAGTCCGGTTAACTCCGCAGCACGTTGGTTTATCTCACCCGCCTTGCTGCCTACGGGGTAAAGATCTGATGATAGTTTCTCATTTACCAGGTTAGCCAGTTTGGGGTCCAGGGCTCTGAAGAAGTTATCATCAGGATAGCCATCATGCTTGTGCCACAGGGCTTTATACCCTGCTGTACAGGTATTTCGTTTTTCATTACCCGTTAGCTGCCATATAATCCAATCAGCCGCTTCAATAAACCTGTCAGCTTCTTCATATATTTCGGCTGCCTCATTCAGTGTTTGCCACACTTTTGGCACCAGCCATTCGGAGGATATTTTACCTCCATATCTTTGAAGAAATTCCTGCTCCATTTTACCGGCAATCTCATTCAGCTTATTAGCTTCAGGCTGTGCTGCATGATGTTTCCACAATTTAACCCATGCATTTGGTTCAGATGCAAAGCTGCCAATTATACACAGGGGCTTCCCATCGGCTTTCACCGGCATCACTGTACAGGCAGTAAAATCAATTCCAAGTCCTATTACCTGGCCTGCATCAACTTTTGCCCCGGACAGAACATCCGGCACAGTAACTGACAATACTTCGAGGTAATCATCGGGATGCTGGAGCGCCCAATCGACACCAAGACGGGTTCCGTCCGGAAGCTCCCTGTCCATAACCCCGTGAGGATAATCATAGACACTGCTGGCTATCTCGTTACCATTCTCGACATCTATTAGAACTGAACGGCCCGACAATGTCCCAAAATCTATTCCTATAACATATTTGCTCATTTCTTAACACTTTTTATCCTTATCTATCTGCCCGTAATATGCGTCTTTACCGTGCTTTCTGGTATAATGTTTATCAAGCAGGTATTGATCCACCCTGTCATAACCGGCAAGGGAGTAAGTTAAAATGGCCATTCGGGCTATTTCTTCCAGCGCAATTGCATTATAGACAGCCTCGGCAGCATTCTTTCCCCAGGCAAAAGGACCATGATCATTCACTATTACTGCAGGAATTGCATCTGCATCCAGTGAACTGAAGGTCTCGACTATCACTTTACCGGTATTCAGCTCGTAGTCATTTTTCACCTCCTCAGGGTCAAGTTTACGAGTACATGGCACCTGGCCGTAAAAGTGATCGGCATGAGTGGTACCCATGGCAGGTATTGGCATCCCGGCCTGGGCCCATGCCGTGGCATGTGTTGAATGAGTATGCACAATTCCCCCTATGGAGGGGAAGTTCCTGTAAATTTCAAGATGGGTCGGAGAATCGGAAGAAGGCTTTAGATTTCCTTCTATCACCCTTCCCTCAAAATCCAAAACCACCATGTCCTCGGCTGTCATCTTTTCATATTCTATTCCCGAGGGTTTAATAACAATGAGCTGTTTTTCATAATCCAGCCCGCTAACATTTCCCCAGGTATGTATTACGAGACCCGATTTATAAAGATTGATATTTGCTTCAAGAACCTCTTCTCTCAGTTTATTAAGCATTTTTATTATTTATTTTAGTACAGAAACTTATGCTTGTAATTGTTGATTACAATTGATCATTTCGATGATCCCCTTTATTGAACGTCGAGGTTAAAGTAGAATCCCTGTCTTTTAAAATCTTCATACCGGGAAGGTATGAACCTGTAGTAATAAGCTCCTTTCTTTGAAGTTTCTTTCTCCTTCTCATCCAACTTTTCAAGGAGGTTCATAGAGATTATCTTTTTTCTAAAATTCCTCTTATCGATATTTCTCTGGTAAATAGCTTCATACAGATCCTGCAGTTGCACCAGGGTAAATTTCTCAGGAAGCAGTTCAAAACCAACCGGTTTAACCTTGATCCTGTCAATCAGCTCCTGATGGGCGCGTTCTACAATTTTTTTATGATCAAAGATCAGCTTAGGTAAGCGCGATATCGAACGCCAGTTAGCGGCATTTGCCTCTATCATCACGGGGTCCAGCTCATGAGTTTTGATAAGTGCAAAATGTGAGATGGTTATTACTCTACCGCCGGAATCTCTTCTAACATCACCCCACGCATATGATTGTTCCATATACACATCCTCGAAACCAGTGAGCTGATGTAAGACCCTGCAAGCAGCATCCAGAACGTCTTCATCTTTCTTGACAAAGCCACCGGGCAGTGACCATTTGCCATACTCTGGTTCAAATTTTCGCTTTACCAGCAATAATTTTAATTCCTTATCCCAGATGTCATAGCCGAAAATAACGCAATCAACTGCTACCAGATTTTTATCTTGAACTGCATAATAATCAGTCATGTTTTATATATAATCTTATTAACAAAAGGAACAGACTATGCCATCCCGGATGTAAAATGATAAAACAACTCATTCCAACGAAGTTCCTTCCTCAATTCCTCTATTCTTACATTTTCATCAATATCAACTGTTTCAATGCCGATCATTGAAGCAAAATCGTGCAGATAACGGCTATCAATAGCAGTTGAGAAACCGGTATGATGAGCGCCACCGGCGATTATCCAGGCGGTAGCAGCTGTTTTCAGATCGGGCACAGGCTCCCACAACACACTGGCAACCGGCAGTCTGGGCATATCAGGGCACTCTATGACCCTGACGGGATTTATTAAGAGCCGGAACCTGTTACCCAGATCAATTATTGAAACATTGACACCCCTGGCGGGGCCGGCCTTAAAAACCAATCGGGCAGGATCTTCTTTACCTCCTATGGAAAGAGGATGTATCTCAAGCCTGGGTTTTTCATCACTTATACTCGGACATATCTCAAGCATGTGTGCCCCAAGCACAGCATTTTTACCCGGTTCAAAATGGTAAGTATAATCCTCCATAAAGGATGTGCCCCCGTCAAGACCATGTGCCATTACTTTCATTGACCTGATAAGGGCAGATGTTTTCCAGTCTCCTTCGGCCCCGAAACCGTAGCCTTCCGACATCAATCTTTGCACCGCCAGCCCGGGCAATTGTGGCAAGCCATGTAAATCTTCAAAATTTGTAGTAAAAGCTTTGAAACCACCCTTTCCCAAAAAGTTCCTTAAACCTGCTTCAATTCGTGCTGCATCCATTAAAAAGTCCGAGGTAAGAATACTTTTGTCATTTATTACATATGAATCGTAATATTCTTCTATCAGCTTTTCTATATCCTTATCTGAAACAGAATTACATTCTCCTACAAGGTCACCCACACCGTATCCATAAACGGAATAATTCATCTTTATTTGTGCAGACACCTTATCACCCTCTGTTACTGCCACATCCCTCATGTTATCACCAAACCGTGCCATCTTCAGGGATTTGGTGTCGGCAAGTGCAACTGCTGCCCTGGCCCATATGGCAATCTCATCAATGCATTCCTTATCTTTCCAGTGCCCTGTGACAACCTTTCTTTCTAGCCTCAGCCTGGAGCCGGCAAAGCCAAATTCCCTTCCCCCGTGGGCTGACTGGTTAAGGTTCATAAAATCCATATCAATATCCTCCCAGGGGATGTCGCGGTTAAACTGGGTATGGAAATGCAATAAAGGCTTGTTTAACAACTTCAGTCCATTAAGCCACATTTTTGCAGGAGAAAATGTATGCATCCATGCAATAAGGCCAATACACTTATTATCATGATTTGCCTCAGAGCATATTTTTGTTATCTCAGGGGCAGAAGTCAGTACAGGCTTAAAAACCACCTTCACAGGTATATCCTTATCGTCATTGAGGGCGCCTGCTATTACTTTTGAATCTTCTTTTACCCTGTTTAATGTTTCCTCACCATAAAGGTGCTGGCTGCCAGTGACGAACCATATTTCAGAATTTTTATAAATATCCATTACCCATAAATTTTTGTCTACCAGAAATACGCATAAAATAATACAACTACAGCAATAACGATGGCTGAATTGACAAGGTCCCAGTTGGTCCAGCTTGCCCTGGTAATCGCTTTTTGTTCAGGACTTGCAGAACGAAGGTAGAGTCCCCTTATCGATTCAGCATCTTTCTTTTCAGTGAATGAGCTTACAACCATCATTACTATTATTACAAGGAAGAAAAGTGCAACCTCGTAATGATATACATTTGTATCGACAAATATCCTATACCAGATAGAATCAGGCACTATACTTTCTTCGAATACTTTGAATCCCAATTTAAGCATCCCCAGAGTAAAGCCGGTGATAAGTCCGGTAAGACCGGCCGCCGGGGTAGTTTTCTTTGAGAGTATGCCAAGCAAGAAAACAGCAGCTATACCCGGGGCAAGCATTGACTGCACTTCCTGCAGATATTCATATAAGACATTCCCCAGTCCCCTCATTACAGGTATCCAGAGAACGCCCAGAATTACTACGACAGCAGTTGCAATCCTACCTACCACCACCAGGCGTCTCTCAGTGGCATCAGGCTTGTATTTCTTATAGAAATCCACCGTGAACAGTGTGGCCGACGAGTTAAATAAGGATGATAAAGAGCTCATTAATGCCGCCAGTATACCACCTACCACTATTCCCTTAAATCCTATGGGCAACAATTCCGTTATCAGGGCAGGGAAAGCGGCATCAGAATTAGTCAGCTCCATTAAGCCTTTCTGATTCAATGCAAAAGCTATCATTCCGGGAATTAAAAATATAAAGACAGGCGTCAGTTTCAGGTAAGAGCCGAAAATGGCACCACGCCGTGATTGCCTCTGGTCGCGCCCCGAAAGCACTCTCTGAACAATGTATTGATCAGTACACCAGTACCAGAAACCGATTATTGCCGAACCGAACAATACTCCTGTCCATGGAAATTCAGTATCTTTTGCTGATCTCACCAGGGATGTCATATCGTCCCCATACTCGTTTACCGGTACAGCACGGCATATCTCCATCATCTCATTCCAGCCACCAAGTTTAACCAGCCCCATAATAAGGATCACTATCGAACCAATTAATAATATCGGGGTTTGAACAACAGAGGTTGCCAGTACCGCTCTCATTCCCCCGAGCACTGTGTATATACCTGTCAGTATGACGAGGCCGACGGCACTTATCCAGAAAAAATCAACCCCGAACATGGACTCTATGCCGAAGACTTCTTTAAATACAACTCCCCCGGCATATACTGTGACCGCAACCTTTGTCAATACATAGCTTACAAGAGAAATAATAGAAAGGATGGACCTGGACTGCGAGTTGTATCTTTTTTCCAGGAATTCAGGCATGGTGAATACACCGCTCCTTGCATAGAAGGGAACAAAAAGCCAGCCCAGGATAAGTATTACCCATGCATGTATCTCCCAGTGGGCCATTGCCATCCCACTTGATGCACCTGTGCCGGCAAGCCCGACAAGATGTTCAGAACCTATATTAGAAGCAAATATGGAAGCACCTATTGCTATCCATGTTGCATCACGTCCTGCAAGAAAATAATCGGAAGAGGTCTCTTCCCCCTTTCTCACCACCCAGATAATTACCCCGATTAAACCAAGACAGAACAGTCCGAGTACAATCCAGTCAATTAATGTCATTTCGTTTCAGAGTTAGTTATTATAAGTCAGGAAAAAGCTGTACCCTGCATATACCCTTCCTGCAAACCCCGGTCTTATCAGGTGATGGTAACAGACTTTTACTCAATTTCAATGATTACATGACAAATATAAAAAAAATATTTAATGTATATTATACACTTAAATATATTTTTTAGGGCACATATATTATCAGAAATTAAAAAAAATCCCCCCGGTTTCCCGAAGGGGACTATTCACGTCAATTCATCAAAATTAGTGATAATTCGTGTTACTTATTCTTATCATCAGGTTTTGAGAGTGAATCCCTCATATTGGTATCAGCTTCAATATTTTTATACCTGTAATAATCCATAACACCAAGATTTCCTTTTTCGAATGCTTCTGCTATGGCAAGTGGCACTTTCACTTCAGCTTCAATAACCTTGGCCCGTGCTTCCTGTGCTTTTGCTTTCATCTCCTGCTCCTGAGCCACGGCCATTGCCCTTCTTTCTTCGGCTTTAGCCTGGGCAATGTTTTTATCAGCATTTGCCTGGTCCATTTGCAGTACAGCACCAATATTTTTACCGATATCAATATCTGCTATATCAATGGACAGTATTTCAAAAGCGGTACCTGCATCAAGACCTTTTTCCAGCACTACTTTTGAGATAAAGTCCGGATTTTCAAGTACTTTTTTATGAGTATCGGCTGATCCTATTGAAGATACAATACCTTCACCCACTCGTGCCAGTACTGTTTCTTCTCCTGCCCCACCAACCAGTTGTCTGATATTGGCCCTGACTGTCACCCTGGCTTTGGCAATCAGCTGTATTCCATCTTTAGCCACGGCTGTCACGGGTGGTGTATCTATCACTTTTGGGTTTACTGACATCTGCACAGCTTCGAAAACGTCCCTGCCGGCAAGGTCAATTGCCGTCGCCATATTGAAAGGCAGGTCTATATTTGCTTTTGCTGCCGACACAAGGGCATGCACAACCTGGGCCACCCTTCCCCCTGCCAGGAAGTGAGCCTCCAGGTCATCCCTGTTCAGTTTTAAGCCGGCTTTATCACCTTCAATCATTGCCACCACTATTACAGATGGCGGCACTTTACGCCAGCGCATAAAAATAAGTTGAAGCAGTGATATCCTGACACCTGACACCAGTGCCTGGAACCATAATCCTATTGGTATAAGATAAAGCAAGAGCCAGAGAAGGATAATAACTCCAACGATAATTACAACATACATTGCTATTGGGTTCATACTATTGTGTGTTTATTGGTTTTACAATTATTTTATTAGATTCTATTTTGACTATTTCAACCTCTGTATTCTGATCAATAAGTTTATCCATGGTTTTTGCCTCATAATATTCATCTCCGATCATTACTTTACCCATTGGGTTAAGTCGCGTGATGGATTTGCCTTTATCCCCGATTTTTATTCTCCCTTCCTCCATTCTAACAAAATCCACCTTACCTTCTATTGCTTTATTAAGCATCAATTTTTTCCATGTGCCCGCTTTAAGCATAAACACTGCTGTTAGTCCTATCAACACCGCAGTTGAGATAAGCACTATAAGACCTGTTGCGGGTCCTTCATAATAGAAAGCCATCACTACACCTGCAACAATACTGATTGCACCGCCAATACCTGCAATGGTTATACCTGGGACAACAAGGAACTCAACAACGAAAAGCAAAATTCCGAGTATTATCAAGAATATAATTACACCGAGCGATTCCATTGGCTATTATTTTACTTCACAGCTTAGATTACGGTCAAGCAATCCTGTCTGCATTGATAAAAGAACCCTTTTTCTTCCGAACTTTACTTCACAACTCCCTTTATGATGAGCTATTAATGCACATTGTTCAGCCTGAACGGGATCATGCCCACATATTTCTACCAATGACTCAATTACATGGTCAAAAGTGTTGTAATCGTCATTAAATAAAATGAGTGTTGATTCGTAATTATCTTCGGCTCTTTTTTTATGTGCAAATGGCTTTTCTTTCATCTTGGTTTTTTTACACTGCTTTATAAAGCCGGTCTGTTTTTATTTATCAAAATACAATTCAAATAATTTCTTTGCCGTCTCCAGGGGTATTTCTTTATTCCCCAGGTAAGCCACCACTTTTGATTCTTTCAGGCCATTCCTGTAAAGAAGATCTGCATATGCGGCAGCACTTTCAAAAGTAAGAAATTTTCCAATTAAATACACATACTCCTTGTCGGCAGTTTCTAAAATATCATAATTTTTTTTATCGGCAAGTTTCTCAAGTAATTCAAATTTATCGTCCTCTACTTTCTTTTTGACTTTCAGCACCTGTACCCGGTATACAAGAGTTGGTGGTTCTTCTGGTTCTGCTTCTCTGCGTGTAATTACCGTATCCTGCTTGAAAAGACTGATATCTGACCATTTCTTCTCAAGCTGTTCTGCTTGTTCCATACTTATCCTGCTACCATCCATCAATGCAAGAATAAAAGCATCGTTAAAGCCTTTCTTCTTAACTTTGACGAGAGCCCGTTCTGCATCCTCCTTTGACCTGAACATACCGGCATAGTAAAAATTAATATTTGTATTCTCAGCCCTGTATATGCTTATGGGTCCCAGGCCTTTAAAAAATGACGCTTCCTTCGGATTCCTGAATGCCGCCAGCTGAATCCTGTAAATCAAACCTTCGGGCAATTCCGGGTTAACAGATATCGTTTCCTGTTGTCCGTATTCTTCACTGAACACTTCCAAAACCGGCGCAGGCCGCCTTACTGTTTCGGTAATTGTGTCAGGCTTAATAGTATCTGGCTCAACCATGCTTGTATCAGGTGCTTTCTCTTCGGCTATTTCAGGTATATCTTCTTCAACACCCCTTAAGGCAGGCAGCATATTTTCATCATATTTGTCAGAGGCTAAACCTGCTGCTTCCCTGTATTTTTGATCGGCTATTCGCTGATACTCAAAGGCTGATTGCTCGAGAGATAAGATTTTTGACCTTACTGATTGCCTGTCAGATTCTGAAAATTCATTCAGTGTAGACCTGTACCTGTCGGCCAGCCTTAAGAGTGAATCAGCCCTGAACTGGTATTCGAGTGCTTCCCTGGCGAGGATTTCATATTCATCACCCACTTGCTTTTCAACAGCAGCTTCCAGAGTGTCCTTATCACTAAGAACATCTTCTTCCTCCTGATCTCGCGCCTCTTCAACTATACCCACTTCTTCATCCAGGATATCGCCAAGACCCCTGTCACATTCTGAAATGAGTTTATCTATGCCCAATGCTCTTATTTCCTTCCTGCGGGCATTCTCTTTATATGTATCATAGGCATCAATGGCAAGATCGAAATCACCTGCCAGTTGATATGCCCTTCCCAGGAAATACCATGCTTTTGATGGCACCTGACGGATCGAAGATGAATTTATAATCGCCTCCCTGAGCAGTGTTTTAGCCATGTCAGGATTTTGCTTTAATTCAACCATGGAAGCTCCGGTATAATACTTGTATACCGGATCGGCGCTGAACCTTTCCGAGAGGGCTTTGTAGTGCTTGAGTGCCGTAATATAATCTTCACTGTTGAAAGCCCTCTCCGCCATATCCCTGTCAGGGGTAAAATCAGGATCCTGCGTAAATGCAGGTTGGCAATAAATGATCACTACAACTACAAGCTGCAGTAATTTCCAAGTCCTCATTTTCAACTTTATCGGCTTCATAATTGTTGTTAATAACAATTACATATTTTTCTTTCAATATACGATTCAAACTTCGTAAATTTACGCTTAATTTAAAAATAATAAGAATTATGGCTGAACTTAAGGGAGGCCAGAATGTTCCTTTGTGCTGAGAAGCATGATTTACCTTTTCCCCTTATATCGGATGATGAGAAAGGTAGATCCCCGCGGGCATGCGGAACAGATATACAAACTTTACGAATAATAATACCAAACAACCTAAGTCTATAGTATGAGTAACGAAAAGAAAGAAATAAACAAGGACAAGCTTAAAGCCCTTGAAATCACGATGGGCAAAATTGAAAAGGATTACGGCAAGGGCACAATAATGAAACTGGGCGACCAGGCCGTACAGGATGTACGGTCAATTAGCACCGGCTCCATAGGCCTTGACATGGCTCTTGGTATAGGGGGTATTCCAAGAGGCCGGGTTACTGAAATATACGGACCTGAAGCTTCAGGGAAAACAACACTGGCCATCCAGGCTATTGCTGAAGCACAGAAAGCAGGAGGCGTGGCGGCCATTTTGGATGCAGAGCATGCCTTTGACCGTTTTTATGCAGAAAAGCTGGGTGTCGACATAGACAACCTCTTGATATCTCAACCCGATAATGGAGAACAGGCCCTTGAAATAGCAGACCATCTGATACGCTCAGGCGCCCTTGATATTGTTGTCATTGATTCTGTTGCTGCCCTTACACCAAAGGCAGAAATTGAAGGGGAAATGGGTGACTCCAGAATGGGACTGCAGGCACGCCTTATGTCACAGGCATTGCGTAAGCTTACTGCCAATATCAGTAAAACTCATACATGTTGTATATTCATTAACCAGCTGAGGGAGAAGATAGGAGTTATGTTCGGGAACCCTGAAACAACAACAGGAGGCAATGCCCTTAAGTTTTATGCTTCGGTAAGACTGGACATCCGCAAAATAAGCCAGATAAAGGAAGGCGAAGATGTAATAGGAAGCCGTACCAGAGTCAAAGTGGTTAAGAACAAAGTAGCTCCTCCATTCCGTAAAGCCGAATTCGACATTATGTATGGAGAAGGTATTAGTCGCACCGGTGAAATAATCGATATGGGCATAGAACATAATATTCTGTCTAAAAGTGGATCGTGGTTTAGCTATGGTGACACCAAGCTAGGACAGGGAAGGGAAGCAGTAAAACAAATATTGGCTGATAACCCTGAATTGTTCGAAGAACTGAGCCAAAAGATAAAAGAAGCCCTTAAATCCAAAACTTAAAATATGAAACGCTTTTACTTATTGACAGCATCTTTCCTGTTGATGCTGATCAGTTATTCCTGTCAGGATATCGAAACGACAGAGCAGGCAGATTTTAACCTGCAACTGACAGAACAGGAAAAAGAAGGGGGAAGAATGACCCCTGAAATTCTATGGAAGTTCAGAAGAATGGGCAACATATGCCCCTCTCCCGATGGTGAGACCATACTTTTTACCCTTACAGAATATAAGCTTGAAAATGAAGCAAGAAGAACAAATATTTTTGCACTGCCCATCGAGGGAGGGGATCCTGTGCAACTAACGAAGGAAGGAGGCAGCTCACCTTCGTGGATCATGGCGGGGGAAAAAATTGCCTTTACAAACCAGGGAAGCCTTTGGACAATAAACCCTGACGGAAGTAAAAAAAAGAAAATTGAAAATCTGAGCGATTTTGAGCTTTACGCCATATCACCACAGGACGATATGATATATTTCACCAGGAGAGTTAAACTCGATACGACACCCGGGGAAATACATGACATGCCCCTGGCCAACATGAGAATAATAGATGATCTCATGTACAGACACTGGAATTACTGGCACGATTATTCTTACAGCCATATCTTTGTTGCATCCTTCGATGGTGAGGCAGTAAAGGATGCAAAAGATATAATGGAAGGACAAAAATATGAATCGCCTACAGCCCCCTGGTTTGACGGGTCAGAAATAAGCTGGAGCCCGGATGGTAAAAAAATTGCATATACCTGTAAAAAACTCAGGGGTAAAGAAGCAGCAGTAAGTACAAACACAGATATATATCTATACACGATCGAAGATGAAAGCACAATAAACCTCAGCGAATTAAACAAAGGTTTTGACCGTTACCCGGTATTTTCCCCTGACGGGTCAAAAATAGCATGGCAAAGCCAGGAAGAAGAAGGCTATGAATCGGACCTGGAAAGATTATTCATCTACGATTTTGATGAACGGTCAATATCATGGCCTTCGGAAGGATGGGACTATAACATAGAAAATATTATATGGGCACCCGGTGCGGATAAAATCTATTTCTCCAGTCCCTACCTGGGTACTGTCCAGATATTCAATATAGATCTGGCCTCGGGGGCTATAAAACAAATAAGTAAGGGAAAATATAATTTCAGCCCTGTTGTTGTTAAGGAAGATACCGTCATCACGGGTATTCAGTCTATGTCAATGCCCACCGAGGTAGCCACGGTGGCCGCAACTTCTGGTGACATGAATATAATAAGTTCCGTTAACAACCATATTTTCGATTATATCAAAATGGGGGAAACAGAAGAGAGATATATCAAGACCGGCGATGGGAAGGATTTACAGATGTGGATTATTTACCCTCCTGGTTTTGATCCATCAAAAGAATACCCGGCCCTGCTTTATTGTAAGGGAGGTCCTCAGGGGATGCTGGGTCAGGGATGGTCGTATCGCTGGAATTACCAGATGATGGCCGCAAATGGTTATATAGTGGTTGCCCCCAACAGGCGTGGTAACTCTGGTTTCGGTTCCGAATGGAGAGAGCAGATATCAGGTGACTACGGAGGGAAAAATATGCAGGATTACCTTGATGCCATTGATCATATGGCTGCTGAACCTTTTGTTGATGAAGAAAGGCTCGGAGCTGTGGGTGCAAGCTATGGAGGATATTCAGTCTTTTACCTGGCGGGTATTCATGACGGCAGGTTCAAAGCACTGATAGCACACTGCGGTATGTTCAATATTGAAAGCTGGTATGGCTCAACCGAAGAACTCTGGTTCCCGAATAAGGATATCGGCGGACCATACTGGGAAGATCCCAAACCGGTGGGTTACCAATACTCACCACATCTGAATGTGGATAAATGGACGGCTCCAATATTAATTATTGTTGGTGAACACGATTACAGGATACCTTATACACAGAGCCTTGAAGCTTTCACGGCTGCACAGATGAACGATGTACCCAGTAAATTGCTATTCTTTCATAATGAAACTCACTTTGTTACAAGCCCACAAAATGCAGTTATATGGCAGAGAGAGTTTTTTAAGTGGTTAGATACCTACCTGAAAGAGTAATCTGAGGATAATTCTTTAATGGTTTTTATCTTTTGTAATGTTCGAATGATAAACCGAACAGCGCGAATCCCGAGCATTCAAGATGAGTGCTGTGAGCTCGCTGAATCCCGAGCCATCGGGATGAAGCAATATCGAATGTCGATTAGCTAATGATGAAGGATTTTAGTTACTCCGATATTCATCATTCATAGCCCTGATTAATTAGTTTTAACGCTGAATCCAATTTCTGCTGGGTGTTAAGTTCTTCGTCGAGCCAGTGTATGGTAATGCCCCGCCGTTCCATGCCCCTGAACCAGGTCATCTGCCTTTTTGCAAACTGGTGTATGGCAGTTTCAAGGCTTTTTTTCATTTCATCGTAAGTGATCCTCCCCAGGAGATAATGGCTAATATACCTGTATTCCAAGCCGTAATAATCAAGAGTATCTGCCGAAACGCCCCTATCAATCAGAGACTTTACTTCTTCCACCATGCCTGATTGCAATCGGGACTCCAGCCTCTTGCTTATCCTTTTCCGTATTTCATCCCTCTCAAACCTGATGCCCAGTATGAGCGGTCTGATCTGTGGGAAATAATCATCACCGGGGTCATTCTTCTGATAATATTCCTCAATCTCAATAGCCCTTACGGCTCTTTCCCGGTCGTCTATATCGCTTATGTTATGGAGGTTTTTATAAGTCGAAAGTATTGTGGCCAGTTCAGCAAGTGATTTATCCGCGAGTCTTTTTCTCAGTTCTTTATTTACAGGCACTTCAATGAGCTTATACCTGCTCACTATGCTATCTATATACATGCCTGAACCGCCGCATATTACCGGCAAAACATCCCTTTCCCTTAGTTTCCTGTATACTCTCAGGAAATCCCTCTGGTAGTCATATACGCTATATTTGCAACCCGGCTCAACAATATCGATAAGATGGTAAGGTATCTTCTTTCCCTCCACAATATAATCATCATAATCCTTGCCTGTGCCAATATTCATTTGGCGGTATACCTGCCTGGAATCCGCACTTATTATTTCACCGCCGGTTGATAAAGCCAGAAAAGCAGCAAAGCTGGTTTTACCTGAAGCAGTAGGTCCGGTTACTATTACTATATCATAATTGCTGCTTTTCATACCTGAATTGTTTCTTTAAAATTAGTTATTTTTGCTGCTTTGTAAAAGACAATCTATATGATAGATCTTCGGATGCTCAGGGAAAGGACCAGGTATATTATTATCCACCCGGTAAAGGCGTGGGAAACGATAAGGGAGGAAAGCAGGTCCGTTGGAACGGTGCAATCATCTTTTCTTTTACCTCTACTCATAATAATATCTCTTTCTGCCTTCGCCGGTTCTTTAATATATAATCCTACCGGTCTATCAATACTTTTTCCCATAATACTGGCATTAAAGCAATTTTTTAGCTTTTACCTCACTGTTTTGTTTTCTTCCTGGATCCTTAATGAGCTTTCACCGGCTTTTATACAAAGCAGGGATTATTCCTTTAATTTTAAACTGGTGACATATTCCCTTACGCCCCTCTTTGTTACTGTCTTTATAACCAGGTTTTTGCCTGACCTCGCGCTGATAAACATACTTTCACTTTACGGTGCTTACATCCTTTATGTTGGCTTGAAGACCGTCCAAAATATTAAGGGACAAAGTTTATTAAGATACTTTATTGTAGCTTTGCTTACAATAACGGTATTTTATTTTACCATAAGCTGGATAAGCCGTTCATTGCTGGAAGGCATTTATTTTTCATTTGCAGGCAGGGTATGAAGAAGGAAAAGAAACATAGTATTGTCATTAAGAACAAGAAAGCATCCCGCGATTACAACTTTATTGATACCTATATTGCAGGGATACAGCTTACCGGCACCGAGATAAAATCAATCAGGGCAGGGGAAGCCAGCCTGGTTGATTCATATTGCAGGTTCAGAAATGGTGAATTATTTGTTACGGGGATGAACATTGCCGAATATAAGTGGGGTAATATCAACAATCATGAGCCCGGGAGGGAAAGGAAGCTCTTGCTGCATAAAAAAGAATTGAAAAAGCTTGAAAGGAAAACAAAGGAAAGCGGATTTACCATCATTATGACAAAGCTCTTTTTAAATGACCGCGGTATAGCCAAAGCTGAGATAGCACTTGCAAGGGGTAAAAAAGAATATGACCAGAGGGAAACACTCAAGCGAAAGGATGCCCAGAGGGAAATAGACAGGAAACTTAAGTTCTGATTATTCAGTCAATGTCCTTGCCAGTTCGACTGATATTTGTTCATCGCCCCGGTAAGCCACAATAAAAGCATCATTAACACCATGGCTTTTAAGTTCATTAAGATAAAAAGATGCCCCGGTATATTTGGCAAAAGACCCGCTCTGGTATTTATACATATTACCTGTCCTGAGAATGATTATATCGTATTTCAAGCCACAGTTTATTCTTTTTTCAAGCTCCGGTTTTGTGATCCGTTCTGATGAAATGGCCACCTGGATTCTGAATTTAACTTTTTGTGACTTTTCAATAATTTCCGTATCGGGTGGTATAACATTATCTTCTTGAACTTCTTCACTTTCATTGTAAAACTCGTCCAGGTCTTCTTCAACATGGGCATCCTGGTCGAGGCTGATTATTACAGGCCTGAATTCAACAGATTTACGCTCTTTGCCTTCCACCACATAATCAAGTCTTCCGCCCAACCTGAAAGATCCTGCCAGTGACTCATCAGCCATGGCGAGGTAACTGATTTGTATTATTTCATCCTCCGGCAATTTTACCCAAACAAAATTGACCTGGTTATTGTCCCAGTAGAAATCGGCCCCGGCGGTGTTCCCCTTTTTAACTGAAAAACCCTGTGGCAGGTCCTGGTAAAAGCGGGCAAAATCATTCATCCCTGTATTTCGTATTTCTATTCTCACAGGCACATAGCTTCCGGGAGGCCATGAAGGTTGGGTAATGACATTAATTGATTTTTCCTGTGCAGCACCGCTTGAAAAAAGAAAAACCATCAACGCAATAAAAACAGGGGATCTCATAAGATAAGGATTAGAAGTTTGGACTAAGCAGATATTTTGCATAAAAATTATCAATAAGATCAACCGCTTCATCAGCAGTATCAGCAATATCAAAAAGCTCAAGGTCTTCCGGTGAAATATTGGATTCTTCCTTCAGCATGGTCGCCTTAATCCATTTTATCAATCCGCTCCAATATTTTTTACCCACCATTATAATAGGAAACTTGCCTATTTTTTTCGTCTGTATCAGTGTTATGGCCTCAAAGAGTTCATCAAAGGTACCGAAGCCGCCCGGCAGTACAATAAATCCCTGGGAATATTTCACAAACATCACCTTCCTGACATAAAAATGATCGAATATTATCAGTTTATCGGGATCGATATATGCATTTGCTTTCTGTTCAAAAGGAAGGTCAATATTAATACCCACTGATTTGCCTTTACCCCTGGAAGCTCCTTTGTTGGCTGCTTCCATAATTCCCGGTCCTCCACCGGTTATTATTCCGTAACCTTTGGTTGTCAACTTATAAGCTATCTCTTCAGCCAGTATATAAAATTTATTATCCTTTTTTGTTCGGGCTGATCCAAAAATGGAGACACAGGGCCCTATCCTGGCCAGTTTTTCAAATCCTTCAACAAACTCAGAGATAATCTTAAAAACTCTCCATGAGTCCATTGTATGGATCTCATTCCATGTTTTATTCTCGAAGGCATCCTGGACGAGGTCGTATGATTTTTTCATAATATTTAAAAATAGTAAATATACATCAAGCTAGAAAAAATTAAGCTCCTTCCTCAAGTATTCACCGGTATAACTATCCTTTTGTTTTGCCAGTCTCTCCGGCGTACCTGCAAAAATAATATCACCACCGTATCTTCCGCCTTCCTTGCCCATATCAATAATAAAATCGGCCATTTTTATAACATCCATATTATGCTCGATGACTATAACGGTATTACCCCTGTCAACCAGCCTGTTCAGGACACACAGGAGGACCCTCACATCCTCAAAATGCAAACCTGTGGTAGGCTCATCCAGGATATAAAGCGTACGTCCCGTATCTTTCCTCGCCAGTTCGGCCGCCAGTTTCACCCTCTGGGACTCGCCCCCTGACAGGGTTGTGGATGGCTGACCCAGCCTTATATAACCCAGGCCTACATCCTGTAATGTTTTAAGCTTTTTATATATGGATGGTATATTTTCAAACAGTTTAACTGAAGAGTTAATTGTCATATCAAGCACATCGCTTATTGACTTTCCCTTATATTTAACTTCAAGTGTCTCCCTGTTATATCTTTTACCATTGCATTCGCTGCACTGGACATGAACATCAGGGAGGAAATTCATTTCAATAGTCTTCACTCCTGCACCCTGGCAGCCTTCGCACCTACCTCCTTTAACATTAAATGAGAACCTGCTTGCTTTAAATCCTCTTATTTTTGCTTCAGTAGTCTGCTCAAACAATTTCCTTATATCGGTAAAAACACCTGTGTATGTTGCAGGGTTTGACCTGGGTGTCCTTCCTATAGGACTCTGGTCAACCTCTATAACCTTATCAATATTTTCAATACCTTCGATAGTGTCATATGGCAATGAAGTTTTGCCTGAACGGTGCAGTCTCGATGCAAGTGCCGGGTGCAGGGTCTGGTTTATAAGTGATGATTTGCCACTTCCTGACACGCCGGTAACACATATAAAAGTACCAAGGGGGATAGAAAGTTCTACGTTTTTGAGGTTATGCCCCCTGGCACCTGATATCACAAGTTTTTTGCCGTTTCCCTCCTTTCTTGACCCGGGAATGTCAATCTTTTTTTTACCTGAGAGGTAGAGCCCGGTAAGGGATTCCGAGTTACTTACCTGGCCGGGGCTGCCTTCGGCCACCAGGGCACCTCCGTTTCTCCCTGCCATTGGCCCCATATCGACTATATGATCGGCCGATAAGACCATTTCGCGATCATGTTCTACAACGATAACGGAATTACCGCTATCACGCAATTTTTTTAAAGAAGCTATCAGGCGCCGGTTATCTCTCTGATGAAGGCCAATGCTGGGTTCATCCAGTATATAAAGAACATTTACCAGCCGTGAGCCTATCTGAGTGGCTAATCTTATTCTCTGGCTTTCGCCTCCGGAAAGTGTTCTTGCTCCCCTGTTAAGAGAGAGGTAATCAAGTCCCACACCAAGAAGAAAGCCAATACGTGAACGTATTTCTTTCAATATTTCCGTGGCTATCTTTTTCTGTCTTTCGCTCAAGCCGGGTTCAAGGGTGTCAATAAATTCAGCAAGTTCCCTTATATCCATGGACGACAGTTCCCCCAGGTTTTTCCCGCCCAACCTGAATTGTAAAGCTTCCTTTTTAAGCCTGGTACCATTACATTCGGGGCACGTTTTATAGTATATATAGTTATTTTTTGACCTGCTGCCTTCCCTGCCTCCGTTGATGACTTCCTGGTTACCAATATAGTTTATCACACCTTCAAAGGTCAGGAAATAATTAGATGTGATTCCCAGGGGAGTGTTTGAAAGCTTGAGCACTTCATCAGAACCATGCAGAATAGTATTCATTGCTTCCTCGGGTATATTTCTTATCGGTGTATCCAGGCTAAAACCATATTTATTGGCTATTGCCTCCAACTGCCAGAATATCCACATGTTACGGTATTTACCTATTGGCTCGATGCCACCCTTCCTGATACTTAAACTGTCATCAGGTATTATCTTTTTCACATCCACTTCACTGATCACTCCCAGGCCGTTGCATCGCGGGCATGCACCCTGGGGTGAATTAAATGAGAAAGTGTGAGGTGCAGGTTCATTATACGATATACCTGTTGTGGGGCACATCAGGTACCTGCTGAAGTAGGAAGGTTCTTCTCCATCTGCATCCAGAACCATCATTACACCATCGCCCTGGTCAAGTGAAAATAGTATTGAATCGCGCAGGCGATTTTCTTTAACCTTTGAGGGTATAAATTTATCAACAACAATTTCTATATAATGGGTCTTATATCTGTCGAGCCTCATCCCCGGTTCAAGTTCACGTATAAGGCCATCGATTCTTACATTCAGGAAGCCCTTGCGCCTGAGTTGTTCAAAGAGGTCTTTATAATGTCCTTTTCTACCCTTGACTACCGGTGCCAGGAAATAAAGTTTCCTGTCGCTATATCTTTCTTTTACAAGGTCAATTATCTGCTCATCGGTATATTTTACCATCTTCTCTCCTGTAGCATAGGAGTAGGCATCAGCAGCCCTGGCATATAGGAGCCTGAGGTAATCATATATTTCAGTAATGGTACCTACAGTTGACCTGGGATTTTTATTGGTTGATTTCTGCTCTATAGAGATAACAGGGCTCAGGCCGGTTATTTTATCTACGTCGGGTCTTTCCACGCCGCCCAGGAATTGCCTGGCATATGCAGAAAATGTTTCGAGGTACCTTCGTTGGCCTTCGGCATAAATAGTATCAAATGCAAGCGAAGATTTTCCACTTCCACTCAGGCCGGTTATTACCACAAGCTTTTGCCGGGGTATCTTAACATCAATATTTTTAAGGTTATGAACCCTGGCTCCTCTTACATGCACCTTGTCTTCGTATATAATCTCTTTACCTTTCACTATTATTCATATGCATTTGTACGTGCACTATCCACAGGTATCTTGATCCAGTATGATGTACCTGACCTGTTATTAAGGTATGGTTGCCTGAGCCATGGATTTAATGCTTTCAGTATCTTGTAATTTGTTCCGAATTTAGCCGCAAAATCAGCGAAGCTGTTAACTGTTGTATCAACAGCAACAGAGGTATATTCCAGGGGCGGGTAAAGATGGTCATCGGGTATATCAAAACCATAGTTATCGGGATTATTAAAAATAGTCTTAAATGCCAGTATCCTGAAAATATACCTTGACGTTTCTTCCGGAAGAAGCAGGTCATAGTAATTACTCTGTCCCTGTATATCTATAAGTTTATTAATCCCGTTTGATCCCCTGTTGTATGATGCTGCAACCATTGTCCAGTTGCCGTATTTTTTATATGATTTCAGAAAATACCTGCAGGCAGCAGCAGTTGACTTTTCAAGGTGGTAACGTTCATCTATCTCCCGGTTGATTTCCAGTCCGTATTCTATAGCCGTGATTGTCATGAACTGCCAGAAGCCCGTGGCTCCAACGGGAGAGATGGCGTTTGTAAGATTACTCTCGGCCACGGCCAGGTATTTAAAATCATCAGGTATTCCGTAATCTTTGAGGATAGGTTCAATTACAGGGAAATAACGATTTGCCCTTTTAATAAGCAACATGGTAGAAGAATGGAAGTAAGCATTTGTATTTAGTTCCCGATCAAGACTTTCCCGTGTATCATAATTCTCAAGAGGAACCTTTTCACCGGCGAAATACAAGGTCTCAGGAAGCTCAAAAGATACTACGCGCTGCTTCTCCTTATTTATCATTCTTCCTGCAGGTTCCTGTTCAGCATCATAATCCCGCATCAGCCCTACTATTACTAATACCAGAGCAATCGCGCCTATTCCTGCAAGAGTTTTTTTAATCCACCTTGTATCCATATAATAAACATTTTAGAACAAAAAAATATAATCTGTCTGTTAAATATTTCCCTTTGGTTCCTGGCAGGGCACCATTAATTTAACGAATATGCAAAGTTAATGTTTTTGCATACACATAATTATTTCCGGTATTATTTAGGATATGTTTTTCAGAATCTGAAATGCATCCCGGAGAAAACACCGAAGGTATAAGGATTGCCTGAACCAAGTTCACCTCCGGTATTCAGGTAATATCTTACCTGTGGTTCAAAATTAAGTGAGAGTCTGTCATTCAGTTCATATTCCATGCTCATACCAAGTGAGCTTGACAGCAATAGATGATCAATCCCTTCTGTGGATCCTATCAGCACTTTGTTTCCTTCACTATTCACAGCCCAGGTCTGGTTTCCTACAAGGAAATTATAGGACATACCGCCAAGAATATTGAAGTTTATTTTCCTGTCAATCAACTTATATCTGAGAATAAGAGGTATTTCCAGGTATTCAAAATTTTGTCTTAGCTGGTCACCAAAGGGTATGAGATCCGACTTTGCAGGGTCAAAATTATCAACGGAATAATAACCATCTACCCTGTTACCTGCAACATCTGCAAGGTATATATCAGTATTTGTTGAATTAATCGTTCCTGAGCTTGTTATCACGCCAAACAGCACACCGCTTTTTGAGCTGGCAAAGGGTTCAAAGCCATAATAAGAAATCACTCCCTCTACTTCACGTCCCAGGGATGAATAATATAGTCCCGTCTGGATACTGAGTCTGCCGGTCATGCTGTAACTGAGGCTGAACCCTCCGGTGTATGACAATACGGCCTTTTCATTATCGTTTACCTGGCTGAAGAACTGGTTTGCAGTTTTCAGGTCACTGGAGAGATAGGTTGGTGATACCATAGCACCCAGTTCCCATCTTTTTTTCTTTACCGGGGTGGCAGGTTCAACCGGTAATATTTCCGAAGCAAAGACGACAGAAGGACCACTCCTGGCCGGAGCCCGGGCAGGTATGTCACTATACCTGAGAGAATTGCTGCTCAGCTTTTCGTATGAGAGCTTAACCTGTTGATACTTGCCGGGCTTACCCGCTATAACTTCGTAATCTTCCCCGGCTGTGGGCTCTTCGTCACTTACCAGTATACTTATCGGCTTTTGAGTCGTATTTTCGGTTTCTGATAACTCAACGGGAATATTGATATAGGAAGGATCAAAGAGTGTAGAAAGATTATCCCCGTCATCAACCATTGCCTGTTCATTATTTACATCCAGTACATTAGTTGCAGAAAAATATGCCACCAAACCAAGGGAAGTAAGTAATGCTATACCTGCAGCTATCCTTAAGAATAAGCCTTTCCTGTTCCTGTTCTTTTTTCTTATAATGGGCTGAATATCTTCCCATACGGATGCCGGGGGAAGCACTTCTGTATTGCTGAGTCCATCCCTGAACAAGACATCGATATGTGAATCACTCTTAACCATTCATTCGTTTCTTTATCCCAAGATATATTTCAACCTTCTTCTGAAGTATAGACCGTGCCCTTGACAGGTTTGACTTTGATGTTCCCTCGGAAATATTAAGCTTCATTGCAATTTCTTTATGAGAATAACCTTCAAGTGCATACAGGTTAAACACCATTCTGTATTTAGGTGGCAATTCCATAATAAGATTTAGCAGATCTTCAGCTTCCATCCCGGAAATGTCGGCAGCCTCCAGTTCAGGTAAGGTATCATTGCTGTATCCCTCCTCCTCCACCTTATTGAGAAAATACCTGTCGCGGTGTTTTTCGAGAGCCGTATTAACAACAATACGTCTCATCCAGCCTTCAAAAGAACCATCACCGTTGAAAGTATGCAGGCTGGTAAATATCTTTATAAAGCTTTCCTGCAGTACATCCCTGGCCTCATCATAGGAGCCAGAATACTGAAGGCTCACTCCATAAAGCTTTGCAGAGTACCTTCGGTAAAGCAGCTCCTGGTCTCGTTTATTTCCTGACAGGCAGCCCCTGAGTATTTTCCGCAATTCAGGCAATTTATTTCTGTTTAGATTATAAATATAGAAATAAATTATCACATGCGGAAAATGTACCTACTACACTTTCACTAAAAGATAGATGAAAAATCGACTTTATTGGTTGCGTTACCTTATTATAGTTTGAATGGTTTGAATTTTTAATATAGGTTTAAGTATTTATACAGTCTGAACTCAAACCTGACTGCCGTAAAGCAGGCAATCAAACTATCAAACTTTTGTCTTTACAAGTGAATCACTTCATCATAAGCTGCCGCCGCGGCTTCCATGATAGCTTCTGACATGGTTGGGTGCGGGTGCACTGATTTAATAATCTCATGTGCCGTGGTTTCAAGTTTTTTTGCCACGACTATTTCAGATATCAACTCTGTTACACCGGCACCTATCATGTGAGCACCAAGTAATTCCCCGTATTTTTCATCGAAGATAAGCTTAACAAAACCCTCCCTGGCTCCTTCAGCCGATGCTTTACCGCTGGCGGTAAAAGGAAACTTACCCACCCTGATATCATATCCTTTCTCCCTGGCTTCATCCTCTGTATATCCACATGATGCCACTTCGGGTGATGTGTATGTACAGGCGGGTAGATTATTATAGTCAAGAGCCTCAACTTCCAGTCCGGCAATCTTTTCGACACATATAATCCCTTCAGCTGATGCCACATGTGCCAGTGCAGGACCCTCAATAACATCACCTATGGCATATACACCTTCGATATTTGTTTTGTAGTATTCGTCGACCACTATTTTTCCCTTTTCCATTTTCACACCCGCCTCTTCAATTCCTATTCCTTCAATATTGGCTGTTACACCCACGGCAGAGAGCACTATGTCAGCCTCTATCTTTTCTGTTCCCTTCTTTGTTTTAAGGCTTGCAACACATTTATCACCTCCTGTATCTACTGCTTCCACACTTGTATTTGTAAGAACTTTCATACCAGCTTTCTTGAAGGACCGTTCAAGCTGTTTGGATACTTCCCTGTCCTCATTTGGAACCACTGCGGGCAGGAACTCCACAAGGGTCACTTTTGTTCCTATCGAATTATAAAAATGGGCAAACTCACTGCCTATGGCACCCGATCCCACCACTATCATTGATTCAGGTTTATCTTTTAATGTCATTGCCTCCCGGTAGCCAATTATTTTTTCACCGTCAATCTTCACATCCGGCAATTCTTTGGCCCGGGCACCTGTAGCAATTATAATATGATCGGATGATAATTCCTGCCTTCCGTCATCCGTATCCACTTCCACCAAGCCTTTTTTCTTCAGCTTTCCAAAACCCTTTATTATTTCAATCTTATTTTTCTTGAAAAGGTACTGTACACCCTTGCTCATGGCGTCGGCCACAGACCTGCTCCTTTCCACCATTTTTTCAAGATTTACACTTGCATCGCCATCTACGCTCACTCCATATTCATCTGCATGCTTTATGAAATCATATACTTTTGCACTTTTCAGCAGTGCCTTTGTTGGGATGCATCCCCAGTTAAGGCATACGCCACCCGGTTCTGCTTTTTCAATCACTGCTACTTTCATTTTAAGCTGCGCAGCTCTTATCGCTGCAACATAACCTCCTGGTCCGGAGCCAATAACAATCAGATCGTATTTCATAGTTTAGTTTTTACTTGTTAAATATTCTTTTTACCCATTGATTTGTCCTGGAATATTGGAATATTGGAATAATGAATTCCATTCATCAATTATTCCTTAGCCTTAGCCTTAGCCTTAGCCTTAACCTTAGCCTTCTTTTGCCTTTTTCTTTTTCCTTCCTTTTTCCTTTTTCCTTTTTACTTGTTACTTGTTAAATATTCTTTTTACCCATTGCTTTGTCCTGGAATAATGGAACCGGGCAGGATGAGAATGCGGAAGCATGCGAATCCTGCGAGCTCGACGAACCCCGATTTTCGGGGTAAGTCAATATTCCAATGTATTTTCATTCTCATTGCCTCCTCAGTATCCTGCTGATTACCCACAGCAGCACCAGGGTAAAAATAATCGTTGCTCCCGTAGGTATATTAAGATACCATGAAGCGGCAAAGCCTGCAAGCATCCCGATGAAACCTGATATTACACTAATAATGATAACATTTTTGAAATCCCTGGTGTATAATAATGCAATATTCGGAGGGATGGTTAGCAATGAAAGCACCAGCACCACGCCCGCGATGCGTATATTCAACACAATAACAAGAGATGCCAGTATGATAAGCAGGTACTTAAAAAAATCAACCCTGGAAGAAAAAGTCCTGGCATAACTCTCATCAAAAGCAAGATACATTATAAAACGGTAATACCTTGCAAAGAAAACCAGGAGTATGACTGACATTACAGCAAGTGCAATTAAATCAGATGTTTTAATTGTGAGAATGCTTCCGAAAAGATAGCTCATAAGATCGGGGGTATAACCCGGGGTCAGGTATATAAAAATTATACCTACAGCCATACCCAGGGCCCATAAAAAGCCAATGGCAGAATCTTCGCTCACCTTTTGTCTCGATGCCAGGTACTGGATGCCCAGTGCTGAGGCAACCCCAAAGCAGGCAGCACCAAGAACCGGGCTTATACCAATAAAAAATGCTATGCCTATCCCCCCAAAGCTTGAATGGGTAATGCCACCTGATAGAAAAACCATTTTTTTTGTAACTATATATGACCCGGCTATACCCGAGGTAATGCTGCCAAGTATCACCGCCAGCAGGCTTTTTACCAGGAAGTCATATTCGAAAAATGCTTCAAACATAATTAATGCTTTTTTAATACTGTATGTGGAACATCCCCGTGGGCAATCAACTGAATAGGGCAATCATAAGCTTCGAGCTGTTCGGTGGTAATCTTACCCGAGTCATGAAAATTCAATTTGTGGTTTACACAGGCAAAGCATTTGACAAAAGTCGATATCATACCCACATCGTGTGACACCATCATTATGGTAACCGTTTTATTCAACTCTTTCAATTTATCATAAAAACCCTGTTCAAAGCTGGTGTCAACAAAGCTTCCCGGTTCATCAAGAAGTAATAATTTAGGCGAACCTATGAGTGCCCTGCAGAGATATACTCTTTGCAATTCCCCACCTGAGAGATTATTTAATGACTTGTTGCGCAAATGATAAATGCCCAGTTCATTAAGTACTTCATCTGCCTTTTTTTTGTCATCCCTGTTCATCTTAGCATTATGCCCTTTCAATATCATCAAGCCCGATAAAACCACATCTTTAACTGATACTGGAAAGTTACGGTCACCTTCGGCTATCTGGGGCAGGTAACCTATCTTATTACGTCTTATCTTATCTTTATTATAGATCACTTCACCCTCGGTGGGTTCAATCAAACCAAGGATCACTTTCAGGAGGGTTGTCTTCCCTCCCCCGTTGGGTCCGATTACACCCATGAAATCACCTTCCCTGATTTTCAGGTCAACATTTTCTATGACATTGGCACCATTATAAGATGCAGATACTCCTTTCAGTTCTATTAACGTGTCCATATTATTACCTCGCTATGTTCTCAGCTATTTCTTTTACTGTTTGTACCCAGTTATCGCTCAGGGGATCAATCACAACAGTCCTGGCTCCGATCTCCTTCCCGATCAGTCTTGCATTATCAGTGTCAAATTCGCGCTGAACAAAAATTATTTCCAAATCTTTTTCCCTCGCCTTATCAATGAGTTTTTTTAACTCTGAGGGTGACGGCTCTTTGCCTTCAGCCTCAACCGGTATTTGTTCAAGGCCATAATCCCTTGCAAAATATGTTAAAGAAGGATGAAATATCATGAACGACTTATTATCCGAATCGCGTAATAGTGATTTTACGTATGAATCAGTTTCTTTGATGATACTATCAAGTCTCTCGTAATTTGAATCATATAACTGTTTTCTGTCCGGGTCATTTTCAACCAGGAAGCTTTTTATATCCCTGGCAATTATCCTGGCCCTCCGGGGCGACATCCAAAAATGAGGATCAACGCCACTGTAATCTTTCATGCCGCTATGCCTGTGGCTGCCGGGAACTATCAAAGCCTGAGATTCAGCCAGCTTTAAAACCTTAATTTCATCATTCAGCCTTATCATCCTGTCGATCCACGCCTTCTCAAAACCAAGATAACCATTTATTATCATCAGGGTCGAATTATTAATATCTTTTATTACCGCAGGCGGTGGCTCATAAGTAGCGGGGCTGGCTCCCGGTGGAACAATCACATTTACCGAATAAGTGTCTCCCGCGATTTCCGATGTAAAAAACTTAAAGGGTTCAATGCTGACCGTTATTGTTTCCTTATCACGGTCAACAGGCCCGGTACTACATCCTGCAATAAAAAGAAGAAAATAAAGACCGGGGATAAGTAGACTTTTCATCGTTATTGCTTTAAACAACAAATTTAATATATAACATTACAATCACCTAAGTTTGTAAATGATTATCGGATAAATTACATTTGCCAGGTCAATTCTTGCACTGTTATGATAAAAATAAGTGCTGCCGGAAACATCCTGGCGTCTATTCTTGCAAGAGATACCGATCGCATTTTGTTTCTTCACAATACAAGGGATGAGGATACAGCCAGGGAGATTATGAACAAAGGCTTCCAGTTCGAGGAACAATTGACATACTCGAGCGACAGGATCAATCCTAAGGATATTGTGGAAATAAACTATTTCCTTGTCGAAAGAAAAGAATATGGTAAATACACGGTTATCATTGAAATAGATAAAGCCCTTCACAGGAAATATCTAAAACTGATTGATAATTCAGATATTCATTTTGAAGAAATCCTGACAATCACCATGCCCGTTTTAAGCGAGAATGATGAGAATATCTATACCCTCTCACATCATTATGTTAAAGGTTATCTGGATATCATGACCGGCAAATTCATTGAAAACAAGGATTTTAACCCTGCATATGAACCATCTCTATATATGGAGAACTATGAAAGGCTGAAGGGAAGAGATGAATTATGAATTATGAATTATGAGTTTTCCCAACCATTTTTAAAATGGTATACTCTATCCGACTAACTGCTTTTAACAAAGGTTGAGCTTCCTTAGCCTTAGCCTTAGCCTTAGCCTAACATATATAATGTTAATTTATCTTAAATAGTTACTAAGCCTGCTCAACAAAATCATTCTTTGCAATTTACTTACTAAATTGTGGCCTCAAATAAAAATACAAACCATTAGACTATGAAAATAATAAGCAAATTCCTTATGCTCTCTGCATTAATATTTTTTGCCCTGGAAGCAATCTTATGCGGGCAGGCAAAATATCACAATCCGGAGGAAATAAATTCAATTCTAAGCACATTGAACAATAGCTATCCGGAGATAACAATGCTGGAGACCATAGGTAAAACAGATTCGGGTAAGGAAATAAATACCTGTACAATGGAAAAGAATTCCAGGACGAAATGGGACTGGAGGTATATGACTTCCATACCAGGTTCTATGATGCTGTAATTGGGAGGTTTATGACTCAGGATGCGCTTGCAGAAGAAGCTTATGAT
>JAWLEO010000012.1:0-88340 GCA_041686075.1 Bacteroidales bacterium | reverse complement strand
TTATTCTTCTCTCATTTGTAAAAAATGAGGGAAGATAAGCATTGATAAGTGGTATGGTTTTCAACTGAAATTTGGTATGGTTTTCAACCGGTATATACAGATATTCTTTAGTTGTATTAGCAAACTTGAATAAACATTTTATTAGAGTTCCGAAAATCAGGCTTTCATATAATAGATTTTTCTTCTCCAATTAGAACTGATATGATCCTTTGGTCATCCCCCAGTTTAATAAACTATCAATACAGGTAACAAAATTTATGATTTTGAGATAAAACAAAATGTAACCAAAAACTAATTCATATGGAACATTTTTGTTTTGACTCATTACCTGACAGCTATAAAGCAAGCAAGGAAAACCCGTTGCAAAACCATGAATTTATCAATTTAACAGCAGCATTTGAAAAATGGTTAAGAGTTTTCGGATTTGCTGAATCAACAGCCAGAAGATCGCCGGTATATTTAAGATCATTCCTATGCTTTTTGGAAACTCAAGGGATATCTGATATCCATGGAATAAAAAACAGAGATGTCAGGTTTTTCATGAATTACCTGGCAAGCGTTAACAGTCTTTATACCTTGAAGAAGCTATCTCAGAACTATAAGCTTAATCATTTAAATGCAATTAAACTTTTTGGAAGATTTATGAGAGATAGCAAAGGCATCATTATAGATACTTCAATGAAATACTCTCAGGGAATTGTAAAAGACAGAAGATGGTTAAGCAGAGGGGAGATTGATAAACTTTATCAAGCATGTTGTAAGGGTACTGACAGGGATATCAACCGGGCAATTTTAAGTATATGCTATGGATTAGGATTAAGGAGGTCAGAGATAGTTGGCCTTGATTACTCAGACATACAGTGGTCAAAAGGAATTGTTTTTGTAAAGAGGGCAAAGCTTTCTAAGGAAAGATTTGTACCAATGAGTAAAAGAGTATCTGATGATCTTGAAACCTACTCAAGAAGTTATAGGACAGAAGTCCTAAAAAGATGTGGCAGAGCATCAGAGGATTCTCTAATTGTATCCAGAAGTGGAAAACGGATTTGCGCAAACGCAATCTATGAGAGATTGCAAAATGTTGCCCGGGAAGCCGGAATAAAAACACCTTTGGCTTTACATTCACTCAGGCATAGTATAGCCACTCATCTACTCGAAAATGGACTGTCACTTGAAAGTATATCTGCTTTCCTGGGGCACAGCTCTCTTGAAAGCACACAGATATATACCCATTTTATTGCACCAGATCACAATCATCATGCATAAATATAAAGAATATCTCCAAAAGTTAGGATACTCAAAGAGTTCCATCGCACCTACTATCCGTTTTGTTGAATATTTTCTAAAATGGGTAGAAACGAATAATCTAATGCTTAAAGATGTTGACTATGATATATTCTTAGATTTCATCGATAATGCGATTAGAGATTTCTCCGAGCGCTGTAACGTGGTTGTAACGGTTAATAGAATACTTACAGCAGTTTCATTATATTATGACTATTTAAGTATAAAGTCTCCTAATCTTGTAAATCAATTTAGATCTCTAAGGATTAAAAATCCCAGAAAGCATATAATTTCAAACCTTCTTACAAAAAAAGAGTTATTGGAAATATATTATGGCTTTCCCAAAAACACTGATAGAGATAAAAGGAACAGAGTGATATTTGGGCTATTAATTTTTCAAGCTCTTACAACAGGAGAGTTAAAAAGACTTAAAATCGAAGACTTAAATTTTGAAAATGGAACGATCAAGATTGAAAGTAATCCTGATAGCAGACTAAAGAAGGGAAATAATTGTAGAACCTTATTGCTTGAAGCGAAACAAATATTTGATATTCTATATTACATGGATATAATAAGACCCAGGATTCTTGCAAACTATTATTATAAACTGCCTGGCAGGAAACCCAATGAACTGAATACTGTACTTTCAACAACCAATCAGCTTTTGTTAAGCATGTATGGCTCGCCTGAGATTAATAATAGCCTGTTGCACCTTTTTCATCGGATAAGGAAGAAATTTCCCTCCATTAGAAATGCTGTTCAAATTCGCCAAAGTGTTATTGCGTATTGGATTACAAAATACAATCTTCGAGTAGTTCAGTATATGGCAGGACACAGATATGTTGGTAGTACTGAGCGCTATAAACAAGTTAACATCAATAATTTAAAAAGAGAGATTATGGAATTCCACCCTCTGGATTAGCATGTATTATAGTATTTCAATTTAGCTAGTAATTCATTATATTTGATAAAAGTTCATTGAAAAATTAGTTGGTTGGACTACGGGGCAAGGTTTTATGACCCCGTTATTGCCAGGTGGAATGTTCAGGATCCTTTAGCTGAAAAATACATAGGATTATCACCATATAATTATACAGCAAATAACCCTATACTTTTTATTGATCCAAACGGGCAAGAAATATGGATCTACTATAATGACGAAGATGGCAATGAACAAAAGATGCAGTACGAGATTGGTATGCAATATGAGGGTACTAATAAATTTCTTTCATCAACTATTAGCTCGTTGAATGCAATGGGGGAAGTTGATGCAGGAAATGAAGTTTTATCAACCCTAATTGATTCTGATAATTTATTTGATTTCACAAACACTAAATCAAGTGGTGGTGAGCGAACTTTTCAGCTAGACTACAAGAGTAATGAAAAGTATAAAGATGGTGGTGCTCAAATCCATGCAGCTGAATTTTTGAATAACAGCATTGATAACTCTCAAAAGGTAGAAAGTGCAGCTCATGAATTATTTCATGGATACCAAAGGGAAATGGGGCAAAAGCCTGGAACAGTTAATGGTGAGGTTGGAGCATATCTTTTTGGCAGGGGCGTAGCCGCTAACTCAAAGTATGGTTCTACAGGTATAATGCTAAGCTTCGGTAATATGAGTTCTGAAGGATCAGTTTATGAGAATGCTATGCTTAGTATGATGTATGGTTGGGATAGTAACCATATGAGTAGTTACCAAAATGCTATAAATAGTTTTCATAAAGGTGCTGCTGTAAATAAAGGTGGTTTATATAACAAACATAAAATTGATCCAAATTATAATCCTCTGATCATTAAATTTTTACCTCTAATTAAGTAGCTTATGTGGAAGATAAAATTTCTTTTCCTATTCAATATATTAGTTTATAGCAGTTGTAATGCTCAAGATACTACTCTTATAGAAGCTAACAATCCTGGCAATATGGCCGAAAAGATACCATTTAATATCATAAATCAGCTTGAGAAAATAGAAATAGATAGTCTAAAAGGTAGAGCACTACTTTATCTATTTGTCTCAGATGAAGGTATAGTTGAAAGTTTTAATATCACTCATCTAGAATTAAGGAATAGTGGAGATGATGAAGTCATCTCCTATACGAATACAAAAAGGAAGGCACTATCAAAAGATAAATACTCAAAAAAGATGCAAGAGTACTATGTCAGATTTGAGGAGTATCTGTCAACTCTTGTTCTTGAGAAAAAAGAAGGTGCAAGAGTGAATGAAATTAATAACTTCTATCTGAATATTCAGATTGGAAATACTGAATTGTAAATAGCTAAGTAACATATCAAATTCTATGAGATTTGACTGGCTAGACTACGGGGCAAGGTTCTATGATCCGGCGATAGCTAGGTTCCATACCATAGATCCAAAGGCTGAAACTTATAACTTTCAGAGTCCATTTGCTTATGCAGCTAATAATCCTGTACTTTATATTGATGAAAACGGAGAAAATCCTATTCTTCCTGCTCTTGCAGCGTTAGGTGCAGCAGAGTGGGCTCTTGTTGGGCTTGGTGTTATTTCCACTGGAGTTGTATACAAGAAAACTAAGGATGGTAGTTTTACATTTATGGGAATTAGGGGTACTAACTCAAGAGGGAAAGACCCATATGCTGGTACTTCAACTTCTAAGGGTGACCCGTCTACTTATGGAGAAGGAAGGAATGGCGGAAATACTAGAGGGAATTTAAACCCTAAACAAAAGCTTGTACTTGCGGTTTCATACCTCGCTTCAGGAGCAAAAACTTTGTTAGATGTTAACAATAGTCCTGAGGAAACGAAAACAGGAGCTCCTGATGAGTTAACTATCTCACAAGGTGATTTACAAGAGGGTGAAATGAATAAGGTATGTGGGGAACATTTGTCTGTTACAGACCCGGAGTATTGGAGTACTTTGAAAGAGGAGCAACAACAAGGATACAATGATATACGAAACAAAAAATTTCAAAATTCCTTAGTTGAAGAAGCATCTAAACAGCAGAATGAAGAGAAAGAGAAACCAGAGAATTAATTCCGTATCTGTATAATGAAACTGTCAGAGAATTTACTCTACACATTTATTGTAGTATATCTGATACTGAATCTGATATTGGATAATTATGTTTCAGTTAGTTTCAAAAAGTACGTTATTATACCGATCTGGTGTGTTCTGCTCGTGTTGTTAATTATTCATTACATCAAAAAATGGAGAAAGAAGTAAAAGGAAAAAAGACAAACTCTCTTCCAGATCCCAAACTGATATTCAGATATGTTCTATTTATATATATTTTGGCTATGACCTTATATGGTATTGTAACTGGGCTGGATTATCCGGTTTGGATGCTTTTGGTATTAGTGTTCTTGGCTGGAATAAACTTAGGGACCCTAATAAAAGGTAAGAAGAACAATGACTTAACCTTGCTAAACTGATGAAGCTACTTCTGATTTGATCAGGATGTTACAACACACTCGGCCACCGAGCAGGGTTTTATTTTATGCCGAGTACGCCTGTCTTGCTTTACTATCCCTGATATAAGTGTCAATCAGGTCAAACAAGGTACTCTTTTTATCTTCTTCCAGGAGCTCGAGTTCCTGGAGCCTTTTAAGAGTACGTTTATCAAATCGATCAATCAATACTTAATAAATTAGCCAACCGGGTTCCGATGAAATACAGGTTGACCTATTATATGTTTCAGATACCTGCATCAGAGATAGCTGACGAGGAATACAGGCAGGGAAGAATATTAGCTGATCGTCTGGCCCGGGAATATAAGAAACAGGATACTGACATGCTTGCATTAGCAATCTGGGAAATAATGCCTCTCGTTTTCGAGCATAGGGCAATCAGCAGGTTTGTCAGAGAGACCAATAGCCTCGATTTATATTATACCCTACCGGAAATATTATCGGCGGATGAAGCTTTGTTATACCTTGAAGGGGATAGACCATATTTAAGTGAAAAGAACAAAGAGATTATAAAATTTGTGCTTACCAATCTTGAAAAAAACCTACCAAGTGTAGCAAGTTCAACTGATAGATAATAAAACAATCCTCAACAGAGCTTCATCTATAGCTCCTAATGTCTGATAGGGGAGTATATAAATACTAATATACTCTAAAATATTTTTTAATGAAGGCCTTGAAGGTGAGTATAAGAATAGTAGCCGATTGCGGGCTTAATTCTTGTCAAATTACACGAAAATTAAAACGAGCTACAACCCTTTAATTTACTGCTGAACCGGTTATTATTTTATACATTGTTGCGTCCTTATTATCTTTTCAATAATGATTTTAAAGTATCTTCTCTTGTTTTATTTAACTTCCTCTGTAATTCCGATAAAAGTATATTTTCATTTAATTCTACTATCAAATAGTTAGGGTCATCCTGATTGTTCCAATCAATGTTTGCAAAGTTAAGTTTATAGTCAGATGACTTTAGAGGTGAATATTTGCCTCCAAATGATAATAATAATTCGACCTTGTTTTGATGATTATCTAATAAATCATCAGGGATAAACTTCAACCTTTCTGTATGAATATTAGGCCATCCAAAATGCAATACTTTTATTAGCTCCTTATGAATCAACTGATGACCGCCATATGAATACATGTTTTGGTATTGGTGTATTTGACTCTTTGTAAATATTCCTTGCGGGCACACTAATCGAAATGAGACATCTTCTTCGTTTTGCAACTCGGAAAAATTGAATAAAAAGATGGTCAGGTCGAGATAATAATTTGTTTCATCACGAAATATCTTGTCTGGTTTAATAAAACCTTCAATTCGAGGGAAGGTTATTTTCTTAAACAATGCTTCTATAAGATAATGTGGGGCAGGTTTATTTTGTCCATCCAATCTCGCGAAGTATGTATTTTTAAACTGATGTGGACTATACTTACTTTTCTGTATTTCAAAAACGTATACATAAGAACCATTTTTTTCAAGAGTATGAATATTTATTCCAACGGGCAAAGGAGTTATTGAATCAGATATCTTATTAATCAACCAATCCTTTTCTTTAAGTTCTGGCACAGGTGATAACTCGCCAAGAAATACTTTTTCTTGTCTACCTACTATTTTAATTCCTTCAGGTGCACCCCATATCAAGAGACCTCCATCAGAGTTTAAGAACGCACAAATACCTCGAATAACCCCCTCAATGTTTTCGTTAAAGTTACTATGAGCTACTGAATATGACTTAAATTCAAGTCTATTTGTTTCTTCTTGTTCTTCACCAAAGAAAGTTTCAATATCAGTATATTGTAGATCTGTAAGGCTTTTGCCCAAATAATTTTCTGAATAATTCATATTTCTAGTTATTGGTAATACTTTAAAACAGGAATATGTATGGCAAGTTACTTTCCTCAAGGGTGGCTGTGTGCTATAGATTATGTTGTGTCCCGTTTTATTCTTTTTAAATTTTCCTCGATTAAGTTAAAAACGTTATGCTTTTGGTCAAGTGTATAGGCAAAACAGTTTTTTGCTTTATGAAAGTAATTTTCAGCTTCTGATTTTCTATCTAAATCCGAACACAACAACCCGAGATGATAGTTTATGTTTCCTTGCGCTTCCTTATTTTCTGAAAAATCTTGAATTTTTCTCTCCATTATTTTGATAATATCATCAATTCTATCATGTTCAAAAAACAAGCCCAAAATATCTTGACATACAGTTGGATTTGTTGGTGCTAACAGAAAAAGGTCATCAATTACCTTATTTAAATCTGACTTTGATCGATTTGTTAACAGATATAAATCTATTTTGCCCTTTATTGCTCCATAACTGGTATTTAAAACTTTCAGACTTTCATTATACTTTTTTTCAGAATCCTCATACCTCTCGAGTTTTTTCAAGATGTTACCTTGGTCTATAAATATTTCAGCTTTCGTAATATCATCATCAGCTTGTTTTAATTGTCTCTCCAGAAGCTCTAAATTGCTATATAGAACACTGTCAACATCAATATTAAATGGGAGGACTCTTGCAAGAATGTATTCAAGTTTCTTTAGGTTTTTTTCTTTAAGTTCTTCTGGAGTAAATAATACACAAATGAAAATGAAGTCATCAAATTCTACAAATCCTGTATATTCCAACGTGGGGTATGTATTAATTTCAATGGTTCGAAGTAGGGTATTGGCATCTTTTCTTTTTACGGTCTTATCATAAGTAAATTTCGCATCTGGATAGTGGTACAAAGTATCAGATTCATTTATTTTACAGAAAGCATCAAGGTTATTGATATCATCTGTCTTGTTGAAGATGTTTATGTACATCCATTCTTTATTTTCAGCAGCTTCCTCTAAAGTCAATCCGCGCTGATACAATGCTGCTAAAAAACCTTCTCTTCTTGTAGCGTCAATAATCCAACCGAATGGACTTGGTATGACAACTCCATGTTTGCGGCTATATGGTAGAGCACCAAAACTTTGAAATTGTTTTAATTCCTCAAAATTTAAGATGTCTAATTCTATTCTACTTGTGTCATTATATGCTCTTTGAATTGCTGCTGGCGAATATCCTTTTTGAGTTACAATTAGTCCTTTGTCAGCAGCAACATCTTGCATCATTCCAATAAAAGATTCAACTTCCTTTACATCAATATTCTCTGAGAAATATTTTCCATCCACTATAATTCGAATCCTGTCATCAGTTACATAATCTTCTATCAAAACATCAATTTGTCTCTCAATTTTTGAATACCTACCTGGTAATGTTGTATTATGCGTTATCTCCCCCTCAGGATACATTTCCTGAAATTGTGCTTGAATTTCCTTTTCATAATCGTTCCAGTTCATTTTTTAATTGTGTACAACGGTCTGTGTATGGGGCGTTGCTCTCCCTTAGAGGAACAATGACCTATACATTTTTTACTCAGCAGTTTTTTCTGTTTTAGTCTTGATTTACTTCTCGTTTAAAGTTCTCAAAGCCTATTTTTCTATTCATCACTAATGTTTCTGGCTTTATATGGTCAAACATCATTCGTACTAACATTCCATGACCTACAAAAATGGGCGTTCCTTTTGTTTCTTCATCTTCAATTATTAATCCTTTATTGTCGAATGAGAAAATCTCTTTGTTATAACCTGATGGTTTACTTAGGAATTTCCCAAACTCTTTGCTTGTTGACCACCGCATTGGTAATCCCATATCATTGCAAAACTTAATAAACATATCAAAGTCAATCCCTACATAAATTTTGATTCTCCCTAACGCTAAGTCAATAATTTTATCATCGCCAAAGGGCTTGGCAAATATTGGTTCTGCGATTGTAATTCCAAGTGAAGAGGTTAAATCATAAACAGGATACTTTTTATTGATTTCTTTTAAAATTTCTTTCCCATAAATTCTCCAGTCATTTTTATAGGCTCCTACGTTAATTATGCCCATAATATTTGTATAAGCCCAGTCCTTTTCTTCCAATTTCTCAATAAGGTCAACTATTTCATTGTGATATGTATCATCGACTATAGGGCTGTCTATTAGTCTTACGTGTGTATCATTTTGTTTTGGATCTTCACCTTGATCAGTTTCTACTATTATTTTAACCTTCTTAGATTTATCTTCCTGTTTCTTAATTCTTAATACTTGTTGAGCAAATTTGGGATCAAAGGATTTTTCCAATCTTTCCTGGCTTACTTTCAAATTATTCACCTTATAAAAATTGAGAACACGGAATGCTTCTTCATTTTTCTTGCCAGTCTTTACTTCAACGATTTCATATCTATCCGGGTGGGTGACAAGCAAATCTCCAATTTGTACCGTATTAGTAAGGTCACTAATCAGGGCAAATTTATCAGGATGTTGATTTATCTCTAAAGCTGCTTGTAAAATCGCCTCAAATCCCTTCCCTTCTAATTCTTTTTCGCCCCTTTCACCTGTATAAAGTCGTGCAATTATTTCTCTTTTGCCGTTGAAAAGCTGCCAAACGATGGTGAACGCAAGATTTCGCAGTAATTCCTCTTTGTAATTTTCAATATTAATCTTTGAGATCAGTATGTCAGTCTTTTCCTTGTTCCTTTTTTTTCTCTCTTTTTTTAATTTTTTATTGGACGACTTTTGCGTGGTTTGCAGAGCCTTTATTTCAGTTAGAATTTCGTTTTGTGCAATCTTGAATCCTTCATTACAGAGTTCAAAGAACCTTTGAGGATTAAAGTCCTCAGGCTTGTCATTTTCCTCAGCATGTAAAACTGCTCCATATCTGGTGACATGAAAGAAGATCTTCGCTAACTTATTTTCAAATTCTGTGTCTATCATTTTTTAATTTCCGAGAACATTGTTCTGTTCTTATTTCTTATATATCAAAATATCGATGTGATTATATGCGTCTCTGGAAAGAGGAGGTAAAATCACTTTTAAAATTATCAGTAATTGAATTGCAATATGCAAATTAGGAAATTACCTAAGATTTTGCAATTATTTTTCACCTCATTAATTAACATTCATAATAAAGTGCATACCACTTCAAGTCATATACGGTTTTAAGTAAGTAAAGTAGTCTGTTAATATACACCATTAGTCACATTTTCATTTTCTGGAGGGATTGTATATACATTTCTATAATTGTATGATGGAGGTACTTCAAAAACGTTCCATTTTATCCCTAAATCATTAGCACCCATTTTACAATAACATGATTATCAGTAAATTTACCTATTTACCTACATATTAATTTTCGGCCTGAGGAATTGTCTAATAGGATAATGGATTCATTATGGATGAATAAGTACCTGAAATACCATTATTATGGCACTTTGAGCTACATATGGAGGCTACTTTGTAAAGTGCCTTACCTTTTACGTCATTAGACAATGTTTAAGAAGCAAATACATACTATTACATATAGCGATTAGTATTTTTAGTATATAAACATGTGGATTTTATATTGCAAATAATTACTTTTATTCTTCCTTAAGAAAGTCAACCATGCCCCTTAAAGAAGCCAAAGCGAGGATTAAAATAAACCGTTTACTCCGGGAAGCGGGATGGAGACTCGAGGATAACGGTGTAGGAAAGGCCAATGTAGTGTTTGAAAGTCATGTAAAGATTACTCAGAAGGCTCAGAATGACCTTGGCGAAGATTTTGAAAACACAAGTAACGGCTTTATAGATTATCTCCTTCTGGATGATAAGGGATATCCTCTGATAGTTCTGGAAGCTAAATCGGAATCGAAGAATCCCCTGGTTGGTAAGGAGCAGGCCCGTAAGTATGCTAAGAATATCAACTGTCGCTTTGTACTACTGTCAAACGGTAACATCCATTATTTCTGGGACCTTGAAAAAGGCAGTCCCTATATCATTACACGCTTCCCTGAACCTACATCGGTTAAGGGCTACAGTAAGTATAAGCCTAATCCGGAAAGATTGATAAATGAACTTGTGCGGGATGATTACATTGCCGTTACCCAGATGCCTCAGTATGCTGATGATCCCAACTGGCAGAAAGAAGATACCAGGGAGGCATTTGTTCACCTGCATAAACTACGGTTTTTAAGAGACTACCAGATTAAGGCTATAAGAAGTATACAGGAGGCAGTTAAAACCGGGCAGGACAGGTTCTTATTTGAAATGGCAACGGGAACCGGTAAAACACTTACCGCAGCAGCTATAATCAAACTATTCCTCCGTACAGGTAATGCAAACCGTGTTCTTTTCCTGGTTGATCGCCTGGAACTGGAAGACCAGGCAAAAAAGGCATTTACTGAATACATGAAGAATGATTACCAGAATGTAATCTATAAAGAGAACCGGGATGATTGGCGGAGGGCAGAGATTGTTGTTACCACGGTTCAGTCATTGCTATTCAATGATAAATACAAACATATATTTTCTCCTACTGATTTTGACCTTGTAATATCTGATGAGGCTCACCGCTCTATTGGTGGAAATGCCAGGGCAGTATTTGAATATTTCATAGGGTATAAACTTGGCCTTACGGCTACGCCAAAAGATTACCTTAAAAAATACGATCCTGATAAGGTTAATGTAAATACCCAGCGTGAGTACGAACGAAGATTGTTGCTGGATACCTATCGCACTTTCGGTTGTGAGAGCGGGCAACCTACATTCAGATATTCGCTTATTGATGGAGTTAAGGACGGTTACCTCATTAATCCTGTTGTTGTTGATGCAAGAACTGATGTTACTACCCAGCTTCTCTCTGATGAAGGATATGCTGTTGTGGTGGAGAATGAGGAAGGTCAGGAGGAGGGAGAGTCTTTCTTCCATCGGGATTTTGAAAAGAAGTTTTTTTCAGAGGACACCAACCGTCTGTTTTGTTCAGCCTTCCTGAAACACGCACTCAAGGATCCTATAAGTAATGAAATAGGAAAAACTATTGTCTTTGCAGTATCACAGAACCATGCGGCTAAATTAACCCAGGTATTTAATCAGATGGCTGACAAGATGTATCCGGGTAAATATAAATCTGACTTTGCCATTCAGGTTACCTCTGTCATTCCTGATGCACAACAGTACACCATAAACTTTTCCGATAAAAGTAATAACCTGATGGGTACTGCCAACTTTCTTGATTGGTATAAAACCAGCAAGACAAGAGTGTGTGTTACCGTCGGCATGATGACAACAGGTTATGACTGTACCGATATTCTTAACGTTTGCCTCATGCGTCCTATCTTCTCTCCAACAGATTTTGTACAGATTAAGGGCAGGGGAACAAGGAGACACAAGTTTGCAGATCAGGTTATCGATCCTGCAATGAAAAAAGAGGCGGAAAAGATAGAAAAGGAGAAATTTAAGCTGTTTGATTTCTTTGGTAATTGCGAATATTTCGAGGAAAAATATGACTATGATGAGGTATTAAAACTGCCGCAACGATCAAAGAAAGGTGAAGTAGTGGATAAACCTACGGTGGTTGTTCCAGAGTACGAGAGGGAAGATGATGATCACCTACAAGCAATACATGAGGAAGCAATAGGATTGGAAGGGATGAAGATAGACCGTATGTTCTTTGAAAAGTTCGAGGATACGGTTAAAGAGGATGATTATATCAGGGAGAATGTTATGGCTGAGAATTGGGATAAGGTGCTGGATTACCTGCAAAAAGAAGTGATGAATAAGCCTAAGGAATATTACACCCCACAGAAACTAAGGAAGTCACTTAAACATGATCGGAAGGTAACACTGAGAGAAATGCTGGAGTACATTTTTGGGTTGATACCATCGATAAAGTCAAAGGATGAACTGCTGGAAGATGAATTTTATAAGTTCATATCAGATTACAAACCGAGCGATACAGATGATATTATTGCCTTGAAATATTTCTTCAAAACATATATAGTGGATGAAACATTCAGGAAGATAATCGACGAAAAAAGGTTTGCTGAACTTGCAGTAAACCCTGTATTCCCTCTGGAGGCATATAAGGCCATTCCGAAGAGATGGAGGGAGATCGTTCCAGAATACGTTTATGACTATGTTTCTTTAAATAAATACGCATCATAAGCTATGCTCGATACTGAAACCAAAAGAAGAATTGATACGGCAAGGGACATCCTGGTAGGGAAGGTCCCAGATCCCAAATCCCAGGTGGAACAGATAACCATAGCACTTATATATAAGTTCATGGATGATATGGACCTGGAATCAGAAGAACTGGGAGGAGAGCGATCATTCTTTAAAGAAGACTTTGGGAAATACGCCTGGCGGAGGATATTTGATCCAAGGATGGGTGGATTTGAGATACTCAATTTTTATAGTGAGGCAATCATGAAGATGAATGTGAACCCCAACATCCCCCAACTGTTCCGGGACATTTTCAAGAACGCAATCCTTCCTTATAGGGATCCTGAAACCCTGAAGGCCTTTTTAAAGGTAATTAATGATTTCACCTATGATCACAGTGAGAGATTAGGAGATGCCTTTGAATACCTTCTTTCGGTTTTGGGTAGCCAGGGAGAGGCAGGACAATTCCGTACACCCAGACACATTATAGATTTCATGGTGGAGATTATCGATCCAAAGAAGGATGATATAATTCTTGACCCTGCCTGCGGAACGGCAGGATTTCTGATCTCCTCATATAAACATATAATAAAACACAATTCATCAAATTACGATCCTGAAGAAGAAACCAGGGCTTTTGAAGTTGAGGATGTACACGTTGATGAATTAACGATCAACAGTAAAAAGTATAGTGGGGATAAACTCACCCCTGATGAAAGAAGCCGGCTGGCAAAGAATATCAAGGGGTATGATATTTCTCCTGATATGGTGCGTTTGTCACTGGTGAATATGTACCTGCATGGATTACATTCTCCTCTCATACATGAATATGATACCCTTACCAGTGAGGATAAGTGGAATGAATATGCAGATATCATCCTGGCTAATCCACCATTCATGTCACCAAAGGGAGGTATCCGTCCGCATAAGCGATTCTCAATAACATCAAAACGCAGCGAAGTGTTATTTGTGGACTACATTGTTGAACACCTTACACCAAATGGCAGGGCAGCAGTGATTGTACCGGAAGGTATCATATTCCAGTCAGGAACCGCATATAAGAACCTTCGAAAGATGCTGGTGGAAAACTACCTGGTAGGAGTAATTTCTCTTCCTGCGGGCGTATTTCAGCCTTATTCGGGCGTTAAGACATCAATCCTATGGATGGATAGGACTCTGGCCAAAAAAACGGATAAAATCCTGTTTGTAAAGATTGAGAATGATGGTTTTGATCTGGGGGCGCAGAGAAGACCGATTAAACAGAATGATCTACCAAATGCTTTAAGAGAAATACTCCATTTTAAAAACTCATTAAACAGCCAATCTGAAATACAATCTGAAAATTTAATAGATAGTATCCCAATAGATCGAAATGATATACAGAGCAATCAAGATCTAAATCTTAGTAGAGATAGGTATATTCAGGCACTAATTCCTACTAATTCTGAATATAGGCTATACAAGATCGATGAAATATTAAATTTAGATTTCGGTAGCAGAATCACCAAAAAGAATGATGAGGGAACCGTTTACCCTGTTTATGGAGGGGGTGGAGAAAGTTTTAGAACTGATAATTATAATCGAAGGGATGATTTAGTGATTTCAAGATTCGCAATGTCACCTGAGTGCGTAAGGTTTGTAAAAGGGAAGTTTTTTCTACTTGATTCAGGATTCACTTATTCAATCAAAGAATCTATGAATATGAATATCGATAAACGATATACTGATTATGTCTTACTCAATATTCAGGATCAAATATACAACTGTTCAAGAGGCCATGCTCAAAGAAATCTTGATATCAGACAGTTCAAATTATTAGAAATCCCCCTCCCCCCCTTATCTGTCCAGGAAGAGATTGTCGCAGAGATTGAGAGTTACCAGAAGATCATTGACGGTGCCAAGCAGGTGGTGGAGAACTACAAGCCAAGGATTGATATCGATCCGGAGTGGCCGATGGTGGAGTTGGGTAAGGTTTGTGAGACATCATCAGGAGGGACTCCACTAAAAAGTAGATCAGAATACTATGGAGGTAATATACCTTGGCTGAAAAGTGGAGAAGTGGCAAAAGGTAAAATTTATTCTGTTGAAGAAACTATAACTGATATTGGCTTAAAAAATTCATCAGCAAAATTGTTCCCCATTGATACTGTACTAATTGCAATGTATGGTGCAACTGCCGGGAAAATTGGACTTTTAAAAATTAGCTCAACTACCAATCAGGCTGTATGTGCTGTATTACCAAATAAAAACTTCATACCAGAGTTTCTTTTTTACTATCTGTTAGGCCAAACTGAATTTCTGATTTCTCAATGTGCCGGTGGTGCACAACCCAATATTAGTCAAACAATAATAAAGAGGATGAAAATACCCATGCCGAACTTGGATGTACAGGATCATATTGTTGACAATCTTGAAGAAGAACAGCGTATTATAGATTCAAATATGGGATTAGTTCAAAAGTATGAACAAAAGATTAAAGACCGGATAGCAAAGGTTTGGGGTGAATTATGAATGCAATTTTGAAAGGAAGAGAAAATGACTTAACTTGTATATTCAAAATAGTAAATAGTAAGCTATGAGTATTTATTCAGAATATTTAAATAAGCATTTAAACTTTGACCAAGTCTCGAATGAGCGTAAGAAACAACTTAAGCGGATTAGTTCTATTCGAGAGAATGAAATCTTAGTATATGCAAGTGATTGGGCCAGAAAGCCTAATACTCAGATTCTTCCGCAAGATTTGATGCCTTTTAAAGACCAGTTAAACCAAGTAAAAGGAGATTCGATTGATATAATTCTTGAGACACCTGGAGGTCTTGCAGAAGTGGTGGAGGATATGGTACATTTGCTTAGGAAGAAATTTCAAAGAGTGAGCATAATCATTCCAGGAACAGCAAAAAGTGCGGGTACCATTTTTACGATGGCAGCGGATGAAATCCTAATGGGAAATACTTCTGCTCTCGGTCCAATAGATGCTCAAATATTGCACAATGGGAAAAGATTTTCCGCTGATGCATTTTTAGATGGATTAGATGAGATTAAAAAAGAGGTTCAAACATCGGGGAAGTTGAATGCCGCCTATATACCGATCCTTCAGTCGATTTCTCCTGCCGAAATTCAACATTCAAAGAATGCTCAGGACTTTTCAAAAACATTGGTCAAGAAATGGCTATCTGAGTATAAATTTCGAACCTGGGAAAAACATAGCTCAACTGGCAAACCAGTTACTAAAAAGGAAAAGCAATCAAGAGCTGATACTATAGCAGCGGCTTTGTGTAAACATAGTAAATGGCTAACCCATGGAAAATCTATTAGGTTAGATGACCTTGAAGAATTACGTTTACGAATTACAAATTATGAGACGCATCCTACACTTTGTGATGCAATAGAAAGATACTATACCTTGCTACAGATGACTTTTGATATGACTGGGATTTATAAACTTTACGAAACAATAACCAGCCAAATATATACTTTTACACAACAGGATGCCCCTATTCAAAGCAAGCCAGGACAAAAGAATTTGAATACTGCACTAATCGACTTTAAATGTCCTAAATGCAAAGCTATAACGAAGATTCAGGCCGCCTTTAAAAAAGACATACCTTTACAGAAAAATGTAGTTCCTTTCCCAAAAGATAATATATTTGTATGTCCAAATTGTGGCACTAAAACACCCCTTACTCCATTAAGACTTGACATTGAATCGAAAACAGGCAAAAAAATTATAACGTAAAAAAGGTAAGATGGAACCACATATTGAGTATCAAATATTATTTAAGAAATTAGAAGAAGCAATAAAAGAACAAGAGGAGGTATATCAGATTTCTTATGAATTTGACCCAGTTGAGAATGAGCGTATAAGAGAGCTATCAGAGATTTGTGATAAGCTGAGTGAGGAAGGCATTCAAGAGGAGTATAGTTCCTTTACTCGCTCTTGATAACTGTTTAGCCTACCTTATATAATATTACCAAGTATTTATTCGCTCTTTTCTTTCAAATAGTAAATCTGTTCCATGTTTAAATCATTCCTATTACTTGGATTGTTAGCTTGGCTTATATCTGCTAATATCCTTCCAGATACATATTATTGATTGGTTTATGGGACGCTGGCGGGGCAAAATGACATAGACAAAAATCGCAACCACTGTTAATCAAGTAGTTGCGATTTTATTCTGAGGTCGGTGGCGGATTTGAACCGCCGTAACCGGTTTTGCAGACCAGCGCCTAACCACTCGGCCAACCGACCATATTTTTGCTTAATTTTAAAGAACTTTCCTTCACTTAAATCAGCGGTGGCGGATTGCCTCACTTCGTTCGGCGAGCTCGCCACGATTCCTCGTGGCTCGGTTTGAACCGCCGTAACCGGTTTTGCAGACCAGCGCCTAACCACTCGGCCAACCGACCATTCATTGCCGTACGCGGTTTTGTCCCGAGGACTCGGGACCTAACCACTCGGCCAACCGGCCATATTTTAAATTCAGGATAACAAAAATACTAAAAATACTATAAATAAGAAAGCCCTATCATGGCTAATATTTCTGGCTTTCTTTTGTTTTATTTGCCCTCAGCTGATTTTTTAGCATCCTGTTATATCCAGCTATGAGATTTATAGTCGTTGTATCGCTGTCAAATACGGAATACAGTCCCTGCTCTTCCTGAGGAGGATCACCCAGGTAGTCATCCCCCGGTTCCCAGAATATACTTTCACCGCCCGACCGGCCTTCGCCTGAGTAGGCCCAGAAGTTACATCCTGCAAGTACACCCCTGCTGTCCACATGTTCAAGTAGCTTCTCGAATGCATTTTTGTAATACATGTTACGGTATGACACACTCTCACCGGGATCGAAGCCATAATTGTCACGTGGCATGCCAAATTCTTCCAGCACAATTGGTTTATTAAATTCCCTGGCAACATCAATATGATATCTCATATACCTGTTTGTTTTTATTATGCTGCTGTCTATGCTTGAACCGGCATCAGGTGCTGAGGTATCCATCCACCCCCAGTTCTTTGGCCATATATGCATGGTGAGGTAGTCGATATTAGGATCGGAGTGTATCTTTTCAAATGCTTCCCTGGAGTATTCACATCCATGCAGCCCCTCCGTTCCTGTCGTTACCAGGTGATTAGTATCCAGTTCTTTGAAAAGGGCGGCTGTAGCCGCTATCATATCCATAAAGGCAGGCAGTTGTTCCCCGGCAAAGGCCCTCGGTTCATTCGCGATTTCCCAGGTCATTATCGTGGGATCTTCTGTGTATTTAAGTCCCGTATATTTATTAGTACGGCCAAGTATGAACCTTACATGATCATGGAATTGCCTTATGCATTCATCGCAATCGTTAAACTGTGAGGCATATTCCGTAAATTCCTGGTATGAATTGTCCGGGAGGGCAGGGTAAGGTATGGGCCCATAGCCGTTCCAGTTAAGGTATTGAGAAAAGCCACCTGACCATTCCCAGCTGTTATTGAGATAAAGAATGGCATACTGGTCACGTTTCTTCATTTCGGCCAACAGGAAGTCAAGTCCGTCAAGCAGGTCCTCGTTATATTCTCCCGGCGATACCTGCAGGGCAGGTGTCACCCTTGTGGGTTCCCCATTGGGCCCCTCGGCGCCCACCAGTATCCTTAGATTGTCAACCCCGATACTATCCAGGTGATCGAGTTCCCTGATAAGCCGCTCGCGGTCGCCGTACTCACCCTGGGAACCCAGAATTGCTCCATACCAGTAGTTTGCACCTATGAAATAATAGGGTTCACCACCAGGCTCAATGAACATGCCATCACTGACAGTGATATACTCTTTTTCCTCCTGCTGTTCCTTTGTGTTGCAGCTATTTGTCATGGTAATAAGTGAGATTAAAAAAATAGCAATAAGACTTTTAGTCAACAAAGCACTAAATTTTGGTATCATAATATTTATTTCAAATTAAGTTTAATAGTGTCACTTTTAAGACCATCCGATGAAGCTGTTATTGTAATTTCTCCCTGTTTATTTCCTGCTTTTACGACCAGTAAGCATTTGCCATGGAATGCTTTTCGCTTACTGGCCTTAAAAGGTTCCATGCTGGTCTGGCTCCCGTTATCCACACCGGCTATGGAGGCATCACCTTCAATGGCAAAGCTTACCAGGTTATCGGCATAGGGTACCTGGATTCCGTTTTTATCCACCACTGTTACCGTGATAAAGGAAAGGTCAGATCCGTCTGAATCAATGCTGCTGCGGTCGGCCGACAGGTCTATCCTTTCTGGTTCACCTGCCGTATGCACCTCTTTCCTCAGTACTTCGCTGCCATTGGTTTTTCCAAGAGCCACAAGTTTTCCCGGCTCAAAAGGCACTTTCCATTGGAGGTGTAGTTTATCGCTGTTTTTCTTTTTCACCCCAAGGGATTTATCGTTAAGGAAGAGTTCAACCTCCTCACAGTTGGTATATGCCCATATGTCCACCAGCTTGCCGGACGTCCAGTTCCAGTGGGGGAAGACATGGAGGACCGGGCTGTTGGTCCATTCGCTTTTATAGAAGTAATAAGCATCCTTGGGAAAGCCGCACAGGTCAAGGATGCCGAAGTAGGAACTGCGGGCAGGCCATGTATATGGTGTGGGTTCACCCAGGTAGTCATAGCCGGTCCATACAAACATTCCGGAAAGGAAATCGTACTTTTTCACAATCGACCATGTTTCTTCGTGTGTTGAGCCCCATGGTGTGCTGCAATTATCATATGATGAGCATGTAAGGTCATCATTCCCTTCATTGAAGGCCAGGTCCCATCTCACGGGCCATCTGCGTATTGAATCCGAGGGCATGTCATAACTACCCCGGGTAGCCAGGGCGGATGTTGTTTCGGTGGCAATGAATTTCTCACCGGGAAAATCTGCAGGGAAATCCGCAAATATTTCTTCGTGGTAATTATAGCCGATAAGGTCAAGTGCATCTGAGCGGATAACATAGTTATGAGGTGCGGGATTATTGCATCCTGCCGTTAGAGGCCTTGTATCATCGAGATTCCGGACGATACCCGCCAGTTCCCTCGCTATGCTTATTCCTGTTGTATCCCACTGTTCAAGTATTTCATTGCCTATGCTCCATATAAAAACACTGGGATGGTTACGGTCACGTAAAACCAGGTCTTTAAGATCTTTTCTGTGCCATTCATCCCAGTAGATGCTGTAGTCGTATTCTGATTTTTTCATTTTCCACATGTCAAATGCTTCATCCATAACGATGAAGCCCATCCTGTCGCAGAGGTCAAGGAGTTCGGGGGAAGGTGGGTTATGTGCAGTCCTTATGCCATTGCAGCCCATTTCTTTCAGCAGTTCCAGGCGCCGTTCAATGGCCCTGGTGTTAATTGCCGCACCCAGGCAGCCCAGGTCATGGTGATTGCATACACCGTGTATCTTTACAGGATCACCATTCAATATAAGGCCTTTATCGTTATCGAAGTCAAAATACCTGATTCCCATAGTAGTCTCGTACCTGTCAGAAAGCTTTCTTCCCACCTTTATCTCTGAAACCACCCTGTAGAGGTAAGGATTGGTGTCGGACCAGAGAATGGGATTCTCAATCCCCAATTCCTGGTTTATTGTAAAAGTGCTATCACCTGCATTGATATTATCGGTCTTTACTGAAGTAAGCAGGTCACCTTCTTTATCATACACCGATGTGATCAGGCTAAGTTCGTCCGTGTCATCTGCCCTGTCAAGTATTTTTGTTTCAACCTTTACCAGGGCTGAATCCTTACTTACGGAGGAAGTGCTTACAAAGGTTCCCCAATGATCAACTGCGATTTTCCCTGTTGATAGGAGCCAGACGTTCCTGTATATTCCTGAGCCGCTGTACCATCTCGAATTGGGCTGCCGGGAATTATCAACCCTCACCGCTATAACATTCTTTTTATCACCGAAATCAAGGTAAGGGCTAAGTTCATACCTGAATGAACTGTACCCATATGGTCGCTTACCCAGGTAATGGCCATTTATCCATACTTCGCTATTACGGTACACCCCGTCAAATTCAATATAGAATAACTTACCCGAATTTTTCCTGTCAAGGCTGAATGTCTTCCTGTACCATCCGATACCTCCGGGAAGGGCTCCTCCTCCTACGGTAGCAGGATGGTCTTTGCTGAATTCCCCTTCAATACTCCAGTCGTGAGGCAGGTTCAGGAGCCTCCATCCACTATCCTCGTAGCCAGGTAGTTGTGCATTATCGTAGTCGCCATGGTGGAATTTCCATCCCGTGTTAAAGTTGATTTTTTCACGGGGATTTTCTGGCGAACATGCCAGCATCCCGGTAATAAGCAGTGCAGTGACAGCGCCTATTATGGGAGTTAAGAGCTTATCTTTCATTACTGAGGATTTTCATATTTCGCTGTTTTAAATATATATCTCCCGCCCATTTAATAGAGGGAGCAGCTAAAGCTGAACAGTGGTTCTTTTGCCATTATATTTAATTATACTTACAGGGCTGGCATCAAAATCAAGTTCGACGGGATTTTCTTCAGAGACCTTGATCACCTCTATGGTCCTTTCCTTCAGCATGCCTTCAAATTCACCCTTTCTCTCCTCTATTGTGAGTTTCTGGTTTGCTTCGTTCCATGAAAAGGATATCAGGCTATAAGAACCATCACTGTAATTATTGTTTACTCCTTCATCTTCGTATAGCTCGAAGTGTGCATCATCCCCTGAATATACATATAGCTTAATTGGATTGGCTTTTTTCTCGGTGGAATACTGCAGATCGGGACCGAAGGGGATAACAGATCCTGCCTTTACAAATAGGGGCATCTTATTCAGCGGAGCTTCAACCTCGATGTTTTGTCCTCCCTTGAAATACTCTCCGGTAAAAAGGTCGTACCATCCCGAGCTTGCGGGGAGGTATACTTCACGGCTTCGTGCTTTATATTCATATACGGGGTTTACCAGCAATGAAGGCCCGAACATGTACTGGTCTTTGATGTCATGCACCCTGCTGTCGGAAGCAAAATCCATTATCAGTCCTCTCATTATTGTATAATCGTTGAGCCATGTTTGGCCTGCCAGGGAATATATATAAGGCATAAGCCTGTACCTGAGCATATCGAATGACAGCATAGTCTGGTATGCGGGGTGTGACTCAGGGGCAACGTAGAATATCTCCCGGTATGGGTATTGGCCGTGGGCCCTGAATATAGGGCAGAAGGCACCGAACTGATACCATCGTGTCATCAGTTCGCGCCACTCAGCAAGATCTTCAGGTGAGGGGTTATAATACCTTCCTTCCACTGCGAAGCCCCCGATATCCATTGTCCACCAGGGTATACCTGACATGCAGAAGTTCAGACCGCAGGGTATCTGCGCTTTGAAGTCGTGCCAGCGTGCTGCTATGTCGCCGCTCCAGTTGGCTGCTGAGTAGCGTTGCAAGCCTGCGTAAGCCGAGCGGGTAAGAATGAAAACCCGCTTGTTGGGTTTAACTTCTTTCTGTCCTTCGTAGACTCCACGGGCGTTTACAAGGGCATAGGCATTGAAGTACTTTGTAGCGGGCCCCAGTGCTGTTGGGTTCATTAAAGCCTTGCGTTCGTGCATGGGCAGGTTGGATGAGATATCGGGTTCCGTGGCATCAAGCCACCATGCATCAACACCCTTGCTGAAAAGCTTTTCATTGATCTGTTCCCAGAAAGCCCTTCGTGCGTCAGCATTATAGGCATCGTAAAAAGTTGAGACATACCCTATCCAGTCTTCCTGTCCTTTTTCAATATTCCTCATATAAAGCCAGCCCTTCTCTTTCATGGCTTCATAATTTTTTGTACCGACGTAGTATTTAGGCCATACCGATATCATGATTTTTGTATTAAGGGAATCATGAAGTGTTTTTATCATCCCTTCAGGATCAGGGAACCTTTCTGGATCGAAGTCATGAGAACCCCATTTATCAGTTGGCCAGTATTGCCAGTCCTGCACAATGTTGTCAAGGGGGATATTTCTTTTTCTGAATTCACGGACAACGGATAACAATTCTTCCTGGCTCGTATATCTTTCCCTGCTCTGCCAGAAGCCCATTGCCCATTTTGGCATCATCGGGGCTTTTCCTGTAAGGGTGCGATATCCGCTTATCACTTCATCCATATTATTACCGGCAATGAAATAATAATCTATCTGGTCAGCGGCCTCTGAATAGAGTGAGATTCTGCCGTACTCATCCTGCGGCAGGGGATCGAGGTACCTTAGAGCTATGTATGACTGACCGCCGTCTGGTATCCATTCAATCTTAACACGGTATTTCTTATCCTTTTCCATCATAAGGTCAAAATGGTTATAAGAGGGATTCCATGCCTGACGCCAGCGATCAAACAGTAATTCGTCATTAATCCACAGTTTAGCATAGCCGGAAGAAGTAAATACAAATTTGTGTAAGCCACCGGTATCGGATTGAATAAAACCGTCCCATGTTACATATCCCTTATTAAGATCATAAGCATCGGGGAATTTTTCCAGGTCAGGGATAAAGCGGTAATCAATCTCATCTTCTTCCCTGGTGGTAAATATCTTATCCCTGTCATTCCGGTATGAGTAAGTAGCCGTAAGACCTCCTTCCTCTGATTCACTATTATATAGTATTAAGCCTTCAAGCTGTTTATAATCCCTCACATCACCATATTTGGTCCTTGAATAATTATCCCACAGGATGCCGTAATTCCTGTTTGAGATAAGAAAGGGGATGGCAGTTTTGGTGTTATACTGGTAAAGGTCGAGATTCTTGCCTTTGAGATTCATAAATGAAGTCTGGTTGGCACCAAGGCCGTATATTGCTTCGTCATGCGGTGATTCAAACTCTTGCCTTATAGCATAAGAGGATTCTCCATCCAGTTGCACCTCTTCAAAAGATTTACCACCACCTTTTTTTTCCTCCAGTATGATATTATCATGATGATCTGTAAACCGCACCTCACCTGTTATGGTTGAAATATAGGCTTTAAGATCAGATGTGGTTAGAACGTAAGCTGAATCCTTCTCTTCTATATCGAAATCGACTTCCGGCAGGGTGTCCTTAATGGTCATAAGGCTGATTTTTTCCGGGAATTGTTTCCCGGGCACTGAAGTCACGTGAATTATTTTACCGGTAAGCACTTCAAGCTTAACGGTTTTTTCCGGTTTTGTTTTGGTATAGACTACCAGGCCTTGTTCGGTGGGCCCTGTTTTTTGCCCTGTGCAGGATGATATATAGATACCAAGGGCAAGGGAAATAAGGATCAGGGAAAAATTTCTGAATATAAACTTATTCATAATAATTGTTTTTGAGTTGTTACGTAAGCGGACAGGCATTAATACAAAGATATCATAATTTAAGCACTATATCCCATTCCAGCCAATGCTGAAGTTTATGGAGGTTTTTCCTGACCAGGTCTAAGGGATGGGGCTTTCATTTATGAATAATGATTTTTTATAAAGGTTAATTTCGTTGAAAGCACTTATGAATTATGAATATAATGTTGAACCTGTAATACCATTTTTTGTTAATTAAATAGAAAATATAAGAACTTAACAGGAGAATATTTATACAGTACTATGAGTAAAGAAAAATGGAGTAAAAGTGATATACCTGATCTCTCGGGTAAGATAGTAATTGTAACCGGTGGTAATAGTGGACTCGGATTTGAGTCAGTTAGAGCATTTGCGGAAAAAGGAGCAGAAGTGATTCTTGCATCAAGGTCAAAAAGCAGAGGGAAAGAGGCAAAGGCTGCTATATTGAATGAATTACCTGATGCTAAAATTAAGGTAATGTGGCTGGACCTGGTTGACCTTGAATGTGTGAAAGCTTTCAGTGAGGAATTTAAGAAGAAATATGACAGGCTTGATATACTTATGAATAATGCAGGGGTCATGACCACACCCTATTTTAAGACAAAGGATGATTTTGAGGGTCAGATGGGGACCAACCACCTGGGACATTTTGCTTTGACGGGCAGGCTTATGGATTTAATAAAAAGCACAAAAGGAGCGAGGGTGGTTAATGTAAGCAGCAATGCCCACAAGGTGGGAAGGATCGATTTTGACAACCTCCTATTTGAAGAAGGAAAAGCTTATTCACCAATGAAAGCCTATGGACGGTCGAAGCTTGCCAATCTGCTTTTTACATATGAACTGCAGAGGCGTTTTGAAAGCGATGGTACGGATGCAATTGCAGTTGCGGCCCATCCCGGAACAACCAGGACAAATCTTGACAGGTATATTAACAAAAGAGTGTTTTATCGCATTTTAAGCCCACTGATATCTACAATTTCTCAGGATGCGGAGATGGGTGCATTGCCCCAGATAAGGGCAGCTGTAGACCCTGGTGTAAAGGGTGGAGAATATTATGGTCCCGGGGGATTCGGAGAAATGAAAGGATACCCGGTCAGGGTTAAATCGAACGCTGCTTCGCATGACAGGGAAGCGGCACGAAAGCTGTGGGAGGCATCCGAGAAGCTTACGGAAGTTAGTTATCAGGTTTGAATGTCAGGCTAATTAAAGTCATCAAACATTCAAACAATCAAACACTCAAACTCTTATTCAAAGGTTGGTATAACATCTACGTTCGCCAGCTTAGCAGTAATAAGGTAGGCCAGCCTGCAGATGCTTTCAGCTTTCTCATAATCTATTTTGCCGGGGTCGTCACCAGGCCTGTGAAGGTCTTCGTGAACACCCGAGAAAAAGAAGAATGCCGGAATGCCTGCTCTAATAAAGCTCTGGTGGTCGCTCCCACCTGGTGAATCGTCGTCGTTATCAAATATGAGCGGGAAGTCAGTTATGCCATCATTAACTTCATTTATGAATTTTTCAATTGCATTGATATATTTCTTGTCAGTGACTACATAATGTGCGCGGGTCTTTTTGTTCTCCGGACTGCTACGGCCTATCATATCCATATTGAGATTAAATTTTATTTGTTCCGGGGGCAAGGCATCACTGCCCACAAAATGCCTTGAACCTACAAGGCCCATTTCCTCGGCTGTATAGGTTATGAAGACAACTGAGCGCCTGCACGGACTCATGGCCACGGCTTCGGCTATTTCAATAACACCGGTTGAACCGCTGGCATTATCATCAGCCCCGTTGCACACTTCTCCATTTAAGGGTTTTACATGGTCAAGGTGGGCACCAACAACTATATATTCGTTTTTCAGTACGGGATCGGTACCGGGTATCATGCCCACCACATTTTTTGTTTCTATGATTTCTTCATTCAATATCTCGATATCACTGTCCAGGTATACACCTTCGAGCAGTTGTGGTTTATAGTTGCTGAGTATATTATCAGGCTTGTTCAATGGATTATTTTTGTGGCCTTCCATTATCACTTCAAGGAAGCCGGGGTTTACCAGGTAAATGGAAGGGGCTTCACCGGCACGGTTCTCCCTATCGCCACCTTTATAAACATATTTTTCCCTGGAGAACTCACTAGGTATCATTTCAAATGCCAGGCCTCCCGATCCGTCAATATCAACCAGTACTATTGCTGCCGCTCCCTTGCCGAATAGTCCGAAGACCTTTGACTGGAAGCCTCTGGCCCCTGTATATTTTTCATGAATTTCCTCCGGCAGTACAGGCTTATCATTCTTCATGGGGGCACCACTCATGCATATCATTATCTTGCCTTCCACGTCGAGGTCTTTGAAGTCATTCCAATTATAATCAGGTTCTTCAATTCCATAACCCACCCAGGCCAGATCAAGTTTATTGTGTGTAAGCTCATTAATGTAAAGTATCTTGAAATCTTCCTTATGTTCGAATATAGTTTTCTTATCGTTTTTACTTATAGTCCATGTAATTTTATCACCGTAAGTTGTTTTTGCAAAGGGGACTCCCTGGAAATATGATTTATTACCGTCCTCATTCTCGATGAGTGGTTGAAGTCCCGCGGCAGCGAACTGTGATGCCACATACTGTGCCGCTATTTCATATTCTGCCGATGGCCCAACCCTGCCGTTCATATAGTCTGAGGCAAGGAAGAAGATGTGGTCTCTGATTTCAGCTTCTGTTATTGATTCAAGAGGGTACTGTGCATTAAGAAGGCCGGTAAACAGAATGAGCAGGCCAGCCAGGAGTAATAAGGTTTTTTTAAGATTCATAATTGTCTGGATTTTATTGATTCAAAAGACCGTAAATTTAATTAATTGTTTTATATGGATATATAATTTAAACCACCCCGGCCTTAACCTTCGCATACCTATCGGTATACTCGGATAAGGCCCTAGGGAAAATATATTTCTGCAATCTATAGCTGACCATATGATAACTCATAACTCATCTCTCATCGCTCATCGCTCTTTCACCCAGCTATTGTTCGAGAGGTCCCGGTCGTAGAAGTAAGGATTACCCAGATTGACCGCTTTAAGCTTTCCGGGATCTTCAATTTTAACTGTAACTTCCGGGGACGATTTAAACACGTCGGGTTTTTTATGAATTTCTTTCGTCTTACCATCCTGGTATTCAAGTTCGAGATAAACCGGCAATGGCAGTCCACCGGTGTTTTTTACCATCACAATGCCTTTTTCTGTATCCACTGTGGCCAGTTCCAGTTCCTGTGTCTTAAATTCATAATACCATGGTAGGAGAAGCCAGTCGAGGTCATATCCTGCAACTTCTTCGAAAATGGCAAACAAGTCCCATGCGACCGGGTGTTTATGATGCCATCTTTTGGTAAAGATATTCCAGGCCCTGTTCATATTTTCGGTGCCGAGTTGATCTTCTATGGTCATGAAAGCCTGGGAAGACCTGCAATAGCTATTAAAATTTGATGCTATACCATCGAATATTGAAAAGGTTGGAATCATCAGGGGCAGGTCACTGGCTGTTCCGGCCACCCTATTGAAAACCTGCCTGAAGGAACCCGCAGATCCTGCAGGATCGCCCTTGCTCCATTTTATTCCCTGGTAGGTTGCCCAGCCTTCATCCATCCATGCAAAACGTCTTTCGTTGGTTCCGGTGAAAAAAGGCAGGTATGTGTGTGCTATTTCATGGAATATCACTTCATCAGCATTTAATTCAAGTTGCTGATCGCCGTTATTAACCATCATGGGTGATTCCATTCCTCCTGAGCCTTCACCGCAGTTAAAAACAGTCATTGATGGCCACGGATAAGGTATACCCGGGCAGGTGAAAGAGAGATATTCGACTGCATTCCTGGCGAATTGAGCGGCTTTATGATAGTGCTTACTTGAATCGGGGTAAACAGCTGAGATAAGAACCCTTCTTCCGTCTTCAACCTCCAGGCCTGATGCATCCCACAGGTGTGTTTTGCTGGCGGCAAAAGTAAAATCAGGGGTATCTTCAGCTTTGAATTTCCAGGTTACTTTCTCCCTGTCGCCATGGTCGACAGGACGATCATCGGCTTTGATGATTTTTACTATATCGTCACTTTGTAAAGCAACATTGACTTTGTTACGGAGGTCGTCAGGATAGACTTCTTCAGGATTTTGCAAGGTCCCCCCGGCCCAGGCAAGGTAGCCAGCAGGTAATGTAATGCTCACATCATAATTGTTAAAGTCATTATAGAATTCAACAATACCGGTATAATCTATCCTGTCCCAGCCATAGATATCGTCATACACTGCAACCTGGGGATACCAGTATGCAATGAAAATGGCATCATCGTCGTACACTCCCTGCCTTATGTTTATGTTGGGGTGCATATGATATTTCCAGCTCAGTTGCATATTTATTTTGTTACCGGGTTTCAAAGGTTCTTCGAGCTGCACCAAGAGGTTAGTCGATGTACGTCTCTGCATCAGCATAGATGATGGTATTGTATCATCATCTATCAGAAGGTCACTATAGCTAACCTGTCTTGTTTCGTTAGAAGGAGAGATATAGTAATTACGCAAAGCGGCATCTGCCATGATATCCGGATAGCTGCGGAGCACTATCATGTTCAGCTCATCGGGACTTTCATTATAATAGGTAATATTTGCCTTCCCTTTTATCCATACAGTATCATTTTCAAATATAAGCTCTGCATCCAGCTTATAATCTGAATGATTAATCCAGTACTCAGGACCGGGTACACCTTCCATTGTCCTTGTATTATTCTCGACTGCTTTCTTAAACTCTTGTTGAACAGGTATTTCTTGGGCATAAGTGCACTTAAGACTTATAAAAAAGGTAATAAAGATTACGGGTAAAATTATTTTACTGCTCATGATGTTATCATATAAGTATTATGTAATTGAATTTAGGGTTTTATTTTAAAAAGACGCTAAATAATATGATTTGATGCTTGCAGGTATATATTATATGGTAATAAGATCTATTATTTTATGCCTTCGATGTCATCCCAGAAATACTGGAATTCTATGGGCCTGTCATCGGGATCCCTGGCATAGAAGTGGTATATCCTGTAACTGGCATTGTCCTTCGGTGGGGCTTCTGCAACATCTTCAATCCTCCTGTAAATTTCATCGACCAGTTCCCTTGTTGGGTAGAAGAATGTCAGAAGCGCTCCAGTTTCGTTTTTATCTCTCTGGCAGAAGCCGAAAAGCATATTCCCAAAGCGGTATATCCTGCAGCCCCCTTGGTCGAGCCAGAGTGCGGCCCCAACTTTTTCGGTATAGAATTTATGCAGCTGCTTCAGGTTTGTTGTCTGGTAAAATATTATTCCTCCGTGTTCGTGCATGATGGTGGTAATTGGTTCACTGTAAAGGTAAGAAATTATAGGCTAAGGCTCCACCTCCGCTGGTGCAGGTCTCTGACCTGCGCCATGCTTCGGCGGACACGGTGAGGCTAAGGCTGAGGTAAAAGTTGTAAATCAGTTTTCAAGAAGAGGATTAAATGGTTGAAGAGATTAAGTGGTTTATTTCATAAAAACACAATAAACTCATAAACCACTTAAACATTTTTTTGTATATCCATGTTACGTATTTCCAAGATCGTAGCGATCTCCCTGCCCCCTGCTCCCTGCCCCCTGCTCCTTACCTTAAGCCAAAGCGGTATGATACTTTAACCAGGAAGACATTGTTTGCTTTTTTCTCGGTGAATAGGTGGTGGATATTATCCCAGACCTCGAATTCGCCTGTAGGCTGGAAGAAGTCCCTCGACTGCGACCATACCAGGTAGGCGGTGGATCCCGGTAGGAATTCCCATCTGACCACCAGGTTTGACTTCCATTCATCGAAACTGAAATCGGGTATTCCGATGTCATAATCATAGGTGCCGTCGGTATCTTCATCGATACCATAGTATCCATCTTCCTTTGTTATCTGCTCACCGGTATATTCATGGTACCTGTCTGATAATTCATCGGCTTTGGGATTGGTAATCATTTTAAAATCACTGTATTCACCCGTTGCAATGAATGGCTGGCCCCAGTATTGAATTGTAAGATCAGGGGTGATATTATAATTCAGTCTCAAAGACATGCTCAGTACTTTCTGATCAATTTTTCCAAAGATATACCTGTCTTCATCATTAAAGCTGCGCTGAGTAATATATTGGAATTCGTCCCTTCGCACCGAGTATTCGGGACTTATTGATATTCTAAGTGTATTCAGGGGCCTGAGGGTAATGCCCATATTATAGCTAATATTAAATGCAAGATCTTCAGCCATCCCGTACATAAAAGTGCCTGCAAAAAAGGAAATTTTCTTCCTGTTATCGGTTGATAAATTGAATCTGTACCTCCAGGTAGCAGGCATATGCATTGTGGGGCCACCTCTCAACATGGTATTAGACCTGGTAAGCCAGCCAAAACCACCTCCGGTACCCGCGTTCCAGAAGTTTTTAAAATTAGCATTAACATTCCACTCGTAACCTAGTTGCATCAGGTTACCTCCGAAATCATTTACAATATATGCATTATTATTTAAGCGCAGGCTGCGGAATATACTGAAGGGTTCGGTAAAATTATAACCGGTCCACAATACGTTAAACACCTGGTCGGCTTCTCTCTGGTAGCCCATATCGTTAATTTCTAGGCCCGGGCTTTTCCAGTTTGACATAAAGAGGAAGTTCCATTTTCCGCCTATCTTTCCGGCTTCTATTTTACCACCGAAGCCGGTAAGGCTTGTCCTGTCAGTGTCAAGTTCTACATGACCGGCATCGGGTCTCTGGTAGTATCTTGCGGAGGACATCTGTGTTCTTGTTATTGCTTCCTCAGAGCCTTCCACATGGCTCATGTATAAGCTGGTACTCAGCATGTAATTTCTTTCCTTAAAGAATTGCGTGAAATCAAGGCCTCCGGTTGTGGCATTTTTGTGGAGGTAATCCATCCCTGTGTTATCCAGGCGGCGTATTGTGCTGGTAACAGCGCCGCCGATTATGGTATTCCCTTTATTAAAATCTTTCTGCACCCTTGCCAGCGAATAGTTGGTAAGGGGCTCTATGACCTGTTTGGATCTTTGACCTGCACTGTCGATTTTGGCACTTACTTCCGCAGTGACACTTTCAATAAAGCCAACAGATATTCCATTCTTTGTTTTTCCTGTTAGTTTGGCTGCCCCCAGGATATTTGTAAATGCAGGCACATCGGCATATTCATTGTCTTCAAGTGAAGGGTATCCATGAGGTCTTCTCCCTATTCTCCTCGAATAAAAAAGGTTGTCATTTCCGACGTCGCCATCCCCAAGACCCACATTAAAGCTTGTGATATTACTGCCTTCAATAAAGAAGGGTCTCTTCTCCTCGAAGTATGTTTCAAAAGCTGTAAGATTCACTTCCGACGGGTCGGCCTCAACCTGGCCAAAATCCGGGAAAAGTGTAAGGTCGAGTGTCAGGTTGTTGGTCACGCCTATTTTAGCGTCAAGGCCGGCTTTGAATTTTGGATCACTGCCCGTCATAAAGGGATTTCCTTCTTCCGGCTCATAGGTGTTGTATGAAGCCACTCCATAGGGTGTAATATCAAATTGTTTCCTTGGTTCCACGTCCTGTAGTCCGCCCAGTTCTCCGGCAAGGTGTACGACACCCGGGGCATCACGTGGTATTGCGGGCCAGAAACTCATTTCCTGGTGCCTGAATATCTGCCGGGCCACTATCATCCCCCATACCTCATCCGAGTTTTTCTCAAACCTCAGCTGGGTAAAAGGAATTTTCATTTCTGCTGCCCAGCCCCACTCGTGTATACTTGTTTTTGCCTGCCAGATAGGATCCCAGGTAGGATCCTCGTTCTGACCGTCATTTGACATTATCATATCAAACCTTACCCCTGCAGAGCTTACGCCAAAAACAAATAAGGTACGAAGGTCATGGTAGCTGTCCAGACCGATAAATACCATATCCCCATCAGCATTGTCCCTCCGGCTCATCCTGTTGGTAATACTGTCAGGTGATGAATCAAAAGCTTTCAGTGCGACATAAAGGTTGGCATTATCAAAACATATTTTGAATTCTGTCGGTTGTGAAGGAGGCCTGCCCTCATATGGCTCATGCTGTATCAATCCCCCTTCCCAGTGGTTTTTTGTCCATGCCTCATCATCGAGATTGCCGTCAATTGACGGCGCATTCTCGATGCGCACGGCTTCATAATATTTTTTTTCTTTTGGCTTATCCTGTCCATTGACAGTTAAATAAGCCCCCACAACCAGTATGAGGATTAGAGTCAGGTTCTTCATCTTTGCTTTTTAGTGTTATTTATACTAAAGACGAAGAAGACAGATTAATGTTGCAGCGATCGCCTTGATTTAAGATTCCAGATTTAAGATTTAAGATTTAAGAAGTCAATCTTATTCCGAAATCCGATACAATTCTGAAATCACAGTGCCCCTGCTCCGCCCGCCATAGTCCGGAGGACGTAGGCGGGCTCCCTGCTCCCTGCTCCCTGCAATAACATCCCCCTGTCCCGACCAGAAAGTCGGGACTTCCCCCTTTAAAGGGGGATCTTTACCTCAGCCCAAAGCGGTATGATAACTTTAGGAGGAAGACGTTATATGGTTTTTCCTCGCTGAAAAGTGTATTTATATTATCCTGCAGTATGAATTCTCCTGTTTGCACGTATGCATCTCTTGTCTGTGACCATACGGCATACAGTGTTGAGCCCGGTGCAAATTCCCACCTCAGTACCAGATTGGAAAGGAACTCGTCAAAGTTAAAGCTGGGATCACTGAATGAATAATCTGTGTTCCCGTCAGCATCTTCATCTATATAATATACATTATCCAGTTTATTGATCTCATCACCGCTGAACACATGCTGCCGGTCATCATATGAGTCGGCCATTGGTTGGCTTATCCTTTTAAACCCTGAATAATCGGCTGCTGCAAAGAAGGGCTGACCCCAGTACTGTATTGTCAGGTCAGGGGTTATATTATAGTTTATGCGCAGTGACATGCTAAGCACATTCTGTACAAGGTCTGCGAAGATATAGGTGTTTTCGCCTTCTTCATTCTTCATAAGGTTGACATATTGCAATTCATTCACTGTGGTAGTATATGAAGGGGTGAGGCTTAAGCTCAGCGTATTGAAAGGTCGGTAAGATATAAAAAGTGTTGCCGAATTACGTTGCATATATTCTTCCCTGCCCCAGAAGTGGTTACCACTCAGGCTTATCCTAAGTTTTTTCCTGTTGTCGGAGTTCAGGTTATAATACATACCTTTTCCTCCGGGTATTTTAATATTGGGGCCTCCCCTGAGCATGGTGGTTGATATGCCCCTGCTGTTATAATTAAGGCCCACGGAAGCGTTCCAGAAGTTTTTAAACTGTGTGAACACTGACATGTTGCCCCCATGCTGTTTAAAGGTAAAGCCATAGTCCCACATGGTAAACCAGTTGGCGTTAAACCTGATTCTGCGGTATATACCCTTTGGCTCATTGATATTATAGGCTGACCATAGGGCGTGCATCATATCATCTGCTGCCCTGAGGTAACCCAGGTCGTTAATTTCGAATCCGGGCGACTTGAATGTTGAGAAAAGCATGAAGTTCCAGTTGCCACCGATCTTCCCGAACTCCATCTTACCCCCTGTACCGCTGAGGCTTGTCCTTGTCGGATCATAGTCTAAATGGTCAGCATCAGGTCGGTGCATGAGATGCCTGGCCGACCTCTGTGTTGCACTTATGGCCTCTTCTGATCCTTCAACCTGGCTGAAGGCTGTATTCACTGCCAGCTTCCAGTTTTTATCGTTAAAATGTTGTGTAAAATCGAGTCCGCCCGTCAATGCGGAGCTGTGAAGGTAATTAAGGGGTGAGTTTTCAAGGTCTTCCACCGCGTTAAGGTCGCGGAAGGTATGTGTAAGCATACCACCTATCATCGTGTTGCCCTTATTGAAATCTTTCTGTACCCTGCCAATGAAGTAGTTTGTCAGCGGCTCAACCTCCTGTGTTGATCTGTTTCCGGCACTGTCTATTCTGGCGTAGGTTCTGGGCGTTACGGTTTCAATGACACCTATTGACAGTCCGTCTTTTGTTTTCCCTGTCAGCTTTGCGGCACCCAGTATGCGTACATTCCTTGGTGTTTTGGAGTATTCTCCGTTTTCGAGCCGGGCATATCCGGCCGGACTCTTACCAATTCTTCGCGAGTAGAATAGGTTGTCATTACCCATCTGACCGTCTCCTACGCCTACGCTGAGGCTGGTAATATTATTGCCTTCAATAAAGAATGGTCTTTTCTCCCTGAAGAAGGACTCATAGGCCGTGAGGTTGACCTGTGAGGGGTCTGCCTCCACCTGGCCAAAGTCGGGGTTAACGGTAAAATCGAGTGTAAGGTTATTTGTTACGCCCAGCTTACCGTCAAGTCCGACATTGGGGATAAAGTCGCTGCCGCTGAGGAAGGGATTACCTTCCTGTGCCTTATAATTCTCATAGCTGGCAACGGCGTAAGGCATCAGGTCAAAGATCTTTTTTGGTTCAATACCGTCAAGGCCATCCAGTTCACCGTAATTATGTACCAGTCCGGATGCATTCCTGGGTATTGGCTGCCAGAAACTCATCTCGGACTCCCTGTAATTGAGCCGGAATATTTCCACACCCCATACCTCATCGGTATTTTTCTCAAAGCGCAGCTGTGTAAAAGGTATCTTCATCTCGGCAAACCAGCCCCATTCATGTATGCCTGACTTAACATGCCATATAGGGTCCCAGCTGGGATCTTCCACCTGGCCGTCGTTGATATGCATAAGGTCCATCTTAACGCCGGTGGAGCTTACGATAAAGGTAAAGCCGGTCCGCAGGTCATGGTAACTGTCAAAGGACAGCCCTACATAATCACCGTCTACCTGGTCGCGGCGTGTCATCCTGTTAATAATGCTGTCGGGCGATGAGTCATATGCTTTAATGGCAACATAGATATAGTTATCGTCATATAATATTTTAAACTCAGTAGGCTGAGTTGGTTTTTCACCCTCATATGGTTCAAACTGAGTGAAACCAGATCCCCATTCGCCCCCGGTCCATTCGTTTACATCATGCTGCCCGTTTATAGTAGGAGCATTATCTGTCCGTGTGGTATTATATACTCTTTTTTGTATTTCCTGGCTGAAAGTATTCAGGCTTAAAAATGCCAGTATGGAAAAAGTGATAGCAAAAGTTTTCATATCAAATTCTAGTTTAGCAAAATGACGATGAAAAAATTAAAACATTGCAAAAGGATGAATAGCGGGGCAGGTAGCTTCCTTATAAAATACAGGTATACAGGATATTACAAGAGCAAATATTTTTTTGCAAAATAATAAAGAGGGCTTTAATCATCATATAACTGGATGAATTCATAGGTGTTTCCCTGGTGGTTGAGGAAACGTATAAAATCATTTTTTGAGATTATCAGGGATGCTGTATTATCATTGGGGTGGAAGGAGAGGTTTTCAAAATCAAGAAGCTTTTTATCTATAAAAAGATGAACATGTTTATCCCTGTCATTTATAAGGCCGAAAGGTGACACTGACCCGGGATGCAGGCCCAGATATTTTTTAAGTCTTTTCTCGGAAGCGAAGGTCAGTTTACCCTGTTTCAGCCTGGATTCAAGGTCTTTCATATTCAGCTTTCTCAGGTGTTCAAGGATTACAAGGTAATGCCTGTTGCCTTTATGGTTACGAAGGAAGATATTTTTGCATCTCCCCGAATCGTAATTTTTCCAATATTTACTTGCTTCTTCTATTGTATTAACAGGGGGATGTTCACGGTACTGAAAAGGTATATCAAGATTGTCAAGCAGGTCGTAAAGCTCCTTTTGTCCTCTCATTATTCTATTCCTGTCTTTCTATATATTTAAAACCTATTTCGGCAAGACCGGCAAGGTCTTCACCGGCCTCACGGCTATCAGGATCTTCAGGGTCATAAAACCAGTGGATTGCTATCGGGATACCTTCCTCTTCCAGTGATTTCATTATCATTATTATATCAAACAGGAATTTTACTGTAGACGAGTTGAAATATTCAAGGTACAGTTGGAATATAAGAGGATTGTTTTCGGTATATATTGATCTGCCAGTTATAAGCTTTTTTTTATAGTCCGAAAGCCATGTCAACACCGGTTCATACATCTCCCTGACATTTTCAGGCCTGCTGCAACCTCTGATCCTGAAAATATTATCCTTATGTGATAAAGTTATCTCAGGCATGACTTCCGATGGTGGGATATAAAGATTTTCCATTTCTCCTATTCTTTAATACAAATATGCAATTCCCCTGCAAATAAGGCAATTATTATTCATCGAAGAGTTTTCCCCTTTCATTTTCTTCAATGTATCCCTTGTCTTCAAGCAGGTTATTCCCTTCCGAAGCTTCCACTGCAAGCTGATCGCATCGTTCATTGCCTGCTGTTCCGCCATGTCCTTTCACCCATCGGAAAGTAACATTATGCAGGCGGTAGGCTTTCAGGAAACGTTTCCACAGGTCTGAGTTCTTCTTTTTCCTGAATCCTTTTCTTTCCCATTCGAGGACCCAGCCCTTATTAACGGCGTCAGCGATATATTTGGAATCAGTGTATACCACAACATCGGAACCTTTATATTTCAGTGCTTCCAGTCCTTTTATCACTGCCAGCAGTTCCATCCTGTTATTGGTTGTAAGTTTGTATCCTGCTGACAATTCTTTCTTATGCTTATCGGTCTGAAGTACAACGCCGTAACCCCCGGGACCGGGGTTACCTTTTGCAGCGCCATCGGTGAAGATTGTAATCTTTTTATTCATTTTAATTTACGCGGGTAGAATTATTCCTGTGTTGGTTAAAACCAATTTAACAACAATAGCAAGAAGGATGATACCGAGATGATGATCATTCGCGTATATCCATTTCTTCCACCAGGTGGCTTGCCCCCGCATATATATCAATTATCCATAGGACATACCGTACATCAACGCTTATGCATCTCTGCAGGTCGGGTTCAAAGGTTACGTCGCCGCTCATAGCCTCCCAGTTTCCATCGAAAGCCAGTCCTATCAATTCACCTTTACCATTTATCACGGGGCTTCCGGAATTACCTCCCGTGATATCGCAGTTAGTAAGGAAACATATAGGCATATGGCCTGCAGGGTCAGCATATTTACCGAATTTCTTCTGCTCGTATAGTTCTATTAGGCGGTCAGGCAGATCAAATTCATAATCGCCGGGCACATATTTTTCCATTACGCCTTCCATGGTAGTAAAATGCTTATAAATAACAGCATCCCTGGGCTGGTATGGCAGGACTGAACCATAGGTAAGGCGTATAGTGAAGTTAGCATCAGGGTATTGGACGAGGTCAGGATCCATTTCCCTGAGACCTGCAATATAAAGACGTCTTCCTCTTTGAAGGTCTGTATCAAATTGACCTAATTTTTGTATCAGATCCCTGTACACCATCATCACATCCATGCCGTTTTTCAGGGCAGGATCGGTCTCAAGTTTTTCAATATCGAGCTTGGTAAGGTAATTCATTAGTTTATCTTCTGTGGTAAATATTGAATTATCGAACATATGGTCAACATATTTATCCACATCGCCGCCGAATTCGTCATCGATCTGTGTTACAAAATTTGGCCAGTATAAGGGGTCAGTATCTTCTCTGAAAACCTTTATCATGGCTTTTGTTGCTTTCCTGTCGGTTGGCGGGTTATAGTCTTTATAGAATCTTTCGGCTCTTTGTTTTAGCATTTTTACGGCCTCATTCACAGCATCTTCATCATCTCCTGAAAGTGCTGAAAGCAAGCCCTGGGCATTCCTTGCCATAGAGGGTAATTCAGTACCTCGGAGGAGGCATTCGGTCAGATACTGCTGGGCGTTATAATACTTTGCCCTTCCTTCGATCGATTTTTGAATCAGCTCAAGTGCATCTCCATATAATTCTTCTCTTTTCCTGTTCTTTTCTACCCATTCGGTAAATCTGTTTTCAAGTTTTTCTTTTTTGGCTTTCACATTGAGTCGTTCCAGGCCCTGCTTCTGGCCTATTGAAAATTTCCAGTAATTGGATGATCCTGAATATTTGGATGCATACTGTATGTTTACTTTAGGATCGGCCATCATATCAGCCATGAGTATTTCCTGCCTGATGCCCCGAATTTTAATCCTGTTGGGATGGGTAATGGATAAGACTTCTTCAACTCCATAAGAAGTCATATATCTCTGTGTTCCTCCAGGGTAACCAAAGATCATTGCAAAGTCATTTTCATCAATGCCTTTAGCTGATACCGGAAGGTAATATCTGGGCTTCAGAGGTACATTATCTTCGGAATATTCGGCCGGTTTGCCGTCGGGGCCCATATAAACGCGGAATACGCTGAAGTCACCCGTATGGCGGGGCCATTCCCAGTTATCAGTGTCATGTCCGAATTTACCTATCGATGAGGGAGGAGCACCAACCAATCTTACATCATTATATGTTTCGTAAACAAGAAGGTAATAATTGTTACCGCCGAAGAATGAATTAACATTTGCACGGTAGTGGTTGCCTTCTGTTGCTTCATCCACTATCTCACCTCTTACCTTGTTAATGATTTCGGCTCTTTCACTTTCCATCATACCTGTGCTTACGTCTTTCAATACCCGGTCGCTAACATCCTCGATCCTTACAAGGAAGGTCACGCCGAGACCCGGATTCGGCAGTTCTTCATCCTTGGACATTGCCCAGAATCCATCTTTCAGGTAATCGTGTTCAACCGTACTGTGTGACTGTATTGATCCATAGCCACAATGGTGGTTTGTCAGAAGCAAACCCTGGGAAGATACAATTTCAGCTGTACAGCCGCCACCGAAAATAACAATTGCATCTTTTATGGAGGGTTGGTTCAGGCTGTAGATCTCTTCGGCACTTAGCTCCAGGCCCAGCTCTGTCATCTCGCCCATGTTCAGTTGTTCAAGGAGTGGTAGAAGCCACATTCCCTCGTCGGCTCTCAGGCTCATATTCATGCTGATAACAAGGGCAATAAATAATGATACTAATCTTTTCATGATATTAAAATTTATTGTTGATTTACATTTTTGCAGCCTCAAAGATACTATTAAATAATGTTAATAGTCAAGGCTTTTTTCCCGAAACAGTTCCATCTGGGAATCTCCCAGGTTAAATGTTTTCCTGTGATAGGGTGTAATGCCGTATTTCGCAATGGCTTCTCTGTGTTCGGGGGTGGGATATCCCTTATTGGTCTTCCATCCATAGTGGGGATACTTATCGTGTAGCTTAATCATATATTCATCACGGAAGGTTTTTGCCAGCACCGATGCGGCTGCAATTGACATAAATTTACCATCGCCCTCTATGACAGTTTTAAAAGGTATTTCCTTAAAGGGAATAAAATAATTGCCATCAACAAGAAGGAATTCAGGTTTCCTTATAAGGCCTTCAATTGCCAGGTGCATTGCTTTATATGTTGCTCTCAGAATATTTATATGATCTATTTCATTATTATCAACCATGGCCACATTCCATGAAACAGCCTTTTCACAAATCTCTGCCCTGAGCACCTCCCTTATTACAGGCGAAAGTCTTTTTGAATCGTTAATTATCTCATTCCTGTATCTTTTGGGGAGTATGACAGCTGCAGCTACCACCGGCCCGGCAAGTGCTCCCCGTCCTGCTTCATCGCAGCCGGCTTCCGTAAATCTTTTGTTGAAAAATGACATGAGCATATTCATAGGGTTTAGTTCGAAAAGGTGTTGACAGAACCAGGAATTAAATGTATAAATTGTACAAGCAAAAAGAATAAAAAAACACAGGCCTTTTTAAACCATGTTGTTAAAAGCCTGTTGATTTCTCTCTTTTTTACACAAAAAATGTAAATAATATTGTTAATTATTTGTTAATAAAATTTTTTTCCTATTTTTGATAATTCATACTTCTTATCCGAAAACAATGCATTATAGGGGGAAAATAATAATGTTTTTGTTACTGGCTATGGCATGCCGATGTTACAGCCAGGATGTTTCCCATCAGGTTTTAGTACCTATGGCATCGGTTGTTGATGTTAACTATTATAATGTAAACCAGACAGTTGGAGAATCTATTGTTGAAGGACTGGATGCCAGTGATTTTTATCTCACCCAGGGCTTCAACCAACCGAGCATTCATGTTGTAAGCTCACGGCCATCTGAAGGAAGCGGGGTTGAAGTATATCCAAATCCGGCCGTTGATATTCTAAATATTGAATTATTTGGTTTTGAAAGGACGGATTTCGAAATTGTTATTTTTGGGTTTAACGGTGCGCTGTTACACAAAGAGGAAATTATATGCGGAAGAGAGCACTGGAGTATTGAGTCAATTGATGTAAGCAACTATAAAAGGGGCCTGTACTTTGTACGTGTCCGCTCGTCTGACAACAGGATTTCACGCTTGTTTAAAATTGAAAAGATGTAAGGAGGACTAATAATGAAATTAAATAAACATGTTTCGGTATTCTTTTTCGTAATGGCATCCTTTATTGTGGCAGAGGCCCAGGAGGTTCCATATGGAATTAATTACCAGGCTGTAGCACGTGACAGTTATGGTAACGAGATCACGAATCAGGAGATAGATATACGTTTTACTGTTATATCAACTTCCCCCCTGGGTGAAGTTCAATACCAGGAAATTCATAATAATGTTTCTACATCACGGTTTGGAGTTTTCTCTGTTACCATTGGCAAGGGCACACCAATTACGGGTATCTGTGAGTCATTTTCTATGATAAACTGGGAATTGGCTCCACATTTCCTTAAGGTGGAAATCAAGTTCTCCAACGAGTTTCTGGATATGGGTACCATGCAATTCCTCAGCGTGCCTTATGCACTGTATGCGGCAAAATCACTGGAGCCGGGACCGGAAGGACCTCCCGGCCCTCAAGGAGATAAGGGTGATCCCGGTGACCCGGCCACCGATGACCAGACACTTTCATTTGATGGCGAAAACCTGAGTATTTCTGGCGGTAACGAGGTAAACCTGAGCACATTACTTAATGTTGATGATGCTGATGCCGATCCTTTAAATGAGATCCAGGATCTGAGGATAGAGGATAATATACTTAAGATAACAGGCAATGCAGACCCTACCAATATAAACCTTTCGGGATACCTTGACAATACAGATGAACAAGACCTGTCATTTAATTCCTCCGACAGTACAATAATGATTAGCAATGGTAACCCGGCTGATCTGTCAACAGTTTTGAGAGATGAAGATACTGACGCCGGCAATGAATTGATTACGGGTGTTTCGATTGACGGCACAGAGCTGGTAATTAATGAAGGTGTGAATGAGAACAGGGTGGACCTTAGCAGCAATATTATTGCATTCAGGGCTAAAAAGACCGAGAACACCGATGCTGCAATGCCTCTTTCAAATGTAGACTTTATTCCTGACACCCAGGAGTTCAATGACGGTTTATGTTTTAATATGTCAACAGGCGAATTTACCGCCTCCCATGATGGTATCTATACCTATAATATCAAGTACAGCGCTGATGGTGACGGCAGTGGGAGGGCCCTAATGATTTATAGGAACGGCAATCTGTATGAAAACCTCGGTCAGGATATCTCCAGCGGCACCAAATTATACAGGTCGGTTACAATGAAGTTAGTAAGCCAGGATAAAGTCAAACTGGTCATTCATACCGGTACAGGTACTGCCATTGGGACAGGCAATTTTTCCGGGTATAAAGTGTACTAGTAAGCGAAGTCAGCGCTCAGACTCCATCAGGGGCCTGTATTTATCCATCAGTTCCTTATTCAGATCCAGCGGAGGTTCCGCATCTTCAGGCAGCAGTGATTCATAAGGGTGTTCCTTTGAATATTCCCTGAATTCTTCCTTTAGTGATTCAAGTATTTTATCCCTGGTAAGCAGGTCAATGGCTGTTGATGCCATCACTTTGGCACCTGTATTAAGTCCCTTCCATGCTGCAGGGCCGTAGTAGGCTGAAACAGCCGACCAGTGATGGCCGATCATTCCCGGCACACCGCCGGGGAACCTGAGGGTTGCAGTTGGGGCTACAAGCGTTACTTCGCCTACGTCCGATGATCCTCCGCCCACCTGTATTCCCGATGGCTTTTTAAGCTTAGACACTTCCTCGGGGTAGCCTTTTTCTTCAACACCCAGCTCTTTTTGCAGGGCCCTGGCAAATTCATTTTCCTCCTCCGTCCATTCAGGCATTCCCACCAGCTCGATATTTGACTGGATCAGTTCAGCCATTCCCCGGTTACTGTGCCTCTGGTGAATGCCCGTGAGAACCCTGACTTCTTCCAGGCGGGTATCAGTAGCCATAGCTGCACCTTCTGCACATTTAACCACTCTGTCATACATACTCTGAATACGCCCATCGGTGTTTCTTACATAATACCATACCGAAGCTTTATCAGGGACAACATTGGGAGCTTCTCCGCCTTCCATGATTACATAATGCAACCTGTGTGTGTAATGCAGATGTTCCCTGAGATAATTTGTTGATATGTTCATAATTTCAACTGCATCCAGAGCACTCCTTCCGACCCATGGTGCACCGGCCGAATGAGCTGTTTCTCCGGTGAAAGTGAAGATAACCGATATAAGAGCATTGCCGCTTACCCCGAAGCCGGTAGACATACCTGATGAAGAATGATTATCTATAACAGCATCGACATCATCAAAGACACCTGCCCTCACCATATAAGGACGGCTTATAATTGTTTCTTCAGCAGGGGAACCAAAGAATTTTATTGTTCCTTGAATATTATGCTCTTCCATACTTTTCTTGACGGCTATAACTGTGGCAACACCTGCCGTTCCCATCATATTATGACCACAACCATGTCCGGGCGCCCCTTTTATCAGCGGATCATGGTAAGGAACCCTTCCTTTCTGCGAAAGCATGGGCAGCGCATCAAACTCTCCCAGGACACCTATTACAGGCTTACCTTCACCCCATGAGGCAACAAAGCAGGTAGGCATACCCGCCACATTACGCTCAATTTTAAAACCTTCCTTTTCGAGGGTTTCAATCAGCAAGGAGGAAGATTTGAATTCCTGCAAACCAAGCTCGGCATATCCCCATATCTTATCCGCAATTTTACCAAACCTTTCAACTGTGCTTTCTTGATAAAGGTAATTAAGAGCTGTTTCCTTTTCCTTGTAAAGGCTTGCTTCGGGTACATCAACAACATTTTCCTGGGCACCTGCAAAAGTGGTTAAGACTAAAAAAGTAATTAAAAATGTAATAATAAATCCGGGAGACTTCATGCTTTTTTAAATATTGGTTATTAAGTCAAAGATAAAAATTAAGAAGCTTATATGGGTCAGAGAAGACAATGGTTTTATAACATGTTTTTCCGGCTACTTTTCTTTTTTTTCAGTTGAGGCAAGGGCTATTAGTGTGCCAATGCCAACACCTGCTATGTTGAGCCCCAGGTCCTGCAGTTCGAATGAGCGAAAAGGGATTAATATCTGGAGCGTTTCAGCAAAGATGGCGAAGAGAAGAAGCGAAACCAGGGTTATTATAATTGTACTTTGTTCGGACCTGTTTTCTACGAATGAAATGATGGCCAGGAAGGCAAGCAATGTATGTTCAAGGAAATGAATGGGATAGTCCAGCCGTATCGGTATCGGTTTCCCGCCTATCCTTGGAACAGGAAGTTCAGGCAAAAGGGCCAGGGTGATAATCAGGATAACCCATATTGCCAGTAATATTCTTGCGTAAGGCCTGAACTTATTTATTAATTTACCCATTTCCTGTCTGATTAAATTGCAAAAGTAGTAAAATCTTGTTAGTACCATACCAAAAAGCTACTTTTGCAATAAATGGAGGATCTATGGTTTCTACAGAACAGATAAAAGAGATTACGGAACGCCGGGATGCGTTAAGGAGGTATCTTTGACATTGATAATAAGGAAAGCCAGATAAAGGAGGAAGAAAAATTAACAAGCGAACCTGATTTCTGGAACGACCCCGCGGCAGCAGAAGAACAAATGAAAAAGATTTCAGGACTCAAGGACTGGGTCACCTCATACTACAAGATGAGCACCTCCGTTGATGACCTGCTTGTGATTTATGATTTCTACAGGGAAGGGGAAGCGGGGGAGAAAGATCTCGATGATCAATACAGTATAGCCCTTGAATATGTCGAAGAACTGGAACTGAAAAACATGCTCCGGAAAGAAGAAGACCAGTTGGGAGCCTACCTTAAGATAAATGCGGGAGCAGGAGGAACAGAGAGTAATGACTGGGCCGACATGCTCATGAGAATGTATATCAGGTGGGGTGAACGCAATGATTATAAGGTCAAAGAACTGGATTTCCTTCCCGGTGATGAGGTGGGTGTCAAATCGGTCACCCTGGAATTCACCGGTGAAAGGGCATATGGTTACCTCAAAAGTGAAAGCGGAGTGCACAGGTTGGTCAGAATATCCCCCTTCAATGCGCAGGGTAAGAGACAGACAACCTTTGCTTCTGTTTTTGTATTACCGGTAATTGATTCACAAATAGATATTGAAATAAACCCTGCAGACATAAGCTGGGAGACGTTTAGATCGAGTGGCGCCGGGGGACAGCATGTAAACAAGGTCGAAACAGCAGTGCGTTTGCGCCATGAACCAACCGGTCTTGTCATTGAGAACCAGGAGACACGTTCCCAGATGAAAAACAAGGAAAATGCCATGCGCATACTGAAATCACATCTTTATGAGCTTGAGCTGAGAAAGCAGATGGAGGAAAGAAATAAAATTGAAGGCCAGAAAAAGAAAATAGAATGGGGATCACAGATAAGATCTTATGTGCTTCATCCATATAAGATGGTAAAAGACCTGAGAACAGGTTATGAGACCGGCAATGTACAGGCGGTCCTGGATGGAGACCTCAACCCTTTTATTAAAGCTTACCTGATGGAATTCGGAGGGCAAAATTTGTCATCCTGAACTACTTTCGCTGAGCTTGCCGGTACCGAGTGAAATCGAAATGTAGAAGCGAGCTGTCGTTAATGATGAAGAATAAGGAAAGGAATGACAAAAAGCATAGATTATTAAAGACTTATTTCTTTTAACTTTGCCCGGTAAACATCATTAACTGGAAAATGCCGGAAAAAGAAAAACTTTTTGAACAATTTCCTCCTGTCAGCACCGAAGAGTGGATGAACAGGGTGAAAACTGACCTTAAAGGCCAGGACTTTGATCGCAAACTGGTATGGAAAACAACAGAGGGTTTCCGTGTCAATCCTTTTTACCGCGAGGAAGACATAAAAGACCTGCCGCACATAGATAATCCGCCCGGAGAATTCCCTTTTCTAAGGGGTATATATCCAGGAAGGAACGAGTGGTATATAAGACAGGATATCGAGGTTGAAGATCCAGCTGAAGCAAACAGGAAGGCCCTGGATATACTTAAAAGAGGAATCACTTCTCTGGGCTTTGTTTTCCAGCAGGATGCGGAATATACTCCATCCTTTATGGAAAGCCTTCTGGAAGGTATTTTCTGTGAAAGCATTGAAATAAATTTTTCCACTGTGGGAGGGGCAAAGGAACTTTTCGCCTCCTTTGCAGAATATCTCGGCAAGAAAGGAGTAAAGCCCGACAGTGTCAGGGGTGCCGTTGAAACTGACCCTCTTGGCAGACTGATGGTAAACGGGAACTTATGTATTCCGGTAAACGAAGGCATGGATTACCTCGCTGACATTGTGCAAAGTGCCGAATACTTCGAAAATTTCAGGGCCGTGGCCATCAATGGTGCTGCCTTTGGCAATGCCGGGGCAAGTATAGTGGAGGAACTTGCTTTTTCAATGGCCATGGGCAATGAATACCTGTCAGAACTAAAAGAACGTGGCATAAGCACCGATACAGCAGCCAGATCAATGGGATTTGCCTTCGGCATAGGCTCAAACTACTTTATGGAAATAGCCAGGATGAGGGCTGCACGGGTTTTATGGGCAAAGATTGTTGATGCTTATTCACCCTTATCGGAAGAAGCATGTAAGATATATGTACATTCGGTTACCACCGATTGGAATAAGACCGTTTATGATCCCTATGTCAATATGCTCAGGACGCAGACAGAGGCAATGTCGGCCTCCCTGGGGGGCACAAATTCACTTACCGTGAAACCCTTTGACAGCGTCTTCAACGAGCCTTCCGAATTTTCGGAAAGGATAGCGAGAAACCAGCAGATACTGTTAATGGAGGAATCACATTTTGATAAGGTCAATGACCCTTCAGCCGGCTCTTATTATATTGAAAAACTTACTGCCCTGATTGCTGAGCATTCATGGAACCTCTTTGTGGATATTGAGGATGAGGGAGGTTTCCTGGAAAGCCTGAAAAAAGGCACGGTGCAGGCCAGGATAAAAGAGACAGCCGAGAAAAGGATGGTAAATGTCAGGCGCCGGAAGGAAAAACTTCTGGGCACAAATATATATCCCAATGAAGAAGACAGGATAAGCCCGTCATATATTAAAGAAAAAGTGAATGAAGTGGAGCCTCTTCCCTCATTAAGAGCTGCCGAGGAATTTGAAAATTTGCGTATTGCCGTTGATTGTATGAAGGAGCCTCCCCTAGTATTTTTACTGACAATAGGGGATCCTGTGATGCGTAAGGCCAGGGCTCAATTCTCACATGGCTTTTTCGGTTGTGCAGGCTACAGGGTAATAGATAACCTGGGCTTTGAGAATCCTCAGCAAGGTGTTAAAGCGGCCGTGGAAGCAGGGTCCGATATCGTTGTGGTATGCAGCTCTGACGACGAATATGCTCATTATGTACCACAGGTAAAGAAGCTGCTCAAAGGTAAATCAATACTTGTTGTAGCAGGTGAGCCCGGATGTATGGATGAGTTGCGTAAACAGGGGATTGATCACTTTATCAGCATACGTTCCAACTTGCTCGAAACGCTTACAGATTATAACAGGGAACTGGGAATTAATAAATCACTTTAAGAACTACCATGAGACCATCATTTAAAAAATCAGATATTAATAAGGACATATCAGCAAATATTGATTTCAGGGAGTGGGAGAAAAGGATGGGTATAGAAAAGGACTGGCTCACCCCTGAAAAGATTCCCGTGAAGAGCACTTATTCCGGTAATGACCTTGAAGGGATGGAGCACCTGTCTTATGCAGCGGGCCTGCCTCCTTTTCTTCGCGGACCATATGCGGCAATGTATGCCATGCGTCCGTGGACCATCAGGCAGTATGCCGGATTTTCCACTGCCGAAGAATCAAATGCTTTTTACAGGCGTAACCTGGCTGCAGGGCAGAAAGGCCTGTCAGTGGCTTTTGACCTTGCAACACACAGGGGTTATGATTCAGACCATGAAAGAGTAGTCGGGGATGTTGGGAAGGCCGGCGTAGCAGTGGATTCTATCCTGGATATGAAAATCTTGTTTGACCAGATCCCCCTTAATGAAATGTCAGTGTCGATGACCATGAACGGCGCTGTCCTTCCAATAATGGCTTTTTATATTGTGGCTGCCCTGGAACAGGGAGCAAGGCTCGAAGAATTATCAGGGACCATCCAGAATGACATCCTCAAAGAGTTTATGGTTCGTAACACCTATATTTACCCGCCTGATTTTTCCATGAGGATTATAGCTGATATCTTCAAGTATACATCTGAAAAGATGCCCCGTTTTAATTCAATCAGCATCTCGGGGTATCATATGCAGGAAGCCGGAGCCACCTGTGATATTGAACTGGCATATACCCTTGCTGACGGCCTGGAATACCTTCGGGCAGGACTGGACGCAGGTCTTGACATAGATTCCTTTGCACCCCGTATATCATTCTTCTGGGCTATCGGTATGAACCATTTCATGGAAATAGCAAAAATGCGTGCTGCAAGAATACTGTGGGCAAAAATTGTAAAACAGTTCGAGCCTCGAAATCCTAAATCATTGGCACTAAGGACTCACTGTCAGACTTCGGGCTGGAGCCTTACCGAACAGGACCCTTACAATAATGTTGGGCGGACGTGTATTGAAGCGATGGCAGCTGCTCTTGGCCATACGCAGAGCCTGCACACCAATGCACTGGATGAAGCCATTGCGCTTCCAACCGATTTTTCAGCAAGGATAGCCAGGAATACGCAGATATACCTGCAGGAAGAAACGGAGATATGCCGGGCAGTTGACCCCTGGGGCGGTTCATACTACGTGGAAAGCCTCACCCACGAAATTGCTCACCGTGCATGGGATCTTATAATGGAAGTGGAAAAGCTGGGCGGAATGGCTAAAGCAATTGAATCGGGTATACCCAAAATGAGAATAGAAGAAGCTTCGGCAAGGGCTCAGGCAAGGATTGATTCAAGGATCCAAACTATAGTGGGCACCAATAAGTACAGGCTGGATAAAGAAGAACCCCTGGAAATACTGGAAGTAGATAATACATCGGTTCGTGAAGCACAATTAAAAAGAATTGCTAAATTGAAGTCCGAAAGAAATGAAAACGAGTGCAGGAAGGCACTGGATAAGTTAACCGAAGCTACTGAGAGTGGCAGGGGCAACCTTCTTGAGCTGGCTGTTGATGCGGCTTCCAAAAGGGCCAGCCTGGGTGAAATATCTTATGCATGCGAAAAAATAGTAGGGAGGTATAAAGCAGTGACACGTTCAATATCAGGTGTTTATTCCTCGGAATACAAGAATGACAGGGATTTTGAGGTGGCAAGGCAGATGACAAAGAAGTTTGCCGAAAAGGAAGGCCGTCAGCCCAGGATAATGATTGCCAAAATGGGACAGGATGGTCATGACAGGGGGGCGAAAGTTGTATCGACAGGATATGCCGACATAGGCTTTGACGTGGATATAGGGCCCCTTTTCCAGACCCCCGAGGAAGCAGCAAGACAGGCGGTAGAAAACGATGTCCATGTACTTGGTGTCTCAAGTCTTGCCGCAGGGCATAAAACACTGATCCCCCAGGTGATCGAAGAACTCAAAAAACATGGCAGGGATGATATACTGGTAATCGCGGGGGGTGTTATACCCGCGCAAGACTACCAGTTCCTCTACGATGCAGGTGTGGCAGCCATTTTTGGGCCCGGTACATCGGTGTCGGCAGCAGCAATAAAAATACTGGATATACTGCTGCAAACAACAGATTGACGGTTAAGGAAAAAATCCCAATAAGTGGCTCTTCTGGTAATTTTATAGTAAATTGGCATCATGAGATGCAACATTCAAATAGCAAAGTCTACGACCAGAAGTCTGCTAATGTTATTCTTCTTAATGGCAGCAATTAATGCTTCTTTGTGGGGCCAGGAGGAGGGGGAAGCTGATTACACAGACCCACAGACCTGGTTACTCGGTGATTTCACTTACAGTGCGATGTTAAACGAACCGCATGGCTACTGGTTCGACAGGGAGTTTAATAATTATACTATTGACGATGAAGCGTTTATTGAGCTGGCAAATATTGATATTGACAGTCTCAGTATAACAATAGTGCTGGGTACCTGGTGTTCAGACAGCAGGCGTGAAGTGCCAAGGTTTATAAAAATCGTTGAAGCACTGTCTTATGACTGGGACAGGATAAGGTTCATAGGGGTTGATTCTTACAAGGAGGCACCATTGCATAATTATGATTCATTAAATATTGAAAGGGTACCCACTTTTATCTTTTATATTGATAAAGTTGAAGCCGGACGCATCATTGAATATCCTGAAACGTCTTTAGAAAAAGATATGTTAGGAATATTAAACAAAAGAGAAAATAGAAAACAATAGTATAAAACCGAATAATCATGCAAGAGAACAGAACAAACACAGGTTATGGGATGGGCGTTGCTGCCCTGATAATGGGGATTATAAGTATTGTAGTAGCCTTTATTCCCTGTATTGGCCTAATGGCATTTTTTACCGCCGTTGTGGCAATAGTACTTGGAGCTATAGGAATTTCCCAGGCTTCAAGGGTTAAGGCTCCTAAGGGCCCTGGAATAGGTGGCCTTGTTACCGGTGCCCTGGCACTGCTCATATCAATTTCACAGTTTGTATTTGTCGCGGGATTTTCCACACAACTAGATGACATAGGTGAAAGTATTAAAGAAGCTGTCGAGGATGTTGAACAAGATATCAGGGAAGATTTTGAATCAGGCGATTTTAAGATTACCATTGAAGATGGAAATGATAAAATAGAAATAGAAGGATCGGCAAAAAAGGAAGACCTTCGGGATAAACTGGAGAAACTTGAAGGAGTTGAACTGGAGCAGGAAGAAACAGAAAAGGAAGATACTACAGGGCAACAATAAGAATACACCGGTGCCTGCAAACGAGAGAAGGAACTACCTTATTATAAATGCAATATTTGCCGGAATAATAGTCATTATATTTATATATTCCGGCATTATATCCCCGGAGAAGAATAGTTATCCCATAGTATGTATACATGAGCAGATTACAGGCGAGCCATGCCCTTCGTGTGGCCTGTCAAGAAGTTTCTCATATATCATTAGGGGCGATCTTGACGCTGCAGAAAGGTTCAACGAGTACGGAATAAGAATATTTCTTTTCTTCGCCTTCCACCTGCTTATGCGGATCTCAAACATCGTGTATTTATTACGTAAGCCACTTTATGTGAGACAGTTAGCTATTTTAGACTCGGTCCTGGCCATTATAACCTTCATACTGGCATTCAGACAGTTTTTTATATATTACCTTAAATTGCTGTTTTAAGAACCCAATTTATTAATGAAATCGTAAACATATTCATTTTCATAACCCCTGGATCCTGCAAAGCGGTAGAGTTTACCCTTGAGGTCAAAAAGATTCCTGGCCTTTATTGAATTTTTCTTGTTGGCCATCTCCTCTTCAATCATACTCACATATGCATCATGGTCTATTGTTTCCAGTCCACGCTCAATATCCTTTTCACTGATGCCGCGTTTCTTCAGCATGGCCCTTATCTTTATTTTCCCCCATTTATTAAAACGGTATTTATCTCTTGCATATGATTCCGCATATCTCCTTTCATCTATGAATTTATTATCAACCAGTTCCTTTATTATGGCTTTATTTTCTTTTTCTGAAGTTAGCTTCCATTGGATAAGCTTATCCTGTATTTCACTTATGCATTTCTCACTTTTGCTACAGATAGCCATAGCCCTTTCAATAGCTTTCCTGTAATTATCATCCCTCATGCTTTAGTGCTTTTGGTTATGCGGGGCTTACCGTTAATGTCATGTATGACTTCTATGTTTATATATCCGTAAGCTAATAAAAGATCTTTCATTTCCCCTGCTTTGTTTTCATTTATTTCAAAATATAAGCAAGAACCTCTTTTTAATACATTTTTACAAAGATCCAGGACAGCCCTGTAGTAGATCAAAGCATCGTTATCGGGGACAAAGAGGGCGTCATGTGGCTCATGGTCAAGTACGTTTTCAGGCATGGCAATCTTTTCCGATTCAGTTATATAGGGTGGATTACAAACCACAAGATCATACTTTCCGTATTTGAGGGTCACCGGGTTTAACATATCATCATGAATGAAATTTATCACTGCAGAATTTCTTTTTGCATTCAAAGCTGCTATTTCGAGTGCTTCATTCGATTTATCGGTGGCTGTAACAATTGCTTTATTCATGTTAAGAGCAAGGCTTATTGCTATACAGCCCGTTCCCGTTCCTATATCCAGTATTTTCGGTGACGGTTCTTTGTTTTCCTTAATTATGTGATCTACCAGTTCTTCGGTTTCCTGCCTGGGTATCAGTGTGTCTTCTGTGACCTTTAATTTTATGCCGTAAAATTCGGTTTCTCCGGTTATATACTGAACAGGAATCATATTTTTAAGATCAGAAACTATTTTTTTAACTTTAAACCAGGTATATGATGGTATTTCATACTGTGGATGGCCCAGGACGAAGGTGCGGTTTTTTCTGCTGATATAACTCAGTATTATGATTATTATGGCACTCAGTTCTCCTTCCGGGTAGTAGGGTGCCAGCTTATTCCGCAGGTATTGGCGGACAGAACTGATGGTTAACTTTTCATGGTTCATATTATCAAAATTAGCATAATATGTTTTTATGGCAGCCAGGAATGAAATAAAATACATGAAGAGGGCGATTGATCTGGCATCATTGGCTACAGGCAATACAAGCCCTAATCCACTTGTGGGAGCTGTGATCGTTCACGAAAACCGGATAATAGGTGAAGGTTATCATACCAGGGCCGGTGAAGCACATGCCGAGGTAAGGGCTATTGATTCCGTCAGGGAAAAACGATTACTGGAAAAAGCAACAATGTATGTAAACCTTGAACCCTGTTCGCATCAAGGACGCACCCCTCCGTGTGCAAAGAGAATAATACGGGAAAAGATACCACATGTAGTGGTCGGTTCCGTTGACCCAAGCATCAGGGTGGGAGGAAGGGGAATAAGAATGCTCCGGGAGGCGGGGCTTGATGTTGTAAGTGGTATTCTTGAAAAGGAAAACCGTGAATTGAATAAAAGATTTTTCACTTTTCATGAAAAGAAGAGGCCCTATATCATTCTCAAATGGGCCCGGAGCTCTGATGGTTATATTGACAGGTTCAGATTGAATAATGAAAAAGGGCCGAATTGGATCACCGGCATAGAAGAAAGAACATTGGTACATAAATGGCGATCGGAGGAGGATGCAATACTTATTGGTGATAAAACAGCCTGCAATGATGACCCCTCTCTTGATGTCAGATTATGGGGAGGAGCAAGCCCTCGGAGGATTGTATTAAATGAAACTTCAAATCTCCCCCCCGGCCTGAAAATATTCAGGGGAGAACCACCTGCCGTGATTTTTAGCACAAGCAATAAGAAAAGGGCAGGGAAGGCGGAGTATGTACATCTTAACAGCCGTGAGACGGCACTGGAGGAAATAATGTCATTTTTCTATAAGGAAGAAATACAATCAGTAATCGTTGAAGGTGGTTGTATTGTCCTGTCGCAGTTTATTAATCAAGGCTTATGGGATGAAGCCAGGGTTTTTACCGGAAAAGTTGTTTTTGGTGAAGGACTGAAAGCTCCTCTGATTGAGGGCAAGGTGAAATATGAGCGAAAATTTACCGGTAGCAGGCTTGAATGCATAATTCCCCGTATTGATTGAAGGATAGACAGATAATAAAAAAAAATATTAACTTTGGTAATGTCAGAAAAAATAATGATGGGGAGGAATATTACCTGGCTACATTTCTCCGCTGTATCTTTTGGTAAATTACTGCGTATAAAAGAGAATAAGTAAAAAACATAACCGTCATGAGAAAATTCGTTACTTTTCTTGTATTGATAACTCTGGCAAGCACACTTAACGGCCAAAATTTCAGGAAGTTCAGAAGGGCTGCTGAAAAATTCGTCGAGAGTGGCAAATATGAGGACGCAATTGAGCAATACACTCATGCCATTGAGTTGAAACCTACCAAAATTGACCTTTACATTGAGCGCGGAAAAGCGCTGGAGGAAATTGATAAGTTAGAGACTGCCTATTCTGACTATGAAAAGGCCAAGGTGTTCGATCCCGATGAAGAGGATATCCTTTATTTGCTCGGCAGGGTAAGTAATAAAATGGCTAAGTATGAACAGGCACTGCGGCATCTTAACCATGCGAGCAAGGTTGCAAAAAGGGAGGCCAAGATCTACCCTGAGAAAGTGAAAACACTACTCGCATTGGGGCAATACGAGCAGGCCTTGAAAGTGTCTGACACAGCTATGCTTTTTAGGGAGGATGATATAAATTACTATCAGCGCGGCCTTGTTTACGAAAAGCTTAATGATGATATACGTGCAAGGAGGGATTTCGAGAAAGCGGTCAGAAAAAACAGGAACTTTACAGATGCCAGGCTGGCACTTGCAGACCTCCTTGTCAGGACAGGTGAATTGGAGGAAGCAATGAGTCATTGCTCTGAGATTATCAGTCGTGATGACAGGAACACTTCGGCCTACGTCGTGAGAAGTAAGATATATATTAAGCAACTGGATTATCCAGCGGCCATAAATGATATTTCCAAAAATATACTCCTCGAGCCCGAGAACCCTGAGCACTATCTTACCAGGGGTACTTATTACCGGGAATTCAACCAGCATCCCAATGCCATAAATGATTTTACGAAGGCAATATCATTGAATTCATCAGATCCCGATTATTATTACAAGAGGGCAAATTCATATGAGGAAATTATGGATTATGAAAAGGCAGTCAAAGACTATTCTACCATTACTGAGCTTGCTGAATTTGACCAGGAGGCACGACAATTGCTGAGTGAAGCTGAGAAAAGGCTTTATGAGATTAACAGGGAGAATGTACCTCCGGAAGTAGAGATAACAAGCCCTGTAATAACTGGCTCAACCATAGAAGTAAGGGGAGATGCTGAGACTTTGATGATCTCAGGTACCATAAGCGAAAAAAGCCCTCTTAAATCCCTTGTGATCAATGACCATGAATCCCTGTTTGAAAAAGGATCTGAGGGGAAATATGAATTCCTGGCGAATCTTGATATTGAGGATGTTGAAACAATTAACCTGGTGACAACAGATGATTATGGTAACACAACAGATTTAAAGTATACCATTGTCAGGACGGAGATCAGTCCGCCGGAAATATCTATACTGGCACCATATGCAGGTGATGACAACCAGATATATCTTAACCATAATAACCGGAACCTCTTTATACAGGGTAAAATATCAGATAACAGCCTTATAAAATCAATTTTCATTGAAGGGGTTACCGCAAGTTATCCTGTTGAACAGAAAAATCCTACTTTTACAGCCACCATCGATATACTTAATAAGGATAAGATAACCGTTATCGCTGAGGATGTCTTCGAAAACAGGCAGGAAACCACTTTCACACTTAACAGGCAGGGCGCAGCTATCTCTGCTGACAACCCGATGGGCAAAACATGGGTGGTGTTCGTTGAAAATTCAAACTACGAATCTTTTGCTAGCCTTGACGGACCGGTTAAGGATGTTAACCTTATGAAGAGTGCACTGGCCAATTACCAGGTAAATAACATTATCCATGAGAAAGACCTGACAAAGAAAGAGATGGAAAAGTTCTTTTCCATTGAACTCAGGGATATGGTAAAGGCAAACCAGGTTAACTCCCTTCTTATATGGTATGCAGGCCATGGTAAATTTGTTAATGACGTGGGCTACTGGATCCCTGTAGATGCAAGTAGAGATGATGAGTTTACCTATTTTAATATTAACACCCTCAGGGCGGCAATGGAACCATACACCAACATATTGACGCATACACTGGTGGTAACAGATGCCTGTGAATCCGGACCGAGCTTTTACACGGCAATGCGCACTGCACCAACCATTAAAAGTTGCAGCGACTGGAGAGCAACACAGAACAAATCGGCCCAGGTATTTATGTCGGCGGAACGCCAACTTGCCTCCGATGACTCTGAATTCACCCGTACCTTTGCCAGAACACTTGAAAGCAGCCCCGAAGCTTGTATCCCAATCGAAGAAATAGTAATGAACGTTTCAGTGGCATTTACAAATTCCGAAAAGCAGAAACCCAAATTCGGTCAGATTACCGGACTGGAACATCATGAAGAGGCAACATTCTTCTTTATTGCAAAATAGCGCTCTATGAATAAGAAAAATTCTTATTTGCAAAGAATGATCATCAGGTCTTTTGGCCTGATGATCATTCTTTTATCTCTTAGTGTTCACCGTTCATCATCACAGGTTTATTATTTTGACAGCTACGGTGTGTCGGAAGGATTGAGCTCGTCGAAAGTTTATGATATAGTGCAGGGTGAAAACGATTACCTCTGGCTTGCAACTGAAAGCGGTGTTACGAGGTGGGACGGATCGGAGTTTGAAAATTTTTCCAGCGATGACGGTCTTGCAATAGGAGGTGTACGTACAATATATGAAGATCATACGGGAAGATTATGGATGGGACACCTTAATGGCAGATTGACATGTTATGAAAATAATACTTTCCGGATCATTGATTTTGATACCCTCGAAATAAAAGGAGATATTACAGGGATCATTGAACACAATGACAAACTCTGGATTATAACAAGTTCGGGTGGGGCATTATCTACTGACTTTCCCGAAGAGGAAGTAAGTACACTTAAGGTAAAACAATACAGAGGGGGCCAGGGCTTAAGCGACCAGGTTTTTAATATTTACATTGATAAAAGCGGCGTCCTATACTGCATAGCCGACATGGGTATAAAAAGTTACAAGCCTGAAGATGATAGTTTTGAATCATACAGACCTCAAGGTCTTACGACTTTTTTCATTACCACTACCATGTTGGAAGACAGCAGGGGTGGCAGATGGTTCGGAACACATAACGGGGGATTATATTATTTTCCGCCCGGGGAGGAAGAACCTGTAATTTATGATGCAAGGGACGGGCTGGCGCATAATTTCATAAGCTGCATTACCGAGGATAGTGGCGGGCATGTATGGGTGGGTACTTTTGGTGGAGGAATAACCGTATTTAAAGGTGAGGAGATGCAGACCTATAATGAGAAAAACGGCCTCCCTGCCATGGCAATCCAGAGTATAATGGAAGATAGGGAAGGTAATATTATAATCACAAGCCAGAATAATGGAATACAGGTATTTAAAGGCGATCATTTTATAAATTATATCTCCGAAAATATGTTCAGGGATAAAACGGTATGGTCCATCTCAGAAGATAAGCATGGGAGATACTGGTTTGGAACTAACGAAGGAATAACTTTATATGATCCTGAGCTTGGCCTGCCCCTCTTTTATTATGGGGAGACTCATAATATATCCGACCAGATAAGGTATATTGTAAATGATAAAAACCAGAATTTATGGGTTGGCACCAATGACAGGGGCGTTTTCAGATATAACTTTAATAAAAATGATTTTATCTATGATTACAAATTAAATAATATTCTTTACCGGGACCTTATAGTCAATGGACTTGTAGTTGACAATAACAATAGACTCTGGATAGGTACAAATGACGGAGTGGCTGTCTGGGATATCAAGGGTGAGGAAGGAAGAAGATACACACAGTATGACGGCCTTGCTAACAACAGGATAAGTTCATTGTATGTAGATAGCAACGGTATTGTATGGATAGGCTCGGAAGAGGTAAATGCCATAACCCGGTATATTCCCGCTAAAGATACGTTTGAAATATTGAACCTTGATAATAACCTGATACCCACCAGTATAACGGAGACAAATGACGGAACAATATGGCTGGGGACACAATATGGGGTCCTGGGGCTGAAGAACGACACAATAGATCTTCACCTGACGATGGATGACGGCTTGCTTTCCAACAATATCAACCTCTTGCAGTGCGATAACAGGGGAGTCTTGTATATCGGTACCAATCTTGGTTTAAACAGCCTGAATATTGAAACCGGGACCATTAACACCTATACTGAGGAAAATGGATTTGTAGGTATTGAAACCAAGCAGAATGCCTCTTTTCTTGACAGCAAAGGTCATTTATGGTTTGGGACTGCAAATGGTGCTACGGAGCTGGTTCCTGAGAATATACCTCCTCCCGATCTTAATCCCCTAACCCATATAAAGGGTATTATGGTTAACTTTGAGGAAAGGGAGATGACACCCGGCATGCGCCTGAGGCACACCGAAAAAAACATTACCTTTAATTATTACAGTGTATGCCTTACAAATCCTGAAGCCGTTAGCTACCAGGTGATGCTGGAGGGGGCTGACCCCGAGTGGAGACCTGAAACGGAACAGACAACGGCAATATACTCATCACTGTCGCCGGGCAGGTATACTTTCAAGGTAAAGGCACAAAATAGTGATGGTATCTGGAATGAAGAACCCGTGAGCTTTGACTTTATCATAAGGCCTCCCTTTTATGCAAGTCCCTGGTTCATAATATTTGTGGTAATATTAGTGGCGGTAGCCGTGATGCTATACATAAGGATCCGGGAAGGGAACCTTGTACGTGAAAAAAGAATACTGGAAGAAAAGGTTGAGGAACGCACTGCCGAAGTCGTCCAGAAGAGTATGGTCATTGAAGAAAAGAACAGGGATATAACTGCCAGCATAAGGTATGCAGAAAGAATACAGATGGCCATGCTACCCCCTGAAGACAGCTTTAATGACACCTTCGTATTATTTTTACCTAAGGATATAGTAAGTGGCGATTTTTACTGGATGCATGACAACGGGGATGTTCAGTTTATTGCAGCGGTTGACTGTACCGGTCATGGTGTCCCGGGTGCCTTTATGTCGATAATAGGACATAATTCATTGACCAAAATAGTTAGGGAATACGGTATAACACGCCCTGCTGCAATACTGGACCAGCTTAATGTGGAAGTAAGCAGGTCATTAATCCAGAGGGGCGATGAGGTTATCAGTGATGGAATGGACCTTGCACTCATAGCTTATGACAAGAAGCATAAAAAACTGGAATACGCAGGTGCATATAATCCACTTGTTATAATAAGGGATGGAGAGGTAATTACAATTAAAGGCAACAGGTTCCCTATTGGTATGGCTACAGCGCGTGAAAAGAAATTCACCAATGTAGAAGTTGATATCCGGTCTGGGGATAACCTGTATATTTTTTCAGATGGTTATGCCGACCAGTTCGGTGGCCCTGGAGGTAAGAAATTTAAGTTTGTAAACCTTAAAAAAGAGCTGCTGAAAATCTCTCATTTACCAATGAACCAGCAAAAAGAACAGTTACTTAAAACACTTGATAATTGGATGGAAGGGTTCAGTCAGGTTGATGATATCCTGGTTATAGGAACGAGGGTTCCCTGATTAATCCAAAAGAGCTTCAAGCTTACTTACAAAATTGGCTTTGGGAACGGCGCCAACCTGCTTGTTTGCTACTTCCCCGTTTTTGAAAAACAAAACCGTGGGTATATTACGTATTCCGAACTTAGCCGACACGCCGGGGCTGTCATCCACATCACATTTAGCAACAAGTGCCCTGCCTTCATATTCCCTGGATATCTCTTCCATGAAGGGTGCAATCATCCTGCATGGCCCGCACCATTCAGCCCAGAAATCAACTACCACGGGCTTATCTGCCTGCAGTACCACCTCATCGAAATTTGAATCGTTCACATGTAGATCCATCGTATATCGTGTTTTTATTTTTGCTCGATAGCGGGGCAAATATAATTAATTTACTTTAAATTCCAGACCCGGAACGGATTCAATAAAACTTATAATATCATTATTTAGTTCCACCTTTAATGATCTTGAAAATAAGGATACGCTGATCTTTTCGATAGGATCTGCAACCAGGAACCTGAGTTCAGTTTTACCTTTGTTTCTGACAGCCAGATCCTTCAGTTTATGCACCAGTTCATTATTCAGCCTGTCCAGTGGAATGATAACAGTGAAAGATCTTATCAGTTCATCTTTTACACTTGTGAGCAGGTGTATACTCTGTATTTTAACTTCCAGTTCATCTTCCCTGTACATCCTTTTCCGCACCTTTCCTTTTACGAGGAGGAAATAACCGGGGGTGCAGTATTTGCTGTTGTTTACATAATCTTTGTCAAAGAGCATAAACCTGTAAGAGTCAGTATAATCCTGCAGTGTGAATGAACCGAAAGGCTTCCCGTTTTTGCTGGTACCACTTCGTGCTTCGGTAACCATCCCAGCCATTATTACCTCTTTGTTGAGTAGTTCATCCAGCCTGTTTAAATCGCTAATACTTGTATTACAGAAACTTTTAATTTCCAGTTTGTAATCATCCAGTGGATGAGCTGAAAGAAAAATCCCGACCACTTCCTTTTCCCTGGACAATTTTTCCAGTTTGGGCCATTCAGGAGTGTCAGGAGGACTTGGTTTAACAACCTCAAAACCATCGTCTTCACCAAAGAGGGATTGTTGGGCTGTGCTGGCCTCTGTTTTCAGCATACTGCCATACCTCACCAGGCTTTCTATAAAAACCTGCCCTCTATTATCTTCTGCAAAGTACTGGGCCCTGTTAAGTTCTTTAAAGCAATCAAAAGCTCCGGCCAGTGCCATTGCTTCAATGCTTTTCTTGTTCAGTGCATTAAGGTTTACCCTTTCAATAAAGTCGTAAATAGATGAGAACAAACCCTTATTATCCCTTTCTTCTATGAGGCCTATAACTGCACTTGTGCCCACACCTTTAATTGCACCAAGACCAAACCTGATATTTCCATCTTTATTGACGGTGAAATTTACCTTACTCTCGTTCACGTCAGGGCCAAGGACTTCAATTCCCATTCTCCTGGCCTCGTCCATAAAAATGGTAAGTTTTTTTATGTCGTTAATATTGCGGCTTAGAACGGCGGCCATAAATTCTGCCGGGTAGTGGGACTTAAGATACGCTGTCTGGTAAGAAACGTATGCATAACAGGTTGAATGAGATTTGTTAAAAGCATACTGGGCAAATGATTCCCAGTCAGTCCAGATTCTCTCAATAATTTTTTCTTTATATCCCCTTGCCCTGCATCCTTCAAAGAATTTAACCTTAAGGGGGTCCATCAGTTCTTTCTTCTTTTTACCCATTGCTTTGCGCAACGAATCAGCCTGTCCCTTTGAAAAGCCCGCGAGCTCCTGTGACAGCAGCATAACCTGTTCCTGGTATACTGTGATGCCATATGTATCCTTGAGATGCGTTTCCATCTCCGCCAGGGGATAGTCTATTTTTTCAAGCCCATGCTTACGTTTAATAAATCTTGGTATGTACTCCATTGGACCGGGACGATAGAGAGCATTCATAGCTATAAGGTCTTCAAAGCGGTTGGGCTTTAGTTCCCTGAGATGCTTCTTCATTCCTTCCGATTCAAACTGGAAGAGAGCAGTGGTTTCACCATTGGAATACAATTCAAATGTTTTAGCATCATCAAGGGGGATACTTGAAATATCGAGATCTGTGCCCCTGGATGCTTTGATATTATTAATGGCATCCCTTATTATTGACAGCGTCTTAAGACCCAGGAAGTCCATTTTTAGCAAGCCCACCGATTCCACATGATTACCGTCATACTGGGTAACATAGAGGTTGGTGTCTTTGGCCACGCAGAGTGGTATGTGTTCATTCAAAGGGTCCCGGCCTATTATTATACCACATGCGTGGATACCTGTTTGTCGCACTGATCCCTCAAGAGCCTCAGCATACTGCAATGTCCGTGCAATAAGCTCATTATCTGAATGTTTTTCCTTCCTTAGTTCGGGCACTTCTTCATAGGCTTCCTTGAACGTGATACCCGGCCTTTCGGGTATAAGCTTGGCGAGTCTGTCAGCATCTGAGAGCTGCAGGTTTTGTACCCTTGCAACATCTCGTATAGCCATCTTGGCAGCCATGGTGCCAAAGGTAATTATTTGAGCTACCCTGTCATGCCCATATTTATCTACGACATACCTTAGGACCTGGTCCCTACCATCTTCGTCGAAGTCAATATCTATATCAGGCATTGATATCCGGTCGGGGTTCAGGAAACGCTCAAAAAGCAATTTATATTTTATGGGATCAATATCTGTGATTCTAAGTGCATATGCCACTGCTGAGCCTGCTGCCGAACCCCTTCCCGGACCCACCGAGACGCCCATTTCCCTGGCTGCTCTCAAAAAATCCTGTACAATGAGGAAATAACCGGGGTAACCCATTTTCTTTATGGTGTCGAGTTCAAAATCCAGCCTTTCTTTTAGTTCGTCATTCAGCTCAGCCCATCTTTCTTCTGCACCCCTGTAAGTGAGATACCTGAGGTACTCATCCTTGTTCTCGAATTCTTCAGGGATTGGAAATTCTGGCATAATAGGCTCGTGATCCAGATCGTAGCTCTCTACCTTATTTGCAATTTCAAGGGTGTTATCTATTGCTTGAGGACAGTCGGGAAAGAGCTCTCTCATCTCTTCCTCGGTTTTAAAATATTCCTGTTTAGTATATCTCAGCCTGTCAGGGTCATCAAGTTCCTTGCCTGTGTTCAGGCATATAAGCCGGTCATGAGCTTCTGCATCTTCTGCCTTCAAAAAATGCACATCATTGGAAGCGATTATTTTTATGCCTGTTTTCTCCGATAGTTCCTTATATGCCTCTATGACTATATTTTGCCTTGCCAGAGTGTCATTATCATAAACGGGATCACCTGTTTTATGCCTTTGTATCTCGAGGTAAAAGTCATCGCCGAATATATCTTTGTATTCCCTGATGACATTTTCAGCATAATCCCTGTCACCATTAAGTATTGCTGATGGTATTTCGCCCGCTATACATGCAGATGTGGCAATGAGGCCCTCATTGTACTGCTTGAGAAGATCCTTGTCAATCCTGGGCTTATAATAAAAACCCTCGGTCCAGGACAGTGATACCACTTTCACCAGGTTCCTGTAGCCCTTGTAATTCTTGGCCAGCAGTATGAGGTGATCACCCGAACGATCATCTTTGCTTGTGCTCTCCGACATACCCCTCCTGGCCACATAGGCCTCAACCCCTATAATGGGTTTAATGCCTTTTTCTTTTGCGGCATTATGAAATTCTTTAACGCCAAACATATTTCCGTGATCTGTTATAGCCACCGCGGGCATATTCAACTCGGAGGCCATCTCCATAAGTTCACTAATTTTTGATGCACCATCAAGTATTGAATATTGAGTGTGAAGATGTAGATGCACGAAATTACTCATTATAAGGCAGTTACAGTTTACAATCCAATTATTACCCGGCTGGGTTCAAATTTACAAAAGTAAGCAAAAATCATTTTGAAGCAGGAAAGGAAAAGCATGATTAATTAACAAATTTTTATTATGTTAGTAATGTTTTGTGGATAAATAATTTTTATTTATGCTATATGTGATTTATTAAAGTATACCCGGTTGAAGCTCAAAGTTAAATTTCTGATATTATACCAATGCTTCTTTGTAAGCTTGATAGCACAGTTACCTGAGGAAGAACTTGTCTGCAGAATTACTCAGGATCATATGAATGTTTATTTCCCTGACGGTGCAAAAGAAATAATAAGTATAGACACACTATTATATGATAAGGAGCCGGTCATATTTGTTGTGAATCTTAAAGAGGGGGGGTGGGTTCTTGTATCAGCAGACAAGAAGGTCATACCTGTATTAGCTTTCAATTATGATAGACGTTTTACGAAGTTCGATCCAGGGGAAAATATTGCCTGTCACGAGTGGATATATTCGTATTCTGAGCAGATAAAAGAGATAAGTAAAGAGAAAGGAATTTCTGTGCATGAAGGATGGCTTGGTGATGCCCCCGGCAGTAAGGGAAAAGATTCAGAAGCAGTGGTTGTTGAACCCCTGATAAAGACCTTATGGAACCAGGGGGCAGGATGGAACAGGTTCTGTCCTGAAGACAGCCTTGGCCCCGGTGGCCATACCTATGTGGGCTGTGTGGCTGTTGCCATGGCACAGGCACTAAGTGTTTACCAGGTTCCTGATACGGGAACGTATACTAATAAGTATGACTGTGAGAATTACGGAATAATTGAGGCAAAATTTAATGAGACAAATTATAAGTGGGATTCAATGTCGCTTGATAAGCCTGATGATTATAATGCACTTTTACTTTTTCATTGTGCTGTGGCTGTTAATATGAACTTTGGCCCGGATGGCTCTTCTGCCAATACTAAACTTAGTCGGTCAGCCCTGGGGAGGTATTTCAATATGTCAAAAAGATGTATTTACCCGTACAAGTCAAACACTGAAGAAGATGAATGGGAAGAGATCATTATTAATAATTTGGCCTTAGGCCGACCAATTATATATAGCGGTAATGCAGATGATGGAAATGCTGGTCATGCCTTCAACATCGATGGTGTAAATGGAGAAGGATCAAAAGGGTTGAATTATTTCCATGTCAATTGGGGATGGGGTGGCAATCGCAATGGTTATTACCTGATTAACGACCTCAGGCCGGGAAACCGTGACTATTCTAAAAATAACAGAGCTGTTTTAAAAATACAACCTTATTATTACCCGACTGATGTAATTGTCAATGATACATTAGTTCCCACAGGTATACCTGCCGGATCATTTATTAGCCAAATAGAAGTTGTTGATGAAGCCTATGACAATCATTATGAAATAATACTATTAAGCGATTCTGCATATATTAATGATAAATGGCTTAGTGATTATTATCTACGAAATGACAGTATAATAGCAGGAAGGGCATTTACAGAAGAAGATATTGGAGAAGACACATTAACATTCTTTGTAACAGATAAATATGGAAATCACATCGAAAGGGATGTTGTTATGACCGTAGCAAAATATACAGGTGCGGCAAGCTCACCTGCAAATGATAACATCACTCATGAATTTAAAATATACCCTAATCCTGCTTCCGGAATTATAAATATTATTACTGACAATGAATTTCTTATCGATCATTTACGTATCTATTCCCAATCAGGTATCGTGGTCGGAGAATTCAAAAATCCACCTGAGCAGATCACAATTAACACTGGTGGATTCGAAAAGGGCTTCTATATTGTCGAAGTCCGCTATGCTGATGGTTTTATTGCCAGGAGGAAGATTTTAATTTTTTAAAAATACCGGCCGTGATTACAAAATATTAGAGATTAGGGCTCAAGGAAGAATATCCAATCATAAATCGATAAATTATTTTAGTGGACTGTTATCAGCGATGCAATTATTTTATATATTGCGCGTCTTTTTTATTTATGCTGGGTGATATGAATGCTTAGCATGAAATAATATTTTTATTTACTTAAACTAAATATTCTATCTATGAGAAAATTTGTATTATTTGTGGTTTTCCTCTGCGGTGTCGGGCTAATGGCTTTTGCGCAGGAGAAGACAGTAACTGGAACGATCACTGCTGCTGAAGATGGCACTACCATTGTAGGAGCAACAGTGCATATCGAAGGAACAACTACGGGTGTTACCTCCGACCTTGATGGACAATATTCCATTTCCGCAAGCGAGGGTGATGTTCTCGTTTTCCGTTTCGTTGGTATGAAGACCAAGGAAGTAACAGTTGGTTCTGAGGATGTCTATAATGTTGTGATGGAAGTCGACAATATAGGTCTTGATGAAGTGATTGTTACCGGTTATGGCTCGGCTATTAAGAGAGAGCTCAGTGGGTCTATTACCAAGGTTGAAACTGAAGGACTGGCAGAGACTCCTACCGTAAGTTTTGAATCGGCTATTCAGGGAAAGACAGCAGGTGTTTTCATTGAGCAGGCCAGTGGTAAACTGGGCGAGGTCGTAAAAATGAGGATAAGGGGTTCATCATCTATTTCAGCAAATAACCAGCCATTATATGTCATCGACGGTGTACCCGTAACATCAGTTAACTTGAGTAACAGCGGGAACCAACCAACAAACCCCCTGGCTGATATCAATATGGCTGATGTGGAATCCATACAGATACTCAAAGACGCATCTGCAGCTGCAATTTACGGATCAAGAGCATCTAATGGTGTTGTGGTTATTACCACTAAGAGCGGCCAGGCTGGTGATACCAGGTTCAATGTTACCTATACTACAGGTATAAGTGAACCAAGCCGCCTTCGTGAATGGCTGAATGCCGACCAGTACCTTGAACTGTTTAATGAAGCAATGGATAATGTTTCTGTGGGTGGTCTTGTATGGGGCTGGTTACCCAAGGAAGATATCTGGGAAATATATGTTAGTGATGAGTGGGACCAGGGCTGGGATACCGACTGGCAGAGCCAGGCTTTCCAGCAGGGTTCTATCAACAGGGTTAACCTGAGTGCAAGCGGTGGATCCGAAAATGGCAGCTTTTATGCCGGCATGAGTTATGATAATACTGTCGGGATATTAAAAAATAATGACATGAACAAATTTAACGGAAGGGTCAGCCTTGATCATAAATCAGGTGACAAATTTACTTATGGCGTCAATTTAAGCCTGATGAGAACCGAGATGGACAGGGTGGAAAATGACAATGCATTTGCCACTCCTCTCCAGCTTGTTGCCCAGGCCCCGGTGACTCCCGTGTATGATCCGGATACCGGTGAACTGAATAAAGAAACAGTTTATTATAACGGACTTATTTCACTTCGTGATTCATATAATAAACATATATCATTCAGGACGCTGGGCAATGTATATGGCACATATGAGATACTGAAAGGACTTACTTTCAGATCAGATTTCGGTACCGACATCATTGATCTCAGGGAAAAGAACTTCTGGGGACGTGAAACAATTGGTGCAGGGCCGGCAGGTGAAGCACAGAACAGGTCTGTAAGAGTAGTTAATTATAATTGGGATAACTATTTGACCTATAATATGATCCGCAATGCCCATGATCTTAACATTGTGGGCGGTATATCCTACCAGGAATCTATGACTACAGGATCAAATATCATAGGTAAAGGCTTTCCGACCGATGACTTCCAGAACATTGCAAATGCGGCTGAAGCAACATATTTCAGCAGCTGGGAAGAGGGAACTACTTACCTGTCGTACTTTGGAAGAACAAACTACCAGTATAATAACAGGTACCTTCTTACCCTGAGCGGCCGAGTTGACGGATCATCAAGGTTTGGTGTTGATAACAGGTACGGTTTCTTCCCCGCAGGCTCACTGGGATGGATTGTATCTGAAGAAAGCTTTATGGATGGTATTGAAAATATCCTCAGCTATTTTAAATTGAGGGCAAGCTATGGATTAACAGGTAACTCGGGTATTCCTGATTATGCCCATCTTGCCTTGTATTCAGGTGTCAATTATGCCGGCCGTAATGGTCTTCAGGCTACACAGCTAGCAAGCAGTGAACTGGGCTGGGAAACAACGGCGCAGTTCAATGTGGGTATCGACTTCGGTTTCTTTGAGAACAGAGTTACAGGTGAGATTGATTATTATAACAAGCAAACAACAGACCTATTGCTTTACCGTACCCTGCCTGCCACTTCTGGTTTTACAGGCGTATGGAGCAATGTAGGAGCACTGGAAAACAAGGGTGTTGAATTTGCTGTTCACTCAAATAACCTGGTTGGATCATTCAGGTGGACAACAGATTTCAATATAGCTTTCAACAGGAATAAAGTAAAGGATATTGACGGACCCGAGATCACTCCGAACGGCTTGAATTATGTAATGGAAGAACAGCCTATAGGCGTATGGAAAATGCGCAAATATGCAGGTGTTGATCCTGATAACGGTGATGCTCTTTATTATGTTGAGGAAGGAAGTGAAGAGACAACCAATAACTATAACCTTGCAACGCCTATGGTTGTGGGTTCTCCTAACCCTGACTTTACCGGAGGACTTTCCAACCACTTTGAATATAAGGGCTTTGACCTTGATGTACTCCTTAGCTTCGTTTATGGTAATGAAATCTATAACGGCGGTGGAATATACCAGTCGGCTAATGCAGCCTGGTTTGATAACCAGACAGTTGACCAGATGAACAGGTGGCAGGAACCCGGCGATATAACAGATGTGCCGCAGGCACGGCTGGGTTATGTAAACGGTACACGTGATTCAGACCGTTACCTTACTGACGGTTCATACGTCAGGGTCAGGAATGTTACCCTTGGCTTTAATCTGCCCGACAATATCCTTACCCGCATAAAGATGCAAAGCGCCAGGATATTTATTGGTGTGCAGAACCTGTATACCTTTACTAATTATGAAGGATGGGATCCTGAAGTAAACTGGGTGGGAACGAGCAGATCAACCCAGACCCAGAATATCATACAGGGTTATGATTTTTATACAGCACCGCAGGCAAGAACCTATTCTCTCGGTATAAATCTTACTTTCTAAAATAGCAAACTATGAATATCATGAAAAATAAAATATTTAACAGGGCATTATACTTGCTTATCATTCCGGTAATGATCTTGAGCTCATCGTGTGATGAGAAACTGGATCTTAAACCCAAGCAATCAATTGATGCAAGCACTGCTCTTACAACACCTGAGAATATCCAGGCAACTCTTGTGGGAGCATATTTACAGGCACGCGATGCCGATATCTTTGGAAGTACATTCAACGAATACAGTGAACTTCTAGCTGCTACTGAAGACATGAGGTTCCTCGGGACCTATGAGCAGCCCCGTGAAATAATCAACAAGGAGATAGCTGTTACCAATTCATATGTTGAAGGTACATGGATTGCGGCATATGATCTTATTAACCTTTGCAATACCCTCATTGATCCTGAAACACTGGACATACTTGATGCGGAAGATGCACAACAGATAGAGGGTGAAGCCAAGTTCCTCAGAGGATGGGTTATCTTTGAGATGACAAGGCTATTCGGCCTGCCCTACGAGCCGGGTCAGACAAATGACCAGCTGGGAGTGCCCATTATTACAAGTCCAACCAAGGATGTTAGTGACGCGGTGGAAGTGACAAGGAATACGGTGGAAGAATGTTATACCCAGGCACTGAATGACCTTACAGATGCAAGGAATTTATTGCCTGAAACAAATGATGTATATGCCACCACCTATGCTGCAAGCGCTGTCCTTGCCAGGATCTACCTCCAGATGAGCGATTATACCAATGCTGCAACAGAGGCCAACAGGGTAATAGAGTCAGACTATTATTCACTGACTGCCACTCCCCTGGATGCATTTAATAACAATTCTGCATCCAGCGAGGATATTTTTGCCCTTCAGAATAATGTTGCCAGCAATACCGAATGGCTCACAGTTATGTATGCTTCACTCAACGGCATGGGAAGGGGCGACTATGATATACAGCCGGAATTCCTTGCTACCTTTGACCCTGCTGATCTGAGGGGCATGTACCAGGATGAGACCGAGATGGATGACAGCTACACTATCGCTGATATTTACAAGATGTATTATTACGGTGTGGGCACCATACTTAATAACGGTGGTATCAATACAGCAAAATGGGGCGATTATTATGCAAATATCCCGCTTATCAGGCTTGCCGAGATGTACCTCGTAAGGGCTGAGGCTAATTTTGAATCAACAGGACCGCTGGTAGGGCCCAATAGCCCCATACAGGATATTAATATTATAAGGGACAGGGCAGAAGCTCCTGCTTTAACGGGCCCGATAACACAGGACCAGATACGCCAGGAAAGGTACTGGGAACTCTGCTGGGAAGGCCACAGGCTGCACGACCTGAAAAGATGGCAGGAGGATATAGATGAGGGCCTTCCATATGATGCAGGTAACCTTATACTTCCAATACCCTTCAGGGAAATGGAAGCTAATGACCAGCTGATTCAGAATACCTGGTATGTTTCCAAATAAATAAAACCACTTATTAATTTGATATTATAATTGGGGCTCTCTTCACGGGAGCCTCAACTATTTTTCCCAAGCTTTTTGTTTGTTGATTATTTAATAATCCATATCTTTGCAGCCACAAATTTTATAAGTAAGAATATTAACGCGTATTAAATGGCAGTAAAAATTAGATTAGCTAGGAAGGGTCGAAAAAGAAAGGCCTTCTACCACATTGTGGTAGCAGATAGCAGAGCGCCACGGGATGGCAGGTTTATTGAAAAACTCGGGGTTTACAATCCCATTACAGATCCGGCAACAATCGAGATAGATTTCGACAGGGCACTGGACTGGCTGCAAAAAGGCGCACAACCTACAGACACGTGCAGGGCTATCTTATCTTATAAAGGGATATTGCTGAAAAAACACCTTCTTGAAGGAGTAAGAAAAGGTGCTTTTGACGAAGAAGAAGCAGAGAGAAGATTCCAGATATGGCTCATGGATAAAGAAAAGAAAATAGAGGATAAAATCACCGGACTTGAGAAAGACAGGGAAGATGAAAAGAAAAAACGCCTTGAAGCTGAGAAAAAGATAAATAAGGAGAGGGCGGAAGCTCTGGCTAAGAAGAGGGCTGAGTTAGCTGAGACTGAGACGGCTCCTGCCGAGGAGAAAGAAGAAGAGGCTGAGGCTAAGGCTGAGGAAGAAGAAGAAAAGGCTGAGGCTAAGGAAGAGGAGAAGGAAGAAGACAAAGAGAAGAAAGAAGAAGAGGCTGAGGCTGAGGCTGAGGCTGAGGAAGAGGAGAAGGAAGAAGACAAAGAGGAGACAGTGGAAGAAGAGGCTAAGGCTGAGGCTGAGGCTAAGGAGGAAGAAGAAAAGAAAGAAGAAGAGGCTAAGGCTAAGGCTGAGGCTAAGGAAGAAGAAAAGGAGGAGAAAGAAGAAACTAAGGATAAGGAGGAAGAGAAAAAGGAGGAGGAGGAGAAGGATAAAAAGGGAGAATAAGTTAATTATTAAGCGGGATGATATGCCCGTAACAGATAATAAATTCATATTACTGGGTAAAATCCTTAAGACTCATGGTTACCGCGGGTCCGTGATGATGAGCCTGGAGGATTATGTATCTGAAGAAATTTCGGAAAAGGAATGGGTTTTTATTGAGATAGAAGGAAAACCTGTTCCTTTTTTTGTTAGCTCGGTTAAGGAACATGCATCAGGTAATATCATACTAAAATTTGATGGCTACGATAGTAGGGAGGTGATGACCGAGTTTATAGGCTGCAGAGTGTTTATCGCTAAGGATTATGCCAGGAATGAAAAAGGAATACCCTCACAATTAATTCTATCGGGCTTTAAAGTCTTTAACCGGTCAAAAGAATATATTGGACTTGTAAAAAAGGTAATGAGCCTCCCAATGCAATATATGCTTGTGCTTGAAAGTGATGATCGCGAAGTGTTGATCCCTCTTAATCCGGACTGGATAATCGAAATCGATCAAGACAAAAAGAATATAATATTAGATCTGCCTCCCGGAATCCTGGGGATCAATGAATAATATTTTTCCTTTTTTCTGCATCAATTTTAATAAGTCTTCGTCTTTACAGTGTCAGAAAATTGGATAAACCCATAAATTTTTATTATCATGAAAAAATATCTTAGCTTAATTCTGCTTGCATTGCTGGCGATTGGGACATCACATGCACAGGTCAGTCAGACCAGGAATGTGGATGATTTTTCAGGGCTTTCATTTGGCGTGGCCGGCACCCTTATTCTTGAACAGGGAAATACTTTCAGAGTGGTTCTTGAAGGCGATGAGGACTTCCTTGAAGACATAGAAACCACCGTGAGGGGAGACAGGTTGCTTATCAGGCATGACAAATGGTTCTCATGGGGTAATGATAAGGTAACAGCTTATGTAACAATGCCTGAAATAGAAAGCCTCGCAGTTTCCGGATCGGGAAAAATAATAGCAGAAGGTGCAATTAAAACTGAATCCCTGGATATCAGCGTTAGTGGTAGTGGTGATGTTGACCTTGCTAATCTGGCGGCTGTATCGCTCGACTGCAGCATATCAGGTTCAGGGTCGATGGAACTCATAGGTGAGGCTGACGACGCTGAATTATCGATAAGCGGTTCGGGTAACTTTAAGGGTCAGGATTTTCAACTCAGGACACTTGATGTCTCTATTTCAGGGAGCGGGAAATGCCATGCAAGCGTTGAAGAAGACCTTGAAGCACGAGTGTCCGGCAGTGGTGATATTTATTATACCGGTAACCCCAGTGTTGATGCCAGGATTTCGGGCTCGGGGAAGGTAAGGAAAAATTAAGTCATAATTATCGAATAATTTTGAACTGCCCGTCAATTTCAATTTTAATAATTGGCGAGGCAGTTTTTTTCCCCCTTTCTTCCTGCCGTAAGGGAACTATATAATCTACCGACTTTTTTATCTTTTCACTTATTTCAAAAAAATTCTCGGGTGCCACATCACCGGTGATATTGGCTGATGTCGATACCAGTGGTTTTCTTAACCTTTCTATGAGAGCAGAACAAAATTCATCTTCCACAATCCTGATTCCCAGCGAGCCGTCACTGGCAATAAGCTCGGGGGCAACATTCCTTGCACCGGGATAAATAAGGGTTAGGGGACTGTCGCTTACCTCGTTGAGCTGCCACGCAATCTCTGGCACCTGCTTTACATAATAAGGAAGTTTTGATGCTGTATCCAGGAGGATAAGCATACCATGTTTATCGGTTCTTTTTTTTATGTCGTTTATTCTTTTAACAGCATCACTGTCCGTGGCATCACATCCAAGTCCCCATATGGTATCTGTTGGATACAATATTACACCTCCATCGCGGAGTATATTAACAGCTTCTTTGATAATATTATTGAAGTTAGTCATAAGGGCCAGCCTCTTATTTACTTTTCAGAAGTATATAATTTTTAAATTCAAACAATGGACAGTGAAATATTTTATTTTCCAGGAAAGTAACAAACATGTACCTTAACTTCTCATGTTTGAATTTCGGCCTCCTGGCAGTATTGCCACTTAACTGGTCAGCCCAGTCGAAATTTTTTATCCTTTCGTGCATCACAGCAGGATGACTGCCCCTGAATATCCTTAATTTCCTAAGGTCACCATAATCAAAGACAGGACTGTTTCTTGCCTCATGCTCCCTGGCTTTCTCTTCCCCGTGATGTATCCTGGTAAAGGCTTTCGATTTCGCCCTCATTATTTTTGGAGGCCTTACCCAGCCGTAGTGATAGATATGGGCATCAAGCCTGGCAACTTTAAGTTTGAAAGTACCTTTTTGTTGCCTGTAATTAAGGCCGTCGAAGTCAGGTATACGCCGGAAGGACTGGGCTGATTCCCAGCTGTGAATGTCAGGGTCGTTTCTTATTATCCTTATTTCATTCTTGTACCAGTTGTGAGAGTGATGGTAATGGTCATAATCACCCCAGAAGTGTATGTATTTAAATAAGAAACCTTCCACTTCAGAATCATCAAGCAGCTCTTCGCATCTTTCCCTGATGACGGGCAGATCATCTTCGTGTACAAGCTCATCGGCCTGAACATAGAATAACCAGTCGCCACTGCATTGTTCTTTTGCAATATCAGTCTGGTGAGCATGTTCCATGCCACGAGGATACTTATCAAGGTCCCAGACAGTGTCTATTATTTTTATTTTTTCACTCTCGATACTCTCAATTAACTCCCGCGTTTTATCATCAGCATCGCAATCACCAACAGTAATCACAAATTCATCAACAATGGGGAGTATAGAAAGAATAGCTTCTTTCACAGGATAACCCAGCTTATCGGCATTTTTGGCCATTGAGAATCCACTTATAGTCATACTATGTGATTTTAATATGCAGCAAATTTATACTTTCTGACTCAAGTAACATATTTTTGTATTAAATATCAGCTCAATATAAATAATATAATTATGCCGGTATCCGGGAAAGAATTTAAAGGCTCGGTTTGTTTCTTTAACACCAACAAGGACTGGGGCGGGGGAGAAAAATGGTCGCTTACTGTGGCCGGGGAGTTGAGCAAGAGGCATTATAATGTGATTATAATAGCCAACAAAGGAAGTGAATTATTGAAACGCGCGGTTCGGGCAGGACTTCCTACAATAGGTCTGAAGATGATAGCTGGCAGTTTTTTAAATCCCTTTCTTATGCTGCGTATAAGAAAGATCTACCGGACACACAACGTAAGGGTAGTTTTTCTGAACCTCTCAATTGATCTAAAAACCGGAGGAAGGGTAGCAGGGTGGGAAAAAGTGCCAAAGATCATTTACCGTAGAGGAATGGCAAAACCTATAAGGGGGAACCGGCAAAACAGGCACCTTCTTTCAGAAGTTGTAACGGATATAATAGCTACTTCAGAAGATACAAAGCGGGGAATCCTGAGGAATTTCTCCGGGGCCATCAAACAGGAAAAAATAAGCATTATCTATAATGGCGTTGAACTACCCCTTATCGATAAGGAACCTGATCCTAATAAAAAGATGATAATAGGAGCAGCCGGAAGGGTGTCACAAGAAAAAGGCTACACTGCACTGGTTGAACTGGGTATTATACTGGAGGACAAAGGAGTGGATTTTGAGATAATACTCGCCGGGGAAGGTGACCAGCTTAAAGATATAAAACGCAGGATAAGAAAAACAGGCCTTGGATCGAGGTTTAACTTACCCGGCTTTATTGAAGATATGGACAGATTCTACAGGTCTATCAAGATCCTTGTCCTAACATCTGAAAAGGAGGGGTTTGCAAACGTATTGCTCGAATCAATGAGTTATGGTAAACCTGCCATAGCTTTTAATATTGGCAGTCCTTCTGAACTTATCATTGAGGGCCATAATGGTTTTTTAGTCGAGAAAGATAACCTGGAAGCCATGGCGGAAAGAATAAGAGAGCTTTACAATAAACCTGAGATGCTTGATACAATGGGTGAGAATGCGAGGCAAAGGATCAAAAAGTACTTTTCACTAGAGAGTCACGTTGATAAGATAGAAAAGCTTATTCAATCAAAGATTTGTAAAGGTTGATATACTGTTCAGCTATTGCCTCGGCCCTGAACCTCTGTGCATATTCCTTCCCCTGTGAAATCATTTTAGACGACAGGGATTTATCATTTATCACACTCACGATGGCTTCCGATAATTCTTCCGGCTCAGAAGGATCAACATATATGGAACCGGGGCCGCCTGCTTCCCTGAAGCAGCTGCCTATACTGGTGATAACAGGTACACCTGAAACAAGGGCTTCAATGATAGGTATGCCAAAACCTTCAAAAAAGGAGGGATAGATAAAGCATGCTGCCATCCTGTATATGGCAGGAAGGTCTTCGTTATTCATGGTATCCAGGACCGTAATATTTTTAATATTGTTCCTGCTGATATAGGAGCTGACTTTTTTAAAATAAGGTGTTTTTTTACCAACTACCACCAGGGGTACTTCAAGCTGGCTTATTTTAAGAGCTTTAATGATTGAAAGCAGGTTTTTTCGTTCTTCGATAGTACCAACATAAAGGAGATATTCGGACGGTAGTGAATATTTCTTACGCAGTTCATCTTTTTTATCCTCATCGGGAGTAGCATAAAAGGAAGGATGGCAATCCTGGTATATTACAGAAATTTTATTGTGTTCAGTGCCTGTGAAATAAACAATGTCAGCCTTCGTCTGCTCGCTGATGGCCACAATATGATCGGAATGCTTGCATGCATGTATTGTTTTCCCGAAGTATATATTTCTGTCAATGATTTTATATAAGCCCGGGTACCTCATATATATTAGATCATGAACTGTTACAAGAGTTTTTATACTACTTTTTTTCAGCGATAAGGGTAATTCACTGCTCAATCCATGATAAATATCCGGACTATCTTTGCTAATCTGCTTACTGATACCTTTTGTACGCCATAAAGAAGTAAACACTCTATTTATCGTATCTTCAGGTGTACGGAGAATATAATTATCCCGGTGAGTAAAGTCAATCTTATTTTTACTCCTCGGACTATAGAGTATATATTTATTACCGGGATAAAACTTGAAGAATGAATTCAGCAGGTTACGGCTGTAACTACCCAGTCCGCTCCTGTTAAAAAAAGCCCTTTTTGCGTCAAAACCTAGTATCATTCTTGTTAAACAGCTACATTATAATCCCTTAGTGCATCATTAAGCGAAGTCTTTTTGTCTGTCGATTCCTTTCTCTTGCCTATTATCAGGGCACAGGGCACCTGGTATTTCCCCGCGGGGAATTTCTTTGTATACGTCCCGGGGATAACGACTGATTTGGGAGGCACATATCCTTTGTATGTTTTCACTTTCTCGCCTGTGACGTCCATCACTTTTGTGGATCTGGTAATTACCACGTTGGCTCCGAGGACGGCTTCCTTAGCTATATAGGCTCCTTCCACTATGATAGACCTTGAGCCTACGAAGCAGTTATCCTCAATGATCACAGGGGCAGCCTGCACTGGTTCCAGGACACCTCCTATCCCGACGCCTCCGCTGAGGTGAACATTTTTACCTATTTGGGCACATGAGCCAACGGTGGCCCAGGTGTCTACCATGGTTGCCTCATCTACATAGGCTCCAATATTTATATAACTGGGCATCATTATTACACCACTGCTTATATAGGCTCCGTAGCGGGCAATGGCATGGGGCACTACGCGCACCCCCAATTGCCGGTAGTTCTTTTTCAGCTTTATTTTATCATGGAATTCAAATGGACCCGTTTCTATCACTTCCATGTCCTGTATAGGGAAGTAAAGGATGACAGCTTTCTTTATCCATTGATTAACCTTCCACCCGTCTTTTGAAGGTTCGGCCACCCTCTCCCTGCCCTGGTCAAGGAGGTCTATTACTTTCCTTATTGCCTCAGCGGTCTCATCCCTTTTTAGCAGGTCCCTCTCATCCCAGGCTTTTTCTATAATGCTTTTCAGGTCATTCATTTTCAGATGTTTTGTCTGACAAAGGTAATGAGTTATTTTGAAAGTTGTACTGTTGAATTGTCCCGAAAAAGCAAGCTTTTTCGGGATAATTCAACTAATATTATACAGCATATAAAAATATCACATAAATTTTAACTTTGTCACCGACACCATTATTAGCAGCTAGTAATATTAACCAAAATAATACCACTATGAGAAAAGTATTTAGTTTATTTATCTTATTAGCATTTGTCACCGGTGGGATATTTGCTCAGAATGACTTGAAATACCAGAAGCCGCCTGAAGAAATAGTCGAAATAATGACGGCAAATCCAACTCCTTCGGTGTCGATAAGCCCTGACGAGGCCACTATGGCCCTGATAGAAAGGCCCGGAATGCCTTCAATAGAAGATCTTTCCAGGGAAGAATTGCGCCTGGGAGGTTTAAGAATAGACCCTGTTGTTAATGGACCCAGCAGGCGAGGTTACGCAATAAACGTATCTTTAATGAATGTTGACGGTTCCGGTAAACGTGATTTGAAAGGTTTACCTGAGGATCTTAAGCTGGGAAATTTTTCATGGTCGAATGATGGTAAATATTTTGCTTTTACCAACTTCACAGATGAGAGCATCGAATTATGGATGGGAAACGTTGAAAACCTCCAGGTGAAAAAAATTGATGACAATCTTAATATGGTTATCGGCTACAGAGGTTTCACCTGGTTACCTGATAATAAGAGCATCATTTACCAGACCATAATACCGGGCAGAGGCGAATGCCCGGAACCTTCTCCTGTTCCAGGAGGCCCTGTTGTACAGGAAAATCTTGGTAAAAAAGGTGCTGCACGGACCTTCCAGGACCTGCTGGAAAGCCCTGTGGACGAAGCAATTTTCGAATACTATGCCGGTTCGGTGATAAAATTGTGGGATGGTACTTCCTCAAGGCAAATAGGGAAACCCGGAATATACCGCTCGGTTAACCCCTCACCTGATGGCAACTATCTACTCGTGCAGACTGTAGAGAAACCTTTTTCTTACACAGTTCCCTATTATTACTTCCCATCCATAGTAGCTATATGGGATATGGATGGTAATCTTATCAGGCAACTTGCAGAATTACCACTTAAAGAAAATCTGCCACGGGGTTATGATATGACCTTCCCCGAGCCATCAGGTTTCAGTTGGAGGAATGATGTCGCTTCAACGGTTATGTGGGTTAAGCCCCTGGATGAGGGTGATTTTGAGAAAGATGTGGAATACCATGACCAGATATATCTTCTGGACTCACCCTTTGATGGTGAACCCGTGGAGTACATTGCCACCAAATTAAGGTTTGGAGGCATTACATGGGGCAATGATGATATGGCGATATTGAGGGAAAGGTCACGTAAGGAAAGACTTGAAGTGCAGCATATCTTCGATCCCGATGACCCAATGGAAACAAAGAAAGAAATTTTCCGTCTCCAGACGGAAGACAGGTATAATGACCCTGGTAATTTTGTTACAACAGAAAATGAATACGGGCAGAGAGTTTTATTGTTTGCTGACAGGGGCCGGTCTTTATATCTCACAGGCAGGGGTGCATCGCCGGAAGGCGACCGTCCTTTTATTGATAAATACAGTATAAAAGATGGAGAGACAACAAGGCTCTGGCGGTCAGAAGCTCCTTATTATGAGAGTGTGGAAGATATGTTACCTGGCGAGAAAAATCTCGTGATAACAAGTCGTGAGTCGGTTAATATACCACCGAATTATTTTATTCGTAATCTGAAAAATGGTGAACTGACACAGATAACACACTTTGAAAATCCTTACCCACAGCTTGAAGGCGTAAGCAAGGAACTGGTTAAGTATAAGAGAGATGATGGACTTGACCTGTCATTTGACCTATACCTGCCAGAGGGGTATGACAGGGAAACGGATGGACCTTTACCTGCAGTGCTGTGGGCTTATCCACGCGAATATAAGAGTCCGGACGCTGCCGGCCAGGTTTCAGGATCACCTTACAGGTTCATCAGGGTGAGCCCTTCCTCTATACTGGTCTTTGTTACCCAGGGATATGCAATAATGAATAACGCAGCATTTCCCATAGTAGGTGAGGGTGATAAGGAACCAAATGATACCTTCAGGGATCAGCTGGTGGCCAATGCTAAGGCAGCTATAGATAAAGGAGTGGAGCTTGGTGTTGTCGATCCTGACAGGGTAGCTGTTGGGGGTCATTCATACGGTGCATTCATGACTGCCAACCTTCTTGCCCATTCGCGGCTCTTCGCTGCAGGTATAGCCAGGAGCGGGGCTTATAACCGCACCCTGACACCTTTCGGCTTCCAGAATGAAAGACGATCATTCTGGGAAGCGCCCGATCTTTATTTTTATATGTCACCATTTATGCATGCTGACAAGGTTAAGGATCCCATATTGCTAATTCATGGTCAGGCAGACAATAACAGCGGCACCTTCCCGCTGCAGAGCGAAAGGTATTATGCTGCGCTAAAAGGCCATGGGGCAACGGTGAGGCTGGTCATGCTTCCCAAGGAAAGTCATGGATATTCATCTGCTGAATCCTTGATGCATATGCAGTGGGAGACTTACCGGTGGCTTGAGAAATATGTGAAGAATAAATAAATGTTGAAGTGTTAAATAGTGTAATTGTTGAACCGGGGTTTTAATTGTGTAAGATAATTAATGTAGATCCTACCCCGGGGCAACAATTCATCAGCCCATTTCAACGATTTAACATTTCAAGGCTTCAACAAATATTCAAGTATGAACATATTTGAATATTGTTTTATATCTTTAATCTTGCATAAATCAAAAAGTCAGATACTTTTGCATAAGTATTAAAACCGAACCTAAAATCAGTTATTAATATTTAATACCTCACCTATGTTCAGTAATATATTTTGGATTATTCCTGTTGCCTCGGTTACCGCACTTCTCTTTGCCTGGATTTTCTTTAAGAGCATGATACGCAAGCCTGAGGGCACCGATAGGATGAAAGAAATTGCCCAGCATGTCAGAACGGGGGCCATGGCCTATATCAGGAGGCAGTATAAAGTTGTAGCGATAGTATTTGTTTTCCTTGTTGCCTTCCTTTACATCCTGGCTCAGATCGGGGTGCAGAATCCTTTTGTTCCTGTAGCTTTTCTCACGGGTGGTTTCTTTTCAGGGCTTTGTGGTTACCTGGGTATGCGAACGGCTACTTATGCTTCGGCACGAACAGCTCACGGTGCATCAAATTCGCTTAACCAGGGATTAAAGATAGCTTTTCGCAGTGGGGCAGTTATGGGTCTGGTAGTTGTGGGATTTGCACTCCTTGATATATCAGCCTGGTTCCTAATACTTTCTGAAGCCGTGTTTACTCCCGAAAACATGGATAATGGCTTGCAATGGATGGGCCTCATTTTTGTTCATGAGGGTACAACAGAAAAACAGAAGATGGTGGAGATAACTGCGACAATGCTTACTTTCGGTATGGGGGCCTCGACACAGGCTTTATTTGCACGTGTCGGTGGTGGCATATATACAAAGGCCGCTGATGTAGGTGCCGATCTGGTTGGTAAGGTTGAGGCCGGCATCCCGGAGGATGACCCCCGCAACCCCGCTACCATTGCTGATAATGTTGGTGATAATGTAGGTGATGTTGCCGGCATGGGTGCTGACCTTTACGAATCGTATGCAGGATCAATTCTTGCCACGGCGGCCCTGGGAGCTGCATTGCCTTCACTCTCCCCGGACATGCAGTTTAAGGCCATAATATCTCCGATGATAGTTGCTGCAGTGGGCATTGTATTGTCAATAGCCGGTATCTATATGGTAAGGGCTAAAGAATCTGCCACCCAGAGAAACCTTCTACATGCACTACTTCTCGGTACAGGGGGCAGCTCGGTCCTGATCCTGGTGGTACTTGCTGCACTGGCATGGGCAGACTGGATCACATGGGGTGTTTTTGGTGCGGTAGTTGCAGGCCTGATGGCAGGCGTTATCATAGGACAGAGCACCGAGTATTTTACATCTGATGAATATAAACCTACAAGAGGAATAGCCAGGCAGACCCAACAGGGTCCTGCCACCACTATTATTGACGGTATCGCGGTAGGAATGTATTCAACCTGGATACCTGTCGTTACCATAGCAGGAGGTATTATAGCAGCTTTTGGTTTTGCCGGTGGTTTTACGCATTTTGCAGACGGTGTATACGGCATAGGTTTCGCGGCCGTTGGTATGCTGTCAACCCTGGGTATCACCCTGGCAACAGATGCCTTTGGCCCAATAGCAGATAATGCGGGAGGTAATGCCGAGATGTCGGAATTACCACCTGAAGTGAGGCAGAGAACAGACGCACTGGATGCCCTTGGTAATACAACTGCCGCAACAGGTAAAGGATTTGCCATAGGATCAGCTGCCTTAACAGCAATGGCCCTTCTTGCAGCTTACATGGAAGAAGTAAGATTATGGCTTGGCAAACTGGCGAATGCAAGCGTCGAAGGCTTTAAACAGATAGGTGATGTATTTTTCTATACTGATTCAACACCGGTGATAGAAGAAGGGCAGAAAGCCGTCCAGGTTACCTCGGCTCATATCAATGACTTCGTAGAAGCATATAACCTTTCCCTTTTCAACCCAATGCTCCTCGGGGGTATATTTGTTGGTGCCATGATGGCATTTGTATTTTGCGCCATGACAATGAAAGCAGTGGGTCGCGCTGCAGGATTGATGGTTGATGAGGTCAGACGCCAGTTCAAGGAGATGCCCGGCATAATGGAGGGTACGACCACCCCTGAATATGCCAAATGCGTGGCTATCTCCACCAAGGGAGCTCAGAAAGAGATGGTGATGCCTTCAATGATAGCTATCATAGTGCCTATAGCAGTGGGTGTGGTGCTGGGTGTTGCCGGAGTGGTAGGACTGCTGGTGGGTGGTCTGACAACCGGCTTTACACTGGCAGTGATGCTGAACAATGCTGGCGGTGCCTGGGATAATGCAAAGAAATACATTGAAAAAGGTAATTATGGCGGCAAGGGAAGTGAATCCCATCATGCCAGCGTGGTTGGTGATACAGTAGGTGATCCTTTCAAAGATACATCAGGGCCGTCACTTAATATACTCATTAAGCTTATGACTATGGTCTCTGTTGTGATGGCGGGATTGACAGTAGCATACAGTATTTTTTAGCGTAGGTTTATGAATGATCTGAAAATTCCTCTGGCGGTCGATGTTGAAAGTGCGTATGAGAGGATAAAACCTTATGTGCATAATACGCCTGTTCTCACCTCATCCCTGCTGAATGAGATGTTCGGTGCCGAACTATACTTTAAATGTGAAAATTTCCAGAAGGTGGGTGCATTTAAGTTCAGGGGTGCTACAAATGCTGTTTTATCGTTGAGTGAGGAGGAGATAAGCAGGGGACTGGTAAGCCATTCATCGGGGAATCATGCTGCGGCCTTATCCCTTGCAGCACGAATGCGGGGGGCAAAGGCATATATAGTGATGCCATCCAATTCACCTGAGGTGAAAAAAAAGGCGGTGGCGGCTTACGGAGCAGAGATAAGGTACTGTGAGCCCACCCTTAAAGCAAGGGAAGAAACTGCAAATGAGATAATAGAAGAAAGGGGTGCAACCTTTATCCATGCTTATGATAATTTTAATGTGATATGCGGACAGGGGACAGCAGGCCTTGAACTGGTAAATGAATACCCGGATCTTGACATAGTGATTGGCCCCGTGGGAGGAGGAGGGCTGATGAGTGGGACTTCAATAGCAGTTAAAGGATTTAATCCCGGGATAAAAGTCTATGGTGCTGAGCCCCTGGGTGCCGATGATGCATACCGGTCGCTGAAGACGGGTAAATATATTCCACATCATAAACCTGATACAATAGCCGATGGCTTACTTACCACCCTGAGCAAAAGAACATTTACCATATTATCTGACAAACTGGATGATATCTTTACCGCAGGGGAAGTAAATATAGTAGAATGCATGCGGCTCATATGGGAAAGGATGAAAATAATTGTTGAACCCTCAGCTGCCGTCACACTGGCTGTTATTGCAGAGAATAAAAATATCTTCAGAAACAAAAAGGTTGGGCTTATACTGTCAGGCGGCAATGTTGAGCTTAAGAATCTTCCCTTTTAATCACTTATTTTGAAATAAGCCGTTACAGGGTAGTGGTCAGAATATTTTATCCGGTCGGTCTTGTATCCACTTGAAGTAATTCTGCTGTCAAACAGAATGTAATCAATGCGGTTGGAAGGATATTTCCCTTTATAGGTAAATCCTGCCCCACCCCCCGATTCAACAAAGGCGTCTTTAAGGCCCTTCCTGATCTTGCGATAACTGTATGAAATGGGGGTGTCATTAAAATCACCACATACAATGACAGGGTAGGGTGATAAATCAATATGTTCTTTTAAAATCCTTGCCTGGTGTGCACGACGGGCAAAACCCTGTTTTAGTGAAAAAGAAAGATCCTTTAACTCCTTCACGGTCCCTTCCTGGTCATTGGTGTAAATCTCTTCGATGAGTGACCGCTCCATGCTCCTGAGCTTGAATGATTGAAGGTGGTTATTATATATCCTGAAAGTATCTTTATCTATTAAAATATCAGTGTATATTGAAAGACTTGCCGAACCGGGATGGGTAATACCGCCCCGGTTAACTACAGGGAAGGTGGTGAATGTTACTATTCCATAATGACGGTTATCTTTTATACGGACAAACTTTTTGTGGACATTATAATTTTCATTGATTACAGTAGCAAACCGCCTGTCTACAGAAGAAAGAGGTCCATTAAAGTAAAATTCCTGGAGGCACAGAATATCAGGATTACCTGACTTAAGATAATTTAATATTTCATTCTCACTGTTTATGTCATCCTCGTAATGATTGAAGAGCCTTATATTATAGCTTGTCAGGCTAAAATCATAATCGCCGCTCTGATTATTCCTGAACCTTATGAAGTTATTTAAATGATTAAAGCCCAATGCTATTACGAGGATTGAAATAAACACTTCCTTCCTGAAATTTATGGCCCATATAAACACGAAAATTATATTCACCAGCAGGAGATAGGGATATGCCAGTCCAAAAAAGGCCGGGAAGGCTATTTTCTCAGGGTTTATTATTACCGATGCATAGGAGATAAGTAAGGCAAGGGCAACAATAGCATTAAGTATTAATAATATTTTATTAAATAATTTTTGCAAGGCTTATATAGATTCAGGTGGTTTAAGAAATATGGCATTTATTTCTGGCTTTCTTTAAAAAGGATTTCTTTTTCCTCCTTTGTAAGACTGTCATAGCCGCCTTTGGAAATTTTTTCCAGTATTTTATCGACTTTTTCCTGGTGGTTGGCTTTCATCTTATTATAATCCATATCGGTCATGGGCTTCTTGTATGAAACCTCCATCTTCTCGCGTGGCTTAAACCATGTAGCTATTGCATCAATAGTACTGTTAATCCATTTGCCTGTATCTTTGCCCTGTCTGTATCTTACGGCATATATATATCCCAGTATTGCTCCTCCGATATGTGCAATCTTGCCACCCGTATTAACAGAAAAATCAAAAACAGAAGTAAGCAGAAAAATACCAATTGCTATATACTTTATTTTTACCCTGCCCAGGAGGAAGAGATGGACAGAGTAATCAGGGACATAGGCTGCTGTGGCTACCACTATAGCCATTACCGATGCAGAGGCTCCAAGGGCAATGGAAACGTTTATAACTTCGGAGAAAGCAGGAAAAATATTGAAAGAAAGTATATAAAGAAGGGCTCCCGAAAGGCCGCCCATAATATAAACAGAAACAAGCTTTTTCTGGTCAAAATAATCACTGAATATTCTACCAAACCAGTATAGCCATAACATATTAAACAGGACATGAAAGAAACCTTCATGCAGGAACATATATGTAAAAACTGTCCAGGGTTTAAGTATTAGGGATGAAAAGGATGCGGGTACGGCGAGAAATTCAACCACTGAAGCTGATATACCGGGTTTATTGGCTAATATAGCGACTATCTGCAATACAGCCATAACAAGGAAAATTGCTGAATTAATATAAATCAGCTTAAGAAGATTGGTACCCTTCCTGAATTGTTCCTTCATTTCTCCTATCACCGTCATCAGTATAGCGTATTAGTTGTTTTCTGCCATATTTTTATCAATATATAACCAAATATCATGCCTCCCAGGTGGGCAGCGTGAGCTATATTGCTTCCGGGCTGAGTAACTGCCAGGTAAAGCTCAAGTCCACCATAGGCTATGACAAGCCATTTCGCCTTTATTGGGATAGGCGGAAACAGGAGCATGAGACGGGTATTGGGAAAGAGGACACCAAAGCCCAGCAATATTCCAAATACCGCGCCCGATGCTCCAACAGTAGGTATATTTAATAACATATTTAACTGTCCCATATCAGGATCGGTGAAATTCCTGCCCGACTGGAATATCTCGGCTCCTCTTTCCATTACCAGTTGCAACTGGTCGGGGCTGATAGAGTTTATAAGTTTATTGTATTGTATTGCAATTACTGCTTCATGGGTAAGGGCAGCTCCCAGGCCGCTTACAAAATAAAATATAAAGAACCTTTTAGGTCCCCATACAGATTCAAGCACCCGCCCGAACATGAAAAGAGCAAACATATTAAAAAACAGGTGGGCGAGGCCGCCGTGCATAAACATATGTGTGATCACCTGATAAGGCCTGAAATGTTCTGATTTTGGATAATACAAGCCCAGTGCTGCATTGAGGTCGACATTAAAAACACCTGCAGCAGTATATGTTGCAAGCAGCATCACCACATTGATGAGGATGAGATTTTTTACCACCGGTGGTATCCCTGAAAATCCTCTACCAAAAGTATTCATAAATTATATCCTGTTTAAACAGTTGTTTCTTCTTATAACAATAGTCAGGCCAAGATAGTTAAGATTATTTTAATTACGCCATATTGTCACTTCATCGATCTTCTCACTTCATCCGCTTATCCAATTCCTCCAGGGTAAGTATACTGATTATAGTTTTTCCTGTAGGTGAATAATTAGGATTTGAGCATTGGAAGAGCTTATCAACCAGTTCTCTTATCTCTGGTATTTCCAGTGCTTTCCCGTAAGGTACTGCTGCTGCTCTTGACATGCAGCTCGCCACCTTCTCCCTGTTACTTACACCCGGATTCTTTTCTGTGGTTTTGTATTCTTCTAAAATAATCTCCAGCATTTCGACAGGATCATCATTCATACTATCGGATGGTTGTGAATTGATGGATATGGTGTTGTTGCCCAGGTATCTTATATCGAAGCCGCAGTTCTTAATTTCTTCTTCAATCTCTGATAATAGAGCAAGATCAGCCTGGTCAAGCTCAAGCGTTTTTGGAAAGAGACTTTTTTGTGCCACAACAGAATCTGACTTCAGGGCATTGCTGAATTTTTCATACAATACCCTCTCATGTGCTCTCTTCTGATCGATTATCATGAGGCCTGACTTGATTGAACAAATAATATATTTGTTTCTTACCTGGAAGATTTTTTCGAAGCCACCGGCAGCTGTTTGCTGCCCTGCGTCATCATATCGCCTGCCGGCTTTGGTGCTTTCAGAATCCTTGCTGTCAATACCGGTATATAGTTTTTCCCAGCCTGTGAGGTGGGATTCTCTTTTCCTTTCGAAATTTCTTTTAAGTTCTTTATAACTTTCTTCGTCACGGAAGGGATTGTAATCTGTATCGATATCTATCTGAGGCATACCTGCGGGCTCTTTCCTTTGAGGAGGTATTTCAATATTATTTTCACTATCAAAATCGAGGGAGGGGGCAATATTAAATTTTCCCAGGCTTTCCCTTACTGAGGCGTGTAATATCTGCCATATCATCCTCTCATTTTCAAATTTGATTTCGGTTTTTGTAGGGTGTATGTTCACATCTATGGTAGACGGATCGGCATACATATAGATAAAATAAGAAGGTATGGCTTCCGGGGGTAAAATATTTTCATAGGCCTCCATTACTGCCTTATGCAGGTAGGGATGGCGCATATACCTGTTATTGATGAAAAAGAACTGTTCACCAAATGTTTTTCTTGCATGTTCGGGCTTACCGATAAATCCGATGATCTTTATGAGGCTGGTCTCGGTATCAAGGTTGATGAGGTTCTGGTTTATGCTTTTGCCAAAAACACCTATTATCCTCTGTCTCAAGTTTGACTGGGGCAGGTTAAAGATCTCCCTGTCATTATGATGCATGCTGAATCTGATATCAGGGTGTGCCAGTACCACTTTCTGAAACTCGTTAATGATATGGCGCATCTCTGTCGATCCCGTCTTAAGAAATTTTCTCCTGGCCGGGACATTATAAAAAAGGTTTTTAACTGCTATATTCGTTCCGGTCTGGCAGCCCACCGGTTCCTGCAGTTCTACTTTTGAACCATTTATTTTTACCATGGTGCCTATTTCGCTGTCGTGGAGCCGGGTTTTTACCTCCACCATGGCAACGGCAGCTATTGAGGCCAGGGCTTCGCCCCTGAAGCCCTTGGTATTGATTGCAAACAGGTCATCGGCAGTGTTTATTTTGGATGTGGCATGACGCTCAAAGCTAAGCCTGCAGTCTGTTTCGGACATACCTGTCCCATCATCTATAACCTGTACAAGTGAGCTTCCGGCATCTTTAATTACAAGCTTTATATGCTTACTGCCCGCATCAACCGAGTTTTCCATCAATTCCTTTACGAGCGATGCAGGCCTCTGTATAACCTCACCTGCGGCTATCTGGTTTGCAACAGAGTCGGGTAAAAGCTTGATTATATCAGGCATCAATATGAGAATTTATACGTAGAAAAAAACGTAAGCAATGAGAAAAAGGACTAAAGCAATGACTATCAGTCGTATCAGTGTGTATCTCTGTACTCTTTTCTTAGTCTGCCGGAAGTAGCTGGTCATCGACCCGCGTGTTATCCTCGGAATATATTCCTGGTCGCTTTCTTCTTTAATACCCAGTTCTGCCTTTATCCGACGCTCTCTTTCTTCCCGCTTTTCTCTCTCGGAGTCATAATACATTGGAGTATAATTGAACCCCCTCGGCTTGTAATGCTTAAAAAAACTTGGTATTCCCTGTGACATATTACATATTTTCTGCAAAGATACTAATAATCCCTTAGTCTTTCAATGCAGCCTGGTACCACAAAATTTACAGTATAAGGCATCTTTATCATGTCCTGTGGCCTTGCATTCAGGGCATGTCTGAAGAGAGGTTCCGGTTTTTGGCCTAAGTCTTTGCTGGTAATTCATCTCTGCGCTGACTATACCTGTTGGAACTGCAATGATAGAATAACCTGTTAACATAGTAAGACTGGCGATAAACTGCCCTAATCCTGTTGCGGGGGCAATGTCGCCGTAACCTACCGTGGTGATTGTTACTATGGTCCAGTATATTCCACGAGGGATACTGGTAAAGCCATTCTCTGAGCCTTCAACCAGATACATCATGGTCCCGATAATGATAATTATTGTTGTCACAGCGGCCAGAAATACACCTATTTTTGCCTTGCTTGCTCTTAGCGCACTGCCAATGATGGAACCCGCAATTGTATACCTTGAGAGTTTGAATACCCGGAAGACCCTGAGTAGCCGCAGAGCCCTGATAATAAGCAGGCTCGAACCTCCTGATACAATGAGACTGATATATGTTGGTAAGATGGCCAGAAGGTCAATGATGCCATAGAAACTTAAGATATACCTCTTAGGATCTCTGACAACAATAATCCTGAGAATGTATTCTATTGTAAAAACGATGGTAATGATCCATTCAATTGCCCTGAAGGTGTCATGTACTGAAGCATTGATATCCGGCACCGAATCAAGGATGACGGTAATTATACTTATAACTATTAAGGTTATCAGCACGACATCAAAAGCTTTACCTTCCCTTGTGTCAGCCCTGAAGATTATTTCGAATATTTTTTCTTTTGTCTTTCCCATGGTTGATCCCTTTTTGATTGATAAGCTAAAGATATGAAACTCTATAAAAAAGGCTGAGGCTGAGGCTAAGGCTAAGGCTCCCCCTTCGAACCGAAGCGAAGCGGACTCAGCCTCAGCCTCAGCCTTAGCCTTAGCCTTAGCCTCTAATTATTTACTACCTTTGCTAAAATCACTCAAGATGAAAGTAGCACTAACTTGTATTTTACTTCTCCTGTTTTCCGCACTTTTTTGCAACACCCATGTAACTTATTGTATATCAGTATTAAGTTTTTAATTTTGGGTGATGCAAAAACACTCATATGTTTAT
>JAWLEO010000011.1:0-90279 GCA_041686075.1 Bacteroidales bacterium | reverse complement strand
CTGGTATTTCCCTCTTCAATTCCTCCCGATAGCACTGGGGTGAGGAATAAAAAACTGGCAAATAAGGTTAGCATTGCTTTTTTCATAATATTATGCGTTAGTGAATTAATGCTCAAAGAACTTATATAAAGGTAGGTATTTTAGGAAATAATATTTAAATATAAACCTTAAACAGGTTTTTCATATTTAATTGTTCTGTTAATACCGTATTTATGCGACACGCTACAGTTATTAATACATTTAAAATATTAAATTTAAGTCCTCAACATTAATGTTGATTTTTCAGATATGAGCCATATGGTGCCAGTAAATATCCGCTATTCTGATATCGACATGAATAAGCATGTCAACAATGCCGTCTATTTTACGTATATGGAAAATGCTCGTACTGAGTTATTAATTAACGATTTAATAAATTATGAGGACGAGGGTATAGTATTTATTGTTACTGAGGCCTCATGCAAATACAGACAGCCTATTCTAATCACTGACAATGTTATATGCGAACTGAAATTTGAATTATTGACTCCCCTGCGCATAGGCGTGACTTATCTTTTTAAGAATGCTGATACAAGCAAGCTGTATGCAGAAGGAAAAACAACACTGGTTATGTTAAATAATAATACAAATAAGCCTGTACAAATACCTGATGAGCTGATAAATAGATTACTATGAGTAGAGCAGTGAAAATGGCTTAAACGGCTTCATTTTGCTTGTGCATATAGGCTCTCCACCAATGAGAACAGACAAATTCTATTATTTGCTTGATGAGATGTTAGATGAATTAAGACACAGGGGCTACAGATTTTGCCGTATAGATATGCTCCTCCTATTCGACAGCTGAAGAACAGCACATTAAGTGATGAGCGATGAGAGATGAGTTAATCCAACCATTTTAAAAATGGTATCCTCTATCCGACTAACTGCTTTTAACGAAGTGTCTTGTCCTAAAATAAGGTAATGAATGTCGAATATCGAATATCGAATTTCGAAGGCAGAAGTTAGCCGGCGGACGAGTAATTCTAACTCGACGAAAAACATAAGTTAATTTCAAATAAATTGATGTTAAAAAGCTTAATATTAAAAAATTGTGGCAAATATTACATCGTATCCAGACAATAAAACCTCTGCAACAATAAGTATTAAATCTGAAATCATCCAGCGACTATTTCGACATTCTTCATTCGATATTGCTTCAGGCTTACAGCCCTCAGCGAGCTCACAGCACTCACATGCCGACAGCATGTTTCGCGCTGTTCGGTTCATCATTCGAAACTCAAAACAAGTCTAATATCCTAGTTATTTGCTGTTTAAGTTATAGAGAGATAATAGAGATGAGTCGAGTATCAAAACTCGTCTCTCACCTCTTGTCCTGAGCGAGCCCATAGGGCGAGTCGAAGGGCTCACCTCTCATCTCTAATTACTTTGCCTTGTTGTACAGCTTATCTTCGTATGATATCCCTTCAGTCATCCACTCCGGTGCTTCTGTACCCTTGAGGTAATGGTCGAAGAATTGCTTCATGCGCCGTTGAAAATCAACCTGGTTACTCTCCTTTGCCAGGTGGTGATTCTCATCGGGATATGATAGCAGTATTACTTCCTTACCGAGCCTGCGTGCAGCATTATAGAACTCAAGTCCCTGGTTCCAGTCAACAGCGCCATCGACAGTACCGTGCAAAATCATAAAAGGGGCACTTATCCCGGGTGCATTATGTACCGGAGATTGTTCAATATAATTCTGCATATCATCAAACATACCTTCCCCCATCCTAACCTGTCCTTTCTCAAAAATACCGTGGTTATTGGTTCCCGAGTTTTTATACAGGATATTATACATGCTGGTCAAGTTGGTAACAGGTGCCCCCGTTACCACACAGGCAAACATATCCGACTGTGTTAGGATAAAAGAAGACTGGTAACCACCCCAGCTATGACCCTGGAGTCCTATGTGATCAGGATCGGCATAACCTTCATCAATGACCTTTTGAGTTGCTGCTGTTATGCAGTCTAGTGCATTCCAGCCCGGTTGTCCTTCATAATACTTGATATCGGGCATGAAGACAAGGTAACCGTTGCTTGCATATGTAGACATATGCGGGCGGTCGTCATAAGTAGGCATTGAATAATCATGGTGCCTGTCAGACATTTTCTCATAGAAATACACTATCATTGGGTACTTTTTACCTTTTTCATATCCTGCAGGCAGGGTCAGCGTGCCCTGTAAGCTGTTACCATGTTTATTCTCATATTTAATAAGCACCCTGTTTCCCCAGAGGTATTCGTCCTGCTGAGGATTTGCATCAGTCTGTTTAACAGGTTTCTTAAATCCTGCATCAACAGTGTAATAATCGGGAAAGTCTATGAATGTCTCCCGCGTAAAAAGAAAACGGTCAGCGTCATAAGCATCTGTCAGCCTTCCATAGCTGGCATCATCAAAAATAAGTTTCTTAGGAGCTTTACCATCCTTAAGCAGAAAGTATCCCGATTTTTTTGTCCATTCACCAAAGGCGGTAAGGTAAATATCTTCTTCCGGATCAATATAGGGATCTTCATCAGTACTACCCATCATCCTCCTGTATCTACTACGTGATCTGTTGAATCTGAACCGGATTTCATTCTCTGTTCCATAGTTGCCCGTCAGGTTATATCCCCCGCTGCCATCCAGGGCAACAGCCCACAGGTCATAAAGATGATTCAGGTAAACCGTTTTCTTATCCGACGACCAGCCGGCAAGACCATATGAAGGATTCTCATATGGATGATCTTCTTTTATATCAATAAAGCTAACTTCAACGTTTTCAGATATATTAGTAAGCTTCCTTGCCATAAGATCATATGCATAAAAGTGCCCGTCTTTAAAATAAAGGAAATAATTTCCATCAGGCGATTGTCCCATCACCCTTCCTATTTTCTCTTCAATAAGTGTTTTCTTTCCTGTATCGGGATCTATCATATAATAATCGCTATAGCCACCACCCCAGTCAGTGTCCGATATATATGGCTTGGGATTACCTCCTATTATCCTGTCGGCATTACGATTAATGATGCTGGTTCGCATATCATCTGACTCGAGTTGTACAAAGTTCATATCATCTAGATGAAGCAAGACTGAGTAAGTAGACATCTGGTTTCTCCTGTTGCGTACCATCTGGACCGACTGTATTTCTTCATCGTCCCAGTGAAATACATCAACATTGGCAATGGTATCACGGCTCATCTTTACAACTTTTTCCTGTTCTTTTATGCTGATGATCATTCTATTATTATCAAGGCTAAAAGCAAGCCTTCCTTTCTCGCTCAGCACGTAATCACCTGGAAATGACTTATCATCAGCAGGATCATAACTTATTAAGACGGGATCCGGTGAATCTATATTTTTGAACACTAGAAGTTTATTTACCCGTTGTTCAAGGCTGTCAGGCTTATTACCTTTAAAAACAGCGAGAGATGTTCCCTTTTGATCCCACTCAGAACGATAGAGCATCTCGTCATCCCATGTTAACTGGCTGTATGTCAAGGTATCTGTATTCAGTGGAATGACTGTTCCTTTGTTCAGGTCCATTACATAAAGGCCGTTACCTGCCCGATCTTCGGCATCAATAAGATAAGCGAGATGGCTTCCCCTCTTATTGAACTTATAATGGCTCACATTGCCAATATTCATCAAACTGCCACTTTCAAGATTCCTGAGAAGCATATCTGTCCCATTATGATCATTTTTATCCCCTTCTTTTTTAATGACCAGGTAATCAGATTTCGGTGAGAAGGACATATCATCAACCTTCTCCCACTCTACCTTATCCCCTGATGCAAGATTCATTAATACCCCCTTGCTATAAACCGGTTTCTTACTTTTTCGTAGTTTTTCAGCTTCTTTCTCCTTGAGATTTCTTTTGTAGATCACCCAACGGGAATCATGTGAGAATTCCGGGTCGTCGCAGTAAGGATCTGAAAAAACCTTGCCTGAGTTGATATTTTTAATGTACAGTGTATCATCACCTCCATTAGGGCTCAAGCCATAAGTCATCCAGTTACCATCATCAGAAAGGCTTACCGAAGTTATCCGGCTCCACCTATCGTAATCATCGACGTTCAACACTTTTTTACTATCCTGAGAATAAAGATGAACACCTGTTAATAAGGTGCATAACAGAAGAATAATAGATTTGCTCGGTTCTTTCATGATACTATTGATTTGTTGAATTGTCCCGAAAAAGCTTGCTTTTTCGAGGATCCTCGAATCGAAGATTCGGGATTTAATTGTTTAATTGTTTAACTGTTTAACTGTTGAATCGGGATTAAGGTTGAATGATTAATTAACAAATATAGGCCAGGTATCAGAAATATCATATGCTGGGAAACATTTTCCATGGAATACTGAGGTTATTGGTTATTGGAGCAAAAGGTTATTGGGTCCAAATCATTATTCCATCAATCCATTATTCCATTATTCCCTATCTTTATACCTATTGAAAACAAAAAATAACGATAATGAAGAAAATTGGTTTCCCTGTCATAGTTTCTATTGTTTTAAGCTTGCTTGTTTCATGCAAATCATCTCCGGACAAATCGGCCGATACATCAAAACCAAACATTGTTTTGATCTATTTTGATGACCTTGGCTACGGTGATGTCAGTGCTTACGGAGCTACTGAAATATCCACACCAAATGCAGACAGGCTGGCTGAAGGTGGAATAAGATTCACAGATGCACATTCATCATCAGCGACATGTACCCCCAGCAGGTACGCCCTCCTGACCGGGCAGTACCCCTGGCGGAATGAAAAAGCAAGGATACTCCCCGGTACAGCTCCTTTGTTAATTGATACATCACAATTAACACTTCCAAAAATGCTCAAGGAAGCAGGTTACCATACTGGAATGGTGGGCAAATGGCACCTTGGCCTTGGCGATGGTAATATTGACTGGAATAAGCATATCTCCCCCGGGCCTAATGAAGTAGGTTTTGATTATTCTTTCATAATGGCTGCTACCCAGGACCGAGTACCTACAGTATATATTGAGAATGGCTATGTGTGCCGACTCAACCCTGATGACCCCATCCAGGTCAGTTACCAGTCTAATTTCCCCGGCGAACCAACGGGAAAGGATAATCCTGAAATGTTAAAAATGAAATGGCACCACGGGCATAATAATAGCATAGTTAATGGGATACCACGCATTGGCTTTATGAAGGGAGGTGAATCAGCAAGATGGGTGGATGAGAATATGGCAGATACCTTCCTGGTGAGAGCACAGAATTACATTACCAGCCATAAGGATGAACCCTTCTTCCTGTATTACGCTCTTCAACAACCACATGTGCCGAGAATCCCACATGAGCGCTTTGTCGATAAATCAGGCATGGGACCAAGAGGTGATGTTATTATTGAAGCCGACTGGTGTATAGGAGAATTATTAAAAACACTTGAACAGCATGACCTGATCGAAAAAACTTTGATAATCCTATCAAGCGATAACGGCCCTGTATTAAACGACGGATATTATGATCATGCCGTGGAGAAACTGGGTGAGCATAATCCCTTCGGTCCATTCAGAGGTGGTAAATACAGCCTCTATGAGGCAGGTACAAGAGTGCCTTTTATTACTTACTGGAAGGATAGCATTAAAGCATCGGTTTCGAACGCCCTGGTTTCCCAGCTTGATATTATATCGTCACTTGCTAATCTAACCGGCAGTGAATCCAGGGGGCCCGACAGTTATGATATGCTTGACCTGTTTCTCGGAAAAGATACTGCCGGCAGAGAAGAGTTAATAATGGAAGCAGGTGGCAGGACCGCACTCAGGAGCGGCAAATGGGTGATGATACCTCCCTATCCTGGCCCCGCAATAGCAAGGAATGTCAATATTGAACTTGGAAATTCAGACGTTTACCAGCTCTACAAGCTCGAGGATGATATCGGCCAGCAGAATAACCTGGCAGTGTCCAGGCCGGATAAGTTAAAGGAGATGATCCAAGTATACGACAGTATTTGTGGTGACAGGTAAAATCAAGAGATCTGGAATATTCCATTATTCCATCATCCAATGCATACATAACATACCCGATAATACTGTCATATCAGGAAAATCAATTATTTTGCTTCAGTATAATTTAAATACTTCAGAAATGAAAAGATCATTATTATTGTGTTTATTGTTTTTAGTAAGCGTATGTGCAAGCCTGGCCCAGGACAGGTATCCACCTGTTGATACCATGGTGGTAACAAAACACAGCACTACGATAAACGGTGAAAAATTAGCTTATACCGCTACTGCAGGTACCCAGCCTGTATATATTGATGATGTGATAGTTGCTACTTTATATTACACTTATTATACAAGAGATATCCAGGGAGACCATGACACAAGACCCCTGCTGATATCTTTCAATGGAGGTCCCGGTGCTGCATCGGTGTGGATGCATATGGCATATACCGGACCTAAAATCGTGAAAATTGATGACGAGGGATACCCTGTCCAGCCTTACGGAGTAAGGAACAATCCCTACTCTATCCTGGATTTGGCTGATATAGTGTATGTTAACCCGGTGAATACGGGATACTCAAGGATGATTAAAGGCAAAGACGGGAAGATGCCCGACAGTGAGCTGTTTTTTGGTATCAACGCTGACATAAAATACCTTGCTGCATGGATAAGTGATTTTGTATCCAGGCATGACAGGTGGTTGTCACCTAAATATATTATCGGCGAAAGCTATGGAGGAACAAGGATTTCAGGATTAGCTTACGAACTGCAAAACAGGCAATGGATGTATCTTAACGGAGTTATTATGGTATCACCGGCCGATTATAAGATATTCGAGTCGGATGTTCCGATATCATCAGGACTCAACCTGCCTTACTATACGGCTGCAGCATGGTACCACGGCATGCTGCCAGATGAGTTGCAGCAAAAAGATCTGCTAGAGATATTACCTGAATCAGAAGAATTTACAATCAACACCTTAATACCTGCTTTAACTAAAGGAGGTTTTATTCCGGAGCAGGAAAAGCTTGAAGTCGCTGAAAAGATGTCATATTATTCGGGTATTTCAGAGAAGGCGATATTACAGCATAACCTGGACCTGCCAACGAGGTTTTTCTGGAAGGAGTTACTGAGGGATAAGAGCGGACATATGATTGGTCGTCTTGATTCAAGGTATCTTGGGATAGATAAGACTGAAGCCGGTATAAGCCCCGACTTCAGCATCGAAATGAGCACCTGGAACCACGCATTCACCCCTGCTATTAATTATTACACCCGGGAAGTCCTTGGTTTTAAAACTGATATGAAATACAATATGTCGGGTAATGTAAGGCCATGGGACAGGTCGGAAAACAAAGTCAGGGAGAATCTCAGGCTTGCAATGGCTGCAAACCCCTTCCTGCATGTTATGTTCCAGGGTGGTTACTATGATGGTGCCTGCACCTATTTTGCATCCAAATACACCATGTGGCAAATTGATCCAAGCGGTAAAATGAAAGACAGGCTCGGTTTTAAAGGCTACCGGAGCGGTCATATGATGTATTTAAGGCGGGGAGACCTGGAGAGGGCTAATAATGACCTTAGGGAGTTTATTAAAAGCAGTTTGCCGAGAGTACCGGCAAGGTATTAAGTAATAAATATGAATGATGAATTATGAACTGAGCAGGGCGATAATACTGAAAGCATGAGAGTGCTGCGAGCAATTATGAATGATGAATTGGTAGGTGGTAGCAGGGAATGGAGAGGGTAAGATGAGAGGCGATATGCGATATGCGATAGGCAAACCGATAAAAGTACTATTGTTGGTTATTTGATAAATATATAATATATTTGTTCGGTAAATTACGAAGAGTGAATTACGAGGAGTATATAAGCGACAGGCAGAAGCGGATGGCCCGTTATGCAAAAGCTATGGGGCATCCTATACGTATGTACGTGCTTGAATTGCTATCAAAGCAAAGCTGTTGTTACAGTGGTGACCTTACAGAAATACTTCCGATAGCCAAATCCACACTCTCACAGCATCTAAAGGAACTTAAGGATGCAGGCCTTATACAGGGCGAGATTGAGACACCCAGGATAAAATACTGTATAAACAGGGAAAACTGGAACGAGGCGAAAGAATTATTTGAACAATTTATGAGAGACTAATATTTTTTTATTATTAAGGTTCGTTGTTTTGCGAACTACGAAATCATTGTAAATAAAAACAGAGAAGATATGGAAATAAAAATTCTGGGCACAGGCTGCCCCAAATGCAAGAGGCTTGAGAAGCTTGTACATGAAACCTCAGAAGAAATGGGAATTGATGTGGCAATAAGCAAAGAGGAGGATATAATGAAGATCATGGAATATGGAATTCTTCACACCCCCGGCCTCGTAATAAACGGTACAGTCGCACTTTCAGGAAGACTGCCGGGTAAAAAGGAATTAACAGATTTGATGAGGCAGAGCAGATAAGTACAGGTCATTAGCATGGATTTTAAAAGGGAAATTAAGATATTATTCTGGATTGCTGCAATCTTCATACTTGCATATTTTATGCCGCTTGAAGCTGACATGTTCAGAGAGGCAGTTATGGCAATGTTTGACCTGGCGAGGTGGTATGCACGGGAACACGTAATATTATGTCTCCTTCCTGCCTTTTTCATTGCCGGCGTCATTGCTGTCTTCGTGAGCCAGGGTGCCGTAATGAAATACTTTGGTGCAAAGGCAAAAAAATGGCTGGCTTACACTGTTGCATCCGTTTCAGGGACCATCCTTGCCGTTTGCAGCTGCACCATACTGCCCCTGTTCTCCAGCATTCATAAACGTGGTGCCGGGCTTGGGCCTGCTATAGCTTTCCTGTATTCTGGTCCCGCTATCAATATACTGGCAATTATCCTTACAGCACGAATACTGGGATTTGAAATGGGGCTTGCAAGAATTATAGGAGCTGTGATTTTTGCTATAGTTATAGGTTCGGTTATGTCTCTAATTTACAGGAAAGAGGAAAGAGCAAAAAGGGATGAGCAGCTCAATTTTCCGGATAGCCCTGAAAAAAGGCCCATGTGGCAAACTGCTTTTCATTTTTTTACACTGGTATTAATTCTGGTCTTTGCCAACTGGGGAAAGCCGGCAGAGGGCGTCACCAGCGGGTCATGGTACTGGATATGGACAAATAAGTGGTATATCACATCATTTTTTGCCATAATGCTTGTTTTCTCTTTGATCTACATTCTCAAAATAAAGTGGCAATGGGTAATGATTGCTGCAGTGGCCACTGCTTCTTCAGCCTTTTTAAGCTCCTCCCCTATGGTTCCCGTACTGGTGGGTATTGCCGGCCTCAGCCTTATCACACTGCTTGACAGAAGAAACCCTGACAACAGGGAATGGACCCTGGCTTCATGGGATTTTACAAAACAGATTATGCCACTTCTGGCAATTGGAGTACTTATTGCCGGCTTTTTGCTTGGATCAACACATGATGATACTGCCATGGCAGGTATTATCCCCAATGAGTGGGTGAGCGGACTGGTTGGGGGCAACTCGGTATTTTCAAATTTCTTTGCCTCAATAGTGGGTGCCTTCATGTATTTTGCCACACTCACCGAGGTACCCATTTTACAGGGACTCATGGCTGCCGGCATGGGCAAGGGCCCCGCACTGGCCTTACTGCTGGCAGGTCCTTCCCTCTCATTACCCAATTTGCTGGTAATACGAGGTGTTATAGGTACTCAGAAAACTTTAGTTTACCTGGTACTGGTTGTTATTATGGCAACCTTATCCGGTTTGATTTACGGAAGCTTATTTTGAACTATTTAACAGATGCAACTATAAAAATCATAATTATGCCCTCACAACCACGACTTAAATTCTTAGACCGTTACCTTACCTTATGGATATTCCTTGCCATGGCCGTCGGTGTCCTGTCCGGATATTTTTTCCCGGCTATAGCTGATTTCTGGGAATCACTTAAATCCAGTCCCGACAGCACCACCAATCTGCCCATTGCAATAGGCCTTATCCTGATGATGTACCCTCCACTGGCAAAAGTAAGATACGAGGAATTGGGTGATGTTTTCAGGAATTATAAAGTGTTGAGCCTATCCCTTATCCAAAACTGGGTAATTGGTCCTGTGCTTATGTTTGCACTGGCGATACTCTTTTTCAAGCTCTTTCCCGGTGAGAATAATGCCAACCTCCCCTATATGTATGGTATAATAATGATAGGGCTGGCCAGGTGCATAGCGATGGTGATAGTGTGGAATGACCTGGCACGGGGCGACACTCAATATGCAGCAGGCCTTGTAGCTTTCAACTCTATCTTCCAGGTACTGTTTTTCTCTTTATATGCCTATGTCTTTATAGCTATATTGCCTGGCTGGTTCGGCGTCCCGACAAATGAGGCTGTTGAAAACATAACAATAGGCCAGATTGCCGAAAGTGTATTGATTTACCTTGGGATACCCTTCTTCGCAGGGTTCCTGACCCGTTTCATCCTTACCAGGGTTAAAAGCAAAGAGTGGTATCATACGAGATTCATACCTAAGATCAGTCCTGTGACACTAGTAGCCCTTCTCTTTACAATTATTGTAATGTTCTCATTAAAAGGCGAATATATTGTAAAAATACCTCTGGATGTTGTCCTGATAGCCATCCCCTTACTGGTTTATTTTCTGGTGATGTTCTTCCTATCCTTTTTCATGAGCAAGAAGGTAGGTGCCAACTATGAGCAATCAACCACCCTTTCATTCACTGCTGCCAGCAATAATTTTGAGCTTGCCATAGCTGTTGCCATAGCCATCTTCGGCATGAAATCCGGGGAGGCTTTTGCAGCGGTTATTGGCCCGCTGGTGGAAGTGCCTGTTATGATAGCCCTTGTTAATGTAGCCTTGAGATTTAAGAAGAAGTGGAAATAAATACTCGAAAAAGCAAAGCTTTTTCGGGACCTTAGCCTTAGCCTTAGCCTTAGCCTTAATTAATTATCCTTTCCCGTACCTCACCACATTTAAGCATCTTATCTCCGAAATAAGGATTCCTTATCTCTTCTTCATTACTTAACCAGTATCCCCCCTTGTCATTATCTGCCATCGGGCAGTACTGGTAATACACTGTATCCCTGTCAAGGCCGAAAGTCTTAACAGATTTGTAGAAAGTATTGTTCAGTTCGAGAAAGGCTTTTCTCTGACTTTCAATATCGTTGCTGTTAACTATGCTGCCCAGGCTTTCATTTAAAAGCCTGAGATGGTCCATCCACTCCATATGGGCCTCACCTTCCAGCAGGGCCATGTCGACCTTCTCAAGGGCTTCAATTACTGTCCCTGCCTCTTTTCTGACAGCATCGGCATCTGTTGACACAAATGCATCCTTCATATCAATATAAGCATTGTACACGCCTGTAAGCTGCTTTTTAAAGGCACCAGGGATATCCTGTTCTCTTATTTCAACATGATTATCATGGCTATCATCTTCCACGGCAGTGTTCATATCCATCCCGCCGTGATCATGCCCTGTAGACACCATTCCTCCCTCAGGGTTCATCATACTTGGCTTTCCTTCAAGCTGGGCTGCAGCATCAATTTTGAAGACCCCGTTAGTAGCTATCTCCTCCCCTTCTGCCAGGCCTGAAGCTACGACATAATAGTCATCAGCCCTGGGACCCAGCTCTATCTCCCTGTAAGTGAAGCTCGGTGATTCCCTGCCCGGTACCCTGACATAGACAATCGATCTTTTACCGGTCCAGAGTATAGCTGAACGCGGAATTAATAATTTCTCTGCCTTATCAGCCATGGAAGAAAAGAGTTTACCCCCTGCAAACATCCCTGGCTTAAGGTCTCCGGACGAATTATCTATTTCGACCCTTAAACCTGCCGTCCTGGTCTGCCTGTTAATGAAAGGGTCAATAAAAGCTATCTTTGACCTGAATTTTTTTTCGGGTAGCGATCGCACCGTAAACTCGATGCTATCGCCTTCCCTTATCCATGGCAGGTCGTCCTCATAAGCGTCGAAAACCACCCAGACGCTGCTGAGATCGGTTACCATTAATAAGGGATCCCCGGTTTCCACGTAATCACCGGCAGAAACATGTCTTTCCGTCACGGTTCCAGTAATTGGAGACAACACATCAAAATACAATTGAGGTTCAGACTGGGATTCTATTCTTTCGATCTGACTTTCGCTCAGGTCCCATAACTTGAGCTTTGATCGTGCAGCCCTGTATATTGCGGGACGGCTTTCTTTAACGGCATAGGTCTCTAACAGCTCACGCTGAGCATTCACCAATTCGGGAGAATATACGGTGGCAAGTTTATCTCCTTTTCTGACTTTCTCTCCCGCAAAGCTTATGTGTAGATCTTCAATCCTTCCCCCAAAGCGTGCTGTTATTTCTGCCATTTCACTTTCATCGGGCTCCACTTTACCCTGTAAAAAAATGGTATTAACCGGTTTCTCTCTTCTAACGATACTGGTTTGAATATCTGCAAGGCTCGCAGCTTCCTCGGTCATCATTATCTCCGCAGCATACTCATCGCCACTGCCGCTATCAAGTGTTGATAAGGGGACGAGATCCATGCCGCAGATGGGACAGTCACCCGGTTCTTCCTGCCTGATGTGGGGATGCATTGAACATGTCCATATTGCAGTGGCCTGATCACCATGCTCCTTAATCTCCTGTTCTGTTACCTCTTCCGCTTTCTGATCCGGACCCTTATCGTTAAAGAATATCCAGCCCATAATCAGTCCGAGCAAAAAGACAATGATCACTATTATATAATTCTCTTTTATCCTGTTTATTAAATCTTTCATAATTGTTAATCTTTTATTTACCCATCAGATAATAAATAAATGCTATAGCCGCCTGTTTATCAGCCTTGGCTTTCTCAAATTCAAGTTTATATTTTAACAGCCTGCGTTCCATCCGGAGTATCTCTTCAAAGTTTGTACTGTTGGTACTGTATTGCTCTTCCAGCAGTCCGAGTGACCTGACGGCCAGTTCTGCCTGGTTCTCGTTTAATCTTATCCTCCTGTCGGCATCCCTGTAATCACGCCAGGTATTTGCGAACAATATTTCAAGAGCATTTACCCTGTTGTCAGCCTCATTCCGGCTTGTTTTCTCCCTGTATCCTGCCTCGTTAACCATGGCCCGGTATTTATTCCTGTAAAGGGGTATGGATATTCCCACACTGGGGAATGCAAACGCATCCTTGCCGGAAAGATTATCTTCACCCTTTCCGGTAAGGATATAGTCTATGCCGATCCTGAAATCAGGGAATCCTGCTTTTTCGGCTGCTTCTTTTTCATACATCGATGCAGCTTTCTGAAATTCCAGTGCCAGCAGGCTGTGATTCCCCGAGAGCACAGAGTCAAGAGCTGAAACCCTGCTCAGCGGGAAACCAGTCGTCCACAGTGAATCGGGAAGGATGATCTGCCCAATATTATCATCACCCACCGTATTCCTGAATTCTGTTCCGAGGCTTGAGTATTTATCGACCAGCAGTAAGAGTTGATTATTCATATCATTTATTTCCATCCTTATCCTGTATTCATCGACCACAGACACAAGACCGGCCTCAACCTTTACTTCAGCCAGCTTGCCAATGATCTCGAGCAGTTCAATATTTTCTTTAATAATATCTATTGACCGGCTGAAGAAATACAGGTTGTAGTACAGTCCTTTAATATCTTTAAACAATGCTGACCTGGTCTCCTCAAACAATTCATACCTGGCCCTGGCATTTTCGATGGCTGCATTTTCCCTGGCACGGAGTGTGCCGAACCATGGAAAAAACTGGGAAAGGGACAGTCTTAATTGCTGCGGGCCCATCCTTGTCTCAACAGGGCTGATAAACCATGCAAAGGCAAGCTGCGGATCGGGCAAGGCTTTTGTTTGCGGTACTTTTTCAAGGGCAGCCATATAGTCATTAAAGCGAGCTTTCAGCTCCGGGCTGTTTTGTGCTGCTTTTTCGAGATAGATATTCAGATCTTCCTGTGCATTAAGCAATGAAGAGCTAAGCAGGAAAACTATAATTGCTATTTTTTTTATAATCTTCATTGTTTATGAATTTTGCTTCTTTATTTCCTTCCTTATAACTGATTCCTGCCACATACTGTAAAGCACCGGAACCACAAAGATTGTCAGCACCGCTATCAGCATGCCTCCAAAGAGGGGAATTGCCATTGGCACCATTATATCCGATCCCTTACCTGTTGAAGTAAGTACCGGAAGCAGGGCAATGAGAGTTGTTGCGGTGGTCATCATCGCCGGCCGCACTCTTTTTGAGCCTGCATCAATTATTACATTACGCAATTCTTCAATGGATCCGGGTTTATTTTTCTTCATTGATTGCTTGATATAGGTACTTATTAATACACCATCATCAGTGGCAATGCCAAAAAGAGCTATAAAACCCACCCAGACGGCAACACTTATATTTATGGTTTTTATCTGGAACATTTCACGCAGGCTTATGCCTGCGAGTGTGCCATCCATGAACCATGGCTGACCATATAACCACAACATAATGAAACCACCTGAGAATGCCACCAGTATACCGGTGAATATCAACGATGTAGACATGACAGACCTGAACTGGAAATACAGGATCAGGAATATTACGATAAGTGATACGGGAACCACCAGGGCAAGGCGTTTTGTTGCCCGTACCTGGTTTTCATAATTACCGGTAAAGGTATAGCTTACGCCTGCAGGAAGCTTAAATTCCCCCTTGTCAATCAGGTCTCTGAGGTATGCATCAGCATTTTCCACAACATCCACCTCAGCAAAGCCGTCTTTTTTATCAAAGATCACATATGAAACGAGAAATGTGTTTTCGCTTTTTATCATTTGTGGTCCCCTGGTATAGTTTATGTTGGTCACTTCACCAAGCGGCACCTGTTGTCCGCCTGAGGCCGGGATAATTATCTTCTTCAGGTCTTCGGGCTTATCCCTGAATTCGCGTGCATATCTCATTCTGACAGGGAATCTTTCCCTGCCTTCGACCGTAGTACTTAATTCCATGCCACCCACGGCTCCACCTATCACATTCTGCAGTTTTGCAACTGACAGACCGTAACGTGCAGCGGCATCACGGTCAATTTCTATCTCCAGGTAAGGCTTACCCACTACCCTGTCGGCAAAAACAGAACCGGGCTCCACGCCTTCAACCCTCTTGAGATATGTCTCCAACTCAAGCCCTGTCTGTTCAATGCTTTCAAGGTCAGGGCCATAAACCTTAATACCCATTGGGGCCCTCATACCTGTCTGCAGCATAACGAGCCTGGTTGATATGGGTTGCAGTTTAGGTGCAGATGTCAGGCCGGGTATCCTTGCTGCTTTTATTATCTCGGACCAGATATCATCCGATGTTTTTATTTCATCACGCCATTGCCTGAAGTATTCACCATTCCTGTCAACTATAAGCTCCCCGGCGGGAATTACCCTGAAAGTATCTTTTGCAGGATTATATTTATCACCGTTTTTGAGGATAAATTCACCCTGCCTATTAGTTTTAAACCTCATTCTATGACCGTTCTCGTCGAGTATATATTCAGGCTTATAGTTAATTACATTCTCATACATAGATACCGGTGCAGGATCGAGGGCAGAATTAACCCTGCCCCATTTACCGACAACAATATCCACTTCAGGTATTGAGTTTACTTTTTTATCGAGCAGGCGGATAACTTCCAGGTTCTCCTCTATGCCGGAATGAGGCATTGTTGTGGGCATCAGCAGGAATGATCCTTCATCGAGCGATGGCATAAATTCCCTGCCCAGCCCGGGCAATGCCCTGTCTATGCCACTATAGAGCCTTGATTCTTTAACAAAAGCGGGCATAAAGCCAAAAAGACGGTCGAAGCCCTGCCAGGCAGTGAGCCCGAAAAGGATAATAAAAGAAGGTATGGCAAGGAAAGCCCATTTATTCTTTAAGGTCCAGGCCAGGATATGTTTGTAATAATATACCACCATGGAAAGAACTGCAAGGATGATGGCTACCATGACAACAACGAAGCTGAAGTTGGCTGCCAGTGAGTTCCCTGCCCCCAGGGGCATCCAGACCCTTGAGAGGAAATATACAACCACAAAGGCAGTGATGCCGATATTTATATAATTCACCCATTTCTTTTTTTTCTCACTCCACCGGTCTGACAGATAGTTATTTATACCGAAGGCAGTTATGGCAAGTGCGATTAGATTACCGCTTATTATTGCAAGCACTACACCTGCAACAGCTGCCACCAGGTTCAAGACCTTAAGGTATTTGCCCCTGTCCGATTTAATTGAAAACACGAGATGTGCCAGTGCAGGGATTATTATCAGGCCTATGAGCAGGGCAGAAACCATTGTAAAGGTTTTCGTAAAGGCAAGCGGCTTAAACAGTTTGCCCTCAGCAGCCTCCATGGCAAAAACCGGCAGGAAGCTGATAATTGTTGTACTTATTGCCGTCAGCACAGCCCCGGCCACCTCTTTTGTCCCTTCATAAATTACGCTTATCAGTTTTTGTTTTCCTGCAGCCTTATTTCTCTCCTGCTCTATATGCCTTATGATATTCTCGGTAAACACAACCCCTACATCTATCATCACTCCTATTGAGATTGCTATACCTGACAGTGCGACAATATTGGCATCCACACCAAACTGCTTCATGATAATGAATGTCATCAGCACGCCTGCCGGCAAGAGTCCGGAAATCAGGAATGAGGCCCTGAGATTAAGTACAAGGATTATGATAACCAGGATACTTATCAGGAGCTGTAAGGATATTGCCTCCTCCAGTGTACCGAGTGTTTCCTTTATCAGGCCTGTTCTGTCGTAGAAGGGGACTATTTCGATCCTTGAAACCGTCCCGTCATCCAATGTTTTAGCGGGAAGACCGGGTTCTATCCCGGCAATTTTTTTCTTAACATTCTCAATTGTTTCGAGTGGATTGGCTCCATAGCGGGCCACCACAACGCCGCCTACGGCTTCAGCGCCGCCTTTGTCAAGTCCACCCCGGCGTGTTCCGGGCCCAAAATTTACTTTTGCAACATCTTTCAGCCTCACCGGAACATTGTCCCTTACCGCCACAACGCTTTTCTCAAGGTCTTCAAGGCTCCTTATATAGCCGAGAGCCCTTACAAGATATTCCACCCGGTTAAATTCCAGGGTTCGTGCGCCAATATCCAGGTTACTGTTCTTTACGGCAGTCATTATATCTGATATATTTACTCCGTATGCCTTCATGGCGTCGGGGTCAATATCAACCTGGTATTCTTTTACAAAACCACCGATAGATGCCACTTCGGCAACACCGCCGGCTGAGCTCAGTGCATATTTCACATAGAAGTCCTGTATTGTTCTTAATTCATGTGGATCCCAGCCTCCTGCTGGTTTGCCATTTTTATCCCTGCCTTCAAGAGTATACCAGTATATCTGCCCCAGAGCAGTTGCATCAGGGCCCAGGGAGGGTGACACATCATCAGGCAGGGTGCCGGGAGGTAATGAATTAAGTTTTTCCAGTATCCGTGTACGGCTCCAGTAAAAATCAATATTCTCTTCGAATATTATGTATATACTTGAAAGACCAAATATTGAATTACTTCTTATAGTTTTAACTCCCGGGATGCCAAGCAGGGATGTTGTCAGGGGGTATGAAACCTGATCTTCGATATCACGTGGCGATTGTCCGGGCCATTCCGTGTATACAATTTGCTGGTTTTCTCCAATATCTGGTATAGCATCCACAGGTACGGGATCAGAAGGCAATATACCCGTATCCCAGTTGAAGGGAGAACTTACAATACCCCAGCCTATGAAGACTATGAGTATTAAGTAGGTTACAAGTTTATTTTCAAGAAAAAACTTTATGATTTTATCCAGCATCTCTTTGTCGTAATAACAGCATCACGCCAATCCCTATTAGGTGCTATTTACCTTGCCATAATGCCTACATTCACAGTATATAACAATACTTTTGAGGCATTGTTCACTATATACTTCTAATAAGATTAATGTGATTATAAAAGAGGTGGATCCCTCTAATAAACGACAATTTTATTTATGCTGGTGCTCCGGGCCAGCATCCCATCAGTAGACAGATGCGGATGTTAGTTCCTTTGCCAGCATCCATTCATACTGAACCCATGTTATAAAAATCCAGGGAACACCTATTTAAGGAAAAGCTCCCACTCATCCATTAAATGATTTATAACCCTCGGGAATTTATGCTGCCCACCTTCTTTTCCTTTATGTCGAAGGAAATCATAAAAGGTTGAGACAGGCAATACTTCTACAAATACTTCTTTAAGGGCAGCAGACCGTTCCGTTCTATAGTCATCATTCAGTTCCATGAGTTTATTATCCAGTTGTTGCCTGAGTCTTTTTTTATCAGGTATTTCCCCGTTTTTTATTCCAATAAACCATTTATGTGCGAAGTAGTTATTATGTTTGATCCCGGCCACTGTATATTCATTGATTTCAATTCCAAACTCTTTACTTAAGCATTCTATTGCCATATTCATATTATCCACTGAAAGATGTTCCCCGCAAAGGTTGAGGGTATGCTTTGTGCGCCCCGAGATAATCATTTCATAATTTTCAGTGTTGAAAAATCTGATTGTGTCGCCTATCAGGTATCGCCATGCACCGGCACAGGTACTGATTAGCAATGCATAATCCACCCCGGCTTCAACTTCGGGTAATAATAGAACCTGCGGATTTTTCTTCATTCTGCCATCAGAATGAAAGTTATTATCATTATAGGGAACAAATTCGAAAAATATGCCATTATCCCACACAAACTGCATATGACCTTCAATCCGGTGCTGGTAGGCCAGGAAGCCTTCTGAAGCAAGGTATGTTTCAAGATAGTGTACCGGTTTCCCCATCAGTTTATCAAAGCTCGAACGATAAGGTGCAAGGCTTACGCCGCCCCAGGAATAGACCATAAGGTCGGGCCACAATTGATGAATATTATTCAGGCCATAGTGATCAATTATTTGTTCAAGCATCATTTGTATCCAGGATGGTGTGCCAGCAATACCCAGTACATCCCATCGCCTGGCTCTCCTGGTAATCTTATCAAGCTTAACCTGCCAGTTGTGTTCCCTTGCGATTCTGAGGCCGGGTTTATAAAATTTTAAGGCCCACTTTGGCATTTTCCTGGCTAGAATGCCACTCAGATCACCTTCGAAATAGCCTTTCTTCCTGACAAGCGAGGTACTTCCACCCACCATCAGCAGGCTTTTCTGGAACAGGTCTGAAGGAAGGGTATGTTCAAACAGCACAAGCAATTGACGCAATGCTGTCTTCCTCATCGCCAATATCATATCACCGGATACAGGCACCCTTTTGCTTGAATCATTGGCCGTTCCAGAGGTAAGGGCAAAGAAATTCACCCTCCCGGGCCAGCATACGTTATTCTCACCTTCCAGTAAGCGATGCCACCATTTCTTATAGATTGTCTCATAATCTAAAATGGGAACTGTTGTCCTGAACGCATCAATTATACTTTCTGAATTGAGTATTTGCTTGAAATGATACTCTCTGCCAAATTTTGTATTCTGTGCTTTTTTAAGTAATTCGATCAGACTGATCTCCTGCAGCGTTGAGTACTGGCCACTGGCTTTCATCAGGTTTTTCCTGCGTTTACCAGGTCGTTTTCTGATCTTACCGAAGGTTGGCATAGGCTAGTTATTTTTACAGACTGTCAATTATATCATCCGCCAGGTGGTCGAGATCCATTGAATCGCCGAATGAAGCATATTATAATTTCTCTGCTTTATCCCGGGCTCCTCTTATTACATATGCATCTTGATACTGGTTTTTAGTTAACCAAAAGCCCAAATTTACTAAAATTTCTAATGATGTTTGATAGATATACTGAACTACACTTATACTCAGCCTGGTCAGCTATCTGCCAGAGCAATATCCAGTATTGCCCTGGCCCAGGATGTTGAGTCATTAAGGCTTTTTACAAGTATCAGCTCTTTGCCACCCTTGCTTAGAAAAAGATCTCTATAATCCTGTTCTATCTCAATAATTGTTTCCAGGCAATCACTTACAAAAGAAGGTGCAACTACAAGCAATTTTTTTACACCCGAATCCGCAAGTCTTTTAATGGTTTCATCAGTGAATGGAGACAACCAGTTACGTGTGAGTCTTGATTGAAAAGAGGTAGTATACCTGTCGCTTTCGAGGGACAGTTTTTCAGCCAGAAGCCTTGTTGTGCCATAGCAGGAGGCCTTATAGCATTTTTGGCCCCATTCTGGCATTTCTTTTTCACAGATGCATTCTTCAACCTTATGTGCCGGATGAATCTTTTTTACCTGTCTCAGGGGTAAGCCGTGATATGAAAAAATTATATGGTCAAATTTCCCGGGCAAATAGGATCTTATATTTTCTGCAAAGCAATTAATAAAAGAGGGGTGTGACCAGAACTCTTCAATTATAAGAGGCCGTGGTTTAATTTGCGCCTTTTCTGTGAACCTGTTTACAAGCTCAATGACTGATCCGCTTGTCGATTCAGCATACTGGGGATAGAGGGGTAGAACTTTTATCTCTGAATACTCCTTGCCGTTAAGGCTTCCCAGTATTTTTTCCAGTGAAGGATTGCCATAGCGCATTGCACCGTAAATATCTATATGCCCCGGAAGAAGACCTGACACCTTATCCACCAGCGATGCCAGGTAAATTAATAAAGGTGACCCTCCCTCCTGCCAGAGCATCCTGTAGAGGCGGGATGATCTTCGTTTCCTGAAAGGGATTATAATGATGTTTACCAGTAACTTACGAACCAGCCACGGAAGATCAATAACCTTTTTATCATTAAGAAATTGTGTGAGATATTTTCTTACAGACCGGCTACCAGGGTCATCCGGTGTACCAACATTAACCAATACAAGAGCTTTACGCTTATGAGCCATGTGTTTTAAATATAATTTCTGCAATTTGACCTGCTTGTTTTACCCTGTCGGCCATGCCGATGCCATCGCGAATATTACCTGCAAGAAACAATCCGGGGTATTCTTGCTGTATCTTTTCTATGACATCAAATCTTTCAGCTGACGATAGTTCATATTGTGGGATTGCTCTTTCATACCTGTAGATATCAATTAAGTCAGGCATTTTATCACCTGTACCCATCATCTCCCCTACCTCCCTGAGGACGATATTTTCAATCTCGGTATCAGTCTTTTCAATGATGTAGGGATCGCGATATCCTCCCATGAAAACCGACAATAATGCTCCTTTATGTGGTGCACGGCCTTTAAAGATTGCAGAGGGGAAGAGAACTCCAAGAACTTTCCTCTTTTCTTTAGATGGAACGAGACCGCCAAAGGCATCAAGTTTGAAACCCTTCCATTCCTTATAACCGACAGCCGCAAGAGCTATCTTTGCATGTCTGATTTCCATTATTTTGTCAATATCGTGAGTATCAACGAAAGGGATTAATTTATCAAGGTTTTCGCTACCACCTGTTGTCACCATGTATTTGCCATGCAGTGCTTTTATTTTTCCATCTTTCTCATAGCTGCATTCATAGCCACTGACTTCTTTTTTACTAATTAGGGTATCGGTGCAGCCCATTTCAATATTTTCCTTGCCAATATATTCGACCATGGCGTCCACCAGGTTTTTCAATCCGCCAAGTGCCGAGAACACTTCTCTGGTAGCTCTTCTTTCCAGTTCGCTTTTAGGTTCCCTGGCTTTTTTAATTGCACCACCTAAGAAACTGCCGTAGTTCTGTTCCAGGTTATACAATTTTGGCAGGGCATATTTTGTAATCAGTTTTTCCGGATCGCCAGCATATACACCTGAAATAAAAGGGTTAACGGCATAATCAAGAAATGATTTACCCATTCTCCTTCTAACCAGGTCAGCAACTGATTCATACGGATTATCCCCGGGCTTTCTGAAGGGCTCACCCAGTATCCTTAGTTTATCATAGAAACTGAACAAGGGTGTTCCAACAGAGGAGAAAAGTCCCGAAGGCATTGCCCTCCACTTACCTCTTTTCCATATATATCTTTTGGAAGCTCCTCTATCTGCCTTTTCAAGCTTACACCTGTCTTTCAGAAGGTCAAAAAGCCTGACCAGTTCAGGTGTGGAAAGCACACCGGTATTTGGACCGGTTTCATAGACAAATCCATTACTTTCCCTCGTTCCTATTACTCCACCGGCTTCGTCATTTTTCTCAACAATACGGAAGGCTATCCCTTTTTCTTTCAGGAAAACACCAAGTGCAAGCCCTGTCAAGCCTGCCCCCACTATAATTACATCTTTTCCTTTATCCATTTTAAACTGATTTAGAATACTTATTTTTCCCCGGTTTATAGGTGGGATCGAGCGATACAGCTATATTCCTTATGAACATGGATCCCATTTCTGTTACCCTTAGTTGGTTCCTGTCATATTCAAGCAGTCCGTCTGCCGAAAAATCATCGAGTGCAACCTGGTCTATTCTAACGGTCTCCTGTATTTTAGCGATGTCTATTTTCAAAATATCACTCATATTCTGCCAGTTAATATATTTATTACACATCAGCTGGATGATAAGTTCTCTCAGGATTTTTTCGTCACCGTTTAAAATGCGGCCTTTCTCAACAGGTAGAATGTCATCATGAAGGAGTCCTGTATATTCTTCCACTGATTTGACATTCTGAAAATAGCCGGGTTCAAGCTGGCTTATAGCCGAAACGCCGAAAGCGTAGACCTGTCCTGTTGTTCTCCTTATACAGTAGCCCTGGAAATTACGGTGAAGCATAGTGTTTTTAAGGGCTATATGCAATTCATCCTCCGGCAGGACGTAATGGTCAAAGCCTACAGGTATGTAATCTTTGCTTTTAAGTAAATTATAAGCCCGCAGGAACATATCCATCTTTTCACCGGGGGAAGGCAGTCCGTATTTTTCAAGAATCTTCTGGTTTTTCTTTATCCATGGTACATGTGCGTATGAGAAAGTGACGAGGCGGTCTGGTCTCATTGCAATTGCACGGCTGATGGTTTCTTCAAAAGAACGGGGAGTCTGACCGGGCAAGCCATATATGAAATCCAGATTTACGGCTGAATCCTTATTTCCTTTTTTCATGTATTCCATCAATTCATTCACGGGTATTGCGGAAGGATCACGGTTGACCATCCTGAGCACATCCTGATTAAAATCCTGGATACCCAGGCTAAACCTGTTAAAGCCGCTGTCTATTAATTTATCAATATACTGCCTGTCGAGAATGGCAGGGTTACATTCAACGGCTATTTCGGCATCCTGTGCAATATCAAAATCAGACCTCAACATGTCAACGATTTCGCAAAGCAGTTCAGCAGGAATGGCATTTGGTGTGCCCCCACCGAAATGCACCTGTGTTACTGGCCTCTTTCTGTCCAGATGTGATTTAACTGCTTTGATTTCTTTTTTAAGTGCCTTATGGTATTCCAGGTATTCGCCAGCAGACTTAAGCCTGCAGGAGTTACAGCCACAATAATGGCACATTTTAAGGCAGAAAGGTATATGAATATAAAAGGCTATATTACCAGGCTCCCGGTCATTTGACAGGCGGAGCATGTCCATGTATTGTCTTTGACTTACAGGATCTGTAAAGTTATTTGCCGTAGGGTAGCTGGTATACCTCGGTACTGGTTGATTATATTTCTCAAGTAATTTATCAGATATCTTCATTTTCTATTTCTTTTGGAACAGCATATAAGAGTAGTAATATAGTAAGCACTGCCAGTGTCACTTCAAGTCCGAATAGTCCCGTATAACCCATTATATCCCCTGCTTTCCCGGCCATTATGGCAATAATGATTCCACTCAGGTGTGTAAGTACTATCTGGATGGTAAAATCGGTTCCTTCCCTCCCCTTTCTGACATTATCCATTGAGGTAGTATAGATAATTACCGTTGAAAGGCCATAAGCTCCCCATACAAGACAAATAGCCGCACACAAAGAAGCTATAGAAGGTGTTCCTGTTGAAATATATACAAAGAACAAAGCTGCCAGAAGGTTGATAAAAGCAAAAAGATAAATTGAGAACCTCCTGCCTGCCACTTTAATGATATAGCCCGACAGAAAAGCTGCAAGAGCAGCCACTGAAGTGCCTATAATACCTGAAATGAAACCAATCTGTTTAACTGAATATCCGAGGTCAACCATATAGGGTTTAAGCATTGCAAGTATGCCGATAATACCCGAATAATAGAACACCAGGATGAGTACCCTCTTATTCATGCCTTTGACTTTGAAAAACCTGTATATATCTGCAAATTTGACTCTTTGATTTATATCCCTTTCTGTTTTTCGACCGTTGTCTCTCCTGTAAAAAAGAAGCGGTATTATTGCAAATACAACGAACAATGCCAGCAACAACAATAATATCCTCCATCCGTAATAATAATAGGCTATAAGCAGCACTCCGGTGCCCAGCAAAGCACCTGCAAAGCTACCGGCCGATTGCATACTGTTGCCAATACTTCTCTCCTTCTTTTCCAGGGTCAAAATTGCATATGCATCGGTGGCTATGTCCTGGGTGGCCGAGGCAATAAATGCCACAACCATGAATAATACAATGAGCTTAAAATCGGTTTGAAGGTTAAGAAAAGCTATGGCTACGATTATTGACGCGTAGAACAATTCGGATACTACAATCCAGCTTTTATAATGCTTTGCTTTGCCCGCTGTTTTATCAACAAGGGGTGCCCAGAGAAACTTTATTATCCAGGGCAGCTTAACAAGTTGCAATAAGCCTATTGATTCAAGTGAATAATTTTCCTGCCTCATTATTACTGGCACCACCGTTGAGAAAAAGCTCATAGGAACCGACTGAGCTATGTAGAGACTGAATAGTACAGGAAATTTCTTCCAGTTATTTTTTTCCATTTTTAGAACTCCGCTGATAATCGTATGCCAAAGCGCAATGGCTTACCATGTTGAACATATTCCCTGCCCAGGGCTTGGAAGTAAAAGGCCTCATAATCAGTATTAAGAAGGTTTTTGAACCATAATTCAAATCCCAGTTTTTTCCTCATGGCAGCAATCTGAAAGTCAAAGAGGCTATAAAAACCCTGTGTATGACTGTTTTCTTCATTCCAGCGTATTGGTCCTATACCCCGATAAAGAATATTAAACCTTAACCTGTCAATGAACTTTATGCTTTCAATATAATATGTCTTGTTCAGTTTAACTGTGAGTGTATTGGTAGGGACATAAGGAATAAAATTTCCATCGTGATCTACAGAGTCGTTTACAATATGACTGATAAATTTTGCATGGGTATATCCATATGTCATTGATGTCTCATATCCGCAGAGAGGTATTGCCCTGAGGCTTAATTCCATCCCTTTGCTTGACGAAATTCCTGCATTTTTGAGCATGGATCCTCTTCCACTTGGGACAGTTTGATAAATCTGCTGGTTTTTCCAGTCAATATAAAACAGTGCAAAATCGGCATACAACTGTTTGTTCAGTAAACTTGTTTTTGCCCCTAGTTCATAATTCCAGCTGTATTCGGGATTATATGTAAGATCCTCGGGTCTTTCTATTGTGGAATTGAACCCTCCTGTTTTATATCCCCGGGCTACAGTAAGATAAAGATTATTGTTATTAAACTCATAGTTCAGGGCAATTTTGGGCAATAACTCGAAATACTCAAGCGCGGGGTATACTGTATCTGCCATATTAGTAAATGTCTCCTCACGCTGCATGTTGTACAAATAATCGAGTATATCCCTTTCATGGTCAATCCTTACACCTGCGGTTAATGAGAGGTTTTTTACCAACAAGTCTTTCAGGGTTGATTGATGGAATAAAGCATAACCTCTTATTATATGATCATAACCTTTAATAAGTTTAATACTGGATCCATAGACATCGACGTCCACAGCTTTATCAAAAAACTGTCCGAATGCATACGCTCCAATCAGCCAGCTATATCTCTTCTCTCCTCTTGTTTTGATTACCAGCTCCTGAGAAAGCATGTGATGTGTCTGATCCTGGATGACATAATACAGTGAATCTGGCGTAAAATCCTGATCAATACCCTGTAAATCATCCATATACTGATATGAGCTGGTTGATACAAGTTCAAAATTATCGCCTGTGTATTTTACTATGAATGCATCTGACAGTATTTTCCTGTTGTAATAACTGTACTGATTATAATTAATTTCATTAGCCTCTCCTGTCTGTTCATTTATTACAGCATAGGGATACCCGCCTTCTTTACTGTGCTCTGCACTGATAATATTTTCAATACTCATATTATCGTTAACTGTCCATACAAGCCTGTTTCTTAGTCCATAAGAATTTGACCTGTCAACAGCATCATCGGTAAAAGCATTCGAGAAATAGCCGTTTTTATGTAAATAATTAAATGAAAGGGAGTAAGCAAAATTCCCGCTGATATTACCGTAATATGATCCTGTGGTATTATAATAACCAAAATTGCCTGTGGAGAAACTAAGTCTGCCCCCCTTTGTCTGGAGTGGTGATGGTGTAATAATATTTATAATACCACCCATGGTGTTTCTACCATAGAGTGTTCCCTGCGGACCCCTGAGTACTTCTATCCTTTGAATATCAAAAAAATCAAAATTGAAAGATGCCTTCTCGAAGAAGGGTACATTATCAACATACAGCCCCACAGAAGGTGAATTAATACGTGATCCAATACCTCTTATATATACCGGCGAAGTAAGTTTTGAACCATAGTCCGGCATAAAGAAGTTTGCAGCTATTGATGAGACATCAGTGAGTGATCTTATATTATTATCCTCGATAGTATTGAGTGTTATCATTGACACCGAGGCCGGTAATTCTTTAAGTTTTGTATTAACTTTAGATGCCCTTACCGAAATCTCACCGATATCCATTTCAGGTACTTTTGTAGTATCAGCTGAGATAATTACTTCCTGGGATCTCAAAGCAAATGGATGTAAGACTACCAGCATCAATACAGATGTTATAAGCTTCATAAGAGAAAAATTTATTGTTTAAAAAATGGAAATCAGTTAACAGAATTAAATAGCGGGTTTGACCTTTGTTTTACAGGACAAACAATAAATAATCCTTGATTAATAGTTCTTTAAACAATAGGAGGTGAACGGGCAGTTAGCAATAAAACAGCACCACTGACCGGTATTTTAAGATGAAGTGGGGGATAAATAGTATTTCTCGAAATATTATGTACCTGTTTTTGAACTACTGTATTTAGAAAATAGTCACAGTAGCAATAAGTATTATCCCCCGGATTCCGTTGGAGATCACTGGTTTCAATTAATTTACAATGCTCTATGTCAGCTATATCGCTTTCGGATTTGCTGTCAATAAGCCTATTAACTGAAAATAAACCAAGCGATACCAGGTATAGGGCGGCAAAAACTAAATAAAATAAATTAACAGATAAGAATCCATAGTGAAACATAAGGCGAAAATAACTGTTTTTTCTAACAGTAAAAAACATGGCTCTAAAATATGCACCCGGACATTGGAAGCTTGCTCATTTGATCTCTGTCTTTTCTTCCGGTGGGCGATAAATAGCTTTTTTAAATCTCTTCCATCCCTCTTTGGTCATTCGTGAAGGTGTGAAGAGACATATGCCTTTTGCACCATTGTTAACAGATTCATTGATAGCATCGGGAATTTCAGAAGGTACCAGGCCGTGGTTTTCCGGGTCAGGCTCCGTGGCTTTTGCACCGGGATCCGGGCATATGAATAAGCCGCTGTATATGGGTGCTTTACCATCTGTTGCCTCAACTGCTTCTTTACATACTTCCCCTATCCATTCGGTATCTTCGAGGTAAAAGTCATTGTAGTTCATAGGATAGAAAGCATCAATATTCCACTTATCCCATTCCTGCCGTACAATTTTTTTAGCTACCGAATTAGGGCCGGGAAACACTGCGGCGGTAATCTCTTTATTTTTTGAGCGGACCATATCAGCAAGTCTGTTTACTATGCTTGTTATCTGGTCATACCTGAACTGTTTCCACTCTTCCACCATGGAAGGGTCTTCCACTTCCAATATGTCAATACCTGTTTGTTCTTTAAAATGAGCGACACAGGTGTCACAGTAACAATAATCGAATTGGGGATACTCCCTGTCCATAACAAGTCCGTATTTATCCCATAATCCCCGTGCCAGTATCACATCGGGGAAGCGGATATAATCCAGGTGTATCCCGTCAACTTCAAGAACATCAGCCACCTTTGCATACATATTTTCAAGGAAATCGTACACTTCCTCCCTCTCCGGACACAGGAACTTATAATACGACACATATGCTGGGTGTATCCATGCCGATTGTCCCAGACCGTTAACTGCGTAGAGGCTTGAATCAAGCAATCCTTCTTTTGATTGTATCATGGTGGGTATCCAGGCATGAAACTCAAGGCCTGCCTTTTTTGCGAATACCCCCACCCGTTCGTAAGTGGAAGCATCCTGACCTCCATTGTACATCACTCCGTCAATGCCTTTTCTGTTGAGATCCCTGAACTCTCTTATTAATTCTTTATCTGTTTTTTCTCCGGGTCCGCCTACCCAGGCATATACGGGAATCTTGTTTTTAGGCTGGCAGCCCGCAAGCATTAAAACCACCGGTAATAACATTATAAGTTTCTTCATATTGATAAAATTTAAATTAGCCTTAACAGAACTGTATCCAAATATAACATATTTCTTTTTCTATTGATCAAACATATATATTTCGAATTTACCTTTAGCTATTGGAGGGTGAAATTTCCAATATAGAAATCAGTTAAAAAAGTATATCCATAAGAGTTATATTTATTATTGCTTTTTTATCTTTAAATGTTATAAAGTTCCATTAGTACTAATTTATAACGATGACAATGCTTTACAGGCTGGCTGACATAGCATTTGTTGTTTTCCATACATCGCTGATATTATTTAACTTGTTTGGATGGATTTGGAAAAAGACCAGGCTGGCCAACCTGATAACCATCGTAGTCACCTTTGCTTCATGGACCCTCCTGGGCCTGATTGTAGGGATCCCCGGTTATTGTCCCTTTACCGACTGGCATTTTAAGATACTGCGGAAGCTGGGGCACACAGACCTGCCAACCTCATATATCAAGTACCTTGCCGACAGGCTTACCGGCCTGGATTTCAGCCAGAAGCTGGTTGATGAGCTTACACTGTGGGGGCTTGTGGCAGCATTTATTATATCCCTCTTCGTCAACTCATTAGGATTTGTTAAGAAAATAAGAGACAAAGGGCTAGTGGGTAAAAAGTAAAAAGGCAAAAGGCAAAAGGCAAAAGGCAAAAGTAATTGTTTGTCAACACCATAATTGACTTTTGTCTTTTTACTTTTGTCTTTTATCTTTTTACTTTTGTCTTTTATCTTTTCGTATTACTTTTTGCTTAGAATTTCCTTTGCAGCTCTGACACCGGCATCTTTATCAAAGCTATAGTTGCACTTTCCCAGGGCTGTTTCAATAGCAGTAACAGTGTTAAGTACATCTTCAGCGGTTATTTTGCCCATATGACCTATTCTGAAATATTCATTTTTTATTTCAGGAAGCAAGCCGCCAGCCATAATCACACCTGCCTTGTTTACTGCCTTCAGGAATTCTGATGCTTTCACACCTGAGGGATAATAAGGTGCTGACAGAGTGTTGGCAGCACACTCATCTTCCGGAATTTGCTTCAAACCAAGAGCTTTAATCGCTGATCTGAATGCCCTTCCGGTTCGCAGGTGACGTGCAAACCTGTTTTCAAGGCCTTCCGCAAGTATCTGTTTGAGGCTAACATTAAGAGCAGCTATAAGGTTAACGGCAGGTGTACCGAAATATGCAGGCTTTCGTTCTTCATAAGCCTGCATTATTGGCAGCCAGTTTGTCCAGTCGGCGTAGTAATTCTGTACTTTGCTCTTTCTTTGCCTGAATTTATCCATTGCTCTTTCCGAAGCTACCAGCAGAGCCAGTCCAGGTGGTACACCAATAGCTTTCTGAGAGGCAGTGAGAACAACATCAATTCCCCACTCCTGCTGCCTTATTTCTTCACCTGCAACCGAACAGACTCCGTCCAGAATAGTGATGACATCGTATTTTAATCCCATTCTTCCCAGGGCCTCTGCTTCAACTTTCACTGCAGTTGAAGTGTCTACATGAGTAAATATCAGCAATTTATATCTTCCTGTTTTTAAGTCGTGCTCTATTAATTCATGCGGCACTGTTTCTCCTGGAGAGGATCGCAAGATTCGGTAATCGGCACCATACCTATCAAGCAAGTCGGCGTATCTTTCACCAAAATAGCCTGTTGATACGATAAGGACCCTGTCATTTTCTTCGACAAGATTCGCACCTGCCATATCCATTGCCAATGTTCCTGTTCCAGCCATAATGAAGGCTTGACCGTCCGGGCACATCCATACTTTTTTCATCATATCAAGGGCATCTGCAAATATGTCAATGAACTCAGGCGAAACATGACTCAGGCTTTGCTTACCCATTGCAGCAAGCACATCATTGTCAAATTCAATTGGACCAGGGATCATAAGTAGTTTTTTCATAATGTTGAAATGTTAAATCGGTGAACCATGTATATTTCTAAAATCTTAAATCTTAAATCTTAAATCTAATATCATTTTTTGTTTAGGGGTTTGATAAGGTTTTATCGATTAGTGTAATTAGTTGGTTTTTAATTGATTTGGAAACGGGAAGCAAGGGTTTCCTGACCGGTCCGCCATACATACCCAGGTAGTCCATAGCTGCCTTTAATGCCGGCACTCCCCATTTCCTGGTAACGGCAGTATTTAAGTCAACCGCTGCAAGCTGGTAATCTCTTGCCTTTATCAGTTCGCCATTCATAAATGAATTATAGATATTCAAACATAATGCAGGGGCTATGTTAGCCAGGGCAAGTATGCCACCCACTGCTCCAATAGTGAGAGCCGGAAGAAGAAAGCTGGCAGAGCCCGCAAGAACCTGGAATCCGGCTTTTGCATTTTTTATCACCGATGCCATTTTTACAATATTACCGCCAGAATCTTTAATGCCAATGATATTCTCGTGCTCTGAAGCTATGGTTATAGTATCAGCATCCATGTCCAGGCCTGAGTTCGCAGGCATATTATAGATAATTACCGGAACCGGTGATTTTTCTGCCACATCATGGTAAAATTGTACCAGGGCATCACTGTTCATCTGACCTTTATAATAGGAAGGATTTAGAACCAGCACAGCATCAGCGCCGCTGTCAGCAGCCATTGATGAAAGATAAATTGTCTCGCGAGTTGACTGTGCTCCTGTTCCTGCAATCATAATCTTATTTGAAGGAATAGCCTTTCTTGCAGCATCATACACTTTTTTCTTCTCGTCAGTATCCAACATTACCATTTCACCATTAGACCCGAGTATCAGTAATCCCGCCAGCTCATAACGGAAAAGGAAACTTATGTTCTCTGATATTTTTGCAATATCCAATTCTTCATCTTCTTTGAATGATGTAGGAAGTGGAGGGTATAATCCATTTAATTTAAGCATATTATGAGTTTTTTATCAATATATAATCGGATATTTTTTCTACTCTATAGATTATTATGGTTATTCAGTCAGTGAGCTATAAACAAGGTTCAGAAATTCCACAAGCCTGGAAGGTTCAAGCCACCTGGTCACAATGACCAGCTTATTTTGCTGATCAACAAGAATGTAATTGCCTCCGAAGCCGGATGCATAAAAGATTGTTCCAGGGACAGTTTCCATAGTTCTTTGCCCGTTGTTAAGCCACCACATATATCCGTAAGACGCATTTGCATGTGAGGATTTGGTTGCCATTTCAATCCATTTTTCTGATATTAACTGCCGTCCATTCCAGTTACCATTTCTCATGAACAACAATCCGAACCTGGCATGATCAAGCGTATTGATAAACAAGCCACCCCCTGAATGACCTCCCCCACTCACCGATTGTATTTTCAGACCATCTATTTCTACCCATGAACTATTGTAGCCATACCACCTCCACGTAGACGATGCCCCTATGGGATCCATTATCCTTTGTTTTAATACCTGGGGAAGCGGTTTACGCCAGACCTGCAGTGCAGAGTAAGCGAGGAGATTAACCCTTACATCGTTGTATTTGAAATATGTTCCCGGTTCATGCAGCTCGCGGTATTTCCAATCATCCAATTTCCCTCTCCCGGAAGGCCTGTCGGCCCAGTCATACATGCCAAATAGCTGTCCTGACCAGTCGGATGACTGGTTAAGAAGGTGCTTCCAGCTGATCTTCCTATTATGCTCACCATCAAACGTTCCATCCCAGACATATGTAAAGACCTTATCATTTACAGAGTTTATAAGACCATCGTCGATTGCAAGCCCTACAACTGTTGAAAGATAGCTTTTTGTTACACTGAATGTCATATCAACCCTGTCGATATCTCCCCATTCAGCTATTATATAACCGTCTTTTAAAATTATCCCTGCCGGACCTCCGCGCTTTTTTACAGGCCCTACTATCTCCATACCCGGCTCATACCCGAAAGCTTTAAGGATAGCCACTCTCAAATCCCTGTCGCCGGAATATTCATTCTGAAGTGCATAGTCGATAGCCGTATCCAGCCTATCCTTGTCGAAGCCCAGATCGGCTGGATTTTTGCGCTCCCAGTTGTTCTTTTCAGGGAAGTAGATCGATTGACCAGAGGCTATTACTGTAAGACTTATAATGGAAAATAATAAGAGAATATGCCTGAATTCACGGAATGATAACATAATAATCAGATATTAATAAAGTTTAAAAGGATTATAAAGATATGTACAAATTAGAAAACGCTCAATGACTAACTCATTAAAACATCTCAACAATTTTGAAAATTTGTTTATATTGGCATATTAAACTTAAAATCTGTACCATGAAGAAGCTAATCTTTACAATTGTAGTTTTATCCCTTGCCGTAATGACGGCATTATCACAGGATTTAAAGATTGAAGTAGGGCAAAAAATACCTGAATGGGTATTGCCTGATGCCAATGGTGAACCTCATTCCATGGATACATGGGAAGGAAAAGTATTGCAGATAAATTATGTTGATCCCGATGAGGAGGCAATGAATGATCATTTCAATGACGAAGTCGACAAGGCAACTGATGTTGACAAGAGGATCGATAAGGATTATTTCAAGGGTTTTGGCATAGTGGATTCGAAATCGACATGGAAACCAAATCCGGTAATCCGTCTAATAGCCAAAAGAAAAGAAAAAAAATATGGTACCACCATCTTGTTTGATTACGATGGACTACTCCATGAAAAGTGGGGTGCACCGATGGATAGCTACACCATAGTTATTGCTGATAAGGATCGTATATGCCGGGCTGTTTACCAGGGCCGGATACCTGAAGATGAAGTTGAAGATATTATTCAGCTGATAATAAAACTTACAAAAGAATAGGCTATAAGCCTTCTTTTTCATAACTTTAACAATAAATACTGACTGTCGTATGTTAATATGTATGTAACAATACATAATTAAGTTCGTAATAATCACTAACCAGATGTAAATTCAAACCCTGATAATTATGAAAAAGAAGTATTCAGTAATCACCAAAACGATCATTTTTCTACTCGTTGTATCATTAACGATGTTTAATACTTCCTGTAAAAAGAAAGATAAAACAGGAGAAAAACCAGACCTCCCACCCCAGGAAAGTCTGATTATGGACTTTTCAGATTTTGATTCACGGCCTGATCAAAAAAGCAAAGGAACCACCTATAACAATTTTGTGTATTCATTCCTGAATGTTGCATTCTGGCACACATTAACCACGAGTTACCTGGCTATACCTGCAACGGCATATGGACATCTTCTCAGCCAGAATGCCAGGTATATAGGTGACAATGTATGGGAATGGGTTTATTACTTTACCTATGAGCAAACAGATTACGTTGCCACACTTACCGGTACCAGGCTCAATAACGAAGAGTTTTCGATGGAGCTGGTAATTGCGGAGGAATCAAATCCCGACCTGGGATTTAAGTGGTTTGAGGGTGTGTGCCGCTATGATCATACCTCTGCTTCATGGGACATTTATAAGTATAATGAAGGAAGCCCGGTAAAAGTACTTGAAGTAGACTGGACAAAAGATTTTGAAGCAAATACTTCAGCACTTACATATGTTTATGTTGAACCCGGCCAGGATGAAACAGGTAGTTCCATTACATATGGCAAGGATCCATCCCTTGACTATAATGCCTGGTACACCATTGATCGTTCTACTGAAACAGTTGAAATACAGTGGGACCTGGCAACAAAGGCCGGAAGGGTGAGAAACGAAAATCACTTCCTGGACAATGAATGGCATTGCTGGGATTCAAATCTTGCTGACGTGGAATGTCCTGAGTTATAAAGGGACTATTTTATACTTAGCGGAATAATATAGAAGAATATCGCAAAGAAGTGTGAGATGCTGCCTGCAAGTACCATCAGGTGCCATACCAGGTGGGCATGTTTAAATTTTGCTTTCCTGTAAAAGATTATACCAAAACAATAACAGGCCCCGCCTATAAGTATCCATAAGAAACCCATAAGCGGTAATGCTTTTATTATGGGTACCACAGCTATAAGGAACATCCAGCCCATTGCTACATAGATTATTATATCCATCAGCCTGGCTCCATGTTCAACTTTGTTTTTCCTTGCTACCTGCATAATAATGCCCGTTATGGCCATAGCCCATTGGAGTCCAAATAGGACCCACCCGAGTGGCCCGTGCAAAGCCACCAGTGCAAGAGGTGTATATGTGCCTGCAATCAAAAGGAAGATAGCAGCCTGGTCAATCACAAAAAATACCTGTTTCAGCCTGCCCGCAGGTAAACCATGGGCAACAGCCGATGAGAAGTATAACAATACCATTGTTGAACCAAAAATGCTTGTGCTAACCACATGCCATGCATTTCCTTTCAGTGCCGAGGCCACAATCATCAAGGTCAGACCGGCACTGGCCAATATAGCACCGGCAAAATGCGAAATCCAGTTTGCCGTCTCCTCCTGCCTTGTAAATCTCCCTTCATATTCAGTCATGTGAAATATATTTTATAGTGCAAATCTAGACTTTTCAACCAAAATAGTAAATGGGTCTAAATACTGATTTTATTCAATAATGGAACCGAGTTTATTATGGGCACCGCCAGGAACAGCAAACTTGATTTTTCAGGAGGCCGGTTGGTCTTCAGTAGATTCTGTATTTTTTTGTTTCAACCTGTCGAGGTCAAATTTCATTCTGGCAACCGTATTTATCAATTCCTTTTCGGGCAGCACCGGATCGGGCAGTTCGGAGCTGATATAATTAACAAACTTCCATATTTCACGCACTTCACTGATCCTGACAGGAAATGGATCATAGATAGGATTAAGGGAATAAAGTATAAGTCTACCCTCATTCTTTATCCGGTTCTCAACTATTTTGAACATTATGCCATCATCCATAGTAAAGATTATATATGCTTTACCATCGGATATATCGAACCAATCTTGAATATATTCGCCTGTGACCCATGAGCCATCCGGTATGGGTAACATGGAATCACCTTTAAGTTGGAAGGTCCTGTATTTCCTGTTTGACAGGAGGAAGGGCAGTTTAAACACAGGTAATTCACTGATAAATTCCGGATCGGCATATCCTGTCATATAACCTGCCTTTGCCTTTTCGGGCACCAGTTCGATGTTTTCCCTGTTGTCATCGTCAACAGTGGTAGCCAGTACCCTCATGTTACTGCCGCTGAGATATGCATCAAAGCCCCTTTCAAGCTCTCCCAGCTGACTTTCAGTTAATTTGCTGAGATCCATCTTTAAGAGGGTATCAACAGCAATCTCAAAATACTTTGAAAATGCTATCAGTATTTCAATGCCGGGCTCAGCCACATTATTCTCATAGCCACTGAGTGTTGACCGCTTTAAACCCAGCGCCGCTGCCACATCGTCCTGGGTCCTGCCTTTTCTCTTACGAAGAAATTTGATATTCTTTGCAAAATTCATTTCTATTGGTTATATTATAGTCATAAAATTGATTAATTTCTAATCAAAGATATGATTTTGTAGAATAATATGCAAGGGAGAAGGAGAAAAAGTTGAAAAGGTTGAACGCTCATGCTTGGCATGAGCTGTTGAACGCCCCGATGTCTCGGGGTTGTTGAGATTTAAAATTAAGGCTAAGGTGCTAGAGTAATGGAATGGATAAATTAGAATTTTATATTCTTAACCCCTGCTCCCTGCTCCCTGCATTATCAGCCTTCACTGAAGCTTCGGCTGACAGGCCTGTGCTCCGTGCCCTTTGCCCTGTGCCTGAAACTCGAAACCCGAACCGGGGCGAAGCCGAGCTCGCCGAAGGCAAACTTGAAACATGAAATTTGAAACATGAAACTTAAACTTTGGAACGCACAATCTTACATATGGATCTTGACACATTTTTTGTGTCGGTGGAGAGGCTGAAAAACAGCAAGCTTAACGGGATACCCGTGATCATTGGCGGGATGTCAGATCGTGGGGTGGTAGCCGGATGCAGTTATGAAGCCCGCCGGTATGGCGTCAGTTCTGCAATGCCTATGAGGATGGCGCGCAACCTGTGCCCCGATGCGGTATTTATTCGGGGAGATATGGAATCATATTCAAAATACTCGCGAACGGTAACGGATATCATTGCCGAAAAGGCCCCTGCATATGAGAAATCATCCGTTGATGAGCATTATATCGATATGACGGGGATGGACAGGTTTTACAGTACATATAAATGGGCCGGGGAGTTGAAGCAAACAATAACAAAAGAAACAGGATTACCCATATCTCTGGGCCTGTCGGTCAATAAAACAGTATCAAAAATAGCAGCGGGCGAGGCCAAGCCCAATGGTGAAAAAGAGGTGAAGGCAGCACTGGTGAATCCGTTCCTGGATCCCCTGTCCATACGGAAAATCCCGATGGTGGGGCAAAAAAGTTATCATATTTTGCGTTCGATGGGCATATCAAGAATATATACACTCAGAAAGATTCCCTCTGACATGATGGTAAGCCTGATGGGCAAGAACGGAATGGATATATGGAAAAAGGCAAACGGCGTCGATCACAGCCCTGTTGTAAGCTATTCGGAGCAGAAATCAATAAGCACAGAAGCCACATTTGAAAATGATACCACCGACCTGGCCCAGCTGAACCGGTCACTGGCTTCAATGGTGGAAAGGATTGCATGGCAGATGCGTAAGCAGGAAAAGTTAACTTCCTGCATAACAGTGAAAATAAGATATTCAAACTTCGATACCCACAGCCTGCAGAAAAGGATCCCATACACATCATTCGACCATGTGCTGATAGATGCTGCAAAGGAACTCTTTGCCAAACTGTATAAGCGAAGAATGCTTATAAGGCTGGTAGGTGTACGTTTCAGTCACCTCGTCAGGGGTGTACAGCAACTGAATATGTTTGAGGATACACCCGAGATGGTCAGTCTCTACCTGGCAATGGACAGTCTCAGGAAGCGTTTCGGTCTGAATGCAGTAAAAAGAGCGTGCGGGATGTAACTGATCTCGCCACGCTCGATGTAATTACGCCTCGAGCAACGCGAGAGGCAAATTACGCCGAGCGTCAGCGAGGCAAATTACGCCGAGTGTCAGCGAGGCAAATTACGCCGCACGCAGTGAGGCAAATTACGCCGAGCGTCAGCGAGGCAAATTACGCCGAGTGTCAGCGAGGCAAATTACGCCGAGCGTCAGCGAGGCAAATTACGCCGAGCGTCAGCGAGGCAAATTACGCCGAGCGTCAGCGAGGCAAATTACGCGAACAAAGTGAGCATATGCACATCTGTCATTCATATTATAGTCTCAGGTACGGGGTGCTGTCAATCGAGGAATTGATTGGCTCCGCTATAAGCATGGGCATAAACACTCTTGCACTTGCTGATATAAATAATAGCACCGGTATACCTTATTTTGTGAAGGACTGTAAGAAAGCAGGTATCAAGCCGGTGGCAGGTATTGATTTCAGGATCGGGGGCAAACAGTTATATACCGGCATAGCAAGAAATAATGAAGGCCTGAGGGAACTGAATGAATTCCTCTCCCATCATAATATTAGCAAAACACCCCTGCCCTTTCCTCCACCTGAATTCAATGAAGTATATATAGTTTATCCGATCGATAATTACCCGGAACGGGAGCTGAATGAAAATGAGCGGATTAATATCAAAGTAGATGAGGTAAACAGGCTTCTGAGCATAAAGAAGCAGATTGATTTACATAAGCTTGTCGGCTTTCAGAATGTAAGCTTCAAAGACAAAGCAGGATGGGACATTCACAGGAACCTCAGGGCTATTGACAATAATACATTAATCGACCATCTTAAACCAGAACAAGTAGCCGGTAAAAGTGAATATTTCATCGATGCCGCCAAACTGAAAGATATTTATGGGCAATACCCTGAAATAATGGAAAACAGCGCCAGGCTCTTTGATGACTGCACTATATCATTTGATGACAATGCTCCAAGGAACAAACAGGTCTTTTCCGCCAGCAGGTACAATGACAGGCTGCTACTGGAGAAGCTGGCATGGGACGGTATGCAGTACAGGTACGGTAATGATAATGCAGTGGCCAGAGAAAGGATAAAACACGAGCTGGACATAATAGATAAGCTTGGCTTTGCGGCATATTTTCTTATCACATGGGATATTATAAGGTACTCAATGGCAAGGGGATTTTACCATGTCGGGCGCGGTAGCGGGGCAAATTCTATTATAGCTTATTGCCTGAAAATCACAAATGTTGATCCAATAGACCTAAACCTTTACTTTGAGAGATTCATCAATCCCAGGAGAAGCAGCCCCCCGGATTTTGACATTGATTATTCATGGAAAGAACGAGACGAGGTCCTGGACTATATCTTTAAACGCTATGGTTATCATCATACATCCCTGCTGGGTACCATGAGCACTTTCAGGGGGAAGTCAATCATCAGGGAATTAGGTAAAATATATGGTTTACCTAAAGAAGAAATTGACAGTCTGATCGATAATCCCGGAGATGAAAATAATCATAACAGTCTGACCGATAAGATATTCTATTTCGGAAGCAAGATAGCAGGCTTTCCCAATGTGAGAAGCATACATGCAGGTGGGGTACTGATATCGGAAAGGCCAATTACCTGTTACACAGCATTTGACATGCCTCCAAAAGGTTTTCCCACCACCCAGTGGGATATGTACGTAGCCGAGGAGCTGGGATTTGAAAAGATTGACATCCTGAGCCAGAGAGGTATAGGGCATATTAAGGAAAGCGCTGATATAATAAGGGAAAACAGGGGTGTTGATGTGGATGTGCATGCCATCCAGAAGTTTAAGAATGACAGTAAGGTGAAGGAAGCCCTTGCAAAGGGCGAAACCAAAGGGTGTTTTTATATAGAAAGCCCGGCCATGCGCGGCCTGTTACAGAAGCTTAAATGCAGGAACTACCCCACCCTTGTGACAGCCAGTTCGGTCATCCGGCCCGGTGTTGCCCGCTCGGGGATGATGAAGCAGTACATACAGAGGTTTTATAATCCAAATGGCTTCAAATACCTGCATCCCGTGATGAAGGAACAACTAAGTGAGACCTACGGGGTAATGGTATACCAGGAGGATGTACTGAAAATATGCCATCATTTTGCCGGGCTTGACCTCTCGGATGCCGATACCCTGAGGCGGGGTATGAGCGGCAAATACAGGTCAAAGGAAGAAATCAGGAAAATAACCTCCAAATTCTTTGATAACTGCCGCAAAAAGGGTTATCCTGAAGATATAACGAAAGAAGTATGGAGGCAGATAGAATCTTTTGCAGGATATTCGTTCTCCAAGGCCCATTCGGCATCCTATGCAGTGGAAAGCATGCAGAGCCTCTACCTAAAAGCACACTTTCCCCTTGAATTTATTGTGGCGGTGATAAACAATTTCGGTGGGTTTTACCGTACATGGGTATATGCACATGAGGCATTGAGGTATAATGCCATCTTGCATCCCCCGTGTATAAATAACAGCAGCTACAAGACATGTATAAAAGGAAAAGATATATACCTGGGATTTATACACATACAAAATCTTAACAGCTCAGTTGCAACAATTATCGAAAGAGTAAGAGGCGAAGGTGGCAAATTCAAAGATCTGAATGATTTCCTGGAGCGGGTACGTCCAGGGCTTGAACAGGCAATACTGCTTATACGGGTTGGAGCGTTCCGCTTTACCGGCAAGAGCAAGGCGGAACTCTTATGGATGGCACATCTGATCCTCAATAATAAAAAAACGGAAAAATCACACAGCCTCTTTGAAAGTCCGACGAAGGAATACAAATTACCAAAGCTTGAGAATCACAGGATAGAAGATGCATATGATGAGATAGAACTGCTTGGCTTTCCTGTCAGTACCAGCTGGTTCGGTCTGCTTAAGACATCTTTCAGGGGCGATATTACAGCATCTGATATGGGCAGGATGACCGGCAGCACAGTGAGAATGATCGGCCATCTTATCACTGTGAAATATATTAAGACAGTTAACAGGCAATGGATGAATTTCGGGTGTTTTATTGACCATAAGGGACAGTTTTTTGATACGGTGCACTTTTCAGATTCACTGGCGAAATACCCATTCCGTGGCAGCGGCACATACCTTATGCTGGGAAAAGTAACAGAAGATTTCGGTTTCCACCAGCTGGAAGTGGAGAAAATGGCAAAGCTGGCAGTAAAGCCTGATCCCAGGTATTGAGAACTTGGGACTAAAGGACTTAGAGACTTAGAGACTTAAAGACTTAGAGAATCAGAGCCCCAGGGACTTAAGAAAAATGACAGTAAATCTAACCTTACCCATATGGTCTGAAAAAAAATTTGAAAAAGAAATAACCGTGGCTTTATGATTTTACAGAAAAAAAGTTGCACAACTGAAAAACCTATCATAATAAATGATGAAGAGGATAACTATTATGTTAATCATTATAATGATTGGGGATTCAAGATTATTGATGACATTGTATATTTCAAGGATCGTGTTGCCTTTGAAAAAGTAATTTCAGATCTGCACCAACACGATGAACAATATTTGGACTTATGGGAATTAAAATATGGATTTGATTACTCCTACAGAGGAATATTTAAGCCAGCGATTACTAAAGAATCCGAACATATTCAGTCATCTGATAAAAATTACATAATCGAAGATCCAGTTTTTGCTACTGTCGTAAATAGAGATGGAATTTACATAATAAGTGATACTATACACATTATTACATATGAAAAGGAATATACAATTCCAGATTTGGATTTTAGTTTAATAGATAAAGTACTTATACAAGGATCGGATAAAACAAAACTGCAATCGAATGGTGTCCAAATATTTGATATTAATCGAAAAACTTTCTATCCTAACATAAAAGATGTCACGGGTTTAAATGTAGTTAAGAAACAACACCCTTTAGATGCTAATTTAAGTGCACATCTAAAATGTTGGTGTGTTAACTATTTGGTTTATGGGAGTATTGGTATTCGAATCGTGGGAAGGAAATATGATGAAGATCACTGGAGAAATGACAGAATGGTATACGCAAAAGTTGATGGTTGTGCTTGGGGAGGACCTAGTTGGTCCCCTCCTGTAGAATATTGTGGGAGTAATTATGGATATGATGAAAAGAAAGTAGCTAAGACTTTGCTTTGGTATACTGGCATTGTGTATTGTGAAGAGGTAGAATGTACTTATACTTATCAAGATGGTCCTTATCCTAATATTTATCAATGGACAATAACATGGAACTAATAGGTATAACCAGGGCAAATTTTATTTGTCCTGGTTACTTTAAAATTGTTATTATAAGCTTACTAAGCTCATTTCTAATGCTATCATGCTTAAATGAAAGCGAGGTGGAAATACCATCTTTATGCCAGGGATCAAAAATTGTAGTATACGGGGTCCTCGATCCTTCTTCTGATAGTGTTAAAGTAATGATAACCAAAACCTTTCCGGTCAATAATCAAGGAGGTATAGATCTTTCGGATCTTCAAGTTGAAGCAAATGTATTACTGATGAATAATGAAAAGAAAAATGCTATCGAAATGATTTTAATAAACAATAAGGGACATATATACGGATGCAGCCAGTCAGAAATGGATATTATGCCAGGTCAAACTTACTCTTTATTGATAAATGCCGAAGGTTATGAAGAAATAAGCGCTGAAACTAATGTTCCTGAAATAGCTGCTGAGTGGAAAGAAACCCGTCTGATTAACAGCAAGGTTGATATGGATGGTTTTTATATTGATGGATATTCTTTTTACGGAACATGGCAACAAAACATTTGTGATAACCGGCAATTTGTATCTGAATACAGTCTTGTAGGCAGGTACGATGAGTCCGACAATTATATAGAAAGATCATATAACAAATTATACTTTGATTTTAGAGAAAATAACTCCGATTATATTTTTGAATCCTTCCCTTTTCACATATATAAACAGGAAGAAACTGAGCCGGGAGACTGGTTTCAGGTAGAACGTATTATGATACTTATCAGCGCTGATCAGCATTTGTATAATTATATCTCTTATCACCTTTTGATTGAAGATATTAATAATGTAATGGATGGAGGGTCATTTCTTGAACTATTCAGAGGCTTAGCACCTGAGTTCTCGAATATTGAGGGAGGACTGGGAGTATTCGGAAGTTATCTGAATGATACGGCAATTGTGTATAGATAAATGACAGAAGATTAAAAGTTAAAAACGACTATGACCTGTTATGGAAAGAAAAATTGTTCTTATAATTCTGGTGATTACTTTCTTATCTGCTTGCCTACCTGTATATAAAGGGATCAGCCCCAGTTTGGTGAAGTACACGGAAATATATAACAGCAAACAAAAGGTCCAAATATTACTTTCTGATACTTCATTTTTTAATGACATGGTAAAACCCAAAAATGAACTACAGTTTATTGCTGTCAAAGTAATAAACAATGATACCCTGCCTTTTGCCATAACCGGGTCATCAGTTACGGTATTTAATGATTTTGAACCAGTAGAAATATTATCTTTTCAGGAATACTACAGGAATGTAAAGTTCAGATCAGCAACATACATCGCTATCGGGTCAGCAGGGTTTGTTCTGGGTATGGGTTTATCAAACCACGGTATCAATCCTTCAGTTAAAAACCCGGGATGGTTACTAACACTGGGTTCCGGAGCTTATCTGTTTGCAGCATCCAGGGCAAACAAAAAACTTAAACATGACTTGATAAATTACGACCTGTATAATATGAAAATAGATCCTGGCAGTGAAGTAAATGGCTTTTTATGTATATCAGGGAAAGAACTGAAAAATCTAAATATCAGGATTGAATAATCATGTTACATAAAAAACTGATATTAATTATCTTCTTTATCTCTTTATGTTTCCTTGAAGGGAAAGCCCAGAATATATTCAGTATTCTGAAAATACATGTTTGTGATTCTGCTAGCAGATTGCCCCTGAGAAATGTAAATGTTATGATCCCCGCTGTCAGAAAAAACCTTAAAACCGACAACGAGGGACTGGTTCGTTTTGGTTTACCTGAAGGGCAGTACATATTATTCGCTGAATATGACGGTTACCATATGGAACAGTTTGTTATTTCACTTAAAAATGATACATCAATTTTTATTTTCTTACGTCCATCATTAAGGAATTATGATATAGGCGAAGTAACTGTCAGCACAAACTACTTTAATAAAACAGATGAGATCATACCGGGCTTAGATAAGATAAGACACGCAACCATCCAGAATCTATCAACTATAGGTGGAGAAGAAGATCTTGTTAAGACCATAGCAACACTTCCGGGAATAAGCCAGGGCAGTGAAGGCTCTGCAGATATTTTCGTACGTGGTGGTTCAACGGACCAAAACTTGTACCTGCTGGACAATAACATCATATATAAACCTTCACATCTTTTTGGATTCCTTGCCTCTATTAATCCACTCGGCATTGAAGAAGTTAACTTCTATAAAGCAGCTTTCCCTGCCAGGTTCGGAGGAAAATTGTCATCGGTTATTGATATTAAAACAATTAATCCTGCAATGGATTCACTTCATTTAGAAGCCGATATCAGTACAATATCGGCTAAAATGCTGGCTGATATACCCATAGCCAAAAACAAAAGCGGGATAATTATCAGCGGAAGAATGACATACCTTGATAAACTTTATTCTTTGTTTGCAAACAGGTATAATTATAAAAACACAGGTCTCTACGATTTGCACTTCAAAGCACAACATAGAGCAAATAGTAATAATATATTTACGCTTTCGATATATTCTGACCAGGATAATTTCAGCGATATTCATAAACCGAAAGAGTTAAAAGAAGAATACTCGGAATATAAGCAAATGTGGAAAAACAGGTTCGGGAAAATATCTTATGATCATCTTACAGAAAACAGGGCAAACATAAATATCTATGTTAATGCAGTCAACTACCAGATGGAATTCATGAATGAAAATGTATTTATGGATTCAACATATAATTACAGTGATTTATACAGGTCGTCGATTACAGATATTTCTGGAGGAATAAGATATATAAATAGAAAAGACAACATAAACACGTTTATAGCTGGCATTGAAGCGAAACATCATTTTCTTGTTCCCTCAAAACTCGAATATTCATATTCGTCGCCCGATTCTGTCTTTTCTACCAGCAATGTAGCTCCTTCATATATGACAGAACTGAATAGCTATTTAGCCAGGGATTTTATTATGTCGGACAGATTAAGGTTAAGTACCGGACTCAGGTTTAGTTTTTTCCATACAAAAAATTCAAACTATACCTCATTGGAACCACGAATAGGATTACAATACTTAACAGGAGAATCTGCTTCATTAAAAGGTTCATGGGCACGTACATCCCAGTCACTTCATATGCTTACAAATCCCGGACTGGGTATGCCTATGGATATTTATATCCCTTTTTCAAAGCATCATAAGCCGGCAACAGCCGATCAATTAGCCATGGCATACAATACACATATCAATATTTCCGATAAAGAATTTTATATTACACTTGAAGCGTATTACAAAAAAATGTATAATATACTCGCCTACAGGGCCGGCTATAGCTCTCATAACCTTACCTCACACAAATCCCAGCCTGTCAATCTTGATAATATAATAACATCCGGTGAGGGAGAATCATTCGGGATAGAATGTATAATTGAAAAACCATATGGCAGTCTTAACGGTTGGTTGTCATATTCGCTATCAAGAACAACTCACTTTTTCGAAGAACTCAACGGAGGAATTCCATTCCCTGCAAAGCATCACAGACCACATAATCTATCCCTGGTAATGAATTATAATTTTAACAAAAAGAATCGCATATCAGCCAACTTCACTTTTTTATCAGGCGAAAGGGTGACATTACCTGAATATATCTATAATATGGCTTCCTTTGATTTTTCCAACGGAAATGTTACTCCATACTGGTTGATGCACCCTGCCTACAGCAACAGTAATATAAATGCTTACAAAATGAAGGATTTTCACAGGCTCAACATATCATACACCCGCCGCTTTGAAAAGAAGAAATGGTCTGGAGAACTGGAATTCAGCATATATAATGTTTATAACAGGAGAAATTCATATTATTACTACCTGGATGCAACTATTGTAAGCCCTACAAACAATGCTGTTATTCCAACACTTAAATCAGTTTCACTGTTTCCAATGATTCCTGCCGTTTCGTTAAAGATTGATTTGAAGTAATACCTGTTTATTTTAAAATTCCCTTTGGCATGAATATTATCATCCATGACTAAAATTCGGTATTATCCAGATACCGCCACCAATGTTAAACTTTAAATTCTGTCTACTTAAGGGTGAATGGAGAATATGTAATTTGTTATTAGTAATATGGCCCATACCTGTACGGCATGTATCCAGGGTACATGTAATATGGGTTTAGTCCGTTGGTGGTTGTTACACTTGCCCCTATACGGAAGTTCGGGAGGGGCATAAATTCCATTCCCAGGGTTATTGACTCATAACCTTTTCTTCCGAAAATGCCTTCATTCATAAGTGATTTTGAGTACTGGCCGAAAACAGTCATTTTCTTATTTAATGAATAAATGCCACTGACATTCATAATAAAATCAGAAGTATTCCCTGCCTCCATATCATTAAAGCCCGGGTAATAGCTGTTGATAAATGTTCCTTCAATATTAATGGCAAATTTGGAATTAACAGGAAGTAATACTGAAGGTGATATCCATGAATTAAATGAATTATAGCCATTTAGTGAATTAAACATTAGTCCGGTACGGATCTGATACCTTGCCCATGAATGGTCCTTTGAATCATTATTTAGATCGGCATAGTATTTTTCCGGTCCGGGGGCGGGCATGTAGAAAATAGAGGGATTAATAAACTGAGCATTTAAATTTGATCCCGCACAAAGAATGAATACTATATATAATAACAGTTTTCGCATGATGTAAATCTAATTCATTTCATAAACATTTCAAAATAATATTAATCATGTCTACTGACCTTTAGCACGCCTTCTATTGAATTGATTTTTTTTATTAAACCGGTGAGAGTATTAATGTTAGGGACAAATAAATAAACTATACCTTCAAACATGCCATCGTTATTCTCATATTTAAAATTTCTCAGGCTTACTTTATGTGCACTAAGCACTTCATATATTTTGCTTATCATTGCATGGTCGTCGATACCCACAATCCTTATACCGGTTTGGAATGCCGGGCTATCCTCCACATTTGTCCACCGGGCCATCAAGATCCGGTAAGGATAATTTGACATCAGGTAAGGAGCATTGGGACAATTAACGCGGTGTATTTTAACACCGTCGGTAATGGTAACGAAGCCGAATATTTTATCTCCCGGTACCGGATTACAACATTTAGCAAGCTTATAATCAAGTCCTTCAACTTTATTTTCAATAATTAGATAATCCCTGAACATTGCACCTGTTACCAGGCGGGGATCAGATTTTTCCTCTACTACCTGCTTTATTTCATCAGCACTTGTTGGCTCGGTTTTCTTTTTTTCATCCTCCCTTTTCAGGTACTCCTTAACATCCTTAAGATCAACTTTTTCGCACTGGATCTGGTAATACAATTCAGTAGCATTGGGGAGTTTAAAGTTCTCCAGTAATGATTTTATCAGGGCGTCATTATAGCTTATTTTCCAGTTTTTTAAGCGCCTTACCAGCAACTCCTTACCTTCGGCTGCCAATTTTACCTTTTCTGAATTCAATGCACTTCTAATGCGATTTTTCGCCTTTCCTGTTGCGACAAAGGTTAACCAATCCTGTTTTGGCTTTTGGTTTTTTGAAGTTATTACCGATACCTGATCACCATTTTCCAGCACATATTTTATACCCACATTCCTTCCATTAACTTTTGCTCCCACACAGCTACCACCGACATCGGAATGTATTTCAAAAGCAAAATCCAGGACTGTGGCACCAGCTGGAAGGCGCTTCAGATCACCTTTCGGTGTAAAAACAAAGACTTCATCCGTATACAAACCCGATCGAACTTGTTCGATAAGCTCTTTATCTTCTTTTTGAGCTGATTCCAGTATTTCCCTCATATGGAGGAGCCATTTGTCTATTGTCCTATCACCTTCTGTCCCCTTGTATTTATAATGTGCAGCGAGTCCCTTTTCTGCAATATCATCCATCCTGGTGGAGCGTATCTGCACTTCGACCCACTTATTCCGTGGTCCTATAACTGTTGTATGCAACGATTCATACCCGTTTGATTTTGGCACCGATATCCAGTCCCTCAATCTGCTCGGGTTAGGCTGGTAAAGGTCGGTTACCAGGGAATATACTTTCCAGCAATCGGCTTTTTCCTTTTCTTTGTCGGTATCCAATATTATCCTTATGGCAAAAACGTCGTACACCTCATCAAATTCAACCCCCTGACGTTTCATCTTTTGCCATATTGAGTGAATCGACTTTGTACGACCTTTTATCTGGTACTTTATTTTTTGCTTGTCCAGTTCTATTCTAAGTGGCGCAGAGAAATCACGTATGAGGCGATTACGTGAAGATGTTGTCTGCTTAAGTTTCTTCTCGATCATCCGGTAGGCAGCAGGATCGAGGTACATCATTGCTTTGTCCTCCATTTCCGATTTAAGCTTATACAGCCCGAGACGGTGTGCCAGTGGCGCATACAGGAAATAAGACTCGGAAGCCAGCCTCAGCCGTATTTCAGCCCTGGTACCATGGAGTTTCCGCATATACTCGAGACGTTCAACAAGTTTGATAAGTATTACCCTGATGTCGTCGGCAAGACTGAGAATAAGTTTCAGGAAATTTTCGGCCTGGTAAGTTGAACGAGTGGTCTCGATATTTTCTATACTTGCCAATCCTTTAAGCACTTTGAGGACACTTCTTCCAAAGGTTTTTTCTATCCTTTTATCGTTTAAATCAATTTCACCTGCACAATCGTGAAGTATGGCCGCAATTAATGAGGTAAATCCAAGTCCCATCTCTTCAACCACTATACGTGCAACTGACAGGGCATGTATAACGGATGATTCACCCGTAACGGTTCTCTTACCACCATGGCATTCCACCAAAATTTGCAGTGCTTTTCTCAATTTTTTCTGATCATCCCGGCTATTCACAAATCTTGATGACGCCCTCAGCAGGGCCCTGTATTTGTTCTTTATGGCTGACGATTCATCTTTCACGGCAACTAGCTAGTTTTTCCAACTGCAAAAATAATAATTATACTGTTCGGTTTGTATGGAATGGTGATAAAGGCTGAGGCTAAGGCTAAGGCTGAGGCTGAGGCTGAGGCTGAGGCTGAGGCTAAGGCTGAGGCTGAGGCTAAGGCTAAGGCTAAGGCTAAGGCTGAGGCTAAGGTCCCGACGATACTGGCGAGGCTTGGGGGACGGACTCGATGAACCCTCTATTCGCGTTAATTCGCCTTAATTCGTGATAATTGTTGTATTACCGGAAGGAAATACCCATGCCTGCCGTCAGAACGTTATAGTCTGCATAAGTGTAATCTACATGAATAGTAAACACCCCGAGTTTAAGGCGTCCACCTATATTCAACCGTGGTCCCGAATAATTTTCAATATTTATTCCCTGCACTTCTTCAACAACGCCTTCATCAACATAAACGGGTGAGCTTGTTGAAATGGCAGGATCAACTGAAGGCAGTGGGATATACCCTTCTATATTCATTTTCGTGGCGGTCCTGCTATATCCGATACCTGCATAGCCTGTAAGCACGGCGACATTAACTGAACCAATGAGGGACAAATTCCAGGCTGTTACATCCACAATGAAAGATTGGTCTGTAAAGTCTGAGGATGTATAATTATTGTAATTATCATACGTATCGGCTTGTACACTTATAGGTACTGTGCCTCTTAGATTATTATACCCTCCGAATACGGAAATATCAAGGGGCAGGAGGCTAAAGGCCCTTATATGTTCTGATATGCTTTTCATAAGCCCTCCCCCGATAAGCCGCAGTGATCCTTCATCTATTGGTGTGTTAGGTATATACCTGATTTTAATTTCGGATGCCAGAGGTATACCTATGCCCACCTGCAGCATCGGGGCCGGCACCACACCAAAGCCTGTTCCCGGTGGTGATTCAAAATTAACAAGTTCAATACCATCTTCTATAACATGTAGAGAGGGGCCGGACTCTTTCACCCCTGCTATTGTTGGAGCGATGGAATTACCTGACGGATTTACCATTTCGATTTTAGAGAAGTTAATATCTGCCAGGTCAAATTCTGTTGCATTAGCCGGTACAAAGGCAGCACTTACACTTAAGGTAACATCGAAACCTCCCAATTTGTGAGGTTTGGCTGTATTATACCATGCTGAATTAAAACCAGCACCAAAGGCATTGGCAAAAGGTTCAATGTAAGCTTCCATCAGCATCATGCCATCATTGATCCCTGCTTTAAATAAATCGGTCTCAAGTTGTGCATACAGGTTTTTGCTTGAAAATGAAAGCAATAAAACTACAATTATGCACAGGTGTTTTTTTAGATCTTTCATTATAGTATAATTTTTTAATCACGCTAATGTAGAATTATTGTGCATAATATCAAAGGATGAACTGCAAATAGGAAGGCATTTGGAGTATGGATCCATTAATGTATAGAGCCAGGAAATGAAATTTCAGGCAGTTTCCCTATTTTTCTTTAACAAAATCCCTGAGTTTATTATATTCTATTTGTGTGGCAAAATGAAAAATTTCTTTGCCGTCGAGTTTTCCCGAAAGGCCAAGGCATGCGAGTGAACCACTTTCTTTCATTACCACCATTAAGTCGCTCACATAATCTTCATATTCAAGCACATAAGCAGAAATAAATGTATTGCCTGAATTGAATCCAATTATATTTTCATATGAAAAGTCATTTATTTTACCGTTTATTCTCTGCAACATACGATTTGTATCCTCCTCAGAAGCATTTTCCCTGCTATAAACAAGAAGTTTCACAAGTTCTATATCTCCCAGTTCATCTTTATTAATATTCTCCCCCTCCATCCCTATAAGGCTCATGAAAAGTGCCGGGGGCAATTTAACCATGTAAACTCCCCTCTCACCTTCAAATTCGCTAAAAATATCATCATTTCTCTGTCTGTCAGAACATGAAATAAAGGAAATGAGCATTAAGGCCACCACGCTATAACTAAAATATCTCATATCATTGGTACTTAACATTATTTTGCAATTCTTCAATTCCCATGGTTTTGCTAATACTCGCTATGTTTTTCAAATCAAGATCCCCTTTGATTGAGATCAGGACATTCTGGCCGGGGCCTCCTCCTATCATCAGGAGTTCATCTATTCTTTTCCCTTTTTCCTTTACAAGAAATTTAAGATCCCTGTCACTTTCCTTAACTATCATTAATTCTTCATATTCACTGAAGTCGAGATCTTTTTCAAGTTCAGTAAAAAAATTTAGCTTATTATTAAGTTCAGGATCATCAACCGTTAGGATCCGGATAGATTTAAGATTTTTGATCACATCCTCCAGTTCTTCGTCATCAAGGTCCACTCCGGCCATCATGCTGAACATTTTACTTGATATAAAAACCGTTGTAAAACCCTCGCTACCTGAATATTTATCAAACATGACATCAATAGGATTTCGCTGTGCGAATGATGAAGCAGAAACTGCAAGAACGAGGATGAATGATATAAGAATTGACTTTTTCATTATAATATGTATTTAATTCTTTCAGTTTACATTATTGTTATCCTCTCCGCCAAGGATTTCAAGGCTGTTTTCTATATATTTCAATGCCTTTAATTCTTCTGCAACAGCATTTCTTGATTCTGGTATCAGGTTCAACCTGGATTGCGTTTCACCTATCAAGGACAGATCTTCCATATGATTTCTTCCTTTGTTTAAGTTGGTCGAAACACGGTAGAGCACTTCAACAGTCTCATTATATGCAATCTGTGGATCACTATAGGTATCTTTAACCCTGTTTTCATTCTGAAGTATAAACAGGAGGCTAATGATTAACAGTATAGTTGCTGCTACTGAAACAATGCTATATAAACGTCTTTTGCCGGATATTATTCCATCATTCTTTTCTGATTCATCAATCGCAGTCATTATCCTGTCATTGAAATCAGGTGAAGGTTCGGGTATTTCCCCACCTCCAAACAGCCCGGTAATCATCATTCTATCTTGATAAAATTCAGAGGGAAGGTCATCCTTTGACAGAAGTTCAAGCATCTTCTTTTCATCCTCTGCCGAAGATATTCCGTCGTAATACTTTTCCAGGAGTTTTCTAAGCACTGACCAGTTCATAATTCTTTTTTTTTAGTTTTTCCCGTACCATTTTTCTTGCCCTTGAAAGTGTTACCCTCAAGTTTTTTGTATCCATCTTAAGTTTATCAGCTATCTCATTATATTCATATCCTTCTATATCACGTAGTTGTATAACCAGGCAGTATTTCTCGGGCAAAGAATTTATCACACCTGTGATAACCAAGAATTTTTCTCTGTTTTCGATGATCTTTTCAAGGTCCATGTCTGAGGCTCTGGTATCATATATTCTGGTATCATCCATGTATTCCGTTTTTTTCTTTCGCAGCATATCCAGGCAGTGGTTTCTCATCATTGTCATTGCATATGCATGGATATTATCATATTCTGGCAGTTTATCACGCATTTTCCAGAGTTTAAGGAAGACTTCCTGAACCGCATCTTCCGCTTCCTCTTTACTGCCAAGGAAGCGGAAGGCAAAACGGTACAGGGTGCGGCTATAAGGTATTATGTCAGTCTCAAATTCCCTCCTGGTCATATTCTGTTAGGTTTCGATCAACCAGGTTTTAAAATTAATTAATAAATAAAACTTATTTCAATCCCAGGGTAGCATTATCATCGTTTATCGACTCTGACATTTCTTTGATTATCTTATCTGTCAGCCTGCCTTTAATTTGAATTATTGCATTGTCATCTCCTCCTGCAACAACAAGAAATTCGGTAAAGATCTTTCCTTGTGCTTTCACCATTATTTTAACATCGGCCTCAGAGGAATTAACCCTCACCATTTCTTCATAACCTCCTTTGTCTAATTCTTCCATGACTATATCATAGAAGTTTTCCACTTCCATATTTTCGTCTTCCTGGGCAAGAATGCGTATAGAAGTAAAGTTTTCTGCATTCTTCATAAACTCATCGTCATCATCATCAAATTCACCTATCATCTTAAGGAAGCTGCCAGATACAGTAACTGTTACAAATCCATCAACGCCCTGGTATCTTTCAAAAAGCCGGTCAATTGAAGTTTGGGCACTCAGAGAAATTGTACATACCATTAATACTATTAGTGTGAGAATTTTTTTCATGATATTTTTTTTTAGTTAAAATTGTATTCGTAGGTATGACGAATGAGAAGGAAAAACATAACAGGAGAGAAGTAAAAAATTAAGGCTGAGGCTAAGGCTAAGGCTAAGATTGAGGTTGAGATTATATCTACTAATACAAACCTATTATTCTAAAACAAAGTATTAGAAGAAGGATAATATTCGCAAAATGATTTGTTTAACTTTTATCTATTATTTCACTATAACTTAAACAATAAATAACCAGGGTATTAGGGTTTGTTTAGATGAGTTGTCCTAAAAGGACAGTATTCGAAAGGAGAATACCATTTTTAAAATAATTGGATTAACTCATCTCTTCCTTAGCCTTAGCCTCAGCCTCAGCCTAATTTCTTAATGGTGATCCCGGTTCTGTCAGCATGGCCTTGTAGTAAGCCTTATCTACAAGCTCAGGTGTTATACGTTGGAAAAAGGCTGTAAAGCGACCGACCCAGGTCATAATTTTATTCCTTTTCCTTTTTACTATGCCTTTAAGTATCCACTTTGCAACATACTCTGGGGTCATCATCCTTTCCTCTTTTCTGGGCGATTCACCCTGGGGCGTACCATCACCGGTAAGTGCAGTCATACGAATGTTGGTCCTTGTAAAGCCGGGTGCGATGATCATCACATGAAGGCCGGTTTTAAGGTTTTCTATCCTCACTGTTTCCAGGAACCCATGCATTGCAAACTTTGAGGCGGAATAAGCTGTTCGTCCGGGCAAGCCGTGAAAGCCGGCAACTGATGATACGCCGACTATTGAACCCTTGCTTGCAATTAAATATTTCAGTGCATAACGTGTACAATAAACGGTGCCCCAGAAATTAACATCCATTACTTTCCTCATCACCTCCAGATCTATATCAGCGAAACGTGCCCTCATCGATATCCCGGCGTTATTAATTAAAATATCCAGGCGACTGTATTTCTTTATGGTCTCATCCACGAGCATCCTGCATTCGTTTTCCTTGCTTACATCGGTTCTACATACCATGATATCATAACCACTCTTAAGAAGGGGTTGAGCTGCTTTTGCCAGCCTTACCTCATTTGAAGAGGCCATAACAACCTTTGAGCCCCTTTTTGCCAGTTCACCAGCAGTAGCTAAACCTATGCCGGAGCTGGCACCTGTCACAATTGCTACTTTATCACTAAAAGAGTAAGGCATTGGGATTATGAGTTATGAGTTATGAGTTATGAATTATGAATTATGAATTTAAGAGTTGATCATAAGAAATTTACATGAGTCAACAAGAGATAAATGCCTGACCAAATCAAATCACCTGAAGTAATTAGGAGCCTAATAGAGTGATCACATTGAGAATATTTACTATTCGCTTTGTGACAACACCGGTATTTGCCTGTTTATAGATTCTTCAAGGGAAATGAGTGTTTCGGTCCGCGTAACGCCCGTAATATTTTGTATGCTATTGGTCAATACATCACGAAGATGTTCATTATCACGCGTATACACTTTTATAAACAGAGAATAGTTGCCCGTGGTATAATGGCATTCTATAATTTCTGGTATCTTTTCAAATTTCTCAACAACTTTCTTAAAATGCCCCGGATGTTCAAGGAAAATCCCAATGTAAGCACATGTTTTAAAACCAACGGCTACCGGGTCAACCTTAAATTCAGAACCCTTTATTACTCCACTTTTAATAAGCTTCTGCACTCTCTGATGGATTGCAGCTCCCGAAACATTACAAGCCCTTGCTACTTCCAGGTAGGGTATCCTGGCGTTTTTGGTGATTATATCCAAAATTTGCCTGTCAAGATTATCAATCTGTAAGTTTTTAACCATAATGCAGAGTGATTTACATATTTATTAAAATATTCAGGTGCTAAAATTAGAAAATTATAAATAAAATAAAAAGGAGAATTATTTTATTTACCGAGGGTACCGGTAAGGTCAGATGCTCTCATAAAATTGTTTTGATCCAGATAATCATTAAGGCCTCTGATAATATCTATGGCTGCAGTCGGTTCTATAAACATTGCTGTTCCAACCTGTATTGCTGAGGCTCCTGCAATCATAAATTCAGCGGCATCTCTCGCATTCATTATTCCTCCTATCCCTATTACAGGTATTTTTACAGCTTTTGATACCTGCCACACCATTCTGAGCGCCACGGGTTTGATTGCCGGCCCTGACAGCCCACCGGTAACAGTTGAGAGCACCGGTGTTCTTGTTTTTGCATCTATGGCCATTCCCAGCAAGGTATTTATTAAAGACACCGAGTCAGCGCCTTCAGCTTCTGCGACTTTAGCAAAATCAGTAATGCATGTCACATTTGGTGAAAGTTTCACCATAAGATACTTTTTGCATACCTTTCTTACCGCTCTGATCACCTTTTCAGTGGTGGGGAGATGGGTTCCAAATGCCATTCCACCCATTTTAACGTTTGGACAGGAGATATTCAGTTCAACACCATCGATATCTTCTAAGCTGTTTATTATTTCTGTTAATTCAACATATTCATCTACAGTACTGCCATTAACATTTATTATTATTCTTGTATCGTAGTTACGTATTTTTGGATAAATGCTGCTTATGAAATAGTCAATCCCTTTGTTTTGCAAACCAACCGAATTAAGCATTCCGGATGTTGTTTCGGCCATCCGCGGATATGGATTACCATCCCTGTTTTTCAGGGTAGTTCCTTTAACAACGAGGGCCCCGAGAGATGACACATCGATAAATGGCTCCAGTTCTGGTCCAAAACCGCATGTTCCTGAAGCTGTCATAACCGGATTCTTCAGTAATAAACCACCGATATCTACCGTCATTTCTGCCATTTCAGCTCTTTTATATTAAATACTGGTCCTTCAGTGCAGGTGCATACATTGCCCCTGACAGTGTCAACAACACAACAAAGGCATACGCCATATCCACATGCCATGGTATTTTCCAGGGATACTTCACAAAATTTATCCCTTGAATACGCTATTGCAGCAACAGCTCTCATCATGGGTTCAGGCCCACATGTATAAATACGATCATAATTGTCAGTGTCAAGTTCGGGATGATCAGTTATCAATCCCTTATACCCATAACTCCCGTCATCTGTTGTAATCAGTACCTCGCCCAGCATGCCAAATCTTTCTTTTTCAAGAATCTGCCCAGCGGATTGATAACCCAATAAAACTTTAAACTTCAATGATTTTTGCTTTAATAACTTTGCCATTAACAGGAGTGGAGCAATACCCACCCCTCCACCTACAAGCAAAGAGCGTTCATTCTCAGGAGGCAGGCTGAAAGTATTACCCAGTGGATACATAAGATTTACATTTTCTCTTTCCTGCATCCTGGACATCGCTCTGGTTCCCGCACCTACTTCCTTGATCAATAAGCTAATGATAGATTTTTCATAGTCGATATCAAAGATGGATATTGGCCGTCGTAAAAAAGTATCCCCGGAATTATCAACCCTTAACTGGGCAAATTGACCGGGCAAGATCTCAGGCAGCTTACCCGGGCTCACAAGGTCAAGAATGAAATAATCACCGGTGAGCCTGCGGTTTGACTGTACCTTAAAATCCTCAATCCTCATTGCGTCATTTTGTAGGCAAATATACGGAAAAGACAAAAGACAAAAGACAAAAGACAAAAGATAAAAGCAAGGCTAAGGTTGAGGCTGAGGCTAAGGCTAAGGCTAAGGTTGAGGTTGAGGCTGAGGCTGAGGTAATTATGAATTATGAGTGATGAACCGAGCAGGGCGATCATGCTGAAAGCATGAGAGTCCTGCGAACTCGCGAGCGGATAGTGATTGTGGCTGTTGGGAGCGAGCAATTATGAATGATGAGTTTTCACAACCATTTTAAAATGGTATTCAATATCCGATTAACTATTAATTTAGAACAGATGTGAATTTCGAATAACGAATAACGAATAACGAATTTCGAAGTGAGTCTTAAATCTAAAATCTGCAATCTTAAATCTTAAATCAAAAAGTCAGAGGGTCTTTATAACCATGAAGTTAAATAAATCGTACAAGACTTATTTAAGGCTATTTACGGCGATTATACTCGCTATATGTACCATCGGGGTAAAAAATGATGATACGCTCTGAAAATGGCTTATTCAAAGCTTTATCAGCATTATTATTGACAGGTTCATCGTTATCTTTCACCTTATTATCGTTCTCTGTTAAATTATCATTTAAAAGACTTCCGCCTTCAAATTCTTTTTCTTCTGAAAAATCCAATGCAGGTTCTTTGTCCGTGAATGACTCTGGTTCATCTTCGCTTTTATACATTTCTCCTTTTCCAAACAAAAGCCAATCGGTGTTTAAATATGGGTATGTCTCTAACATTTTAATTATAAAATCCAGACTGGGTTTATTTCTTCCTGAAAGGACATGCGATACACCGGAAGGCTGTACACCAATTTCCTCTGCTAACTTTGATGATGCCTTATTTTCTTTATCCAGAAATAACCTTATCCTGTCTTTCATAAGCTATAAACTCATAAATACTACATTCACAAATGTAACAATAATTAAATTTACATTTGTAATGTTTTATTGTTTACAGATGTAAATCCATGTAATACGCGTCTGTTTAATATAAATTTACTCTAATTGTTATATTATTGTTGCTTAATGTATTATAAATAATATCATAATGAAGTATTAATTTATTTTAGCCGTATAATTAGCTGGTAAATAAGTGAATAATTTTAATATTTCTTTTTATCTAAATCTAATTTGTAAACTATAATACAAGATATTTAACAATCGGTTTATATAATAAATATAATTGACTGGTTAACAGGAATATAAATACATATAGATAAAATTAGCATAAATTTTTACATTTGTGACATAATAATTTTTTACAATTGTATATTCCAATTAATATTTGTTGAGAATACCATATTTACATTTGTAAAATATTAGTTTTTATAAAGAATTTGCCACTTGTAACATTTAAAGTATATTCTCTTAATAATCATTGTAAAAATTAGTTTATACCTGGATCCATGTATAAAGTGTTTAAAAATACAGATTGACTAAGTCTTATATGATTTTAGCTAATCAGAATGAAATAATTCAGCACATGGGTTAAAGAAGGGAATAAATTGATTAACCTGGCGGGGTTAAAAAATAATTAAATCTAGCCTACTTAATTATTTAACAGCACATTAGCGTAAATATTTGCCTGTGCTAATTATCAAATAAGAGAATTAAATGCTTATCAGGTCATACTGATGCGGCTTTTTATCTGGCATCAGCTTGTAGTTTAACCTTTGTGACTATTTTATTATTTCTTTTTTGCTCGCTGTAGTTAATAATATTAGCTATCGTTGAATCGCCTGTAATATTAACTGATGATCTGAGCATATCCAGGGGTCTGTCGACTCCCAGGATAAGTGCAAGGCCTTCAACTGGCAGACCTACAGATGTAAGCACCATAATAACCAGCACTATGCTACCTCCTGGCACACCGGGGGAGCCTATGGACGACATTGTAGCCATTAAGACGATTGTCACCTGCTGAGCAATGGTAAGTTCTATTCCATAGACCTGTGCTATAAAGACTGCTGCCACAGACTGGTAAAAGGCTGTTGCATCCATATTTATTGTTACTCCCACGGGAAGTACAAAATCAACAATTTCTTCCGCAACATCAAGTTCTTCGGTATTCTGCCTCATATTTACGGGAAGTGCTGCAGCACTGGAGCTTGTAGAAAAAGCTACCATTTGTGCGGGCAATATTGCTTTCAAAAACTTTTTCACGGGAATATTCCTGGTAAATATCTTCAGATAGGCCGGGTAAAGTAAAATAATCAGGAGGAACAATCCAACCAGCACTGTTGTAAAATACTTACCCAGTGCGACAAAGATATCTGTGTCACCTGCAAAATCCACAATTACCCCGGCCAGCAAGGCAAATACCCCGTATGGAGCGAACTTCATTATCAGTTCGATGAGTTTGATTATGATATCATTTAATCCATCGAAGATTAATTTCACAGTATTCACCTGGCTAGCCTTCAAAAGCACCATGGCAATGGCAAAAAGTATAGCAAAAAATATTATCTGCAGCATTTGCGAGTTATCACCCATAGCGCTTATGATATTATCGGGCACGATATCGACTATAAACTTTAGCGGGCCCTTCTCTCCCTCCTCAGCCAATAACTGGCTTTCATCTATTGTGCCCTGCCATTTGGCCATATATTCGGCCCTCTTTTCTTCAGGGAAAGTATCTCCTGGTTTCACCGTATTCACCAGAAATAAACCGAAGGTGGTTGCTATAAGGGTTGAAACCATATAATATGCCACTGTCTTCACCCCTATTCTTGATAGCTTTGAAATATCGGTAAGGCTGGATATGCCTTTGACGAGAGAAACGAAAATAAGAGGAACGGCGATAAGCTTGAGCAATTTGAGGAATATTGTACCCCAGGGCTTAATCCAGTCGAGTGTGAATTCACTGAGGCCTGTTCTGGCAGCTATCATACCCCAGATAAGGCCCACTACCATTCCTATTATTATCTTTGCCCAGAGGGGCAATCGTTTCCACATAGGTTAACCATTTAGCAATTTATCATCATCATCTTCGTCAAACTCTTCAACACCGACTTCATTCTCTGTTGAAGCCACTATACTGGCCATAGCAGAATCACCTGTTACATTGGCAACGGTCCGGATCATGTCAAGTGGACGTTCCACGCCCATTATCAGGGCAAGTCCCTCTGCCGGTATGCCCACTGAACTGAGTACTATAACCAGCATGATTACTGCACCGCCGGGCACTCCCGGCGCACCTATTGAAGCCAACAGGGCTGTGAGAACGATGGTGAGCTGTTGCGAAAGACTGAGGTCAAGACCAAAAACCTGTGCAATGAAAACTGCAGATACCGCCTGGTAGAATGATGAGCCATCCATATTTATTGTAACCCCGACCGGAAGCACAAAATTTGCCACGCTCCTGGATATTTTGAGTTTTTCAGTAACCTGTTTAAGTGTAACAGGCAATGTAGCCGCACTTGAGCTGGTAGAAAAAGCAACCACCTGCACAGGCATTAGATGCTTATAGAATTCCGTGGTTTTTACCCTGGTAAACAATCTTATATATAAGGGATACAAACCAAATATCATCACGAAAAGCCCTGCTAGTGTAAGAGCTGCATATTTACCAAGGGCGACAAAGAGTTGGACGTCACCAGAAAACTCGGTGATAAGAGCCGAGAGGAGGGCAAAGACCCCTATGGGTGCAAAACGCATTACGATATCAACAATTTTCAATATGATATCATTGAGGCCATCAAAGAGTTCCTTTACGACTTTTACCTGCTTTGCTTCCAGTATTATTATTGCTATGGCAAACAGAATTGAAAAAAATATGACCTGCAGCATGTTTGAATTATCCCCACTGGCGGCAATAATATTATCAGGCACCATATCCTCGAAGAAAGACAGCGGAGGTCTTTCCTTTACCAGCCCGGCAGTATCTTCGGAATCTTTCACATTGTTTTCATACTGTGTCTGAAACTCCTGCCTTGTTTCCTGGCTGAAAGCATGGCCTGGCTTGAAGGTATTTACTACCAGCAGCCCGAAAACTATGGCAATGACAGTTGAAGCTGTATATAGCACTATGGTTTTCAGGCCGATCCTTGAAAGTTTGGTAATATCAGTTATACTTGTTATCCCTTTGACAAGAGATACAAAAATAAGGGGAACGGCAACCAGCTTAAGTAGCTTGATGAATATTGTACCCCAGGGTTTTATCCAGTCAGCAGTAAACTTGGCCAATCCTGTTTCTGCTGCTATCAACCCCCAAATAATGCCAAGGATCATTCCAAATATTATCTTGAGCCAGAGGGGGTATTTTTTCTTTTTAAGCTTCATACAAATATTAAAAACACATTGTCAAATATTCATACTGGTTCAGATCGGCTAAAATTAGGAATAATAATTCACCCGGAAACTACTTTTGGATATTATGCAGCATAAAAAAAAAAAAATATGCACCTAAGGGTAAGTTGAATAAATATTGTTTTTCCTGAGTCTGCTTTATTCATCACTTTTATACATATTCAACTCGTCATCAGTGGCTTCCCGCACATCCAGTATTTCACCGGTGAAATGCAGGTCAGACCCGGCCATTGGATGATTGAAGTCCATTTTAACTGATGTGTCTGTATGGGATAATACAGTGCCGATAAGTCTTCTTCCCTCTGAATCAGCCATGGGCACATTTGTACCTTCTTTCAGCAGGCTTTCATCAACTTTTCCATCAATTTCAAACACTGACATGGGCAGATCAACAATGAGCTCGTTTCTCTTCTCCCCATATGCTTCATCTGATGTAAGCCTGAAATCGAATTTATCCCCTTCCTCAAGATTTTCAATGTTAGACTCAAAATTAGGAAGCATCTGGCCAGAGCCATAAAGAAATTTGAGAGGATTGTCACTTTTTACTTCTTCAACAATATTTCCTTCACTACCGCCTTCTCTAAGGATGTACTTGAGAGATACCATCTTGTCTTTTGCAATTACCATAAAAACTCCTTTTTAATTTGTTTTAAAGGGGTCAAAAGTACGCATTAACTATTAATCTGCCAATTAATTACCGAATGGAATGATGGATTAGAAGAGAAAATCTATTCTTATCTCCGGATTATCATATATCTGGTATTCTGATTCGGTAACTGCCCACATAAAAGTAATGTTAAATGATGCTTTCTTTCCAAGTGACTGGCTGAGACCAAGCCCGGCGAGAACCGAATGTTCCCAGAATCTTGAATTATCAGGATACACACCTTTCCAAAATTCGGATTCAAGGTTAAGCGCTTCATATTCTCCATGTAAAAAGAATCCGAGTCTTATTCCCACGGGTATAAGCTGGTGTAAATCCCTTATAAACAAAAGTCTCATCCAGCTTCTTCCTCCGTAAATACTGGTTTTGCCCATAGGATCTTTATAATATTGCCAGGATGGTCCTGCTGCCAGAGCCAGACGGGGCAACAACCATATTCCGGCAACGGGAGAGAGCTCAATGTTTGTTATTGTACCAAATTGAAGGCCAAATCCCCCTCCAAAGAACACCCTCTCACCCAGGAAAGAACCATTATCATTCTCCCGTTCATACTGGGCATTTGATTTTATACACAAAAGACTTGCTATCAGGATAAAGGGAATTATTTTCTTATTCATATAAGATATAAGTGTTTTCTAAGGTTATATTCGGAATATCATGAGAAGTTCAAAAATTGTAACTTTACCTGCAATTATACAAATTTTGATAAAAAGAAACATTCTAATTCCTATTATATGAATATAGTAATCACCGGGGCGAGCCGTGGTATTGGAAAAGAAACAGCTTTATCACTGTCCAGCAGCAGGGATAATCACATCCTGGCTATCTCAAGGACTGAATCATTGCTTCAGAAGCTCTCAGGAGAATCAGAATTCAAGAATATCAGTTACATAGCTACAGACCTTAATGAAAGTCTCAGAAGCCCTGAAAGTTTCTTAAAACAGGTTGACAGGCATTTTAAGGTTATTGATATTCTAATAAACAACGCCGGTATTTTAATAAGCAAGCCGATTACTGAGTTGAGTGATCGCGAGGTCAGGAAAATGTTGGATACGCATTTTACCAGTCCCCTGATACTGATACGAGAGTTAATGAACAAGTTTCGCAGGGGAAGCCATATTATCAACATCAGCAGCATGGGCGGTTTCCAGGGTAGTTCGAGGTATCCGGGTATGGCAGTTTACAATGCCAGCAAAGCAGCCCTTGCAAATCTTACCGAGAGTCTGGCCTCTGAATATGAGAAAGAAGGTATTTTCTTTAATTGTCTTGCCCTGGGCGCTGTTCAGACAGAGATGCTAGATGAAGCATTCCCCGGCTACAATGCGCCAGTCAGTGCAGGTGAGATGAGAGAATTTATCAGGTGGTTTGCTATTGAGGGGAAGCGATTCTTCAATGGTAAAGTATTACCTGTATCGGTAAGCAATCCATAAAAATATACAGGGGAAGGATATATTTATTTATATTCTTTGATACTTATTTTATTATCGATAGCAAGGAAGCCGTTATGGGCCAGGGCCTGCAGTTCATCTTCTCCAGGATAAATAATAACATCAGCTATAAAGTCAACCATTTCCCTGATATATTCAGTATGTGATTTCTCGTATGCCATCCCCCCTGTTAATATTATGGCATCCACCCTTCCTTTCATAACTGCAGCGCATGCTGCTATATCCTTTGCTATCTGGTATGAGGAAGCTTCCTTAACCAGCTTTGCTTTTTCATCGCCTGAATCGGCTTTTTCGCATATCTCTTTGAAATTATTAGTATCAAGGTAGGCCACCATTCCCCCTCTCCCGTTAATCATTTTCATCACTTCCTCCTCTGTATAGCCTCCACTGAAGCACAATTTAACCAGCTGGCCTACGGGCAGTGTGCCTGATCTTTCCGGGGAGAATGGTCCTTCACCGTTAAGTGCATTATTAACATCCACTACCCTGCCTTTCTGGTGGGCTCCCACACTGATCCCTCCTCCCATATGGGCCACAACAAGGTTAAGATCTTCATATTTCTTATTAAGGGATTCCGCATACGCCCGGGCAACAGCTTTCTGGTTAAGAGCATGAAAAATTGATCTACGCTGCAAAAGGGGATGCCCCGAAAGACGTGCAACATCATGCATTTCATCCACCACAACGGGATCAACAATCAGGGCTATGGATCCCGGTATGTCACTGGCTATCTCAGAAGCTATCTGTCCTCCCAGGTTACTGGCATGTTCTCCCCTGTCTCCGCTCGCCAGTTCCTGTTTCATTAATTCGTTTACTTCGTAAACACCTGATTCAATAGGCTTTAGAAGTCCACCCCTCCCAACAATTGCAGATATTTTTTTAAAATTAAGATTTCTCTTTTTTAACTCTTTCACTATCAATTCTTTCCTGAAAGAAAGCTGATCGCTTATCTTTTTGAAACGTGATATTTCTTTGGCACTATGCCTTATTGTTTCATCGAATATCATCTTATCATCTGCGAAGAGTCCGAATTTAGTAGATGTGGATCCGGGATTAATTGCGAGTACCAGTTTTGACATAATTAAACTACTTATTTTTTTCTGCCATAAGGCATGACAGGGCTATGCAAAAGAATTTTGATTTTTCACTTTCACTTCTTGACATCAGAACCACAGGCACTTCCGTTCCCATCAGCATTCCGGCCAGCTCTCCCCCACCAAAAAGCATCAGTCCCTTATAAAAGGGATTACACGATTCCAGGGAAGGAAACAGAAGAATATCGGCATCGCCTCCCACCGGTGTATCGACACCCTTTATCTCAACGCTTTTTTTATCACATGCAAGGAAAATATCCAGGGGGCCATCCATTATGCACGGACTTATTTGTCCTCTTTCTGCCATCTTACACATAATAGCATAATCAATTGCATTTTGAAAATGCTTGCTCATTTTCTCCGAGGCTCCGATAAGTGCAACTTTAGGCTTTTTTATTCCGAATTTCCCAGCCATCTCAATGGCATATTCAGCCATTGCCACTTTCTGATCAAGATCAGGAAAAGGCAGGACTGCGGTATCGGTAATAAATAATAGTTTATGATAGGCAGGCACATCCACCGCACAAACATAGCTAAGAACAGCTTTTGGTTTCATCAGGCCATTTTCCTTATCGAGCACCGCCTTGAGAAATTTATCAGTGCCTATCAGTCCTTTCATCAGGATGTCAGCCCCTCCTGTTTTAACCATCCGTACAGTCTGTTTTGCCGCTTCTGCCTCATTATCAACATGTTGAATATTTAAAAGTGTAAGATCAAGTCCCATTTCAGAAGCTGTTTCTTCTATAACAGGCCTGTCACCGTACAGGTAGGCATCAATCATGTTTTCCCGCACGGCTTTTTCAACAGCACCAAGTGTATTCTCATCCTGTGCCCATGTAACTACCAGTTTGGGTTTAACCTTCTTATTTTTAACTTTATCGACCAGTTGATCCAGTGATGCTATCATAGATATTTATTTTGCTATCGCTGCCGCCAGAAGAATACTGTCGTATTTTGCCTGCTCACTGTCTGACCGGGAGGTAAGCACAATGGGTGCCGCGGCACCCAGTATCATTGAAGCCACTTTTGCCCTGGCAAAAAAGACCATTGATTTATAAAGGACATTGCCAACTTCTATATCGGGCATCAGTAAAAGATCCGTATCACCGGCCACTTCCGACTTTATTCCTTTATGTCTTGCGCTATCCAGGCTTATTGCATTATCAAAAGCCAGAGGGCCGTCAATGATACAATTTTTTATCTGGTCCCGCTGATTCATTTTTGAGAGCAAGGCAGCGTCCATTGTAGCTTGCATACTTTCATCAACCATCTCTACAGCACCAAGAACAGCTACTTTAGGCATTTTAATCCCCAGGGCATTCAGGCATGAAACTGAATTATTCAATATTGATATTTTTTCTTTAAGATTTGGTGCAATATTCATAGCCACATCAGTCACAGATATTAGCTTATGGTAAGTCTCCACTTCAAAAAGAGCAAAGTGCGACAGCAGCTTACCTGTTCTTAAGCCCCACTCTTTGTTAAGTACATGTTTGAGCAGAACAGATGTTCCCACCTTTCCTTTCATAAGGACATCAGCTTTTCGTTCATTAACCATTTTAACAGCCATTTCAGATGTTTTTTCTATAACTGTTTCATGGATTATCTCCAGGTCCTTAATGTTATAGTTTTTTTCTGATGCTATTTTCCTGATTTCCTTTTCATCACCAATAAGTACAGGTTGGATGATTCCATCATCGGCGGCTCTTATGACAGCGCCAAGGGAGTGTAGGTCATGTGCTGCGGCAAGTACAAGACGTCTAACAGGTTTATCGTCAAGTAGTTTTCTTAATTCACTCAACTTTTTCATGGTCATGGTCCAAAAGGCTTAGTTTCTTTTTTTTTTGTGGCTTATTATGCTTTTTGTATCGCTTGCTATAACCAGTTCTTCATTTGTCGTAACGGCCATAACCGTTACCCTTGAAGATGGTTTTGATATAATTATATCCTGGCTTTTCTTTCCATCGTTCTTTTCTTCATCAAAGTCAATTCCCAGGTATTCCATATCAGTACATATCATTTTTCTCTGATTGAAATCATTTTCACCCACACCCCCCGTAAAAACAAGGAGGTCAAACCCATTGAGAGCGGCGACATATGAGCCAATAAATTTCTTGACTTTATAAGCATACATTTTAAGTGCGAGAATTGCTCTTTTATTGCCTTTGGCTGCTGCCAATTCAAGGTCACGCATATCTGATGAAAGATTTGTTATTCCTTTAACCCCGCTTTTCTTATTAATCATATTACTTACACCCTGTACATTAAGATGCTCCTTATCTGCTATATATATTAGCACACCGGGATCGATCTCACCTGATCTTGTTCCCATTATCAAGCCATCCACAGGGGTAAATCCCATCGAGGTATCTATTGACTTGCCATTATTTATTGCAGCCACCGAGGCTCCGTTTCCCAGGTGGCAGGTAATTATTTTCATTTTTTGAAAATCCTTGCCTAAGATTCCAGCTGCCTTTTGGGCTACGAACTTATGGCTGGTTCCATGGAATCCGTATTTACGAACCCTGTATTTCTTATAATATTCGTATGGTATAGCATACATGAATGCATAATCTGGCATGCTCTGGTGGAAAGAAGTATCAAAGACTGCCACCTGGGGCACTCCGGGAACAAGTTTTTCTACTGACAGGATACCTTTCAGGTTTGCAGGGTTGTGAAGCGGGGCCAGCTCCCCGCATTTCTCAATATCTTTTTTTACCCTGCTATCAATAAGTACACTCTCGGTGAAATTTTCACCGCCATGTGCCACCCTGTGACCAACTGCGATTATATCTTTTACATCTTTTATTACACCCCATTTCTTATGAGTAAGTGCATCTATTACCATGTTTATACCTATCGTATGATCAGGGATGTCGGTAACTGTTTCATAGGGATCTTTGCCTGTTGGTTTATGAGTCAGTATGCTGTCGTTGAGTCCTATTCGTTCAACGAGGCCCTTTGCCATAACATCGGCGCCATCTTCAACATCGAATACCTGGTATTTAATAGATGAACTGCCGCAGTTGAGTACGAGTATTACCATATAAAAATTTTGTTTATCGAAAAAATTAAATTATTACAAGATAACAATAAAGTGTTAAACTAAAAGAGCAGGGAAGAGGATAAAACTCCCTTTGCTCAATTTTGTGCAGATTGGCTTGCTGTTATTGCAATAAGACTTACTATATCTTCCACCGAGCACCCTCTTGAAAGGTCATTAATAGGTGCAGCCATGCCCTGCAATATTGGTCCTATTGCCTCAGCATTACCCAGCCTCTGAACCAGCTTATATGCAACATTACCCACATCCAGGGATGGGAATACCAGGACATTTGCCCTCCCTGCGATCTTGCTACCGGGGGCCTTCCTCTTGCCTATCGATTCCACCAGGGCAGCATCTGCCTGTAATTCACCGTCAAACTGCACATCAGGGGCCATTTCACCGGCCATCCTTGTCGCATTTACCACTTTATCAACCATTTCATGTTTCGCACTTCCTTTAGTGCTGAAACTGAGCATTGCCACCCTGGGTTCCATGCCCAGTATCGATTGAGTTGTCCTGGCAGTAGCAACGGCTATTTCAGCAAGTTCTTTATCCGTAGGGTCAGGATGTACGGCACAATCAGCAAAGACCATAATACCATTATCGCCAAATGATTTATCGGGATGAATCATAATAAAAGCACCCGAAACGACCGATATACCGGGACGTGTTTTAACATACTGGAAAGCAGGCCTTAACACGTCACCAGTTGAATTGGATGCCCCTGCTACTTCTCCATCGGCATCTCCATTCTTAATCATCAGAACTGAAAGGTACAAGGGATTCTCTATAAGCTTAAGGGCTTCATCCCTGGTTAAGCCTTTATGCTTCCTTATATCCACCATCATATCAATATAATGATCCTTCATTTTATGAGAAGCAGGATCTATAATCTCCGCTTTGGTGATATTTTTCAAATCCAACTTATCGGCCAGCTCATAAATATCCCCCGGTTTACCAAGAAGTATTATTTTTGCCAGTTTCCCGGCTATCACCCGGTCGGCAGCCTGGAGAGTTCTTTCTTCCGTGCCCTCTGGCAATACTATCCGTTTATTCAACTGGCGGGCTTTTTTCTTTATGTTATCTATTAATTTCATTGTAAATCAGCTATTTATGAATAAAAAAATAATTCACCAAAAGTATAAAAAAATGCCCAGATCTTCAAACCGGAATAACATGATTAATAACATTAAAAAGGATCCCGTTGTAGATAATGAGGATAATATATTTGTTTTACCAGATTGAGAATATTATATATTTTTACTCACTAAAATTTATCTCGAGGCACAGATATGAACAAATCACTGGATAAACTGGCAGATTCTCTTAAGGGCAGGTTAAAATACGACAGTATTACCAGGGCTATTTACAGCACAGATGCTTCAATGTACAGGGAAGAACCCATGGCTGTTGCCTGGCCTGTTGACGAAGAAGACCTGCAATTACTTATAGAATATGCACGCAATAATGAATCAAGCCTGATTATGCGTGGTGCAGGAACATCACTTGCTGGACAGGTGGTAGGTCCCGGTATAGTGGTAGACATAAGCAGGCATATGAATAATGTCCTCGAGATTAACACAGAGGAAAAATGGATAAGGGTACAACCGGGGGTGAACCTGGAAGAAATGAATAAGCTACTTGCAGGGCATGGCTTATTTTTCGGTCCTGAAACATCAACTGCTAACAGGTGCACTATAGGAGGTATGCTTGGTAATAATGCCTGTGGACTGCATTCACTGAGATACGGAAGCACCCGTGAACATACACTCGAAGTCAAAGCAATACTGAGTGATGGCAGCAAAGCGGTATTCGGGCCTCTATTCGTTGATGAATTCAATAAGAAATGCGGGCAAAATAACCTGGAAGGGAAAATATACCGTAGTTTCAAAGAAATATTATCAGATCCTGAGACTGCCAATGAAATAATTAGTGAATATCCTGATCCCTCTGTTCCGAGGAGGAATACGGGCTATGCTCTCGATCTCCTGCTGCAAACTGCCGTTTTCAATGATAAAAATAGTACTGATATTAACCTGTCTCATATAATTGCAGGATCAGAAGGTACGCTTGCCGTAATAAGCGAGATAAAGCTTAACCTTGTGCCCCTTCCCCCTCCTGAAAAGGTTCTTTGCTGTGTTCACCTTATAGAAAGAAACCATGCCTATCCTGCAAATCTTATAGCCCTGAAGTATGATCCGGATGCCGTTGAAATGATGGATGACAAAATTTTAAAACTCACCGGCGACAATATTGAGCAGAGGAAGAACAGGTTTTTCCTCCAGGGCAAGCCGGGTGCAATACTGATAGTTGAATTTGCCCGGCATAGCCGTGAAGAGATAAAGGAGATATGTGACTCAATGGAGCAGGCAATGAAAAAAGAAGGTTATGGATATGCCTTCCCCAGGATATGGAACAGTGACATAGACAAGGTCTGGAACCTGAGAAAAGCCGGTGTCGGTGTCCTGTCAAATATGAAAGGTGATGCCAAACCAGTCAGTCTACTTGAAGATACAGCAGTCAGTGTAAACGTCTTACCAGAATATATGCATGAATTTGACAAGATGCTGGCAAAATACAATAAGGAATGTGTTTACCATGCTCATATAGGCACAGGAGAGCTTCACCTTCGACCCGTATTAAACCTGAAGAAAGCACGTGATGTTGAACTATTCCAAACACTGGGAATGGAAACCGCCAGGCTGGTTAAGAAATACAAGGGTTCATTAAGCGGAGAACATGGTGATGGCAGGTTAAGAGGAGAATTTATTCCAATGATGTACGGTGACAGGATATACAATATACTCAGGGAAGTAAAGTACACCTGGGATCCAGAAGGTATACTGAATCCGGGTAAAATAGTTGACACTCCGCCGATGAACAGTTCACTGCGGTACACACCGGGACAGGAAGTGAGGCAAATGGAAACATATTTCAGTTTTGAAGATACCGGTGGTTACATCAGGGCAGCTGAGAAATGCAATGGTTCAGGCGATTGCAGGAAAACAGAAATAATTGGCGGAACCATGTGCCCCAGTTACATGGCAACCAGAGACGAAATGCACACAACCAGGGCAAGGGCAAATGTTCTGAGAGAATTTCTTAATAAGGACGTTGATAATGGCTGGGATCATCCTGAAATATATGAGATACTGGATCTGTGTCTTTCCTGCAAAGGCTGCAAGAGTGAATGCCCATCAAATGTTGATATGGCAAAGCTGAAAGCTGAATTTATGCAAAAGTGGTATGACCGCCATGGCATACCCTTACGCACCAGGCTGATAGCTTATATCAGCACTTTGAACAGCCTGGGCTCAAGCTTTCCTGCCTTTTATAATTTCTTTTTGAAAAACAGATTATTTTCGAACTTCATTAAGAGGATAATAGGTTTTGCCAGGCAAAGGTCAATTCCTGTAATTTACAGGACAACGCTGAGAAAGTGGGTACGGAAAAACCTTCCGCATTTGAATCCTGCAAAGCCACTAAAAAAAGTCTTTATTTTCGCAGATGAATTCACCAACTATAATGATACTATTATTGGCATTCAGTCAATAAAACTACTTACTGCACTGGGTTACAGTGTAAGCATCCCCGAGCACAACCTGAGTGGACGGACCTTTCTTTCGAAGGGCCTTGTACGTAAAGCAAGAAAGATAGCCACTGACAATGTTGTCAAACTGGCTGATTTGATCAGTCCTGACAGTCCCCTGCTGGGCATCGAACCCTCAGCTATTCTGGGTTTCAGGGATGAATTTCCAGAGCTGGTATCTCAGAAATACCGTTCAAAAGCAAAAAGTCTGTCGGCAAATGCATTGTTAATCGATGAGTTTATCAGCCGTGAATACAAAAATGGGAACATAAAGTCATCCTTGTTCACCGATAAATACAGAAAAATTCTCTTGCACGGTCACTGTCAGCAAAAGGCTGTTGCCAGTACTGAAAGCACGAAAGAAACACTCTCTATACCTGTAAATTACAGTGTCGAAGAAATACCATCGGGCTGTTGCGGCATGGCCGGTTCATTCGGGTATGAGAAAGAGCATTTTGACATATCCATGAAAGTAGGTGAACTTGTATTATTCCCTGCGGTCAGAAATTCTAAAGAGGATGTGCTTATTGCTGCCGCCGGTACCAGTTGCAGGCATCAGATATTGGACGGCACGGGTCGCAGGGCCAGGCACCCCGTACAGATCCTGTACGAGGCTTTATTAATCTAAAAGCAACTTGAACCTATCTGCATCTTCCCATACGGGAAATTTCTCCCTGAATAGATAAAGGTCATCAAGGAAGATTTCATGAGTAATAAGTTCCTCTGCATACATCTTTGTTTGAGCGATTATTTTACCCTTCGGATCGACTATCATTGAATCGCCGCAATAGTCGATATTGTTTCCATCTTTACCTATCCTGTTAACCCCAACCACATAAGACTGGTTTTCAATAGCCCTGGCAGGCAACAAGGTATTCCATACATTACGCCTGGCCTCGGGCCAGTTGGCTATATAAACCAGGACATCATAAGCCATTTTCACATTACGGCTCCATACAGGGAACCTGAGGTCATAACAGATCTGCAAAGAAAACTTCCAGTCCCTGAATGGATAAATAACAGGTTGTTTGCCTTTGGTATAGTATTTATTTTCCTTCTCCATCCTAAAAAGATGGCCTTTATCGTAACTGCAGTAATTACCGTTGGGCTTCATAAATACAAGCCTGTTGTAATATTTACCGGTTTCCGCAGCGATAAAACTACCTATCATGGCAAAGCCGGAGGCGGAGGTAATTTTACCAAGCCACTCCATGGTTTGACCATTCATATTCTCGGCCATCTGCTCACAGTTCATGGAGAATCCTGTGCTGAACATTTCAGGAAGGATAACCAGGTCTGTTTTGCCAGCGAGATCGTTTAAAAGGGATTCGTACTTTGAAAGATTAATCGCCTTGTTCTCCCAGGCTATATCTGCCTGCACCAAAGTTATTTTCATGATTCAGGATATAAAAAAAAGACAGGCTTTATGCAAGCCTGCCCACAGTCAATCAATAATATATACTATTCCTTCAGTTTAATATCGAGATAATAATTATCAAGCATTCCTGTCAGCAAAGGTTTGTAATACTGCCAGAAGAATCGACGGGTATCATTCATGTTCTTACCATTATAGAGCATGCCTTTGATAATATCCATAGAGCCTAAGCAGGCTGTCCATGGGGGTAATTTGCTTGTGGCAAAATCACCACAGAAGTAGGCCGACCTTATATCACCGGGATTTACTATTACTGCCGGGAATTCACTTGTCAGGAAATGTCTGTCAAGCAGAAGGTCCCCTTCTTCCGTTGTTTTCAGCTTAAAGGTTGAAAGTACTTCGTTTTCACGTGGCTCTATTATGGCAAAGGATTTATCAAATGGGATCTGGACAGCGACAGAATAATCTTCTGCAACATCAGTGCCTGTCATTATAAAAGGATAAGCGTTCTCCAGGTGTGTGCCTTCTTCAAGGACGAGTATTTCATTTTCCCCCTTAAGAAGTATTATTCCGGCGTTTTTAAACGGCCATGGTTCCCTGTTTTGCTTTTTGTAAAGGTCGACCATCCAGACAGGAAGACCGGAACTGGTTGAATCAAGAGAAGCATAATACCGGCCGGTCCAACCACTTGCCTTAAAACCCATTAGTTCTTCAACACGATATCTTTCATATGCATCAGTGGGGTAATGAAATGTATTATATTCCAGTATCACTAATTTATTCCTTTTCTTCATTTCAGAAATCAGTAGGTAGTCATTGTTGTTCAGGCCCCCGTAAAGTTTTCGTGAATGCCTGCTCCTGTTTATTCCCTGGTACCAGTCATTAAAGAAAACGCCATATGTATCAGCGTAATAAAGAGCATCATTGTTCTCTGCTATATTGATGAGTTCAGCGAGGCGGAAATCATTTCTACGGAACTGTTTCGACCTCATTGGCTTAATTGGGTAGAAACCATAATAATCTTTCCGCAGTGAATACTTGCGGTTATTCTCTTTAACAAACCTGCCATTGGTCAATACCCAGGTAAGTCCACGATGGTTAACCCGGTCAAGAGTATGAACGGTTTTGTCCAGTATAACTATATCAATTGGCTTTTTATCTTTAAAAAACCATCCAAAAAATCCGACAGCTGGAAGTATGAGGATGATAACCAGAATGATGATAGTAATTATCAGAGTTTTTTTCATATTACAGCTATTTGAGGCTATTCAAAGATATTATCTGGTTTTATGGTTACAACTGATAAAAGTATTAATTTATTTCATTTAATGAAAAAAAAAGCTGTGTATTTGCTAAAAAGATGACAAAATCCCTGGGTCAGTATCCACAGGCTATATCATCACCCCTCGAGTCAGCACCGCCCTCCAGACGACCATCAGGCAGCATCCTTATTGCATCAACCCTTCCTATGGAAGATCGAAATTTTATATTATGTCCCATATTTTCCAGCTTCCGGATAAGCAATGTATCCGCTCCCTCCCGCTCAAAATAAACCACATCAGGCATCCACTGGTGATGGAATCTTGGTGCGTCAACAGCCTCCTGCATATTCATGTCATATTCAATTACATTCAGCAGAGTCTGGAAAACCGAAGTAATAATTGTGGATCCACCAGGTGTTCCCAACATCATGTATAGCTCTTCGTCTCTTTCAATAATTGTCGGCGTCATTGAACTCAACATTCGCTTGCCCGGCTGTATCGAATTTGCTTCACCCCCTATCAGTCCATATATATTCGGATATCCCGGTTTGGAGGAAAAATCATCCATTTCATTATTCAGAAGGAAGCCCGCTCCTTCCACAACTATGCAATTTCCATAGCCACTATTCAGGGTTGTGGTAAAAGCAATTGCATTACGGTCTTTATCAACCACTGAAAAATGTGTTGTTTCCTCGCTTTCCCGAGCAGGAATTAAGCCATAAGATATATCCTCAGAGGATGAGGCCTTTGCCGGATCAAAATCGGACATCCGTTCAGCCAGGTATTCATCACTTACCAGTCGTTCAACAGGTATGTTTACAAAGTCAGGGTCACCCAGGTAATAGGCCCGGTCAGCATATACTCTCCGTTCAGCCTCTGTAATAAGGTGAATATCTTCTACAGAATGGAAAACAGGCCGGTCAGGCAACATATCTTCCATTATTCCCAGTAATTGAAGCAATGCAACTCCTCCACTTGAAGGTGGTGGCATTGAAATTATTTTATAAGCTGAATAGTGACCTATTATTGGCTCACGCCATACGGTTGAGTAATTCTCAAGGTCTTCATGGCTTACCAGTCCGTTTTCTTTTTTCATTTCAGAAACAATCATGTCCGCCGTTACACCGTAATAAAAATCCCTGTATCCATAGTCACGGATCCGTTCAAGTGTCATAGCCAGGTCTTCCTGCACCAAAAGATCTCCTTCAGACCACGGTGTGTCTTTAACAAAGGCTACCGGGTGGTCATTTCTTTGAATAAACCTATCACGTACGCCGTTTAACGATTCAGCCTGCTTACGGGTGAGGGGAAACCCCTTACGAGCCAGGTCTATAGCCGGTTGTATAACATCCCGGAGGGCCAGCACACCATACATAGTGTGCATTTCAAGTATACCGGCAACTGAGCCTGGAACGCCACTTGCAGCACGAGTCCGGGTGCTCAGTCCTTCAATAACCTCACCCTCCTCATCGAGGTACATGTTCCGCATAGCGAGTGCAGGAGCTTTCTCCCTGAAGTCAAGGGCGGCATATTTCCCATCGGCAGCCCTTAAGACCAATAGTCCGCCACCTCCGATATTGCCTGCAGTGGGATAGCTTACTGCAAGAGCAAAAGCTGTTGCAGCAGCAGCATCAAATGCATTTCCTCCCTCCATAAGTATTTTGGTCCCTGTTTGAGAAGCCTCGGGATGAGCAGAAACAACCATGCCATTGGAGCATACAATGCCCCTTCCCATCCGGTTCTGATCACCACTATTCCGGCAGGATGGTATTAAAAAGGCACCGAGCAGCAAAAATGCTGCTATTCTGTAATAGAATTTTCTCATAATAATTCTTTAACCTATTTCAGACAATACTTTTATTAAATCATTTGACAGTATTTTGATGTTCTTACCATCAAGATCTATTATTCTATCATTTTTAAATTCGTTGAGTGTTCTTATCAGACTTTCCTTTGTGGTCCCTATTAATTCAGCCATCTCCTGCCTGGTAAGGGATACAGTAAATTCATTGCTTTTGAAAACTTCTTCAGAAAAATATCTTAACAGGTCCGCAACCCGCCCGGGTAGTTGTTTCATCGAAAAAGTAACCAGCTTTTTGGATATGTCAAGAATCTCCTTGCCCATGAGGTTTATAATGGAAAGAGAAAACATATTATTCTGCTTTAGTATATCACTAAGGTTTTCTTTTCTAATCATAAGAGCAACAGTCTGTTCAATTGCAGCTGCGGAATTCATGTATAAATTTGATGCATAGGCACTTGATAGAGCTGCGAAGCTACCGGGGCCGGCCAGCTTTATACAAATAACGCGATCTCCCCTGCCCCCGCTGTACACTTTTATTAGCCCGCTGATAACATAAACTACATGATCGGACGGCATATTCTGCTTGTATATCATATCCTGCCGTTCGAATGTCATCAGGGTCACTCCCAATGATAATTTAATTTTCTCATCCCCTGTGAGGTAATTAAAAATACCATCGTCAGGAATCAAATTTTGAGAGTTATTATATTCCGAATTTAAACTAAAGTGTACCATTAATAAACTTTACTACCTGGCGTATCACCTTAACAAATGTATTATTTTTTTACTTAACGATGATCTAAATCACTAAAAATGATGATATTTTTCTATATTTAACAAAATTTAAGATTTTATATTTTCTGATCTTTATAATAAACAATCATTCCCTCATAGATGAGTGACAAAAATATACTTATAATTGATGACTCGAATACCAACCTGGTACTTTTGGAATCGCTTTTCAAACGTAACGGATATAATGTATTTTCGGCCGTGAATGGAAAACAGGGTTTGGATCTAATGGAAAAGAACATCCCGGATCTTATCTTTCTCGACCTCAAAATGCCCCAGGTAGATGGTTTTGAATTCATCAGGCTATTAAAGAAAAACACTGAGTGGAAAAATATCCCGGTCGTTATACTTTCTGCAATATCTGACAAAGAAGCGATGATCCGGAGTATCGAAATGGGGGTGACAGAATACCTGACCAAGCCCCTTGATATGGAGCAGGTGATACAATTGACAAAGAACATACTGGATGAATAAACCACCTGTTTTTATCCTCCCTTTACCTAATATTCACCATTTACTTAACAATTTCTTAACATTAAATTAATTATTAAATAAAAATAGCTCGATAAATTTGCGCATATTCCAATTTACCGCATGGAAAAATATTACATATTCATTGTGGGCGTCCTTTTTGTTCTGGCTGTTGCAGATTTGATAGTCGGAGTAAGCAATGATGCTGTAAATTTTCTTAACTCGGCCATCGGGTCCAAAGTTGCTTCATTATGGGTTATTTTAATTATAGCCACCCTGGGCATTATTGTGGGAGCCACCTTTTCCAGCGGCATGATGGAGGTTGCCAGGAAGGGTATTTTCAATCCCGGCGAGTTTTTCTTCCGTGATCTGATGATCATATTCATAGCAGTAATGCTTACAGATATTGTCTTACTTGATCTTTTCAATACTTTCGGCTTGCCCACATCTACCACGGTCTCTATAGTATTTGAACTTTTGGGAGCTGCTGTAGGGATTTCCATAATAAAGCTCACCGGAGATCCTGAAGGAACCGCCACATTGGGTACATACATTAATTCCAGCAAAGCTCTTGCAATTATTTCCGGAATTCTTCTTTCCATTGTTATTGCCTTCACGGTAGGAGCACTGATTATGTATCTCACCAGGGTAGTTTTCAGCTTTAATTACCAGCGCAATATGAAGTATTTTGGATCCCTCTGGGGAGGAATTGCCATAACAGCCATTTCGTTTTTTATACTGTTAAAAGGAGCCAAGGGGGCATCATTTATGAGCGAGAGTGTAAGTGATTGGATAATGTCAAATACAGGGATTCTACTTTTATACAATTTCGTAGGATGGACTATTTTGCTTCAGTTACTCATATGGCTATTTAAGATTAATATCCCAAAAGTCATTGTTCTTGTAGGCACTTTCTCACTTGCCATGGCTTTTGCCGGGAATGATCTCATAAATTTTATAGGAGTGCCCCTTGCCGGTTATGAGTCATTCAAGGCGTGGATGGCCAGTGGAATATCACCCGATGCTTTGCCAATGACCGCTCTGGCTGCTCAAATCAAAACGCCAACATATTTTCTTCTTATTGCCGGAATAATAATGGCACTCGCCCTGTGGCTTTCAAAAAAATCACGTACGGTTACCCAGACCGAGATCAATCTTGCACGTCAGAATGAGGGTACAGAATCATTCAAGTCGCTTGGACTGGCACGAACTCTGGTCAGGCTAAGCACAAATATCTCGGAAGGTTTGAGTAAACTTTTTACCCCAAAATACAGGAGATGGTTAGACAAACGGTTTGATCCCTCTGTCAATAGCCTATCGGGATCAGAAAAAGAAATGGATGTCTCATTCGACCAGTTAAGGGCATCCATTAACATGGTGGTAGCCAGCGTATTAATAGCTTTTGCAACATCCCTTAAGCTTCCTCTTTCCACAACCTATGTCACCTTTATGGTTGCCATGGGTACTTCCTTAGCCGACAGGGCCTGGGGCAGGGAAAGTGCGGTTTACCGCATTTCCGGGGTGATGGTAGTAATTACAGGGTGGTTTTTCACGGCAATGGCAGCCTTTACGGCATCATTTCTTGTAGCTCTCTTTATTAACTGGGCAGGTTTTGTGGGAATATTAATTATTATCGGTCTTATCATACTTACACTCATAAGCACTCACCGCACACACAAGAACAGGGTTAAAAAAGCAGAGGATGAGGAAGCAGAGGCTAAAGCAACTGAGGACGAGGCTACAATAACTGATACGACAAGAGATATGCTGATCAAGCAACTCTTGTTGGTTTCTTCTCTATACGACAGAACCATCATAGCTTTCTTGAACGAAAAACACAAATCCCTGAAAAACCTCAAAAAAGAAGTTAAACACTTTGATATATCAGCCAAGCTCAAGAAAGATAGTGTACATAAATTTATCAGGCAGTTGGACGACTCCAGAATAGACGCCGGCCCCTTCTATGTGCAGATACATGACTATCTGAGGGAAAGCGCTCACTCCTTATCATATGTATTTACCCCTGCATACAGGCATGTTGACAATAACCACAAGCCCCTTAATCCTGATCAGCAGTATGACCTCGAAAATCTCAGTCGTGAACTCAGCGAATACCTTAATTTCATCGTTGCCATATTGAGGTCTAATAATTTTGATAATATCAAGGAATCGGTTGACAAACAGTCTAAACTTATCGATTCCATAGATTCAACACGAAAAAAACAGGTAAAGCGTATCAAGAAAGGTGCATCAGGTACAAAGGCTACCATGCTTTACCTTGATCTCCTTACTGAAACAAAAAACCTTGTCTTTCAGGCAGGTAACATCCTTAAAGCCTACCGTGATTTCTGCAACGTAATGAAGGCATAACTACCAGTCATTTATTTGCCGCTCTGTTAACTCCAGCACACGACGATAATTGCTTATCATTTGTTATTTTTGCTGAAAAGCATATCATGTTATCAAACAAACCTCTTGCAGAAAGGATGAGGCCACTTAGCCTTTCAGATTACATAGGGCAGGATCATCTCACCGGTCTTAATTCCACATTGAGAAAGACCCTTGAGTCAGGTGGAATCCCCTCTTTTATCCTATGGGGGCCCCCGGGAGTCGGCAAAACAACACTTGCTGGTATTATTGCGGCCATGCATAAGAGGCCATTTTACCAGTTGAGCGCAGTACATTCAGGGGTAAAAGACGTAAGGGAAACCATAGAAAAAGCAAAAAAACAGCAATTTTTTGATAATCCCAGTCCCATACTCTTCATTGACGAAATTCATCGCTTTTCCAAATCACAGCAGGATTCGCTCCTGGGAGCCATTGAAAAAGGTATAATTACCCTTATAGGGGCAACCACTGAGAACCCTTCTTTTGAAATTATTTCCCCGCTACTTTCCAGGTGCCAGGTATATATCCTGAAACCATTGGGGGAAGAAGATCTTAAAACACTGGCAAACAGAGCATTAAAAAAAGACAGTTACCTTAAGGAACTAAATATTGAAATAGCGGAATACAATGCTCTCATAAAAAGCTCCGGAGGTGATGCACGTAAACTGTACAATGCCCTGGAACTGGTTGTTTCTTCCGAGATTCGGGGAATGACCGGGAAAAAATCCAGGATTATTATTACAGATGATAAGGTGCAGGAGCAGATACAGAAAAATATGGCTCTTTATGACAAAGGGGGTGAACAACATTACGATATTATTTCAGCCTTTATTAAATCAATAAGGGGAAGTGATCCAAATGCTGCCGTTTATTGGCTCGCCAGGATGGTCGAAGGCAGTGAGGATGTCAAATTCATCGCTCGCAGGCTGCTCATTTTGGCTGCCGAAGATATAGGACTGGCAAACCCTAACGCTTTATTGATAGCCCAATCATGCTTTGATGCCGTTCATCTCACAGGCTGGCCTGAATCGCGTATAATACTATCCGAAACTGCCATATACCTGGCCTGCTCTCCAAAAAGCAACACTGCATATATAGCAATAGACAAAGCTATTGAGGAAGTGAAAAGATCGGGTGACAAAGGGGTGCCGCTACATCTTCGCAATGCTCCCACCGGCCTGATGAAAGATCTTGATTATGGTAAAGATTACCGTTATCCTCATTCATATCAGGATAGTTTTACACAGGAAGATTACTTGCCTGAAGGATTGAAAGGCACTGTTTTTTATACACCGGGAGATAACCAGCGGGAAAGGGAATTCAGGAACAGGTTGAGAATACTCTGGAAAAAATATTACGATTACAATAGCTGATGAATTTTTAATTCTTAATATTACCTTTATAAGCAAAAGCCCTATGATACCCGATATACCTAAAATGAGATTCAACGACAGCAATAACTTTTTTCTTATTGTCGGCCCCTGTGTTGTGGAAAACAGGCAAGTACTCCATGAGGTGGCAGCCAGGGCAAGTGAGGTATCGGATAAATATAAAATACCGGTAATATTCAAATCTTCATATCGCAAGGCAAACCGGACACGCATTGATTCATTCAGCGGGATAGGCGACATTGAAGCTCTTGAGCTTCTTGCCGGGGTAAGGGAAAAGTTTGGTCTACCTGTAATAACTGACATACACAATCCTGAGGAAGCACCAATAGCTGCAAAATATGCAGACATACTCCAGATACCGGCATTTCTATGCAGGCAGACAGATCTCCTCCTGGCTGCTGCTGCCACAGGTAAATGGATAAATATAAAGAAAGGCCAGTTTCTGTCAGGTGCATCAATGATATATGCTGTCGATAAAGTGAGGCAATCCGGGAATGATAATATTATACTAACGGAAAGGGGAAACATCTTTGGGTATACTGATCTTGTCGTTGACATGAGAAATATACCGGAAATGAAGAAGCATGGTGTACCCGTTGTTGTGGACATTACGCACTCGCTTCAAAAGCCCAATCAGCCCGGGGGAGTATCCGGTGGTGATCCTGAAATGATTTCCACCATTGGTCGGGCGGCTATAGCTGCCGGAGCAGATGGCATCTTCATAGAAAGCCATCCAAGGCCCGACGAGGCACTCTCTGACGGTGCAAACATGCTTAACCTTGACCTCCTCGACAATTTAATCTTCAACTTATCAGAGATACGTAAAACCATTGTTAATCTGTAAAAAGAATAAAATGAAAAAATCAATTATCCTAATCTCATGCCTCTTGTTTACAACCATGGCAGATGCACAAAGCCTGGAACAGGTTATCCGGAAACATTTAAAAGCAATAAATGCTGATAAACTTACCGCATTCAGGACTCTTGTCCTGAAAGGCCATATGAATATGCAAGGGATGGATCTAGCCATGCAGATTTACGAGAAGGTCCCGGATAAGATCAAATCAATGAGTAACATAAATGGTATGGAAATGGTACAGGTAGTGAACGGTGACCGTGGTTACATGATAAATCCGATGATGGGATCAAACGAAGCTGTACCTCTCACGCCTGATCAGATAGCCTCTGTAAAAAATGGCAGTATGCTCAATAGCAATATTTTAGAAGAATACGAGTCAGGTTATATGATGTTGGAGGGAGAGGAATCAGTAGCCGGTAGGCCTGCCCACAAGATTAAGATATCGGCCCCTGAAGCAACACGTTATATCTTTATTGACAAGCAGTCACATTATTTGACGCAGATGAGGATGAGTGTTAATCAGATGGGCAATACAATTACCGTTGAAATAAGGATGAGTGACTTTAAGGATACCGATGGAGTAATGATGGCAAGGACCATTGACACCTTTATGAACGGACAAGCAGCCGGTACGGCCGTATATGAGAGCATTGAATTCAACAGGGAGATTGACGATTCTGTCTTTGAAATAAAATAATGCAGCAAACCTGTAAGCCGGATTCTGTCACCCGGGATATCCCAGGCCTTCTGCCATTTCTCTACGCTATCCATTGCTGAATAGCTTTAACGACCTACCCCCCGGCATCGGACGAGCAGCCCTCGAGCGCCGGTATACATGGTCTTTCAACCCATAAGGCGTACGGCACCCCGTGTCACCACGGAGCCCGGTGAGCTCTTACCTCACCTTTTCACCCTTACCCCGGATGTCCTTCAACGCTTCGCTGCGCTCAGCGCAGACAAGCTCAGGACAGGTCTCGGGGCGGTTATTTTCTGCTACGCTACTATACCCTCGCGGATATCTTCCAGTTAGGAAGTATGGTGCTCTGTGTTGTCCAGACTTTCCTCCCCATGCGCTATAGCATGGAGCGACAGAACGGTTTGCTGCACTGCAAAATTAATAAAATATTTTCAATCAGAAGATGGTAACAGTTTTTATATTGACAAATTCAATAATCCCGAACTCTGACAGCTCCCTCCCGTAACCTGAATCCTTAATTCCTCCGAAAGGAAGACCCGGATCAGATCTTGTATAACTGTTAAAAACCACTGTCCCTGTATCAATATCGGCGGATAAGTCTTCCATGCGTTTTCTGTCGGCAGTAAACACCGAGCAGCCAAGTCCAAACCTTGAATCATTGACCCTGCCCACCAACTCATCATAATCCCTGAAACTGAACACGGGCAATACAGGTCCGAAAACTTCTTCGGTAGCGAGTGGACTGTCATATGATACATTAACAAGGACTGTGGGTTCAAAAAAACAATCACCTTGTTCACCCGGTTTACCTCCCAGTATTATTTCACCACCCATTTCCACGCTCATCCTGACCTGCCGTTCCAGTTCCATTACTGCAGATTTATTCACCAGGGGCCCGATAAAGGTGTTATGTAACGAAGGATTGCCTATCTGAAGATTCTTCACCCGCCCGGTCACCAAACTCAGGAATTCAGGATAGACCTGTTCGTGTACAAAAAGGCGTTTTGAGGCAATGCAACTTTGACCTGTGTTCTGGAAACGCCCGTAAATAATAGCTTCCGCAGCTTTTTCCAGGTCAGCATCGTTGAATACAATAAATGCATCACTCCCTCCTAACTCCAGCACCAGCTTCTTAATATTGCTACCTGCCAGGGAGGCAATCTTTTCGCCGGCCATATTACTGCCTGTCAGGCTTACCGATCTCACGTATCTTGATTCAATAACCTTTGTAACCTGCTCATAATCAATAAAAAGGTTTCTAAAGACATCAACAGGGAAATTAGCTTTTATCACAGCATTCTCTATATTTTCAGCACATTGGGGCACATTTGAAGCATGCTTGAGCAAAACGGTATTTCCGGCAGCCAGCGCAGGGGCTATACATCTTATCACCTGCCAGTATGGAAAATTCCAGGGCATTATTGCAAAAACTATTCCCTGCGGATCAAAGCGTATCGTGGACGAACCAGCTGAGGAGGAATGCTTCCTCGGTCTCAGAAATTCATCAGCTCGCTCAGCATAGTACCTGCAGGCCAGTGCACACTTTTCTATCTCGGCAATAGCTTGATCGATAGGTTTACCCATTTCAGAGGTAATGATCGCTGCATGAAAATCCTTTTCTATCTCAAGCAAATCAGCTAAACGAAGCAAAAGATCCTGCCTTTTTTCAATGTTCACATTCTTCCATTTCCTGAAGGCTCGCGAAGATGAAAATATGATACCTTCCAGTTCTTCGTTGTTGATATAATCATATGTCTCATTTACTTCCCCCGTGTAAGGGTTGATACTCTTGTACGCCATATTGTATTATTTGATTGATTATTCCATACTGTCTCTAACAAATTTAGTTATTTTTGTCCACCTTATAAGTGTTTATACCAACTATTTAAATACGGGTGGAAAGAAATAATCATTAAAGTGGCAGCGGATCCAAGAAATATTAAAATAAAAGACTACACCTATGTTTTACCCGAGGAGAAGATCGCAAGGTATCCTCTTAAGGACAGGGATTCTTCGAAACTCCTGGTCTATCGTTCAGGTGAGATAAGCCATGATATTTTCCGTAATCTCAGCCATTATATTGATAAGAATGATATCCTTGCGTACAACCAGACCAGGGTAATAAGGGCAAGGCTTATATTCAGCAAGAAAACAGGTGCAAGAATTGAAATATTCTGCCTTGAACCCGTTAAGCCATCTGATTATGAAAGGAACTTCTCAGCCGGTAAAGAAGTAGAGTGGAGGTGCCTTGTAGGCAATCAGAAAAAATGGAAGGCAGGAAAGCTTGTTATGGAGCTGAATCGTGAAGGAAAGAAAGTAAACCTATACGCTGAGCAAATTGAAAAGGTGGGGAAAGATATTCTGATAAGGTTTAGTTGGGATGATGACAGGATAAGCTTTAGCGAGATACTGGATATGGCAGGACATGTTCCTGTCCCTCCCTACCTTAAAAGAAATGATGAAAAGATTGACAGGTCACGATATCAAACAGTTTATTCAAAAGAAGAGGGTTCTGTTGCAGCTCCGACCGCCGGCCTCCATTTCACAAATAGTGTCCTTTCGGATCTCAGAAAAAAAGGTGTGGAGACAGGAAAATTAACGCTGCACGTAGGTGCCGGAACTTTCGTCCCGGTAAAAACGGAGACAACAGGCGGTCATGATATGCATATTGAACATTTCAGGGTGGAGCGGGAGCTATTGGAGAAGATCATCGGCAGGAGGGTAATTGCGGTGGGCACAACATCTTTACGTACACTGGAAAGTCTCTATTGGATTGGTCATAAGCTAAGTACAGGCCTGATAGAATCGCCCCGGAATATCTATATCGAACAATGGTATCCTTATGATAACATGTCGGATACCAGCTACAAGGAATATATTGAGACCATACTTAATTTCATGGATAGAAATAAGCTTAAGCATCTTGAAGCACGAACAGGAATCATTATAGTTCCCGGATATAAGGTAAGAATTGCTAAGGGTCTCATTACTAATTATCACTTGCCGGGTAGTACACTTCTTTTACTGGTAGCTGCTTTTATTGGTAACAATTGGAAAAGGGTTTACGAATATTCCCTGAATAATGATTTCAGGTTTCTCAGTTATGGGGACACTTCCCTGCTCTTACCTTAAAATCAGCTATGGAATTCTTTCATTTTCTTTTCCAGCAGATCAGCAAATCCTTCAATATCTTTTTCAGTTGTGTCCCAGCTTGTCATCAGCCTGTATTCAGATAATTCCTCATTCCAGGGATAGAAAAAATAACTTTCCCTCACTACATCGGCCACATCCGGGGGCAGTGTAACAAAAACGCCATTAGATTGCACCTCCTGGGTTATTTTTATGCCTTCAATCTTATTTATATATTCGGCCAATTTTTTCCCCATCTTATTGGCATGCCGGGCATTGTTAAGCCAGAGGTCATTCTTAAAATAGGCAATAAACTGGGCAGAGATAAAACGCATCTTGGAAGCCAGTTGCATACCCTGCTTTCTTATATATTTGAAATTATCCGATAAGCCCTCCTTCAGGAAACATACTGCTTCACCGATCATCATTCCATTTTTTGTTCCACCAAATGATAGTACATCCACTCCTGCTTCGGTGGTAAAGTCCTTGAAAGGAATATCAAGTGCGGCAGCTGCATTGGCTATCCTGGCACCATCCATATGAAGCAACATATTATATCCATGAACAAAATCAGCGAGATCCTGTATTTCTTCCGGAGTATAAACGGTGCCCATCTCCGTGGCCTGGGTTATTGAAACAACCTTTGGCTGTGAGTGGTGTTCAAAGTCAAATCCATGCAGGTGTTTTCTTATCAGTTCCTTTCTTAACTTTCCATCGACGGTGTCCACTGTCAGAACCTTACAGCCTGTGTACTTCTCAGGTGCGCCACACTCGTCCTGTTCAATATGGGCGGTAAATGCTGTTATAACGGAATTCCAGGACCTTGTCACCCCCGTAAGGCCTAGAACATTGGCTGCTGTTCCTGTAAAAACGAAATAAACTTCGGTTGAAGGTCCAAATATTATTCTGAAAAGCTCCCGGGCCTCTTCAGTGTAATGGTCATCACCATATCCAATAACATGCCCCTTGTTGACCCTTTCGATCTCTTTCAGTATTTGCGGGTGCACACCGGCATTGTTATCACTGGCAAAACCTTTACTGGCAATTATCCTTTGTTCCATATACTGACAATTAAGCTTGCAAGGAAACTACATCTCATTGTAGTCTTTTTTGGTCAGTGGAAAAAATATTACTTTTCTTCCTCTTTATCTTCCTCTTCCAATTCCATTATTAGTTTCTTTTCTTTGTCCTTTGATTTTCTGAGGGCAAAAAACAACATTAACCCACCGAAGACGAGCATTAGAACCCCCATTATGAGGTTCACGTTAACGCCAAGTGATTTTTCATACATAGCGGAATCTGATGCAGTGAAAATACCAAATACAGTTACCAGTACTCCCACTATTGAAAACATTAAACCTATCGGAATTCTTATATCTACCATTTTAATTTCCTCCTACCAGAATATTATACTTAATACTAAAAGCAACGCTATAACGAAGATTGCCAGGCTCATTGGCCGTTTATGCCAGGGCATATCTGTATCCACCTCGTGGGGTGTGAGAGAGTATACCAGTCCGCGTAGTTGCTGATCGGTCTTGATTTTTTTAGTGGACAATGTGATCACTACTGTTATGATTGTACTGAATGAAAAAGCTATTATAGCGGTCCAGAAATTTTGTGCCATTTCCACAGGGTATGTATGAACTATTCCTATCCATCCCCCTTTGACCAGTGTTGTTGATCCCTCAGGAGAAGTCAGTCCGTGATGCAACAGGGCAAAGACGAATCCTAATAAGAGACCCCAGAAAGCACCATGACCGGTTGCTCTTTTCCAGAACATACCGAGGAATATCACTGCAAACAAAGGAGCATTTATCATTGCAAATATTGTCTGAAGGAAATCCATTATATTGCCGAACTTACTTGCAATGTATGCTGCAGCTATACTCAGTAATACCGCAAAGATCGTTGTTATACGGCCCACAATGAGATAGTGTTTTTGATCAGACTCTACATCATCTGTTGCCCCCCTGATATAACTCTGGTATATATCGTAGGTCCATACGGTATTAAAGGCTGATACATTACCTGCCATACCCGACATAAAGGAAGCCAGCAGGGCGGTAATGCCAAGGCCAAGGACCCCTGCGGGAAGGTACTGTTTCAATAGCATAATAATTGTATAGTCGTAAACAGGTGCACCCGATTCATCGAGAGGCAATATAAAATTCTTAGCGGGATCATTTAAAAGGACTATTGCAATGACACCTGGTACTATTATCAGGAAGGGCACCAGCATCTTGGGCACTGCACCTATCAGAGGCACTTTCCTGGCTGCCACTTTTGATTCAGCGGCGAAAGCTCTCTGTACTATGAGGAAATTAGTACACCAGTAACCGAATGAGAGAACAAAGCCAAGGCCGAATAGTATCCCATACCATTCCACCCCCAGTGGATTAGCTGTGGCGCTACCTGTATATTTCCAGGTCGACAGCATAGCATCAGGTTCATAGCCCTCAGCCACCGCTATAGGTGCCAGGCTTTCTTTAAGGCCTGACCAGCCTCCTACATCCTGTAAACCCAGAAAAACAAGTGGCAACAATCCAATAATTATAATGAAGAACTGGAGTACTTCATTGTATATTGCAGAGGAAAGACCACCCAGGTAGGTATAACCTAAGACTATCAAAGCTGACATCCAGAGACTAAAGTTAAAATCCCAGCCCAGGATTTTTTCCATAAGTATGGCAAGGGCATACATGGAGATACCTGACGCAAGGATTGTCATCACAGCGAAGAGTATTGCATTAAGTCCCCTTGTTTTTTCGTCGAACCGCAGCTTGAGAAATTCGGGTACCGACCGTGCTTTTGACCCGTAATAAAAAGGCATCATGAAAAGAGCAAGGAATAGCATGGCAGGTATTGCTCCTATCCAGTAAAAGTGGGTTGTGAGCATCCCGTATTTTAAACCGGAGCCTGCCATACCCATTACTTCAAGCGCCCCCAGATTTGTTGAAATAAAAGCCAGGCCGGCAACCCAGGCAGGTATTGACCTCCCGGCTTCAAGAAAAGCATTGGCGTTCTTCATATATTTACGTAAGAACCAACCTATGCCCAATACAAAAGCAAAATAGATCATCATTATAAGATAATCTATCCAACTAAGTGTAACTTCCATAGCATAAAATATTAATTAAGAATAAAAAAAGGTGAGGATCAAAACGCTCTGATCCCGGTAAAACAAACAAAAATACTTATTACAATTAATTATCAAATAAATCTGAAGTTTATTTTTCCTCTTAAAGGATAGTTTGAATTGTATTATATTTGTTGGAAAGACCTGTGAAAACAAGATATTTCATATACCTTTCATACGATGGCACCTCCTATTATGGGTGGCAGGTTCAGCCCGGAAAGCCAACGATCCAGGCCAGGCTCGAGGAAGCATTGTCAGTGATGCTTCGCGAAGACATTAAAACAAGCGGTGCCGGAAGAACAGACACAGGGGTGCATGCCCGTTCCTTTGTTGCACATTTTGACAGTGTAAAAGAAGAACTGGCAGGAAGCAGTAATATTATTTTTCGCCTGAACACCTATCTCCCACCTGATATTTCAGTTAATGAAATACGGGAAGTAAAGAAGGATGCCCATGCACGCTATGATGCCATATCCAGGACTTACAGGTATTACATCTCCCTAAAAAAAGATCCTTTCAAACAGAAATATACATGGCAGAGGTACGGTAATATGAATATGGATGCCATGAAAAAAGCCTGCGTAAATCTTACTGAGCACGATGATTTTACAAGTTTCAGCAAGTTACATACCCAGGTTAAGGACAACATATGTAAGATATATGAATCCTCCTGGGTCAAAGAAGGCGATATACTGGTTTTCACCATAAGAGCCAACAGGTTCCTCAGGAATATGGTAAGAGCAATAGTTGGAACAATGGTTGATGTAGGAGCAGGGAAAATAAGTTCCAAAGAAATAGAAAACATAATCCTGGCAAAAGACAGGTCAGCAGCGGGCCCCTCGGCACCTGCTAAGGGTCTGATTCTTGAACATATAGAGTATGATCCCGGAATTTTTATTTGAGGCTCTTACCTCTCCCATATTTCCCAGGCCTTTTCAGCCTGAATATGCAACATTTCCCTGCCATTTTTAATTCTGCATCCCCTCTCCTGCCCCAATTTCAGGAAACGCGACCTATCGGGATTATATACGAGGTCAAAAAGAATACAATCTTTTTTTAGTGAACTATAAGGAATATCGGGTGCGCTTTCAGTGTTCGGAAACATTCCCAGGGGCGTAGCGTTAACCAGCAGCTGGCAGCTGCTTATCATTTCGTCTGAAAGGTCCCTGTATGTCAAACCCGTTTTCTCCTTGTCGCGTGACACAAGCGAATATTTTATTCCAAGATCATCCAGGCCTGCCTGTACAGCCCTGGATGCACCACCCGTGCCCAGAACAAGGGCTCTTGTTATACCCCTGCCAATTAATGGCTTCAGTGAAAGAACAAAACCGTCAACATCAGTATTGTATCCTTCCAGTATTCTCTTACCTGCTTTGATGCTAATATTGATAACATTTACCGCCCCCACCCGGAGAGCTTTTTCATCAATAAGATCGAGGTATTTCATTACTTCGGTCTTATATGGCAGGGTAACATTCAGCCCTTTGAGATCAGGGTATTTTTTAACAAGGGATGGCATTTCATCCACCGATTTAATGGAAAAGTTTTCATAAACAGCATCTATTTTTTCCCTTTTGAATTTAGCGGTAAAATAATCCTTTGAGAATGAATGTTCGAGTGGGTATCCAATAAGGCCATATCTTCTCATATTCAGTGTCGGCTTAGTGTATCAAGTATTATTACAATTATGAATGCCAGTATCATTGAAATAAGGGCAGGAGTCAGTAGTGGATCCAGACCTGTTATATCCCTGTACATTCCAGGGAAAATGTTACGCTGAACCACGGGTATTATTTCTCCATGTGTGTTTAGTGTAGCAGTAATTGTTTGCTTCCACGGCCATATCTTATTAAGTGATCCTATTATAAAGCCTGCAAGCACTGAAATGGTAAGGTCATGGTACTTACGGAAAAGCCATGAAAGAAGGTTTGCAAAGCTGAGCAGTCCCGTTATTATTCCCAGTCCGAACACTAATAAGACTGTTATATTAAGATCACTAACAGCTCCCAGTATAAACTGGTATTTACCTAGGAGTAGAAGGATGAAGGCCCCGGATATACCCGGTAATACCATTGCACAAATAGCTATAGCGCCTGCAATAAATACATACCAGTAAGCATCGGTTGTCTGGGCGGGTGTAAAGCGGGTAATAAAGAACATTATCACGGTTCCGGCTATAAGTCCCGATATCCTGGCTATATTCCATGATTTTATTTTCTTTGTAACAACTATAGCGGATGCCATTATCAGTCCGAAGAAGAATGCCCAGATCAAGATAGGATGGTTGGCCATCAGCCATCTCAGTAATCTGGCAAGGGAAAAGACACTAAAAATTACGCCACCGAAGACAGCAAGGAGGAAATTACCGTTTATTTTTTTCCAGAAATTCCCAAATTTAAACTTGAGAAGAAGCTTCAGGGCAT
>JAWLEO010000010.1:0-101776 GCA_041686075.1 Bacteroidales bacterium | reverse complement strand
CTTTTTGTTCAGACCTCCATAAATGCAAGCATTATTTCGGTCAAACAAAAAGCCCGTACCGCTAACGCGGAACAGGCTTTGATCATGTAGCCCCACCAGGACTCGAACCTGGATCTACGGTTTAGGAAACCGCTATTCTATCCCTTGAACTATGGGGCCGGCGCAAAAATAATGGAATTTTTGCTTAGTTACAAGTTACGAGTGAAGAGTGACAAGTTACAAAAGAAGAAGATTAAGTCAGGTCTTAAGTCTGCATATTAAAGAGGATGTCATTTTACGAAGTTCTGATAAATCCTTATTTAGCTTAATAAACAATATGTCATCGATATATAACAAATTTTTCGATATCTGCAGTAGTGTTTCAATTTCGGAAATTGAACCAAGTGAAATGTAAAGAAACTGTATCAACTCTTTTGTTGAGTTCCTCGCTGAACCCTCTGCAATATTTGTTGGAACTGAGACACTTGCTCGCCTTAGTTGACTGACCAGAGCAAACCTTTCTTCGGCAGGGAAAGTCTGAGTCATTTTATAAATACTTGATACAAAAACAACAGCTTTCCGGTATAATACCAGATCTCTATGTGTATTAATTCCTCCTCCCATAAGATCTATATCTTAACTAGTCACTCGTCACTTGTCACTTGTAACTTGTAACTTGTCACTTATTAAATACAGCGATACAACTACTGCAATATAATAAAATTATGTTGAAATGTAGAATTGTTATTGGCCGGCAGGCAGGTATCCCTTGAACTTCCACCTTCGCCAAGGGCCTTCGCTAAAGCTACGGCCCTCAAAAGGCTACGGCGGATAAAATGGGGCCGTAGGAGGTGGCGCAAAAATAATGGAAATATATTTTGTATTCAAATTTATAAAAGGTTCATGTAGATAGTAGTAGTCCTGGTTATTTATTTAATGGGTTTTCCAGAATGTAATTGCGGATCCTTTGGTATTCATCCCGGTCGCGGATAATCCGATCATGGTATCTGGATTGCCAGGCAAAACCTTGATTAATTTTGCGAATATCAATTGTGCAGGCCCTTTTATATTGGTTTATTATTACACCTAATGAACCTGGGTACCAGTTGGGTTTTTTGGAAAGGTTGATTTTACGGGCTAATAATTAAATAGTTATAGATTGGTTAAAAGCTGTTAAGAATAGGTTAATGTTTGGGTAAAAGTAATTATTAACGGTTTGTGATTTTATGATTAATAACCAAACTTCTACAGACCCTCCGACTTCGTACCGATATTTCGGGACTACGCCTGGCAAAGTCCGGGTATTTTATTATTTACTCTTTGATAATTTTCACAGTGGGATTCTTTTCGCCGACTTTAATATCCAGGATATATATACCCGGATCGAACCGGCTCATGTCGATTGTAATTATTGATGCACCGTTAATGGCTGAAGAATGATCATACAGGACTTTACCGTTGAGGTTTATAATTTTAATACTTTCGACAAGGCTTTGATTAATATCCTTATCGAAGCTTATTGACAGATTATCTTTAACCGGAACAGGGTATACAGAAATTTCATTCATCAGTATCTCTGCCACGCTGCTGATTATTTCGGTTTCTATCCCTATATATTCCTGGCCTGCAACTGCTGTGACCAGTAGTGTGTCCTGTGTATCACTCACGTTTAAGGCAGGATTGGATTCATCCATGGGGATGCCCATGTAATCAGCAATGAATTCATATTCACCGGGCTCAATATTTTTAAACATAAATTCACCCTTATCATTTGTAATATCAAATGCTTCAGTTTTATCATCAGTCTTATCGACAAGGAAAACATAACAATCCTTCACCGGGGTGCCTTTAACATCTGACTTCATTATCACGGCAGATTTTTCCTTACCGGTTTCGTCTTCGACAAGTGTTCCTTTAACTGTTCCCTGGCCTATTCCGGCAGCCGGCCGGCTTATAATATTTATATCCAGACTGGTTATATCTTCATAAAGGATAATAACGTGGGAACCGGCACGTGTAAGTTCATAACCAAGCCATGTCGGCAGGGTCTCGGGATAGCTTAAAGTGTCAGGAATAACCTTTATGGTGTACATACCTCCTTCCAGGTCAATAAACTGGTAGGCGTTTGTGCCACTGAGTACCTGGCGATCTTGATATTCCGGGTTATTAGTCCTGTAAATCTCCACCGTGCTTTCATTTAATGGTGATTCACCTGAATTGTAGAATAAATGCCCCATAATGGTTTTATAACTGTCTATGCTTACTCCGTCTTCGTTATACACTGCCAGTCCGAACCCGTCAATACCGATCCATTTATTATCATATTCATCAACATCAATTGCGTAAACAGGGCCTTCAGGGAGTTCTGCATTACCGGAGTTGAACAGGGTCCAGTTTTCACCGTCAATCCTCACCACTCCATTATAACTCAATCCGACCCAGACCCTCTTATCACGGTCAGTTTTCAGAGAATAAACGTGGTTATCAGGCAGGTCTGAATTGTCTGTATTATAAACCGTGAATTCAGTCCCATCAAATTTCACAAGCCCGCCAAACCTTGTGCCAATCCATATATTACCGGAGCTGTCAGCCTCAAGGGCAAAGATGGAATTATCCGGCAGGTCTGAATTATCTGTGGTATAAACCTCCCAGTCATTCATTCCCAATGACAGTGCCGGTATAAAGCAGAGACCTCCGCCGTATGTTCCAACCCATATATTCCCATCTATATCAGTCGTTATGGAATGGATGCTGTTCTGGGGAAGTGGTGAGTTGTCTGTGGTATAAGTTTCCCAGTTATCACCATTATACCTGGTGAGGCCAAGTGATGTGCCTATCCAGAGGTTGCCGTTTCCATAATGCAATCGTCTTATTGAATTTGAAGGAAGTGCAGTATTGCCGGTAGTGTAAAGCTTCCATGGCTGCCCTTCAATGCTGATAGCCGGTATCATAGCCAGCCCGTTACCGGTGCCTATCCAGAGGTTGTTTTCATCATCGGCAACAATTGTCCTCACATCTTCATGAGGCAGATCGGTATCCGTTGCAGTGAATGATTTCCATACCAGGCCATTGAACTTTGTTAATCCTCCATACCATAAACCTGCCCAGGCATTACCGTTTTTATCAACTTCAATTGCCATGATGCCATTTTCGGGTAAGCCGGTATTATTAACCTTAAAATGTTCCCATGTGTTTCCGTCCAGTGTAAACAAACCTGAATAGTAGGTGCTGAATGCCATTTTTCCTTTTGGTGAAATTGCTGAGGATTCATTTGACAGTTCATTGATAATGACCCAATCATCCCCGGTATATTTAAGCAACCCATCTTCTGTCGAAATCCATAAATTATCATCCTTATCAAAAGTCAGGGAATATGCACGCGAAGGAGAAATACCTGACTCATCCAGTTCATGGAAATTCCAGTCAGTTCCGTCAAATTCAGCGATTAGACCTACTGTGTATCCTATCCATAAATGGTTCTCTTCATCATTTGCAAGAGAACTAATGGTTTTGTCAGATAGAGCAACGGGTGGTGTATATGTTGTAAATGTGCTGCCATCAAATCCTGTCAGGTCATTAGATTCAGTACCTAACCACAGGTAACCTGTTTCATCAAACAATAGGCTGTATAAAATGTTTTCCGGTAATTCAGAGTTTTCACGAGTGTAGAAGGTCCAGACTGGTTCGTCCTCGATGGATAATCCTTCAACTTTTACCAGTCCGCTCCCGGATGTAGCCAGCCAGATATTATTGTCTGAGTCGAAAGCTATAGAATTAATGGTAACATCCGGTATTTGCGAGTTAGCAGGAATATAGACTCTCCAGTCGGTACCATCGAATTTTGAAAGTCCGTTACCGGAAGTGCCAATCCATAAATTACCGTCATTGTCAATTGCCAGAGAGCGTACGGTATTATGGGGCAACCAGGAATTCTCCTTATTGTAGACCTTCCAGGTAACGCCATCATATTTTACCAGTCCGCCGTAGTAAGTGCCAATCCAAAGGTTTCCATAATCATCATATATTACCGGTCCAATCTGATCGGTCGACAGGCCGGTGTTTTCTTTGGTAAAAAATACCCACCAGTAGTCTTGCTTGGCAAAATTTTCGTTCCGGGAGGCATTTCCGGGTGATAATGCCGGCTCCTGCCCCATAGCTTTACCTATGGCCAGGATAAGAAACATAAACGTTGCAAATACCAGAATGCTTGAAAGCAGGCTATGTTTTTTCATGGCTGTGGTTTTAAATCGGTAAAACAGTATTAAATGCCATTTCATGTTATTACATTAGGGCAAATTAGCATGTCATCAGAACAGGAAGAAGGATACTTCCATATTTAAAGTCTATCCCTGGTTTATGGGATCAAGCAGGTCTGATTCATTTCCTTATATGCTATGCAAATTACATTAAGTACTGGTAATACGCAAATTAATCTATAGTGGAGCAGGTCTGGATTGGTGTGGATCCTTAGCCTTAATATAGAGCAGAAAAGCAGCTACCCATGTTTTACCTCGAGGTGTATTGCGGTGTACCTGTAGTTATCGACACCCACACTGGTTTCAGTGCCTTTGTATGTATTGAATACTTCAGGTAACGGAGTAGTAAGGGGTAACTTATAGTATCCCTGTATCTTAACCGCCTCTTTTGTATCCTGTAGTCTCCAACGGTTACTAAGACTAACCTCTATGGTGCCGGGTTGCGGATCATAGATGATGGTTCCCACATCAATTCACCGGCAGGACCAGATGGTCTCTTTTGTAACAACTTTAACAAAGGTTAATGTTGATAGTAGTAGTCCTGGTTATTTATTTAATGGGTTTTCCAGAATGTATTTCCTGATCCTGTGGTATTCATCACGGTCGCGGATAATCCGGTCATGGTATCTGGATTGCCAGGCAAAACCTGGGTACCAGTTGGGTTTTTTGGAAAGGTTGATTTTTTCTGGCACCGTAGGGACGCCCAAATTGGGCGTCCCCGCAGAGGTGGAATTATTATCGGTCGTCCCCACAGAGGTGGAATTAGCAGACAGATTCCGATTACCTCGTTAGAATGCTTTGAATGGAATGGGCCATTATTTTTATTGGAACGGCTTCTGATTTAACATAGAGTTTATAGTCAATATCTATATCGCTCTGATTCAGAACAACAGTGACAAGACTGCCGTCAGTATTCAGGAAAGAAGTGGCCAGCAAAGGGCTTCTGCTGCTGGCTGCGCTTACCCGCCTGGCCCCAGGCCTGATAAATTTCGAAAAGTGGCCAATATAGAAATATGCAGGTGTATATATCAATTCACCAGTTTCTGTATCCCCATGAATGGGAGCGAAGCAGTAATTTTCTACATGGTTGGGCCCGCCAATCTGGTTTAAAAGGATATTCCAGTCGGTCCATCCCACGGTTCCACGGTTGAAATCGTTTATCATGGACCGGCCATAATGTTCAGCATTTGGCCAGTATTGATACCTCTCAGGATTGAACCCCCCATTGCATCCTTCAGTGAAGAGGAGGTGTTTTGACGGGAAGGCTTCTTTAACGAGTTCCAGGTTCAGATACATAGGGTCACCACCTGTCCAGGTCTCATACCAGTGGAAGCCCATTCCCCACGCGTATTTCGAAGCTTCCGGATCCTCAAAGATCACATTTGCCCTGTGGTTAATGAGATCCCTGTTATGATCCCAGACCAATATTTTTTTATCTCCCAGTCCTTCCTTTTCCATAGTTGGGCCAAGGTGATTCTTAAGGAAATCCCGCTCCTCTTCGGCTGTAAAAATGCATGATTCCCAGGTCTGCGTTGCCATGGGTTCATTCTGGATGGTGATACCCCAGATTGGTATCCCTTCTTTTTCATAAGCCTTGATGAATTTTGTATAATACAAGGCCCAGGCGGCGTAGTACCCGGGTAACAGCTTACCTCCCCTCAGCATATTGTTATTATCCTTCATGAAGGCAGGGGGACTCCATGGACTGGCAAATAATGTTATATTTTCCCCTGCTGTCTGGATGGCTCTTTTTATCAGTGGGATTTTGTACTCCCTGTCGTGGTCAATATTAAAGGTCTTCAATTCTTTGTCGCCTTCTTCAATGTAGGTATAACTTTCACTGCTGAAGTCGCAGCTGTGTATGGGAGTGCGGCATAAAGTATATCCTATGCCCTTCGTTGAATCATAATATGCGGTTATAAGTTCTTCCTGCTTTTCCTCCGGTAAGGCGGCAAATACCTCCGCAGCGGCATCAGTGATTGCGCCACCAATGCCCAGGAATGTCTGAAATATCCTGTCCGGGTTTATAAATACTGAAATTTCAGTTTCCAGGGGCTGAGCGGCCGGCTTGAAATAGGCCGTTCCCGTTCTGGTTAAACGCAGATCGGTATCAAGTGCCGTTGTGTAGATGGTTGATTCTTTCCCGGCTGTCGTGAATGCCGGTGAGACAATGTTCCCACCGGTTTCATTTCCCGGGGTTTGATTTGAATTCTCAACATTCCCGCAGGCCAGGATGGATAGAAAAATAATAAAGATGGCTGATGTAACTTTCATATGATGCATATTTATTTGGATCCGGGATAGAGACGTAAGGACTGGCGTCTCCACGGGCCCAAATGTAATTTGAATTTAAATGTACAAAACCTTTTCAAAAATCGGCTATAATTTATCAAGGAAGGGCAGCCCTGTTTTACCAGCTTTCTCTGGACAAAACATGTAAAATTATTCGTGAGCGACCGGGTTTTTTTGCATTTTCAGAGGCTCTGTGGATAAAGCATGGGATACTGTTAACGGGATAAGTATCTGGTGCATAGTTGTTACAGTGTTTACCATATTGATGTAGGATATGAATGATCCTTTGACCTGCAGGAATTCCCGGGCTGACAGGCAGGATTAAGCATGAAATGGAAAAGGAAGGACCACTAATGCTCCAAAAGATTGCTTACGAGGTTTATAATTTCAATAAAAGGGAATAACTAAGGAGGACATATTCATGGAAACATAATGTACTGTACTAAGGAAAGGGGGTTTGGATAAGAATCAGAAATGCAGCACGAGGCTTGTAAAATGGATTACTTTAAATATGCATATTTATAAACCGGATATCTGCACAATCTTGAACTCTCCCTCCATAGTACCATAGGCAAAACTGCCATTTTTCTGAACAGAACTTAGACTGTTAATCTGAAGGTTAGTGGATAAAACGGCAGAACATTTCCCTGACTGGATATCCCAAACACTTATGGTGTGGTCGCGGGATGCAGTGACAATCTTATCATAGCCCGGGACTTTCCGGATAAAGACAACTTCACCTGAGTGACCGGAAAAGACCCTGGTACAGGTTTTTGTTGTTAAATCCCACTGCCTGATTGTGCAGTCAGGAGAACCTGAAAACAGAAGGTTTTCTTCTTCAACAAGTTCGAGTGAACTTATTAATCCGGTATGTCCCTTGAGGCTAAACAATAATTCCGGATTATGTATATCCCAGTACTGTACAGAACCATCTGTGCAGCCTAAAAACAGGTGATTCTTATTATCCACAAGCGGCTCCAGGGTAATACTCTCAGGCAGGGAAATATTGTTCAAACAAATACCTGTATCCATATTCCATACTTTGAGAATATTATCAGCGCCGATACTGATTACATATTTATCATTGTCCATCCATGTATTATAAATTACGGAGCAGTCATGTCCCTGGAAGATCCTGATTTTCTCATTTTTTTCAAGGTCCCATTCTATTAGCTGTCTGTCCAATCCACAGGATACCAGTTTTTTCCTGTCCCCTGAAAGACAGATGTCAAGGATACCTTCAGTATGACCCTCCAGAACAGCTTTACATTCATGTTTTATAAGATCCCAGATTCTTATAGACTTATCGGAACTCGAAGAAATTATTCTTTTTCCTGTCTTATCGACAATTAATTTTTTAATGTGGGATTTATGACCGGATAATTCCGCTTTGATCCTGCCATTCTGCAAATCACGTATCTGAATAATCTTCCTGCAACTGTTCACTACGAAGCCTCCTTCCTGGCAGATGTGTAGATGATTAAAATTCCTGTAGTAAGAAGTATCCTCCGGAGGCATTTTACTCTTATAAATATCCCAAATCCGCACAGTATTGTCATTATGACCCCCTCCGCCTGAAATAAGATATTTCAGATCTGGCGTTATCTTCAGACTTATAATGGGGCCAACATGCCCTTCAATGGTTTTAACACAGTCATAAGTATTTAAATTCCAAACCTTTATCGTCTTATCCAGACTTGCAGATACCAGGAACTTTCCGTCATGAGTTGTTTCAAGGGATCGAACTGAATATTCATGGCCATACAGTGTTTTTATACATTCTCCGGATTTGAGGTCCCATATTTTAATGGTTGATTTGACCGTTCGTCCATCATAGCCACAGCAGGAATATAAAATGTCTTTGTTAATGCTCAGTTTTAAAGCACTCCCCAGATCCTCAATTACACCAAATTCACGGATGCATTTTTTAGCCGGGATATCCCACACATAGATCATATTATCGAAACCTCCTGAGACTCCTGTTTTTCCGTCTATTGAGATATCAACACATACTACACGGTCTGTATGTTTATGAAAATCAGCAATGCACTGCCGTGTCTTCGTGTCCCAGACCTTAGCTGAGTTATCACTGCTGCCGGAAATTACATATCGTCCATCAGGTGTTATTTTTATATAATTTATCCGGCCTGTATGTCCTTTAAGCTCCCCTCTTGGTTCGAGATCCTTATAGTTCCAGAGCTTAATTACAGTTTCCTTTCTGCTGCCGGATGTAACTACCAGATTTAAATCAGGTGTTGCATCCAATGTCCTGAGGTAATCAACGTGAGGTGTGATTGTTTTCAGACATTCACCGCTCCGGAGGTCCCACAGTTTTAGTGTGCTATCGTTGCTACCTGTAACAGCATATTTCCCATCGTTGGTGAATACCCCTAAAACCCGTTCTGTATGTTCCTGTAAAATACGCTTGCATGGATTAAAAGGATTGAATTCTTTTCGTTGCGCGGGTATAAAAAGCAACTTCAAATGGTCACATTTTTCAATATATTCGTCGACATAACGAGCAAAAGGTCCTGAATCAGCATAGTTCCATGCCTGCTGAAGGACATATCCTTCAAGATTCCCGTAAAGGGAAAGGAGATGTGCCTGTACATGAAAGAATTGCAGGAATATCTCCAGGGTATCCCTTCTGTTGGGTGACATTCTGATGCGTTCAATCTCACAGTCAACCTGCTGGTCACTCCATGGGGTAAAGGACTCTATTATAATTTCTTTATTCTGAATTTTTTCCGGACACAAAATCAACTGGTCAGTATATTCTGCTACTCTTTTCAGATATTCCAATTCTTCAAGTCTGCTATCCCGCAAATCAGGCAGGAAGGTAAATGCAGAATGATAATCTTTAATAAGATCGTACACCATATTATGGCGGCACTTTTGAATAATAAAATCGAAGTCAAGCAGAAGGTCAGCAAGTTCATTATATCTTTGACTCTCTATCAGGTGGTTCGGCAGATGCTTTAAGAGGTAAAGATCATAATCGCCCCAGGAATAGCGTTTAATAAGATATTCACAAACCACCTTTTTACCTCTTTCCATATCAAGAAGGTATTTCCTTCCGGTTCCTGCCTCTCCTTTAAGCCAGTCAACTACCGACTTATGATAGGGCGAATAGCCACCTTTACGTTCCGGGAAAAAGGCCGCCAGTATCTCCATCCTTCTGCTGATTTCAAACTCGCTGAGTTGCAGTATTGGCGATAATTCTTTTGCAGAAAAAGGTTCTTTGAGAGTAGCAATGACCTCCAGCAAAGGACGGAAGTCATCATAATTTTCATAATTGTTAAATATCCTGTCGAAAAAAGAGATATAGATGCCTACTAAACCATCAGGAAAGGAAGCAGGCTTATTGATATCAATCCTTTCTGTTTCGATTCCATATATGAATTGTTTGATATATAAAAAGTTACCCTCACTTTTATGGATGATCAGATCCTTCAGATTTTTAATATCCTGTTCGCTACCACTTATTTTATCTGCAATAAGCTCGTCTGCAAATTTCTTATCAAGATAATCCGATATATCATTAATGTTTTCGAGAAATACCGGATCAATTTCGAATGGCCTGAACTTACTCAGAAGGTCAATTATATCAGGTATCTTTCTTGAGCTTACCATTATTTTCACATTTTCCGGTAAATCCTCAATCCTTTCATGCAGGACGCTGACAATATTGTTATTTGCGTCATTCCATGATTCATCAAGGGCATCGACAAGGATGACCACCTGTTCATCAAGGTGAATGTTTTTTAAGGGGTCGGCTATCAATCTTCTAAAAAGCGTTCCGGAATCCAATCGTGTCAATTGTTCAAAATTCAACTGCCTGATTGCTTCGTAATATTCTTTGATCTGGGTAGCAAGCTGAGCTGCTATTGATCTCACAAAAACATCAGGATTCACCGAGTCGGCAAGGCTGGAAATACAAAAGTGAAATGCCATCACCTGTGGATGTCTGCTGGCCAGTTGTGCCATGATTGCAGATTTGCCAATACCAGGATCACCGGTGATTAAAAAAATCCTGCTGGATGCTTGTTTGATCCAGGAGTCAAATTCATCAAATAACCATTGCCGGCCGGTGAAATCTTTTGTCATCCTTGAAATATCAACACCAAAATCAAGCGGTTTTAGTTTAGAAAAGATATCAGCATAAGATCCCTCAACATTGGCTTCTTCTGCCAGTGCCTTGATTATTCTCTCAAAAGACCGTTTATATGAGTTATCGTCAGTCCACTCCTGGAAATCCACCCAGTCAAGCCTGTAAATTGAGAGTGGTGGTCTGCACCGGGCTACCATTACCGGTACTATTTTCCTGTTATGAAACCGGGCCATGCTTATTTCATCCAGGCATACACCATCAGGCCTCCTTACGGCATAAGGAGTAAGCAGGCTGATAAAGATGGTGTGAGAAAGGATAGCTTCCTCGATTTGTTCCTCCCAGGAACGGCCTGTTTTGATCTGTTCTTTATCAATCCATACATTATGCCCAAGACAGCTTAAGTCAGATGCTATCTTTTTAGCCAGCTCCTCTGCATCTTTGCGACCATAACTTATAAAGATTTTATAGTATTTTCCGCCTGGTTCTATTGATCCTGATTCTGGAAAATCCTGTTGTTTTTCTTTTGTTTTAACAACTTTATCTGAAGGCTCATCACTTTCAAGACAAACCAGGCCCACACCTTTTTTGTCCTCTGCCAGATCATTGAAGATCAGGTGTTCCCTTATTTTTTCAAAAAGACCGGTGTCTCCTTCAATCAGTTCAACCAGAACACTGTTAGTTGCTCCATGATTCTCCCTGAGGTAATTGTAAACTTTATTTAGGGCATTTTCAAAAGTCATACTCTGCAAAGAATATTTTTATGTAAGTTAAATTTATGAAAATAAATTAAGAACAGAGCAGCCAGGCCCGTTGGCTTTATTTCTGTTCTGTCTTAAGAGGCTCCATGGCTTCCTTATAGAACCTGTTCTGGAGTTCGATGATATCATCATTATCCTTCAGATAGCGGATAAGTTCCACCAGCTGATCTGATCTTGATTCAAGCAAGAGCTCACCTATTCTTTTATCAACATGGCTGCCATCACCGGCATAGTGGTTGGGGAAGCGTGCATACCACCATATACCCGTGTACCCGTATGGAACAGATAATCGTGCCCGGTCCTCTCCCGACTGGCTGGATGCCCTTTCGGTATACACCAGGTCAGGACGTATGACAGCTACCATTGATGATTCTTCCTCGCCGGCATGCATGTCAGGACCGGTTTTCTTAAGCTTAGCAATCTCCTTCATAGTGTCTTCGCCGGTCTCAGGTTGAAAAAAGACCACGGCATAATCCTTTCTTGCAGCCAGCTGCGACTGGCAGAAGTAGGGGAGGAAGCTGTTGTTGCCACCATGGCCGTTCACAAGTATGATCTTCTCTATACCGTTACGGTGCAGCTCATCACATGTCTCCTGTAACATATTCCATATTAACTCATTCGAGTAAGCCACCGTTCCGGGCTGGTGCATGGCTTCAAAGATCTGGCCTACATAGTAAGGGGGGAAGACCAGGCAATATTCCCTCTCTGCAGCCCTGGTGGCAATCTCACGGGCAATTAACAGGTCGGTGCCCAGGGGGAGGTGTGTACCATGCTTTTCCATGATTATCATATTAGTTAGTCTTTGCAAGAAAACTCCAACTACTGCGTTATTCTCGTTTTTGAAGCAGTCATTTACGAATAGTAAACTCCTTAGCTTCAAAAACTTCGAAAGCCTTGTATTTGACGCTTTCTTATCAAAGACTGAAAATAACTTAATTTTCTTTCAGGCACTAGTTAGAAATTCAATCAGTGTCCATAAAATTAGGAAATATATAGAAAAGAACCTCTTAGTCTGAATAATGGAGCATATGATACTGATTTTCAGAATAATCTTTATAATTATTTATTTGTGTTTTCCAGAATGTAATTGCGGATCCTGTGGTATTCATCCCGGTCGCGGATAATCCGGTCATGGTATCTGGATTGCCAGGCAAAACCTGGGTACCAGATAATTTTCCTTTCTTCCTTTTCCTTTTTTCCTTATTTGTCATTTCCTTTTCTACTATTTTCAGAGGGTGTTTGCACTTAAGGCCGTTAACCTGGTTTGCCGGAAGGAGGTTATCAGCTTCTATGCAATAGAAGTTACTGATGCTCATTGCCCTTGCGTTTCCTATGATCTTATAGATATTAAGCTTTGTTTTTCCTGTTATTCCTGTAAGCCCAATCGGCTGGCCCGGGTATACGGTCTGGCCATATTTCAATAAAACACTATTCTGATTTAATCCCTCGTAAACTGCTACGCTTCCGTCTGAATGACGAATCTCTACACTGTTCACTTCGATAATCCTGTCAATATCATGTCTACTATTTGGTAATGCAGTGACCACCCCCTTACGGACGGCGCAAACCGTATCGCCAGGATTCATTATAAATATATTGGGATAGACTGTTATTGATTTGCCTTCAGGTTCGGTAAAAAAATCAGCCTTATAGCCTTCCTTCAGTGGGAGAAGGTAAGGATAGTCCATATCGACCTGTTTATTGAAATCTGCCATGATATATGAGATGGAATACTCGTAATTATGAGTATACTCCTCGTTGATAATTTTAACAGTAAAGAGCCTGTTCCTACCTGGCTGTAGCACCATTTCCCTATAGTGAATTCTTGGGCTGAGATTGTGAAAACGACTGAATTCGATCCTGAAGTTGTAAGGGTAATAGGATTTATTTAGTGCATTGAAAACTATTTTATCACCTGACTGTTTAACATCCATCTCCACCGGAGCTTTAAGTCGACTGCTGAACATAATAACCTGCTCAACTTTAGTATACTGGCCCAGAACTGATATTTGGAGAAGGCTTGATAGTACAATGCAAATTATAATTGTAAGAATTTTCCTGTTTGGAAGGACAGATGACATAATACTATATTGTGATTGTTTTATATTGCTATTGTAAAATTATAAAATTCTGTGAAATTTCTTGATAATGTTCAGGTCATACAGTGACCGTAGTAAAGGAGATTATTTTTGACCTTTAGTAGCAATTGCATCACCCTTCGATGCGCAATTCGGGCTTCGCCCTCATTGCTTACTCAGGGACCTTTGGCCGGTGCACAAAATCTGCTATTATCGCAGTAATTACATTAATCAACCAACTGCCAATTGCATCACCCTTCTACTAATAGCTGTGCTATTGGCAGATGGCTGGCAATATCTGCAAATTTCTAATACTGGTGAAAGGCCTGTGAAACAAATTCAAGTACCTGCGGCAGTGCTTCGCGCCAGAATGTCCACGTATGTCCACCATCGCGTACCCGGTATTCATGCGGTATCTCCTTCTTGCGCATTGCTATATGCACCATGCTGTTGCCCTCATAAAGAAAATCATCATCTCCACAGTCGATATACCAACGCACCGATTCTAATTCATCCGGAACGGTTTTTTCAATTAATGAAAGAGCATTGTGTCTTTCAAAATACTCCCGGAGCAATGATTCATCATAATCATTCTCATCCCTGACATACCTTTCCTTAAAGGCCTCAAAATCAAGGGGACCGATATAAGCGCTCAAGGGGCAGGATGAAGAAAACATGTCGGTACGGTGCAGTGCATACATAAAAGAGCCGCCGCCGCCCATCGAAAGGCCTGCAACCGCGCGGTAACGTTTTTCGCTTTTTATCCTGTAGGTTGATTCAACATAGGGTAGCAGTTCCTCGAAAAAGAAATCCTCGTACCGCCATTCGCCATCAATTGAATTGAAATAACCCCGTGTACCCGTCTGGGCATCTGGCATTATGATTACCATTGGAGTTGCTTTGCCTTCTTTTATGGCTTTGTCTGCTATATACAAAACCTCCCCGAACTGTACCCAGCCGGTCTGGTCATCGCCGGCACCGTGGAGGAGGTAAAGAACAGGATAGCTCCTCCGGGATATTTCGTAATCGGGTGGCAGGTAAACAGCATATTTACGCTCGCTATCCAGTATTTCGCTTCTAAGTGACAGGTTATCATAAACTTTACCGCTTTGCGCATAAGTTAATATTGAAATAAAACTACAGATAACAATCAGATACAGGTATTTCATCTCATTTTAGGTTTTAGTTAATAGCATCTATCGGTAAAAATAGCAAAAAAAGTGCTTTCTCATTTCCCGGGTTTTATAATGAGACGTAATGACAAATTATATGTCAGGTAATAATAAAGCCAGTTGATAAATATAAAAAGACGATTTCTTACGCCCACCATGCTCATTAAATGAACAAGCAACCAGGTAAGCCATGCCAGTAGGCCGCCAAACTTTATAAAAGGCAGTTCCACGACGGCCCTGCTGCGGCCAACTGTAGCCATATTTCCATTATCAGCGTAGCTGAATGGTTTAAAGGTTTTGTTTTTCAGGCCTCTTAAGAGATTGCCGGCGAGGTTATTAGCCTGCTGGTTGGCAACGGGAGCAAGCTGTGGATGTCCATCCGGATACTTTTTTGTAGTGGCAAGTGCTATATCTCCAATGGCATAAATATCTTCTAGATCTTTCACTTCGTTAAACTCATTCACCAGTATCCTGTTGTTCTTACCTTTGCATTTGTCAGGAATACCTTTTAAAATAACTGCTTTCATTCCGGCAGCCCAGATAACACAGAGGCTATTTATTTCTTCCCTGTCGGTGGTAACAGTTTGCCCCTCGTAAGCTTTGACCATTGTGTTTAACAGTATACTTACCCCCATCTTTTTAAGATATTTACCTGCTTTGCGTGAGGAATATGGTGACATTGCAGGTAATAAACGGTCAACAGCTTCTGTAAGGAAAATATTCATCCTGGAGAAATCGATTTCAGAATATTCTTTGGGAAGTATCCTGTTTCTCATCTCGGCAATTGCACCTGCCAGTTCCACACCTGTCGGCCCACCGCCAACGATGACTATATTCAATGCTGCTTCGTATTCCCTTTCACTTTCAGCAACGACAGCTTTTTCATAATTCCTCAATAAAGTATTACGCAGGTACAAGGCTTCAGAGACTGTTTTCAGACCTATACAATTTTCCTCAAGTTGTTTGTTCCCATAGTAATTAGTGCTTGAACCGAGAGCTATGATAAGTTTATCGTATTTACACTTTCCCACCGATGTATATACCGTTTTATTAACTGTGTCTGCTTCCTGTATCTCGGCGATGCGAATGAATACATTCTTGTTATTTTGAAAAATTTTACGTACCGGGAAACTTATACTGCTGGGTTCAAGACCTGCAGTTGCTACCTGGTAGAGCAAAGGCTGAAACTGATGATAGTTGTTTTTATCGATGATCACTAACTGGAATCTCCTGTTTTTTGCCAGGCGCCTGGCCAGTTTTAATCCTGCAAAACCTATTCCCAGAATCACTATGCGCTGCTGACCTTTTCCCGGTTCAGGTATATTCATCTAGATATTGTTTATTTATTACAATCCGGTGGTAGTTTGCCATAGTTAAAGTTAAGAAATACTTTTTGGACAGTCCTATAGACTATTGAACATATTATCTAAACAATTGTATAACTAATAGTGGCCTAAGTTAATTTCATTAAGAAAATACCCTGAAACACAGAAACTTTAATTGGGAAAAGTAAAAATAAATACTATATTATAAATATTTCAAATAATTTTAAATAAGGAGGTCAGGATGTTTGGATTTGACGGAATGCACTTTGGAATGGGATGGGGCTGGCTCATCGGCCTTATAGTTGTCGCACTTATTGTGTGGTTCATTGTGAGAGTAACAAGCCAGAATACGACACATAGAAGCACTTCTGAAAAGTCCCCTATGGATATTTTGAAAGAGAGATACGCCAGGGGCGAAATAAATAAGGAAGAATTTGAAGAGCGTAAGAAAGACTTAATGTAGGATCATGGCAGGTCGAAGAAAGAGTCTCATCACCTTTACCTAAAACAACAAGTATGGAAAACCAAGATAATCACCAGCATGATGATATGCAGGGTGGGCATGATCATGAAGGTCATGATCACGGTTCACATGATCACAGCTCTCACCATGCTATGATGATTAAAGATTTCAGGAGAAGATTCTGGATATCACTGGTCATCACAATACCCATTCTAGCACTGTCGCCCATGATTCAAAACCTCCTGGGTTTCGAATTTTCATTATTCCGGGATTTCGACAAATACATTCTTTTTGCTTTGTCCACTGTAGTCTATTTCTATGGTGGCTGGCCTTTTTTAAGCGGCCTGGTGGACGAGTTAAAAGAAAAACAACCGGGCATGATGACCCTGATAGCCGTTGCCGTTACCGTTGCCTGGGGCTACAGTTCAGCCACCACCTTTGGTGTGAAAGGGAGTACTTTTTTCTGGGAGCTTGTAACCTTGATCGACATCATGTTGCTGGGCCACTGGATTGAGATGAAATCGATACTGGGTGCTTCCCAGTCGTTGCAAAAACTGGTGGAAATGATGCCTTCAGAGGCCCACTTACTGGAAAATGGCGGCACAAAAGATGTCAAGGTCGATCAGCTGGAAGAAGATAACAGGGTGCTGGTGCGTCCCGGGGAGAAGATCCCTGTGGACGGTGAAATTGTTGATGGTGAGAGCCAGGTGAACGAGTCTATGGTAACCGGTGAATCAAAGCCGGTAAGCAAATCAAAGGATGACAAAGTGATAGGCGGTACAATAAACGGAAATGGTTCGTTAACCGTTGTTGTAAAGCAGGTAGGTGAGGATGCCTACCTGAGTAAGGTAATAAACATGGTACGCGATGCCCAGGGTAAAAAATCAAAGACACAAAACCTTGCAGACCGCATAGCCTTCTGGCTGACCATTATTGCACTGACCGTTGGATTTGGTACACTGGCGGCATGGTTGATACTGGGAGAAACCTTTGTATTTGCACTGGAACGGATGGCCACAGTGATGGTCATTACCTGTCCCCACGCTTTGGGACTCGCAGTCCCGCTGGTTGTGGCCATATCCACATCCGTTTCCGCCCGGCGTGGGTTACTGATCCGCAACCGTACAGCCTTTGAAAACTCACGTAAGATATCATTGCTGGTCTTTGATAAAACAGGAACCCTCACAAAGGGTAATTTCGGGGTAAGCCGCTATGAATCCCTGGATAAGAACACTGAGGATAAACAAATATTACGCCTGGCAGGTGCTGTTGAAGCAAAATCAGAGCATCCCCTGGCGATAGGTATAATGGATAAAATAGAAGAGGAAAAGATAGACCTGCCGGAGGCAAAAAATTTCAATGCTATAACAGGAAAAGGTATAGAAGCGGATGTTGAGAATAAGAAGGTGAGGGTGGTAAGCCCGGAATACCTGAAAGAGAAGGATATAAAAATACCTGACAGGGTATATAAAAATGATCAGGAGACTGTTGTTTTTGTAATGACAGACGATAAGCTGGCGGGTTTCATTGCCATGGCAGATGAAATACGCGAGGAATCATATGAAGCAGTTAAAGCATTGAAGGCTAACGGCCAGAAAGTGTACATGATAACCGGGGATAATGAAAAAGTGGCCAGAAGCGTAAGTGATGAGTTAGGTTTGGATGCTTATTATGCCGGGATACTTCCAGACCAGAAGCTTGAAAAAATAAAGGAATTTCAAGAGAAGGGTGAGTTTGTAGCCATGACGGGTGACGGCATCAATGACGCACCGGCCTTAGCTGCAGCGGACGTTGGTATAGCTGTGGGCTCAGGAACAGATATCGCAGCCGAAACGGCCGACATTATTTTAGTGCACAGTAATCCAAAAGACATTGCATCACTGGTAATATTTGGCAAGGCGACTTATAGAAAAATGATACAGAACTTTGCCTGGGCAACAGGTTATAACATAGTGGCTATTCCACTGGCGGCAGGTGTCCTCTATTCTGCCGGCATAATAATCAGCCCGGCCCTGGGTGCGATATTAATGAGCGTGAGTACAGTTATTGTAGCTATCAATGCCCAGTTACTGAAAAGAAGGATGAAAATAAATAATCCTGGCTGAGTTTAGAATCCTGCACATTCCCGCAGCCCAGGATACTTGCACTGATAACTAAGATTGCCGATTTACTTAAGATTGCTGATTTAGTTTTCATAAAATGTTTATTCAATTAGATTTAAAGCAGAGCCGCCTGGGCAGATATCAACATCCTCCGCGGATGGTAACCACTTTTCTTTCTACCGGTGCCATCCGTTTTTTCATAGCTTCCTGCATTTCAGTCATTTTACGGGCAGCATCTACTCTGAAATTGTAAATAATATGAAGGTTTTTGTCTGATCCGGGAGGTGGCTCCTCAGCATCAAAAAACATTTCCCTGAATTCCTGTGCGGATTCGCGGAGGATAATATTTTCAGAATTTCCTGCATACCTGGCTTTAAGGCAGGCCATTCTTACCAGTGTGTCACTGTCGGCATATAGTATGTTGGTGCGTATCTTCTGGTTGAAGATAGGGATATTATGCCGTTGAAGGAGTTCGTCAAAGGGGATATTAATAGCCATAGGCAGGTGCCAGGCCTCGTATTCTTCCGGGCTTCTTACATCTATGATGTTAAGTGCATAAAAATTATTAACTATTTCGTTGGCCAGCTTATCGGCACTAACTTCTTTGAAGACACATGTTTGTTGCCTTTCTGCCTGGCGGATGCGCATATTGATTATATCTTTTTTACCTGGAAGGAAGGCAACGACGGCCAGTACAAAGAAGAGGGCTGCTACAGCCCATGCATATCTTTTCCCGGTATTTGGTTCTATTTCCTGTTTTCTTTTATTAACCCTGTTTTCGATTATCCAGGTTACTGCAAATGCTGCCACAGCAATTACGGCGAGTATGGTACCAAAAAGGACATCGCTCATCCCTAAAAATTCCGAGATCTTTACCTGTCCAAGATCATTGGCCATGTATAATTCTTCCAGTAGGGGGTAGGATTCAATAAAGGCGAAGGCACCCAGGAAGATACCACCCACGAAGGCCAGGGCATCAAGCTTCCCTATGGCAAGGGCGCAGACGCTGGTCCCGGGGCAGAAGCCCCCGATTATAAATCCGGCTCCCATGATGGCTCCGCCAATAAGGGCTGAATTCAGGAATGTCGGATTTATATAGATGACGTTGGTGTCGAGTAGGCCGTAATGGCCAAAGAGTAATACACCTGCCATGGCCGTTATGCCCGCGGTAAAGAATACGCGGAGAACAGTAAAATCGTAGCCATAAAAGACCCCGACCAGTTTTCTTGCCGAGGAGAATCCCGCCTGTTCTAGGATAAATCCGAATGCTATCCCGATGGCCAGGGCTATTACCAGGCCAAATTCTTCGCTGAGGAGGTAAGGTACTATTGGTCCCATAGCATATCTATTTTAACCAGAGTTTTCTGAAAAACCAGGCCAATGCGTATCCGGCACCGAATATGGCCATCATGGTAAGGATGCCGCCGAGAGACAGAACTGCCATTCCGCTGAGGGCGGCGCCGCTGGTACAGCCCCTGCCCAGCTGCGAACCGAAGCCGAACAGGGCTCCTCCGATGATTGCACCCATCACCCGGAGGGTATTGGTGGCCCTGGGTCCTTTTTCCAGTTTTAGGCCTATTCGCCGGCCTATCACGCCAGAAAAGAAGGCTCCTATAATAACACCCACTATTTCGAAAACCAGGAAGCTTTTCCAGGGACCTTCCGGGTTGTTGCTTTCAAAAATCTCATAATAGGGCGTATTTTCTGCATGTTGGGGGGCAACGGCTTCCACCGTGGCGATGATAGTGTTTTTAAAGGCACCGCTGGCACCGAGGCCCCTTCCCGTAATATAGATGGTAGCCAGTAAAACCAGGCCAAGCAGGAAGCCGGCCAGGTAGGGATTCATGTAGGGTTTTGCTTGCATATTGAATGATGCTTATATATTATTATCGTCTTCATACCGCTCTTGCCTCATCTCCTTGTGTATTCTCTTCTTCATCTTCTTCTTCAAGGTCATAGCCTGTGATCATAGCCTCGATATTGGAGGTCGGGGTGCGCCCGGTGGTAGTCATGTAAACGTGGACCACCAGGAAGACCATCAGGAGAAAAGCCCCCAGGGTGTGCCAGAAGGCCACCGTATCAAGGCTTATATTGCTAACCACCACGGTGTTGTTCTTATCGATCCATTTGTGAAACATATATATAATACCTGATATCACTGTTAGCGGGACAAGTACCAGTTTGAAACCCAGGTAGGTAATGCGCTGCAGGGGATTAAGTTTTTGAAGTCCTGTCTTTTTCGTAGGATGGGCTTCGCCACGGAACATGCCGACAAGATAAAACCTGATCTGGGCGGCCAGTTTCTTTGTTGTGGGAATATATTGTCTCCATTCTCCGGTAACCAGATGCCAGAAGATGGCAAAGATGATCAAGCCGATAAATAACCAGGAGGCTACCCGGTGAAACCTGGCTGCATGTTCAAATCCGAGTATATGGTAAGAACCATGGACCTCAAATCCTGTAAATGCCAGGAAGAGGATAAGCCCGGCCTGTGTCCAGTGCCAGAAGCGTTCAAATCCCTTGTAAACATATACTTTTTTCATGGTTTGCTCTTTGTTCAGTATTATGGCTGTTTCAGACCGGTTTTTTCTTTTTTGCCTGCACGTATCCGCAGTGTGGCATGAATGATAACACCACCCAGTGCAAGAAAGAACAGGAAGGTGCCGAAGGTATCCAGCATTTTGATTTTGTCACGACCCGGCAGGTAAAATCCGGTGAGTTTTTCCAGGCGTCCTCCCTCGCGGGTATGGCATTCCTCGCATCCCACTGTCTCTTCTACAGGTGCTACCATATGATTGATGGGCCAATACATGATTGTTTCCACAAAGCCATACTCACCACTGAATGGAAGTCCCACCCTGTTCATGCCGGCTGCAGCAGCAGTATGCCAGTTAAAATCTTGCCAGTAGGCACTGTCTCCCCTTGTTTCCGAAAACAATTTTGGCTGAATAAGTATGTTGTATTTCTTGTCATAAATCTGGTCACCCGTATTGATCTTCACGGGAATAATCTTCGAATCCCTGTCATCGTAAGATCCGAAAAGGGTGTTCATTTCTACGGGTACCTCCTGGATTGTGTCGCCCAGAAGGTAGTGGTCGGCGGTTCCGTTGAACCACAGGTAATCGGGCTCAACATTTTTAGCCCAATGGAATGTTCCTTTTTTCGATTGATACTCAATGGTGCTGTCATTATTGAATTCACTATAGGGTTGACCGTTGCGCAGTTTACCTGCGTCCGACCATATCCATAACATTTTGGTAGGATTTTCTTTGGCATAGGTTGGGATATGGCAGGCCTGGCATGACACCCTGGCGTCATGCCGGTTAAGCAATTCGTCGAAATGGGGAGTGGTGGTATGGCAATCTTCGCAGGTTGCCCTGTTAAAGTTGGCCGAGGAAACGGAATAAAGCTTTCCCTTTATCTGGTGATTTTCTGCTGTATGGCAGGCTACACAGGACATATCCATTCCATTGGATGCCATGTGGATATCCAGATTACGATCGCAGGAAAGCTGGGCTTCCTCCAGGTCACCGTGTTTGACATTATTACCTCCGCCACTGTAAAAATGACAACTGCCACAGTTAATGCGCTGCGGATTGCCGACACTCTGGGCCACTCTGGTAAGATTGACCTCCCTGTCGGGATAACCGGCCATGGCAGAACCCTTCATATATTCTTCGCTGTTGTCATGGCAAACCATACAATCGACATTTCTTGCATTCTCAAAATCAAACTGGTTATCGTCCATGCCAAAACCTATATGGCAGGCTGCGCAGGCCATCTCATTGGACTGGGCGCCAAGGCAATAGTTGTTAAGTACATTTTTTTTGCCCGCAGCAAGCACGCCCCTGCCTTCAACATATGCAACACGTTCCCAGTTCCAGTGTGTGGATTCCATTATCTCTTTGTGCCTTTCAGTATGACAACTGTTGCATGTTTCAGTAACTTCCTGGGGAGAGGAGAATTCTCTCTGCAGTGATCTCAATTTGCTGTGGTCGATAGAAGAAACAGGGTCAATGGAATATTCCTGCTTCAGCTTTTCCAATTTCAGGTTGTAAAATTCTTCCCTTCCATTGAACCAACGGATAAATGCCAATATAACAACTACGAAGAGTATGACCCTTATAATCGTTTTCGTCATTCCTGTTTGTTTAAATTATGGTTATGGCAATTTTAAAAACTGTTTAATTAAATAAAAGGACTATAAAGTCCATTTTAACCAATCCGTCGTAAATATAAAAGAATTTGTAAATCTACGATGAGATAAACGATTTTTTCATTCCAGAAGGAACCAAAAGTAAGAAATTAGTCAGTGGGCCTCTGCTTATTTTTTAATGATCTTAATATACCGGCAGGCATCTTTGCCCTGTATCCTCAGAAGGTAAATTCCCGGGGCAAAATGACCAAGGTCTATTTCAATATCCGAACCCTTGAATAAGGGGGTGTTGTTTTCATAGAGTATATTACCATTAAGACCTATTATTCTTATGTTTTCAATGTTGTTATAAGGTTTATCACCGTCATAGCTTACAGTAAGATAATTATTCACCGGAACCGGGTAAACCTTAAGATTATTTTCAAGGATAGTCTCGACATCACTGATCACCTCCGCCTGTATTACAATATCTTCAACACCTGCCACAGCGGCAATACCGAGGGTGTCATTGTTACTTTCTATTTCCAGGACAGGATTGGAGAGATTCATGTGCAGTCCTTTGTAGTCTGCAAAAAATACATACTCCCCGGCCTCCAGCTTGCTGAAAGTAAATTTACCATCTGCCGAGGTGATATCAAAGGCTTTCACGGCCTGATCCTGGGGATCAAGCAGATAGACATAGCAATCTCCCAGCGGTGTTCCTTTAATTTCACCACTGCTCAATACAATTACAGTGCCTTTAATATTGCTGATTTCAGTCAATGAACCCGTCACTGTTCCCGTACCGCTGCCCATGTCAGGACGCTGTATTACGGTTATATCCCCGTTGGAGATATTCTTATTCAGGGAAATATAAGATGCATCGGCACGGGTGAGTTTATATCCCAGCCATGTGGGCAGTGTTTCAGGGTAGCTCAATGTATCGGGTATAACCTTTACGGTGTACTGTCCGTATTCCTGCCCTGTAAATGCATAGGCATTGGTGCCGGAAAGGATAAGTTGCTCTGAGTATTCTGTGCTTCCCAGGGGATAAAGTTCAACTATGCTTTCATCAACGGGGGTATCGCCGCCGTCGAGGAAGAGGTGTCCCGAGAGGCAGAGGTCATTCCTGCTTGCAATGCCTGCTTCGTTATATACGGCCACCCCGCCACCGGCAAAACCTATCCACTTATTACCGTAGCGGTCCACATCAATAGTGTATACTGCCCCTTCCAGGACTGTTCCATGATTAGTCCATTGCGTCCCGTCAAATACTGACACACCTCCATAAAGCATCCCTATCCACATGTTGTTTTCGTCATACATTTTGAGGGATTGAATATGATTATCGGGAAGCTCAGAATTGTCGGTATCATAGATAGTAAAATCTGAACCATCATATTTAACCAGGCCGTTAAAAGCCGTCCCTATCCAGATATTACCGATGCTGTCTTCTTCAAGCGCAAAAATCATATCGTCTGGCAAAGCTGAATTAGCGGTATTGAATATCTCCCAGTCCGGTTCATTTAATGAAAGGTAGGTTATTTTGCAGAGGCCACCGCCATAGGTGCCGATCCAGATGTTACCATCGATATCTGTTTTTATAGACCTGATATCATTATCCGGGAGATTTGAATTACCGGTATTATAGCTTACCCAGTTCTCCCCGTCAAATCTTGTCAGACCCAGGGAAGTACCAATCCAGAGAATGCCGTTATAATAGTGTAAACAATGGATGGAATTTGCCGGCAATTCGCAATTACCGGTATTGTAGATATGCCACGACTGACCCTCGAGGCTGAGAGCCGATAGCTTTGCCAGCCCCTGCCGGGTCCCGATCCATATATTATTATCTTCATCACTTGTAAGAGCACTTACCTGGTCGTCCGGGAGATCGGTGTCTGCAGCCTGGAATACAGTCCAGGACACCCCATCGAATTTGACCAGGCCATTATCAAAGGTGCCTATCCAGGTATTCCCTGTGCTGTCTGTTTTTATTGCCGAGATATAATCATCCGGTATGCCGGTGTTGAAGGGTCCGTAATACCTTATGCTATATTCCGGGCTGCCATACAATTCAGGGTCATCACTGCTCTTGTAGACATACAGGCCATTCAGACCTCCGGCCCACACACGGCCATCACTTGAAATAGTTATTGATGATATTTCAGTTTCCAGTTCATAGTAAGACCAGCTACTGCCGTTGTATTTTATCAATCCAACATCGGTTCCTAACCACAGGTTATTGTTTTCATCAACTGCAAATGATTTAAACTGATGATAGTCAAATCGTGGCTGGCCGGTATCGGGGAAGCCCGGTTCAATAACCTGGGCATTGGTGCCATCGAATTTAACAAGCGTACCTCCTATATTACCTATCCAGATAATATTATCCTGATCGATCGTAAAACTGAGCCAGCCGCCAGCAGAGCCAGGACCAAATATATTATACTCGGTAAATGTATTCCCGTCGAATTTAACCAGAACACCTTTTGAGTATGTTAACCATAGAGTACCTGCATTGTCAAAATCCATTTCAGAGATATAGTAGCCGGGAAGATCATTATTATCATAAAATGTCCATACAGGGTCATCCGAGACAGCCAAGCCTTCAACCTTCACAAGTTTTGATTCCTCGCAACCAAACCAGCTATACTCTTCATCATCCAGGTAAAGTAAAGTACTGAACCAAATATCGTTATTAATGTCGAAAGCGATTTCACCAATATATCCATCGATTAGCTCTGAATTGGGTGGAATAAGCACCTCTTCATTAATACCATCGAATTTTGAAAGGCTTCCATCAATGGTGGCTACCCAGAGCTTACCGTAATTGTCAACTTCCATGGCAGTGACTTTATAGTCGCATGCCCAGGAGGTGGTGTCTTCATCATAAACTGTCCAGACAGCACCGTCATATTTCACCAGGCCTCCGCCTCTGGTGCTTAACCAGATATTATCGTAATAATCAGCAATTACCTCAATAATTTCATAGTACGGCAGGCTCGTGTTTTCACGGGTGTAGAACAACCATTCCCCCTCCTGTTTGCTTTTTGCATTCTTAAAAAGCCTGTCAACATCCTTATAGTTGTTATTCCCGGCCGGCTTGGCCGACTCTTGTCCTGAAAGTGCATTTGAGGCAATGAAAAAGGTAGCAATTGAAATAAATAAGATATGCGAGTAAAATTTAAGAGTTTTCATGAGTGCAGGTTTAATGCAGGGTTATACATCAACATGATAAATAACTGATTATTATCACATTACACTTTACATGGAAGGGAATCCCTTCCCTAATACATAACACCGAAATTTATCGGATAAAATTTAGTCTGGTCTTACGGTTCATTTTCATTCTCAATATATCCAAAATATTGATAAGATGCAAATTAATCCATGGTTGATTTGGTCTTTTACCTTGCTGCTTACAGTCTTCGCCAAAGGGGCTTTCTAATAAGTGTCGTCCTGAGACACTGATCATCGATGGGATTTTCAAAGCAGCCTCACAGATCTGGGATTAATTCCTGCCAGCGTACAAAATTTACTATTATATATATGAATAATGGAGGGAATGAAATATCTTTAAATACTCATTACCGACTAATAATTTTTTAAAATGGAATTTCTACTCGAATATGATCCTATACTGCTGGCCCTGCTGGCAACGCTTTTTACGTATTTCGTCACTGCCCTGGGCTCCTCAATGGTCTTCTTTTTCGCCACTATTAGGAAAAGGCTCTTAAATGCCATGCTTGGTTTTGCGGCGGGGGTGATGATAGCCGCAAGTTTCTGGTCATTGTTAAAGCCTGCCATTGAAATGACGGTGGAAAAGGGAGACATAGCGTGGATTCCTGCCACAGTAGGCTTCCTGGCCGGTGGTGCCTTCCTCTTGCTTGTAGATAAAATACTACCACACCTTCACATGGGCTTACCGAGGAGCAAGGCGGAAGGAATTAAAACATCGTGGCAGAGAAGTGTTTTGCTCATCCTGGCCATAACACTTCATAACATACCGGAGGGATTGGCTGTGGGTGTAGCCTTTGGTGCACTTGCAGGTTCATCTGACGTACAGGGACTGTACGGGGCTCTTGCACTGGCTTTTGGTATAGGCCTGCAGAATTTTCCCGAGGGTGCTGCCGTATCAATACCTTTAAGACGCGAGGGCTTCACCAGGCTCAAAGGATTCTGGTACGGACAATTATCCGGTATTGTGGAACCCATAGCCGGAGTGATAGGAGCTTACATGGTTGTAACAATGAGGGCCCTGCTCCCCTATGCACTCGCTTTTGCCGCAGGTGCCATGATTTTTGTTGTAATAGAAGAACTTATACCTGAGTCGCAAAGGGAATATAATACTGATTTATCAACTATCGGAGCTATGATAGGCTTCTCCACAATGATGGTACTTGATGTGGCCTTAGGATAAGTTTAAAAACATATTCTGTAAAAAAAAAACAGAAATTATTTTGAAATTTCAGTAATAATCCATATAACTTTGTTAAAAGAATAACACTAAATTATTAAGGTTCTTTAATAATACTTCAAAAATTCAATTTGATGGAAGGGAAAAAACAAAATAAGAGTTTTTCCGTAGTCGATTTTATTTATCTCTTTATTATTCTTCTGCTTATATGGATGGCGCTAACCCGAAGTGTGCAAAAACAGGAGCTATTGACAGGGATCGTTGTGAGTCTTATACTTTCACTGTCTTTATACACCAGTTTTAAAATCATTGGATTCCCGCGTTTCACCATAAAAAAGTTCGTTTATTCCTGTCTTTATATCGTCATCCTGTTCAAGGAAATAATAATAGCGAACCTTGATGTTGCTTACCGGGTTTTACATCCTAAAATGCCCATTAAGCCGGGAATAATAATAATCAAAACGGGATTAAAGCAGGATCTGGCAAAAATGATCCTGGCCAATTCAATTACCCTTACGCCGGGTACATTTACATTAGACATTGAAGATGACAGGCTTTTAGTTCACTGGATCAATGTAAAAACAGAAAGTACAGAGGAAGCCACCAGGATTATCGGAGAAAGGTTCGAAAAATATCTGAATATCATATTTAGTTAATTATATAAGTAAAACATAATGAAATCTAAAATAGTAGTCATTGGAGGAGGACCTGGAGGAGTTACAATGGCATCACCAATTGCTTACCAGCTGACAAATGCAGCTCAACTGGCAATTGTGAAACTGAGGAACAAATAGAAAGATGTAGAGCAGGAGGGTAATTATGGAGAGGGATTATGAACAACTGGCAGAATGCATGAGGGCGCTGGGTCATCCAATGCGACTGAGGATTGTGAAAGGACTGATAAAAAATGAATGTAATGTTACAGAGATTCAACAAAACCTGGGACTTCCACAATCCACTATCTCCCAGCACCTCAAAGTTCTCAGGAACGTGGGAATTATTGAAAGCAGGAGGGAAGGTACCAACGTATGTTATAAAGTGCTGGATCATTGGGTTAAAGAATTAGTGCATGACTTAAAGAAGTGATATTTTTTTTCATTATATATCGTATTATTTGAATATATGAATAAAGCGATAGAGTAAGTTGTAAAATAAAAGTCTGTATTATGACAGAATTGATTTTCACCGCTATAATAATTGCAGGTATTATTCTCTGCATCATTCGAATGGTAAAAGGACCCACAGCAGCTGACAGAGCAATAGCAATGGATACAGCCACCACTGTTTCTGTTGCTCTGCTGGTACTATTGGGTTTTATTTTTGACAGGTACATTTACCTGGATGTTGCCCTGATATATTCAATAATATCTTTTGTAGGACTAATAGCTATTGCCAGATATCTGGAGAAAGGAATATAACCATGGAAATATTCGGAATTATAGTAACAGGTATTGGAGTTGCCTTTCTTTTCGTGGGCAGCCTCGGTGTATTCAGAATGCCCGATGTTTACAACAGGGTGCAGGCAGGTACTAAATGCACCACATTGGGAAGCTTCCTGACAATTATTGGAGTGGGTATAATGCAACCTGAATGGTTCTGGAAGGCATTGATCATAGCCCTCTTCATTCTTATTTCCAACCCGGTTTCAAGCCATGCCCTGGGCAGGGCCTCCAGGAAAACCGACGTTGCACTTAGTGACAAAAGCGTTGTAGATAAAACGGAAGAATTTAAAGAGTATCAAAAGTAAATATGGAAATAATCATAATCATACTGGTAATATTAATGATTGCATCAGCAATTGCAGCATTGATATTTAAGGATTTATTAAATGCAGTGATTGCTTCATGCATAGTAAGCTTAATTGCGGCTCTTTTGTTTTATTTTCTTCAGGCACCCGATGTAGCCATGACAGAGGCAGCTATAGGTGCTGCACTGATTACAGGCATATTTGTTATAGCCGTCAGAAGAACAAAACGATATGAAGAATGAGAAAAATAATTGGAATACTCTTATTGTTAATAGTTGCCACAGGTCTTACCCTTACCTTGAAAGAAATACCTTTTGGCATACCCAAAACAAAGCTGGGACAACACTTTATTGAGGAAGGAGTGGAGTCGACAGGTGCTGTAAACATTGTTACTTCGGTGGTGGTCGGTTACAGGGCATTTGATACACTGGGGGAAATAACAGTACTTTTCACTGCTGCCATTGGGCTGGGAGCCCTTTTTGGCCTGTACAGGAGGAAAGAAACAGAAATAAAAACGGAGCCGGCAAGCCTGATAGTAAATACCGGCTGCCGTTTTTTATTCCCCATTATACTTCTTGTGGGAATTTACATCTTCCTTCATGGTCATCTTACGCCCGGGGGAGGATTCCAGGGAGGTGCCATTATTGCCTCTGCCTTCCTTCTTGTTTACCTTGGTTGCAGGGGTAAGAGAATAACGGAAAACGTAAGCAAGACAGTAGAAGGCCTGGCAGGATTGACATTTGTCGTGATAGGAATAATAGGGCTTACGGTAGGAAAGGATTTCCTTTTCAATTTTATGCCCAAGGGTGAACCCGGCATGCTGTTTAGCGCTGGCATCATCCCCATTATCTACCTTGCCATAGGCTTGAAAGTAGGATCAGAATTAGCAGGTATTATTGACGATTTAATAGAAAAAAGCCAATGAATTTTATAAATGAAAATATCTTTTACATTGGAGCTTTCAGCCTCATTCTTATAGGCTTATATATTGTGCTCGTCAAGAAGAACCTGATTAAGATAATCATAGGATTAAGTATTCTTGACACAGGCATTTATCTCTTCCTTATAAGCCTTGGTTATATCAGGGAAGGGACAGCTCCTATATTCTCGAAACCGGGCCTGGATCCTGATAAGATGGTTGATCCACTGCCCCAGGCCCTCGTACTGACTGCAATTGTGATTGGAGTAGCCATACTGGCATTAGCGCTTACTCTGGCTATCAAGTTATATAAACATTATGGTACTCTTAATTTACGTAAAATAAAAGAACAAAAATGGTAAACCCCATACTTTTAATTGTAATACCCTTAGGCCTTGCTTTTATAATACCATTTTTCGGATTCATTTCGAAAAAGATCGTAAAATTCATCCCCTTTGCCGGTCTTCTGTTTAATCTTGTCGTTGCCTTAAGACTCTTTCCACAGGTCTTGCAACAGCCAATAAATGTGTCAATTGGTAATTTCCCGCCACCATTCGGCATTAATATAGTTGCAGGTCCGGTAGGAGTATTATTTGCAGCCCTCATTGCCCTGGTAGGCTTACTCGTTTCGATTTATGCCTTTGATTACATAAAAGAGAAAAACCAGGAGAAATACCATATACTATACCTTCTGCTTCTTACCGGGGCCACCGGAGTGGTACTTACCGGTGACCTGTTCAACCTTTTTGTCTTTTACGAGATTCTTTGTATTGCATCTTACTCCCTGGTGGCTTATTTTGGAGATAAGGCCGGTATCGAGGCTGCAGTAAAATATCTTATCCAGGGTGCTCTCGGATCAAGCCTGATACTTATCGGTATAGGACTGCTTTACGGGCAGTTCGGAACACTTAACATGGCCGATATTGCAAGCAATATCCATTCGGTCAGCTCCATATCCGTATTCGTTCCCCTGGCTTTATTAATCACCGGCTTCGGTGTGGAAGCTGCAATTTTCCCGCTGAATGCATGGCTGCCTGATGCTCATTCCTCAGCACCGTCATCAATAAGCGCTATCCTTTCAGGGATAGCCATCGAAGTGGGGCTTTATGCGGTGATAAGGGTTGTCTTTACTTTGTTCGGCGTTACGAGTATACTGACCTTCCTCCTTATCCTCGGAGTGATAACATTATTGATTGGTGAATTATGTGCCTTCAACCAGGAAAACATTAAGAGGATGCTTGCATATTCCAGCATAGGCCAGATAGGTCTCATTGTATTTGCATTGTCTATCGCATCGTCTTATGGAATAACAGGTGGCTTATTTCAATTAGTAAGTCATACGATGGGAAAAGCACTGCTGTTCCTGTCAGCAGGGTACATGATATACCGTACCGGTTCGATGAATATTTCCTCCTTTGAAGGGATGGGCAGGAAAATGCCTTTCACCTCGCTGGCGTTTACAATTGGTGCATTTTCCCTTGTGGGATTACCTCCCTTCATAGGATTCCCGGGTAAATTTATGATCGTCAAAGCAGCCTTATTGGAACAGGATATATTTTTCATGGTAATGATTATTCTTATCCTCCTGGCAACTGTAATAGAGGGGGCCTATTTTTTCAGGGTGGTACAAGCCATTTATTTCAAAGGAGAAGAGAGCAAAACAGAACAAAAACGAGAGATAGCTCCATTAAGTATCCTGTTACCAATATTCATTTTTGCGGGATTAATAGTGGTTATAGGAATATATCCAAAACTGATAACAGATTTACTGGATTCATCTGCTACAGAATTATTGAACAGAGCTGACTATATAAAAAATATTATACCATGACCTTGGAAATTTTACTGGCAACAGCTTTTGGGGGTGCATTCGTTACCTACTTTTTAGGGAAACTATCGAAAAAAGTAAGGGATGTTTTTGCAGTTTTCATCACACTGACTTTAACGGGGATGGTGGCTTTTCTCTATAATACCTCATTTAAAGAAACCTTTTATATAGGCTTCCTGAATGTTCCCTTTATTTTAAGGACCAACTCACTTGCATGGTTTTTTGCTATAGCTATATCTGCTTTTACAGCTCTTTCCGTTATATTCTCCTTAAGTTATATTAAGGGAAAAGAAAGAACAGATCTTTTTCATTTCCTGATGCAGCTGATAAATGCCGGAATGTTGGGTATTGTTTTTTCCGGTGATTTTGTCTCGTTCTATATATTCTGGGAGATTATGAGCTGGTCTACATTCCTGTTGATATGTTATAACAGGGGGGCAAGCCTGGCAGCAGGCAGAAAATATATCATAATGTCTCTGATAGGCTCCATGTCTATGTTAATCGGCATTTTATCACTTTATTCCAACTATGGTACTTTTACAATATCTGAGATAGCTCCCCTGGTGGCTTCTGCTTCTACCGGATACCAGTTATTCCTGTTAATAATATTCAGCATTACTTTTGGTATTAAAAATGCGGTAATGCCTTTACATACATGGTTGCCCGATGCATATACCGAGGCGCCGTCTCCCTTCACCGCTGTACTTTCAGGCATGCTCACCCGGATGGGAGTTTACGGCTTTCTCCTGATCCTGTATGTAATAGTGGGATTCACCAGTATTTTCCAGGCCGGGAATGGGCTGGAGACTTTCAATTACGTACTTGCATGGTTAGGTGCTATTACCATCGTAATACCGACTTTTATAGCGATGCTTCAGAATGATGCAAAGAAACTTTTAGCCTGGCATGGTATAGGACAGGGTGGCTACATGATTCTGGGCATTGCATTCGGAACAAGCCTGGGAATGGCAGGGGGAATATTCCATACACTGAATCATGCTATTTACATCGTCCTTCTTTTTATGAGTGTAGCTGCTGTTGAATACAGGACACGTGGTGAAAGAGACTTAAACTCTCTTGGAGGATTAATCAAAAAAATGCCTGTTGCATTTCTTGGTGGATTAGTAGGTATTTGCGGGCTGATAGGAGTACCGTTAACCAATGGATTTGTTTCCAAATGGTTAATTTACAAAACACTGATTATCGAAGGTTCTCCCTTTTTGGCGTTTGCTGCTTTGGTCGGTACCTGGGGTACAATATTATCTGTTTACAAATTCCTTCACAATATGTTTCTTGGCCAGCTTCCTGAGAAATATAATGAAATAAAAAGATCTCCCTTTAATATGCAGTTACCGATTATACTGTTATCATTTACAATTATCTTCTTTGGTGTTCTTCCGGGTATTCCTTTAAAAGTTATTAATAACATAGTGACCTCATTCGGGCTTGAATCTCTCAATGTTTCAATCTGGGGAATAGCTTCAGAAACCGGGGCTTTGAACACTATAAACATTTTTATGGCAATATTTGCAGTTGGTTTGCTTATCTGGGTTCTTACACGACAAAAACGTAAAACATTTGCCGTAAATCAATATGACACTTATGCAGCTGGAGCAGCTATTCCTAAAGATAAATATCAATATTCTGTTAATTTTTATAATCCTTTTTACCGGATGGCTGCACCATATCTGAAAGATTTTATCGATGATTTTTATATGAAACTGGCACAGGGCGTTAAAGATTTGGGTAATGGTCTCAGGCGTATCTATACAGGTGATGTCGGATACTATGTGATGTATATAATTCTCTTCCTGGCATTGTTAATCTTTGTTCAAATAAACTGGCAGTTATGGTAATGAATATTATACTCGAGAGCATTTTAATAATATTATTGGCTTTTATCATTGGTATATTTTTACTCGGCTTATCGAGAAAAATAATGGCAAGAATACACTGGCGCTACGGACCACCTATCACACAACCATTAATTGATATCATTAAACTGTTTAACCAGACCAGTATGAGTCATGGTTTAATATTCAATTTTGGAATTATCTTCTCCCTGACGGGTTCTGTTGTTGTATTGCTATTTCTCCCTATGGGGAAGATATGTCCCTTAAGTGATTCGGGCGGATTGCTCGTTATACTCTATCTCATGCTTATTGCCCCTCTGGGATTGGCATTGAGTGCCGGGGAAGCTGCCAATCCCAATGCAAGTATAGGGATATCAAGAAATTTTCTTCTGGCTCTCGGTTATGAGCTCCCATTATTGCTGATTCTTCTGGCTGTGATGACTCATTATGACACTATCTCAATTGTTGAGATAGTAAATCAACAACTGCAAACAGGGTGGTCGTTTCAGCACCTGCCACTGGTGTTATCAGGGATTGCTTACATTTTGATTTTTCCCGCACTGCTGGGTTTAAGGCCTTTTGAAATGATCCAGGCACCCCAGGAAATTTCATCAGGACCCATGGCCGAGTTTGGAGGGAAATTTTTAGCGCTTATAAACATACAACATGCTTTTAATGTATTCATAGGACTGTCTCTTTTCACTAACCTGTTTTTAGGGGGATCCAATAATCCTGGATACTTCTTTCTGAAGATGCTCATAGTATTTATCATTTTCCTTTTTGTAAATGCTGTGACCCCTCGTTTCAGGATTGAGCAGGCAATAAAATATTTGTGGAAGTGGCCGACTTTACTGGCATTTGTAGGATTGATTATTGTATTGGTGACGAGTTAGAATAATAAAACAGATTGCATATGGACAGAAATCAACTTGGAAAATGGCTTAAATCGCCGGGTAATATGGGACAGAAATATTCGCTTCATGCGCTTTATTTTTGTACAGGTTGTGGAATTATTGAGATACCACCAACCATTACCACCAGGTGGGATGCAGAAAGATTTGGCGTAATGCCCGTGTCCACACCAAGGCAGTCCAATTTATTTTTAATAACAGGCTATGTTTCGGTGAAAACGCTGCGGCCCATAATCCGCTCCTATGAGCAGATGCCCGAACCCAAATATACAGTGGGATTTGGATCGTGCCCCATCAACGGAGGTATGTACTGGGATTCATATAATACCATTAAACATCTTGATAAGTACATACCGGTGGATGGCTGGATTGCAGGATGTATGCCACGACCCGAAGCTGTCTTTGTTGCTGTAACACACCTGTGGACATTAATTGATAAAGGAATGGCAGACGGTTATAAGAAATACAGAGAGAACTATCAATACTACAGGGCAAACCAGGAAAAAGTACTGGGTGAACTAGAATGGCCACCCCTGTATTCAGTAAAAGAAAAAACAGAAAATGTATCAAACAGTTGAATCTCTTAGAGAAAATATTTTATCATCCTTTGATGATATCAGGGCAGAAATCTCTGATGAGCAGAGGCTGACCATTGTATGCAAAAAAGATTCGGTTTCCGCATTATTAATTTCATTGAAAAGCAGTGGATATGATCACCTGGCACTTATATCCTGTGTGGACTGGATCAAAGAAAATAAACTGGAACTTGTTTATATCCTGACTTCATATAGTGAAGATAGCGAGATGGCAAAGGTGAATATACTGGTTAAAGCGAAAATAGACCGGGGTAAGGCGGAAATGCATACAGTAATAAGCATTTTTGAAAATGCCGAACCCTACGAACGTGAATTGCACGAACTTTTCGGCATACACTTTAAGGGTCATCCCCGGTTAACGCCACTATTACTTGAAAGGGACTATGACATACCTCCTTTCAGGAAGGATTTCGATACGCGTAAATATGTAAAAGACGTTTTTGACCAGGTTCCTTTTGTTGAAAACAAAAAAGGAGAAAAATGAGAGAACTTGAACTATATTTTGGCCCTCAGCACCTTGGCATGGTGGGTAATTTCAGCATCACTCTGAATGTTGATGGGGATAGAATTGTTAAGGCGACTGCCAACCCCGGATTTCTTCATAGAGGCTTTGAAAAGCTGATGGAACAACGGACATGGATACAGAATTTCCCGCTGGTATGCAGGATCAATGTTGTGGAACCGGACCATATGGAGTTGATGTATGCCATGGCAGTTGAAAAATTAGCCGGTATAGAAATCCCGGAAAGAGCCCATTTTGTAAGAAGCATTTATCTCGAACTTGCCCGGGTGGGCTCTCACCTGTTCGGATTATGGGCCTATGCCAATATGCTGGGATTTGATACGGTGGCCAACTGGGCAATGTATCACCGCGATCTTATTATGGACCTCTTTGAAGAACTAACGGGCGGCAGGGCTTATCATATTTATATATGGCCGGGTGGTGTAAGGCGTGATTTTCCCGAAGGCTTTAAGGATAAGATAATAAATACCTTACATACTATTGGCAGTAAAGTACCTGATTATGATGATACATTTTTTAATAACCGTATCTTTCACCAGCGCTCCAAAGGCATAGGAAAAATAAGCCTGGAAGAAGCAAAAAGAATGGGTGCTGTAGGACAGGTACTGAGGGCTACCGGTGTTAAACAGGACATTCGTAAGATAGAACCCTATGCAGCGTATGAGCATGTAGACTGGGAAATACCCTTGAGAACCGACGGTGATGCTTACTCGCGGATATGGTTGGTGCGTGATGAGATGATTGAAAGTGTTCACATGATCTTCAAACTGCTCGATATGATGCCGGAAGGTGAGGTGTATAATAAAGTGCCCAATCCCTTCAAATGGCGAATACCGGATAATGAGGCTTACGTTAGGTGTGAATCATCAAGGGGTGAGCTGGGACTTTACCTGGTAAGCAATAATGAAGATAAACCCTACAGGGCACACTTCAGGACGCCTTCTTACAATCACGGGCTTACTATCCTGGAAAAGGCACTGGAAAATGAAAGTATATCGGATGTTGGTAATATCATGATCAGTTTATATATAACCGCTCCTGAGATTGACAGATAAAAATTATGGAGGAAGAAAAATGACAGGAAACAATATTCTGGCACCTTTTAAAGCTGTAAAATACCTATTTGAAAAACCCCAGACACTGAGATATCCTTTTGAGAAGAAAGAACCTGCTCTCAGGTACAGGGGCTTTCATGTTAACGACTGGGATAAATGTACAGGCTGTGGTAACTGTGCGGATATTTGTCCCAACCAGGCCATTGAAATGGTAGAGATACCGGACCTGGAGACAAAACCCGGGCATACAAACAAAAGACCTCAACTGGATTATGGCCGATGTTGCTGGTGTGGATTATGCATTGATATATGTCCACCCGGATCACTGAAACTGACACGCGATTATTTTCATATTCATTTCGATCCGAAAACTTTCGTATTTATTCCCAAAGATGAAGAAAAGGAACCTGATAAATACTTCTCTACAGAAGAGTATTCGGTATTGAAAGCAAGTTTGTCTCACCGGAGAAAAGATTATGACGGTTTTGTTTCTGACTTGAAATATTCATTATTTGAACCTGATAGGGTCAGTATGCCAATGGTAGAGCCTGATGAACGTAAGCTGTCGTTTATTGAACAGGTTATCGGCTACAGCCATGAAGAAGCAAAGAAAGAAGCATCACGTTGCCTTGAATGTAAACTGTGTGAGGAAGCTTGCCCTGCACATCTTAAAATTTCTGACTATGTAAAGGCGATATACGAGGATAAACCTGCAGAATCATTGAAGAAGATTTATGAGGATAACCCTATTCCTTCAATTTGCGGACGGGTATGTATGGCTCATTGTGAAGATGCATGTTCCTTAAGCCTGAGGGGAGAAGCACTATCAATAAGGTGGTTGAAGAGATATGCAGCCGATACAATCGAGGATTTTAAAACAGCACTGGAACTAAGTCCCGGCAAACCTACCGGTAAAAAGGTTGCAGTTATCGGCGCGGGTCCCGGGGGGCTGTCAACAGCATATTTTCTCAGGTTGAAGGGGCATGAAGTCAAAGTATATGATGCCCTGCCCGGGGGTGGCGGCACAATGAGAACCGGTCCCCCGGCATACAGGCTGCCGGTGGATAGCATAGATAAAGATGTGAACTATATTGAATCACTGGGGGTGGAGTTTGTGTTCAACACACGAATAGGCAAGGATATAATGTTTGAAGATCTTCTGAAAGAATATGATGCTGTTTTCATTGCAATAGGATATACCGTAAGCGGTTCCACAAGAGTTAAAAACTCTGAAAAATGCTTGCTGGCCCTTGAATTTCTTAAAGACAATAAGATTGGGAAACCGCGAAAGGTCGGAAAACAAGTTATAGTCATCGGCGGTGGTAATGTAGCCCTTGATGTTGCCCGTGAGGCTCTAAGGTTACAGAACATGCAGTATCCCGGTGACGGTGCTCTTGTTAAAACCGTCTCACTAGAAGATTGGGATGAGATGCCGGCCACGGAAGAAGAAATACGAGAAGGGCAGGAAGAAGATGTACAATTCAATCCTGCCTGGGGACCTAAAGAAGTTGTCCTGGATGAGGATGGGAATGTTAAAGGTCTGCTCTGTAAAAAAGTAAAAGCAGTATTCAATGAAGAGGGGCGATTTGCACCCACCTTCTATGAAGACCAGGAGATGTTCCTGGAAGGGGATATGATCATTGAAGCTATCGGACAGAGACCTGATTTCTCATTTATACCCAAAAATATGTTTGAGGAACTTGAATTTACGGAAAGAAGAAAGGTGAAAGTGGATGAAAGAGGAATGACATCATTAAACAAGGTCTTTGCCGGTGGTGATATCGTGAATGTGAACCTTGATGCTGTAACGGCAATAGCCGATGCTAAGGTTGCTTCACAGGGAATTGATGAGTTCCTTGCCTGAATTATTTTGTGTGCCGGCCGCCCATGAATCATTCTTTTCCTGGCAAATTGTATACCACAGTTGGGGCATTTCAGATCACCCCTTGTGTAGTCATCTTTTATATTGTCCTGGTAACATTTTACAAGATGCCCTTCTTTCGCTTTATGGTATTTGTATAAAAGCGTATTACAATTCGCGCAATATATTTTTATCGTTTTGATGACAATGCCTTTTAATATGTGAAACAACAGGTTTAATATTGTTAAGTAAAAAAGTATTTAATTTAATATCTTGGTTTATATATGCCAAGATCAATTAAATTCATTAATAATTGACTTTAATAACAGATTTTCATAAATTGCTTGTCGTTTAATTCTCTTTATAATAATATCAGGCTAAAGTTATTGTAAATAATAGTGTTAATAAAAATATGCCGGGAAAATTTTTAGGTTAATATTCAGTATAAATTTAAAATTATTGGGAGGGTATAATCATGATTGGAATGAACTTCATCAGTTTTATCATCTTACTGGGGATCAGTCTGGTGGTCTCTATAATTATGCATTTTGGATTTAAATATTATGTAAGGCCGGGCTGGAATTCATTTATTTCCAAGGTTATTTTTGGTTGGATTGGCGCCTGGCTGGGTACTCCTGTTTTCGGTCACTGGTTTGAGGCAGTGAAATATGAAAATATTTATATTATTCCTGCTATTCTCGGTTCAATTGCCTTATTGATTTTTACCACTGATATTGTTAAATCGGTAAAATCAGCTTAATAAAGAGTCGTATTTAACAGGAGATGTGAAATATTATTTTAACTGGTAATTACGTTTCAGACTTCGATAATTTTACCGGCACCCCCTTTAATATACTTATCGGGAAAGCGGTTTTTGATCTCTGCTTTATGTTGGGTACAGTGGGTAGGGCAGATGAGTTCAAGATCTTTGAACAGTTCGTATTCATTGAATCCATGAAAACCACCCACTATTCCATAAAGTTTTCCAAAGCGTGATGCTGTGGACAATATATCTCCCATATGTGGGTGTGAACATCCTGCAATAATTACCAATCCTTTTTCTGTTTCCACCACCATGGATTGTTCTATTCCTCCCAGTTCACCGGTTGAGTAAAAATGTTCATGAATTTCTAACGGCTGGTCTACATGGATCATCCTGCTGATATTATGGAACTCTGTAAATGCACCGGGGACGTATACATCAACGAAGACATTTTTCATCAGAAATGTTGAAAGACCTCCTATATGGTCGAAATGTGAATGTGAAATGAATACTTCGTCAATAGACGAAGGGTCTATATCCAGTTTCTTCATGTTTTCAAGCAGTATGAAACCGTTTGCTCCGGTATCAAAGAGTATGGATTTACCATGGGCTTCAACAAGGCACGAAAATCCCCAGTCGGCAGTCAGATCATTCCGATAAGCGGTATTGTCATATATAATTGTAATTTTCATTGTATTTCTTCTATAGCAGATTCTTCAAATAATAGTAGTTCGTATCCGGTACTTTTTTTAAAGGCATTCACCATTTGTTTCCCTGCTCCAGGTTCCACTTGCTCACCAAGCTTTTCTGTTATTTGAATAAACAGGATTATGTATTCCCTGAATTCACCTCCTGAATAGGTGTCAATCCATTTCTGGTAGGGATTATCAGCCACTGTTTTTGTGATAATATATTCTCCTAAATTATAGTAGATCCAAAAACAAGGTAAAAGGGCAGCCACTGAAACAGGGTATTGTGAGTTAAAGGCATGATCGAGAAGAAAAGAGGTATAAGCAGCAAAGGCGGGTGATTTTTCTCCGGCTTCAGGAATATTATAGAGGTCTATAAAATATTCATGTAAAGCACGTTCAATATCTAATCCGTCTTTTGCAAGTTTAAGGAAAAAATAAAATTCATCGGGATCTTGTGCTCTGGCCGCAGTAATGGCCAGTGCACGTGCATCATCAATAACGTATAATACATCCTGTGAAACATAATGAGCAAACCACTCCCTGGGCAGGCTGCCGTCTGCCAGGCGTTTTATATAGCTACAGTTTATGATCTGTTCATATAGTGGATGAACAGTCATCCATAGTTTCCTGGTGAATGGCCCTGCAGGTTTTATCATTTCCAGTATTTATAAAAGTGGTGTACCGGTCCGTGACCTTTGCCTGTTGTATATCCTGCACCGTTTTTAATAGCTTTATGTATATAGTCGTCTGCCTTTCTTATTGCATTGTTCAATGGCAAGCCCAGGGCAATAAACGATGCGATGGCCGACGATAAGGTACAACCCGTACCATGAGTATTTTGAGTATCTACCCTTTTTGATTTCATCTCCAGTATTTGGTCGTCATCGGCATTATAAAAAATGTCGGTAAGTTCATAAGCCGTTAAATGGCCGCCTTTCAGCATAACTGATACTGTCCTGTCCAGCGACAGTTCTTTAGCCATTATGGCCAGTTCTTCCGGTGATTTGATCTTTTTACCAAGCAGGATTTCTGCCTCGGGAATATTTGGGGTGATTACCATGGCTATGGGGATGAGTTCATTTTTTAAAGTTTCAATAGCTTCATCCTGCAGGAGTTTATCACCGGATGCAGCCACCATAACGGGGTCAAGGATTATGGTTTTTATTTTATGCTTCACAAGGGCATTTTTGACAGTTTTGATGATTTCTGATGAATGCAGCATACCTATCTTAACAGCATCTGCACCAATATCATCAAGCACTGCAGAAATCTGTTCGCTCACGGTTTGAGCCGGCACGGGGTGGATGCCGCTTACACCGGTCGTATTTTGTACTGTTATTGCTGTAATAGCCGACATGGCGTAACACCCACATGCTGATATGGTTTTTATATCTGCCTGTATTCCTGCACCCCCACCCGAATCGCTGCCTGCGATTGTCAATACTTTTTTATACTTTTTCTCCATATTTTTTAAACGTTAAAATGATCCCAGCCATGTTGATCTGTTGATACTTCCTCCCCATTTTTCATCCATTTTATCTTGTTCTTTCCTTCGATGATTTCACCAATAGGGAAGAGTTCCTTACCAAAAGATTCAAGAAAGCCGTTATTTATCTTTTTATATTCATCGTCTTTAATGGTGCATAACAAAACATAATCCTCACCCACGGAAGTTGCCAGCCTGTTAATATCCCAATCCTGTTCCAGTGCAACTCTTTTCAGGGTATCAGAAACAGGCAGTTTATCAAGATATACGACAGCTGATTTACCGGATTTTTTTATAATATGAGACAGGTCGGAAGAAATGCCATCCGATACATCCATCATGGCGTGAACTCCCGGATGTTGCGCCAGCCATATTCCTTCTTTAACGTGAGGTTCGGGTAAATGGTGCTTATTTATAAGGTAAACATTATCTTCAGTTTCAGGCAGGTCTTTTAAGAGCACCTGGAGTCCCCCGGCCGAATCACCGACAAAGCCCGTCACGCATACAATATCATTACTTTGTGCCATGGAGCGTAAACGGGCTTTTCCTTTTTTACATTTGCCAATTACCCCTATATTTATCACAAGGTACTTATTTGATTTGGTAGTATCACCACCCAGGAGCTGAACCTGGTATTTATGCGATAGCTCATGATATCCCTTCATTATGGTGTCCAAATACTCTACATCGGTTTCAGCCGGTATACCTATTGAAAGGAAAGAGCCAACAGGCTTACCGCCCATGCCGGCAATATCGCTTAAATTAGCGGCCAGGGATTTATAGCCCAATTGCTCGGGCCTGATGCGGTTTTTAAGGAAATGAATATCTTCAATCAGCATGTCGGTAGTAAATACAAGATCTTCCTCCTCACTGTAAGGTATAATGGCACAATCATCCCCTATGCCCATATATTCAGGCAATAATAAATTATTGAATCTGTCCGCTATGCGGTCAATAAATTTAAATTCTCCAAGCTCTTTAAGTTTCATGGTATTTATTGCTTATTATCTTAATTGTTGCCATATTCCTTCTCTTCATTTCTGTTTACTTTTGAATTTATCAATTTCCCGTCTTATTTCATAAGCAGCTTTCATGGGATCATCAGCAGATGAAATAGCCGAAACAACAGCAAGGCCGGTTGCCCCTGCATTTAAGACATCGGCAGCATTTTGTGCATTTATTCCTCCGATAGCAATCATGATGTGTTTTGAGACTCCGGCTATTTTTCTTACTCCTTTCAATCCCAGTGCCTTCAAAAGTTCAGGTTTGGTGCCCGTTACAAATACAGGGGAGAGTCCGATATAATCAACATCCAGTTTGTTTGCTTCCTTTGCCTGTTCTATGTTTTCTACTGAAAGACCTATGATCTTATCCTTGCCAAGCAATTTACGTGCAAGGGAATAGGGCATATCATCCTGTCCTATATGTAAGCCATCCGCATCCGAAGCCAGCGCAACATCGAGGCGGTCATTTATAATCAATGGGATATTCCGGGGTGCAAGCATTTTTTTTAATCTCAGTGCCCTGGTGACAAAGTCAAGGGTGGAACATTCTTTTTCCCTGAGCTGCACCATTGTCACTCCCCCCTTTACTGCCTGTTCGACAATGTATTCTACAGGACGGCCCCTGGAAAGATCCTGGTCTGTGACGAGATACAGTATGGGATCGAACTTCTTCATTATACCACGTTATAATAACTGTTTATTTCTTCCTCTGAAATTTGGTGTAACTCATCAAGAAAATGCATTTGCATGGTACCGGGGCCGCTGGATTTTTTTGCTGCCAGCTCACCTGCTATGCCCATTACTGTCATTGCATGGGCCGAAGCTAGGAGAAAATTTTTATTCACTGCCATAAAAGCACCAACAAGGGCAGTGGCCGAACATCCCAGCCCTGTCACTCTACCCATCATGGGTGAGCCGTTTCTTACTTCAATTATTGATTCCCTGTCAATAATATAATCAACAGGGCCGCTGATAACAACTACTGCGCCTGTATCTTTTGCAAGCATCTCTGCAGCATTACGTGCATCTTCGGAGGAAGCAATGCTGTCGACCCCCTTTGTGTCACCCTTCTCCTGAACCAGGGCCATAATTTCCGATGCATTTCCACGAATTACACCGGGGCGGCATTCTTTGATTATCCGGAGACTTGCTTTTGTACGGTAAGGAGTAGCACCGGCACCAACAGGATCCAAAATCACAGGAATTCCCATTTCCCGGGCTTTTTTACCGGCCTTTATCATGGCATCGACCCAGTGCTTGCTCAAAGTACCGATGTTGATAACAAGTGAGGAAGCAATTTTCACCATATCCTCTACTTCATCAGTGGAATGAGCCATTACAGGAGATGCTCCAAGGGCCAGTAAAGCATTTGCAGTTGTATTCATTACCACATAATTGGTAATGTTATGCACCAGGGGGGATTTTGACCGTACCTGGTTTAAGTCATTTATTACAGATTCTTTTGATACCATTATTAAGTTTTTTATTTTATTTTGAATATAACTTCTTGAAATACCGTTTTACCGGATTTTATTAATTAAGTCATTAAAACTGTTTTACGATTTTAGTTTCTAAGAATCGTTAATACAGGATTGGATAAATGTTTGATTTTATTTCGAAATAACGAATTTACAAAATTCTCATGAATTGCACCAAGCAATATATGAGCTGTCAGTATTTGAACAAATATAATAGAAGACGGATAGAATGATGGAATATTAAAGGATAGTTCTCACCGTAGAGTAATAATTAATGGTATTTTGTATTTTGCAAGGTAAAAGAAGAAGGTTTGAGAAAAATATTAGTCTTATTAACGGCAATCACAATAACTGTTGCGGCACACAGCCAGGTAAGTGAAGTAGCATTGATCGAAAAATATTCCGATAAACTGGTTAATGATCTTATTAAGAGAACAGGTGGATATCTGCAAAATGACACTATTGTTAGCCTGGATGAAGGGGGCTATGCTAAAAATACCGTATTGGGATTGCCGGATTCACATGATTTTGATCTGTTAAGAAAGGAGGTCAGGATGCTGGCCAGGGATTCCCGTGAGATTACAGTTGTTAGCCGATGGCAGGAAGGCTATGATAACATTTATGACATAGAGTTAAAATTACCTGGAAACATGGCAGTTATAATTTATTACAGCAATAAGGTTAAAACCATAATGGTTACGGTGACACGAAGATAGGCTAAGGCTCCACCTTCGCTGGCGCGAGTCTGGCTTAATGCTGGCGCAGGTCTCCAGACCTGTGCCCATGTGCCGCCGAGCTCACAGCAATCATCCTCGAATGCTCGGGATTCATGCTGTTCGGTTCCAGACTCGTGCCATGCTTCGGAGGACACAGTGAGGCTAGGGATTATTATCAATGAAAAGACGTTGCATTTCATTTTTAATCTGATCCCTCACCTCACGGAAAACGGATAGTATTTCTTCTTCTGTTCCGCTTGCTTTTGCCGGATCACGAAAACCTCTATGCAGCCGTTGCCCGACCTTGCCAGTAAAGAGAGGGCAGTTTTCATTTGCATCGTCACACACAGTGATAACGTAATCAAAGGAATCGTCTAAGAAAATATCCACCGGCTTTGGTTTATGTTGGGAAATGTCAATGCCCATTTCATTCATTACGGACACAGCTTTCGGATGTACCTCTCCGGCAGGTTCAGTACCGGCACTATATACCTCGAGGCTGGTATCAAGTGATCTTAAAAAACCTTCTGCCATCTGGCTGCGGGCACTATTACCTGTGCAAAGGACTAGGATCTTCATTGTTATCTATAATATAAACGTTAATATATTACATAAAACAAAAATAAGGGAAAAAGGTTCTGGGGATTGGCTCAGGGCACAGAGCTCAGGGCACAGAGCTCAGGGCACAGAGCACAGAGCTCAGGGCTCAGGACGCATAGTACATCTAAATTTCTCATACACTGATTTACATTAATAAAAAGTCAGAATAAAGAGTAATTCATGATTAAGATTTAGTATTTTCCCGGATCAATTAAAAATCCGAATTATGGAATCTTCAAAACTCAACCGAAGGAAATTTATAAGGAGAGCATCTATGAGCACATTAGGGGCGGGTCTAGCCTCAGCTTCGACATTTGCTGCCGGGAATTCAAACACCACAGGTGCACCTCCCTCAATTAAGGAATACCGCAAATTCGGGAAGACGGGCTTCCTGGTATCTGATTTCAGCAGCGGTGCTCCCATGAATGAATCTGTCCTGAGGGCCTTACTCGAGAGAGGTGTTAACCTGATAGATACCGGTGAAACATATGGTAATGGGAACAGTGAAAGAATAATAGGACGTGTACTCCAGGATTTTGATCGCGGTAAGATATTTATTAACAGCAAACTTTATACTGAAAAGGAATTCCCCTCGAAAAAGGAAGTTCTTGAACGTTCATACCGGGCCATGGAAAGGCTTCAAACAGATTATATCGACTGTATGCAGATTCATTCTGCAGAAAACTCGGCAATATTAAAGGATGAAGCTTTTCATTCAGCGATGGAGCAATTGAAGAAAGAGGGCAGGGTGAGACATGTAGGTGTGTCATGCCACGGTAATAATTGGGCTTATGATACCGAGGAAAGTCTTGATACAATCCTGATGGCGGCCATAGAAGATGGACGCTTTGATGTTATACTGCTTGCATACAACTTTGTGAATGCCGGTATAGCTGAAAAAATAATTGATGAATGTGATAAGCGAGGCATAGCCACAATGATTATGAAATCAAACCCGGTGCATATTTTCAATATTTTTGAAAGCAGGATGAGCAGGCTTGCTGAAGAAGGGAAGGAAGCCGACACTTTTCTGCAGGCATATTATGATAAGTACAAATTGATGGATGAGCAGGCAAAGACTTTCTTTGCCAGGTACGGGATAAGTGACGAAAGCCAGTTTAAAGCAGCGGCTTCAAAATATGTTTTGTCAAATCCACGGGCACACACAACACTATGGGACTTCCAGAATTTTGAAGAAATAGAAAAAATGCTGCAGCTATCAGGTCAGAGGCTTACTGCAGATGATAGGTCTATGCTTAGCGGTTTCCATAAACATCTGGGTCATACAGCCTGCAGAATAGGATGTAATGATTGTGAGGCTGCCTGTCCATATCATATCCCTGTAAATAAGATAATGCGCTATAATTATTATTTCACAGTAAAGAAGCAGGAAAAGGGGGCTATGATAAAATACGCCAAAATGAATTTGAATAAGCCATCAGAGTTATGCATTGACTGTGAAGCTTATTGTGAACAGGCGTGCAAGTACGGGGTGTGGACACGTCCATTACTGGCTGCAGCCAGGCATAACCTGGAGATGATTTGAGTGTTTCAAGTTCCAGGTTTCAAGTTCCAGGTTTCAATCTGGCGAGCTTGCTTTTTATAAAGGGAGGATTCGCACCTTCATGTGATACAACATAAGACCCGAGGCGACATGCAAATTCAAGGGTTTCTTTAAGGGCTTTATTATCTAAATAATAGTGGATAAAACCTGCGAGGAAGGCATCTCCGGCACCAACAGTATCTACTGTATTCACCCTGAAGCCTTTCTGGTAGATTCTGTCGTGAGAGGTCATTAAAAATGCTCCTTTTCGACCAAGGGTCACACACAGAATTTTAAGATTATATTTCTGCAAAATAAAGTCGGCCTCCTGTTCAAGATGATTTGGTTTTTGTTTATGCCATTCTGAAACAAGGGATAACTCCTCACGGTTCATTTTCACGATGTCAGCTTTACCGAGGAGCCGTTCTACTATTGCCTGGTCGAGATAGGGAGGGCGGAAGTTGACATCGTAGATTTTGAGAGCCTTATTTACAAGCAGGTTTTTCAGTGTATCAAATGAACTTGTATGCCTGCATGCCAGACTTCCGTATACAATAACATCGAAATCAGGTAAATTGTCAGGTTCACTAATATAATCCCATGCTGCCGGAAACACAATTTCATAAGTGGCTTCACTAACTTCGGAAAGGTGTACATTCACAATGCCTGTAGGGTAATTGCTCTTTTGGATATATTGTGTTGAAATACCGTTTTCTTCAAGGTATTTCATCAGTTCCTCACCCTTCCTGTCGTTACCGCAACTGCTTAAAAAGGAAACATCGGCTCCCAATTTCCTGAGGCCTATGGCCACATTCATGGGAGCACCTCCCGGCACAGCCTTACCGGGGAATACATCCCATAACATTTCACCGTAACACAGTATTTTGTTGGCCAATTTGTTGTGTTTTATTAAGATAAATAAATATAATTATTCTTTGGGAATTCGGCGTTCGATATTCGATATTCGAAATTCAAAACAAGCTTAATGCCCTAGTTATTTGCAGTTTAAGCTTTAGTGAGATAATAGTATCCGGATCGATGAACTATACTTTCTGCATATTTTCAGGCAGAGAGTTGTATATCAAGTTGTATAGCGTAATAGCTGTAAGGTTCAACTTTTACGCTTGTTTCTTTTCCTTTGTAGGTAGTAAACAATATTGATGAAGGCTTGTCGGCCGGTATTTTATTATATCCCTGTATTTTAACGGGTTCTTTGACGTCCTGAAGTGACCATCCCTCTCTCAGGCATACAGTGATGGTGTTTAGTACGGGATCGTAGGTAACAGTGCCTGCATCAGTGAATTTGGCAGCCCATAGAGTTTCAGTGGAAGCAACTGGAATCCTTTGACCTGTTTGCTTATCCGTCCTGGTATCCACTTCAAGATAATACCACCATTCATCACCTGCTCCCTCAAGGCATCCACCCCAGGCTGTCTCCTCACTCAGAGTAGTTACAATAAGTTCTTTTTCCTCGGTATATATATAATTTCCATTAAGCATAGCTAAACTAAATTCTGCCAGGTGCTCATTTTATAATTTATAGTATAATAAAAATATGTCATAGAAATACCAAATGCAAATCTCAAATGCCCTGTAATTGGCATATTCAGGTAGTTTTGAGAATTATTGGTCTAAGTAATTTCAATGAAAGTCAACAAATATAAACTGTTCATCGGAAAAACAAGATCATACGTCAAAAAAACATTAATTTTTATTAACAGATCCGGAGTGTCATGGTGGAAATAAAACCTTATGGCATATTTATCAACAGGTAATCAACATGTTACACTGCCATAAAATTACGGCATATAATTATTTCATAGAAATATTCATTTTGATGAATAGCATAATAGTTTTGATGAGAATCCAGGGCTTACAGCAGGTCCTGCAGCTCTAGTCTTGCATATAGATTGGCTGTTGAAAGTTCTACGGCTTTATTCAGGTTTTCGGTGGCCTGTTTATCCTGACCAAGGCCCTTATGACCAAGTCCTTTAAGCAGATATGCATTCGACAACCTTGCATTTTCAGCCTCGCGGGCACCGAACTTGGCAAAGAAATCAACCCCGGAAGAAGGGCTCCGGTTTAATTGTTCCTGCCCGTCTTCAATCAGTGAATTAAAGATTTTTGAAGCTTCCTTTTCATTAGCCAGCTTAAGGTTAGCCAATCCCCTATAGAACCTTATGTATCCCGTACTTCTAAGGTCTGTCCCAGCGCATTGCCTGAAATAATTGCCTGCCTCTTCAGTATTACCGAGTGCTTCGTGCGCGAGACCAATGTAATAGTTAAGCTGTATATTCCTGTTCCCCGCCCTGCTGGCACTGGCTTCTTCTTCGGGCACTCTGGCCTGAAGAAAAGCCTCAAGAGCCTTTTGATACTGCTTTTCTTTCATGTATTCCAGGCCCAGTACAAGGTATGCATCGATAACTATGTCTCTTATGCCTGAATTTCCTTCACGGAAGGTAAATTCTTTTCCTTTTAAATATTCCACTGCCTTGCCTGCCTTCCCGGCCAGTGTAAGTACGGCAATCTGTCGTGCAAAGGCATCTTCACGTTTGCTTACAACATCATTATTACCTTCAAACAACTTTAGCCTTCTCTCAATGGGTGCATTGCTCATTTCATAAAGACGGTCGAGCTCCAAATAATAAATCGGCTCATCCCCATCAAGCTCAATTGCTTTTTCATATGCCTTTATGGCCTTGTAGCCATCGTCCTGGTGCTGGTAATATGCCCATCCCAGGTTACGGTGTGCAAGGGCAAGTTCGGGATTATATTTCACTGCATTTTCCCAGTGCTTGATTGCTTTCCCCGGCTGCTTTTCGTACAGAATGTTACCGAGGTAATAATGGGCCTTTCCATCTGCCGGATTATATTCAAGGGCTGTTTCAAGTACTTTGATGGTTTCGAGCCGAAAGGGAAAACAATAATCAACTGGTTGGGATGAGCCTTCATTAAAATATTTTTCAGCTTCTTCATCATTCCCTTTTCTGGCTGACAGGCAGCCAAGGTAATAGCTTACTATAGGGCTTTTTCCGGTGTAACGAAGAAGGATATCCTTTGCCTCTTCAGGCAGTCCGTCATTGATATAAGCTGTTGCAAGTTCAATATAATTCTGGTCGAAGTCTCTCATTTTCTTTTTAAGAGCATTGAGTTCTCTGTCAGATTTTAATCGCTTACCCGATGCTTTTGCCAGCAGGTAAGATTCATTTGCAGCCCTGAAATCAAGTGGGTCAGAGCTAAGGATGGATTCGATAATCTCTTCAGCACTTTTATACTCGCCCATCTTCCTGAGGATTGATGCCTTGAGGCAAATAGCGCTGTTATTCCTGCTATTTGTTGCAAGTGACCTGTTAATCTCATCGAGAGCTCTACTATAATCATTCCTCATAACAGATATCTGTGCCAGTTCAAAGTAAGCAGCCGAGTGGAAGGCAAAATCCCAGGTTGCGCGGTACAGTGTATCAATCGCTTCATCATACAATCCGAGTGCTTTCAGGCATATTCCCTCCAGGTACAGTGCTTCGCAGTCATAGGGCCTTGTGTAATCCCTGGTTATCCTGCTAATGGCCTTGCAGAAATGTTTCCTGGCATTATTATAATCACCGTTTAGCAGTAAAATGTTACCAACTGAAATATTAGTACGTACGTCACCGGGATCGCGGTTTAAGGCTTCCTCATAATAAACCATGGGATCAATCCTGGGGTTATAAAATTGTTCAATTCGCTTTCCTGTCAGGAAAACTTCTTCAATGGTCTCTATATCTTCAGGTGCTGGCGGACTCTTTACCGGTTCGGGGAGTTCTTCTGTATATTCTTTTTCAACTGGTTTATATGACAACAGCACCTCACCGCTTCCAGCATCCACCATTTCTGTATAAAGATCAGTCATCGCGAATTCCCCTTCGATATTTACTGATTCGGTAAAGGTAACTTCCGGTGATATCCGCACGGCTTTTTCGAATATCTCTTTATTCCTGTTTTTAAGTATTATCCTGGCATCTTCTATTTCCTGTGTTGAATAATATCCTATAAATACACTATTGTCATCCTTCTTTTCAAGGTTTACAGCGCCATTTAGATTTGCGTATTTAAATCCTCCTATATCCTTTACTGGATACCAGTATTGTTCTGCAAATTTTACCTCGTAAGGCTTTATCCAGCTGTAGTCAGGCTGGTTATCGGAATAAGCACCGGTCATCAATTCAAGGTATGGTCCCGCATTTTCGGTCAGTTCTGCCTCGGTAAGCTGCCCTCGGGGTCCTGACCCCCATTCCCATACCTTGGCTCCTTTGACAATATTATGGTCACCGATATGCACTGTGCCTGTGTTTTTTCCATGGTCATAACCACCCATAAAGTCTTCCTTCAGGTCGTGTGCAAAGAAAGATGCTGAGGTGACAGAATTTTTCCACCAGCTGACATCCACGCCTTCTGTAAAATCCTGCCCGCGGTAAACTTCCCTGGAGATTGGCCAGTGTGTGAATTCTGTTTTGGCATGGTATGTGGCAAATTGGACACTGGGCGGGAATATCACCTGGTAATTTTCATTGGCATGGACAGCTACATTGGCCCAGTAAAGGAATGAGTGCATATATGGAGTTGAATTATGTATCTTAATGCAGGCCCGGAAATATGATTTACCGGGGAATGCAGTAATCCCGATAGTCCACCTGATGCGATGGCGGAGGTCAGTCTCACCGATCCAGATCGTTTTGCTTCCATCACTATTTTCAACCAGTTCATAATCAACAGGTAGAAAGGTTGATGCCCTGTGGTGATGCAGAACGTCCCATTCAATGCCTCCAGATACCCAGGCACCGGTCATACCGATATAGGCAGGTCTTACCACATCATTTTTATAAATGAAATTATAATCAGTGGTTTTATCTGTTGCGTAATATATTTTACCGCCTATCTCTGGCGTTATGCACAACTTGATGTATTTATTTTCAAGTATTAAGGTCTTCCACGCCTTATCAGTCTTTTGTTTTGAAAACACATCATTCAGGGCGTATGGGTATATATGCCTTGATGCACCCTGGTAAGATTCATTTTTAAAGAACATTGGATTTTTATCCGCATGTGCTACCCGATAAGTAGGTATTACCCATTCCTCCTGGCTTATGCTTACCTGGCCTTCACTTATATTTACAATTAATGCCATTAATAGTGGCAGCAATATTTTAAATCTCATAGTGATAATTATCCTCTTTACCATTTATCAGAAATCAATATCCAATTACTTTGATTAAGGTACCAGCCTGCACTATGTCATTAAGCTCACGGTTGTTGAGCAAAGCCAGCTCATCCATCTTATCCTGCTCGATGCCATAATAGCTAAAAGCATTTTCAAGACTGCCTGTGCGATGTACGCGTTTAACAAGGATTTTAAGGGGGTTTTTATTCAATTTCAAAGGATCGGTTAAGCTCGAGAACTTACCCATGGTTGCTGTGAAATCATTTACATATCGGTCATAATCTGCTTCAGTAGTGACACCATGAAAAACATAAAAAGTGTCATCATAATCGAGGAAGCAGGACATTACCATATTGGTACTTTTCTGTCCGGTAGTTTGATCCTGGTATTCCTGTTTGGATAATGTTATTATAGCCGGTAAATCATTGATTGTGGCCTTGTCACTTTCTATAGGCTTCAGTCCCAGCTTTTCAAGGGATGAGTTTACAGCTTCATTAAGGGAAGAAGCGGAGACACCGGTAAATACTATTAGGGCTTTTCCATCTGTCGGCGCCATATTAACCTGTGCCGGAAGGTTTTGAAATTGCCAGCCGGAAGGAAATGAAAACATGAATTTCAATTCCGGGTGGTAGAAAGTATTTCCTTCAACGTAGCCCTGCCTGGGGTCTTCTCCGTATATGATACCGTCGATCATATTTAGATAGTTATCAGTGTTTACCTTCCATGTCGATTGTTCAAGGCTGTCCTGCCACATTTTCGCATCTTCTTTCACCGAGCTGTAGCGGTTGGCCGGACTGGGGTGTGTTGAGAGAAAGGTAGGTACGCCGCCCTGTTCCGGGGGAAGGCTCATCTTTTCAAGGACCCTGAAAAACTCAGCCATCTTACCGGCATCATATCCTATCTGTGACGAATAGGCTACACCCAGCTGGTCTGCCTGGCGTTCATTGTCACGGCTGAATTTCAGAAACAACAGCTGCATTCCCTGCATTGCATACTGGGCGTATGATGCGAATTCTTCCGAGGCTATCATGCCACCTATCAGGAGTAACTGCCCCAGGGTTTGTTTGCTCTGGTTACTGACCGAGTGACGTGCGGTTATATGGCCCATTTCATGACCCAGGACCCCCATCAGCTCAGCTTCATTATTAAACTGCGCCAGTATGCCACGGGTGAGGTAAATATAGCCGCCCGGCACAGCAAAAGCATTAACAACGGGGGAGTCGAGTATTTTAACATGGTATTCAAGGTTTGGGCGGTGTGATATTTTTCCCATCTCATCAGCTTTCCCCTGGATGAATGAGAGGATCTGTTCATCTTTATATTCTCCGAAGGTGGCTATTACCTGTGGATCGTACTCTGCACCCATCTGTATTTCCTGTGCTTCGGATATTAGCATGAGCTGCCTTTTACCTGTAACCGGATTAACTGCACAGGATGCAACTACAGAGATGAAAAACAGCATAAGTGCAATTTCTTTAATGAGCTTGATTTGTTTCATTTGAACGACTTTAATAGATAAATAGATAAATAGAATTTATCTTTTGAAATGTCCTATTATACGAGGAACAATAGGAAGATCTCTCAGGTATAAAATTAAACATTTTACCTGAAAGAGTTTTAGTGGTAAGTTGAGGAATACCTGCAGATATTTTGCAAGAATCAGTTATATTCCGGTTTACCTACCTTCCCCATAAACAGGATAGCACCTGTGGAGTTTTCTTTTATCACGTACAGGAAGGGTTTGTTTGCATAAAAGAGGACTGGCTGCGATGGGCCGGCTGTCTCTCTCAGTTCAACAATTGTAGCTGCAGCAGCCTCCGTACCTTCTTCCTGTACATCAATGAAAGTCTGGTGTATCACCCTTGAAATAAGAATGCCACCACCCGGTGTGATAAGGCTGAAATCAGCCCCGCCTCCAAATGCCACTCCAAGTCCGAGGTTGATCAGGGCATCGTTCAACAGGTCTTTCCATTCATATTTGAATTTAGGTAATGTAACCTGGACATCTGTCACTTCCGAATGAGTGAACCATTCATTCCAGGTGGATACATCCATCCGGGCAACCAGGTCTTCAACTTTAATGTCCTGTAAAGGCACCATGACCACCATGCTGAAAGTACTGTCACCATAAGGCAGTTCTACAGCACTGAAATCTTCTGTGGCAGTATACCTGAATGTTCCGTTGACCTTCATGAAATCGGCATGGTGCTCATTGCCGTTTTCAAGATAAAACGTGCCGCTTTGTGTCTCGTCCTTGTCAAACTGGTATTTCCATGCGGCATTGAAATAAATGGCGTTGATCAGGTACATCACCGCATCACCCGGAATATAGTCAAGCATATCCTTTATCTTTCCATTAGTCTGCTCCTCGATCCAGTCATTGATGATATCCACTGCCTGTGGATCGTTAAAATCCAGTTCACTGACCATGGCATCGAAATATTCCTTGTTGGTATCGATAAAATCGGCCAGCACATTATACCCCAGCCTGTACCATATACTGTTGGCAATGGAGAACTCCACCTCTTCATCAAGGTGTATTAGTTGATCCATGAGGTCCTTGTAGCTTTCATTAACCTCTTCTTTTGTAAGGCCTTCGAAATGCAATACACTGTTAAAAGCATCCAGTGTGGTGCCGGCAGCGCCGTTATAAGTCATTCCCAGGGCATATGACACACTCAGGGGAGAGATCATAATATTATCTTCCTCACTGGCTGCAACTACTTCCCTGAATAATTCAAAGGCAAATAGCTGGTCGGCCTCGATGATCTCGGCAGATTTTTTACGGAGAACGATCTGGGGGATTTCTTCCTCCGGGGCAGGTTTCTTTTCGCAGGAAGGTACAATGAATAAGACTGCCAGTAAGATAAATAGGAAATTGATATTTGTTTTCATGGTTTCTGCAGTTTTGCTTGTGGGGACGCCCAAATTGGGCGTCCCTACGATAGCCACAAAAATTGTACCTAAAGGAGGATTATTTTTCGGAATTGTCTATCAGTAGGATACCGTCGAATCCCAGGCCTGCCAGTTCGGGATAATATTTATATGTTTCCTCACGGGTGAAGAAACCGGTCACTATTACCCTGTAGTAATCCCACTGTTGTACTATTTTAACAGGAAGGTTCAGCCTGTTTTCAATCTTTCGTTTAGCCCTCATAGCCTGCGTACGTCTTGGATATACCGCAACCTGTAATGCAATCTGAGGTTCTCTGGCCTTAAGGCCTTCCTCAACAAGGGTAGTGTCGGGTTTTTCTGTTTCGAGGCGAACATCCATAATATCTGCGGGTTCTGCTGGCTCACGTTCTGCCCGGACAGTATCAACTTCCATTTCTTCCACAGGTAATATCCATATATCATCAACACCGAGTATGCCCAGGGAAGGAATAATTTCTTCCATCTCTTCCCTGGATTCGAAGCCTGTAATTCTTACTTTGTAGTAGCCGTCTTCGGGCACTATGACAAGTTTTTTACCAAGTGAGAACAGCAGTCTGTCGACTAAGGCATCTGCATAAGCTTTATTCCTGAATGCACCTATCTGTATTGTCATTTCGGGTACAAGGCCCGGCCGTTCTTCACCCACAAGGGTTTCAGTTACCTGCAATACAGTATCACGGACTTCGGATAGGACAAGCTGTTGTTGTTTGGCTTTAAGTCTTATAACCCAGAATTCGTTAAAGCCCAATCCGTTAAGTATTTCGAGATTCCTGTCAACTTCTTCCCTGTCCTTGAGCTCCAGTATCCTCACTTTGTAAAATCCACCCTCAATAACTATTTCCACATCTTTCTCCAGTAATCGCTCCAGTGTCGCCCGCATCCTGTCGGCATAGGGCTTATGAGTGAATGCTCCAAGCTGTATGGCCCATGAGTCTTCCGAAATTGTTATCAGTTCTTCGGTTACTTCGTGTATGATCATATAGGTACTGTCAACCCTGGTGACAGGTTCAGGTTTTTTTGGAGTTGTATCAACCACTGCCGTATCAACAGGCCTCATGTAAAGGATAAAGTCAAGATCACCGACTATATCACCTTCCAGGGATTTCTCGATAGCAAATTCTATTGAGTCAGGTTCAGCATACATTCCAAGTTTAGTTAGCTGGGAGGTGTCAACCCGAACGTAGTATTCACCGGGGCTGAGACCGAAATAACTGTAATATCCGTCTGATTCAGTTAGTGCACTTGCTACCTGCCTGTTATTTTCGTTAAAGTATTTAACGATTATACGTCCCAGTCCTTTTATTTCTCCGTCACGGTCGACCTTAACGAAGCCTGCAGCCTCGCCCACTACACTGACAGGTATGTCTATATTTTTCATAATGTTGGGATCGACCTTAACGCTCAGACTTTCATAGGGAAGCCTCCAGGCAATATTGTAGAAACTGTTGGGATCAAGTTCAATGAAACAGCTTGTATAAGGCTCCAGCCCTATAATAGCTATTGTGGTGTCTTTTTCTGATTTATCAACCCGTCCTGCATTTGCACGAAGGTTAAGCCCGGGCACAGCGTTTTCACCGGGGTCTCTTTTTCCGTTTGAGTTATAATCAAGGAAGGGTTTTATTATAATCCCTCCTTTGCCTACCTGTGGCCTGTTATCGGCCCTGCGGTATTTGCCTGGACGGTCATTAATGAAACTTCCCCTTGCATATTGAACAAGGCTTGTAACAGATTGCGAATGCCTGGCCGTAGCACCGGTCTGGGCAAATGCGAAATTATATCTCAGGCCCAGTTCGGCCATGTTCATATTACTCCTGAAATCCTTCTCGAAGGATAGGTTCAGGAAAGCATGATCCAGAAGGTGCTTTTCGATTTTCAGTTTAGCCGATAGAAATCTTTTTTTTGTGTACCCATATTGAGCCTGGGGAATGATTGTTAACCGCCAGGGTAAGCGGAAAGCCAGTGAGAGATTACTGTAAATATATGGATCGACTTCGTCGATAAAAATAGCATATGTGGTAAGATTAGTACTCACTCGTGCAAAAGATGAGGAAAACAGCCATTCGCCGGTAGTATACTTTGACAATGGCAGGACCAGCTGGTTTATACTTACCCGGTTATATGAAGAAAAGTTACCTATACGCAGTGGTAGCGACACAACGGCCTTACGTTCTTCAAGGTAGTTATAGTTTATTGCTTCCTGGTCTTTGTCATATTTACTGTATTTAATATCAAACTGCAGGTGTGAAGGCAAGCGGTAAGTCAGTGCACCACCACCTTTCACTCCGTGAATATATTCACCGGTAAGAAGGAGATTGTTACTTATCCTTACAGAGCTTGTAAGGTATGGCATCAGGGGGCCCGATGAAACAGAAGAAAGGTATTCAAAACCTGCTCCAAGAGTTATGCGTTCGGAAAGGCCATAGTTAAGGTCGGCTTTGCCGAATTTACTGGCCGATCCATCCTCAACAATACCACCACTCAATGTATATTCCATTGTTCCGGCAGGGAGATAATTATAGGGTATATTGATATTTTGCTCACGTGTTTGTTCTTCACCCCAGGGGCCATAGAATTTTAGCTTTACCATCGTATTTCCATATACAAGTGGTACTTCGAAAGTGAAGAAGCCCGAAGCATCTGCTTTTTCGTAGTCCACGAGGACATTATTGACATACAGCTCCACTGTCCAGCCCGGTTCAGTACGGTCGCTGAGAGTATATGTTCCGAAAGAGCGCCTGAAAGTTGTTGGTGTATTTGTTAACTGCACTCCCACAACCGGATTATATATTGTAGAATGCGAGTAAGTGGGGATTTTACCTACTTTTACCTGTCTTAAAAGCTTATGTTCGTTATTGACATACCGCCATAAGTAGTATTGCTGCTTCTCGGTGAATGCTTGCCGGCTATCATAATTGAGAGAGGCTGTTGCTTCGCCCCCGGCGATCATCGCACCAAGGGTAAGGTTAAGCCGGGCATTTGCAGGGCCGTTGATTTGTTCACTGGCAATAACCGACCAGTCGGCCATACCGAATTTGAACATGGGATAGGTCCTTTGTATAATAGTGTCAGCCTCTGTCGCGCCGGTTTTTAACCTGCTTAGATTTTTCCGGATTTCTTCCTGCCTCATTTCACGTATCAGAGGTATTTCCAGTTGTGTTTCCAATTTCACCGATAAGGACCGGAAATTAAAGATACAGTTAAGTCCAAATATCTCGCCGAAGTATGAAGCCTTAAGATAGAGGTTAGTTTCAGTTTTTATTAAATCTCCCGGGTTCAGTTTGATAATCTTATCATTATACTGGATCTGGTTATCATTCCTGTCTACCAGGTATTCATTGTCGGGCTTAATAAAAAAGCCTGATACAGATTCAAAATCAGGAGATGGTGTATTTTTTATTTTTAGAAAATCAAACAAGTCTGTTATCGCAAGGTAAAGTTCTTTGCCCTTGATTAGGGCTTCGATCTCTGTCCCACCCACTCGTGGAACTTCAAGGTTAACAGAGATCTCATAATACTCCTCTTCATCCTGGGCGTAAAGACTATTAAGGGGGAGCATTAAGAGCAAGAATGACAGTGATATTGTTAAAATTGCCGGGAGGGAAAGTATGCCTGGTTTAAATTTTTGATTACATACTTTGCTCTCTTTCATTCTTCCTCCCGCGGTTAATTATGAGTAATTATTCCTGTACAAATGTAACATCGTAAGTTCCGCTATAAGTGCCCGGGGGATTTGAAGCGGCATTACCTATTGTTATCGTTCCTCCTACATAGACCAGGTTTGGAAAGGGTGGCGATGTTACGAAAGGTGATGGGGGGTCCGAATTACCGACAGTGAGTGTTATTGAGCCCCCATTGCTGCCGGCCAGTACTGCATCGGGTCCGTTTAGAATGGATATGACAGTGCCTGGATTGGCAACGACTTCATATTCGGTTGGGTAAAAAGGATAACCAAGGCCCAGTAAAATAACATCACCCGTGGATGATCGTATGCCTGTGGGGCTGACTGTAACTGTACCCCCAATTGCACCGTGGGTAAATGCGCCAAAAGTCAATTGCTGGGCAGTCACCGTTATATTAATTGGTCGTGGAGGTGGTTCCTGCGCAATTGAATCCGACGGTGTAATAAGAAACAGAAACAACATTACAGTTGAGGTAATGGTTTTTATCTTCTTATATATTCTATTATTGGTATTCATCATTTACCCACAAATATTTTCCTGGAGCTGGTCCTGGTGCCAGATCTGTAATTAACGATATATATCCCCCTGTATGCAGGAGCTTTGAACTCATAATAGCCCGGTTGCCTGATAATCTTTTTCATTACCAGCTGCCCGGTGAGGTTGAAAACGGATAATATTCCTTCCTTACCAAGGACAGCATATATATTGGTTTTAAGTAAATTGCCTGAGCTGTAAATATCAAAAAGGGCATTATTTGATAAAGGTTCCTCTATGCTTGTGCTTATGTCCCTAATCTCAAGGTAGAACCTGTTATGATATTCGCCTGATTCCAGCATTATTGTATATACTGAGTCATTACCGAGCACCTGCCTTAGATTTGTATTATTATCATAAAGGCAGATGTCCATATCAGAAAAATAATTATCGAGCCCAAGAAGGTTAAATTTAACTGTTCCGCTCCGGTTGGTCTTAAGGCCCAGTGGTATGCTTAGCGGTTTTTCAAATCCTGTCGGAAGGGCATTTATCGAGAGCTTTTTATCATTCACTGTAGCATAGAAGTTGGGTACTTTAAAATCGGTATTTAAAATTTTAAGTGCATCAAATTCGCTGTCGAAGCTCTCAGAAGCGCTATCATGAAAGTATACAACCATGGGGTCAGTACTTGTGGTGTCATCTTCAAATTCAGCCGCAATTCGGATCAGTGGAAATAATTTTGACCCGGCTTTTTTTGTTTTTTTCGATTTTGTAAAACTCTGGGTGCGATCGTTAAGCCTTATATTATTGTTCATTCCCAGCGTTCCGGTAACGGGATAAGTTCCATCGGATACATGGACAAAGAATCCCTGCATAGATGGAATGATATTGGAAACAATGCCATCGCTTGACACTCCGTTTATGTAGGAACTGTAGGTGCCCCCGTATTCATCTGTTGCACTTGCCTTAAAATAATAAACAGCATCGTCGATATTTGTTTTTGTCCATCCACTTGCCGCATCCCAGTCGATGGCTGAAGGGTATGGATTCCCGACGAGATTAAGGCCCTGGGTATAAGTGTTATTATTGTTATACAGAGTTATTGACAGTGATCCATTGTTTACCTCGCCTCTTACATCCACAGTGTTCGGAGCCGATACATTGCCAAAATTAACAGCATAGCCATGCATGGGTTGAAGTATACCCCCGGGATCGGTATAATCCACCCATCCCGAAGTGGTCCGACTCTCATCATATTCATAAAAAGTGGGGAACCAGTAGGTAAGGTCCATATCATCACCGAATTCACTCACCGTAGCTGCCTGGAAGGGAGAACTGAAATACTTATACCCGAAGCCCACTGGCAGGTAACGTTGCATTGTGACATTACCACTTACCGTGCCACTGCCTGAACCGTCAATCAGTGCAGTTGCCGAGGCATCGGAGAGTAGTGTAAGATTACCGGTAGTGCTAAGAGGGCCGTTACATAATAAGATACCGTAAACAGATATCATCTGGTCGCCCAGTGTCAGGGTGTTGGTCCTGTTAATCGTGAGGTTGTTAATAGTAGGAGCCGAAGTGAAAGTCCCCGAAGGGAGAGTGAATGATGCACCACCTGTATTACCCGGTGTACCAAAGATTATATTGGTGGAGGCATCTGTAGTAATAGTGCCTGCACTCCCGGCAATCGGTGTGTCAGAGTTTTGAAAGGTAAGCGTTGTTGATCCCGTGGTGAGAACACCATCTGTCAGGTTCAGGGTACCGTTTACAGTAACTGAACCTGAAAGGGTGACACCAGAGGAATTATCTATGGTGAGGTTATTCACTGTGGAAGGCAGACCATTGCCAGTTGCCTGAGCAGCTGTACCATTATAAGTATAGTTAGCTCCTGTATCAAAGGTACGGGTGGCTGTCTGTATATTACCTGTTGCCCCCGAGGAAGTTATACCTTCGGGTGAGCCTATCAGGATGCTTGCACCACTGGCCAGGGAGAATGATCCGGCACCTGAGACGATATACGATGCCCCACAGTCAAGTGTTCCGCTTATAGTCATGTCAGTGCCTGTGCCGTCAGGCACTGATATATTGGACGACATTATCAAGCTTGCTCCCGGATCCACGGTAAGTTCATCAATGGTAAGAGTTGAAGTGTTTGTTATTGTGTGAGGTGAAAGAATAGTAACATCATTTCCTGCTACTGAAGGGGGGGCAGGTGCAGGCACCCAGGAACTGCCGATGAATACTTCCCATGATGATGACTGCTCCCAGTTTCCTGTCCCGGCACTTCTGTATGATGACATCAGAAGGCCAAGCTGGAAATCATCGAAAGTAGTCAACCCCGTTGCCTGTGTACTAGTAGCAGTTCTTGTTCCTGTATTCGGATAATTCCAGGAGGAAGCGGTATAGTTACCGACAAGAAGGAAGTTAAAATCTGTTCCCGTATCAATATCCCCTGCAACGAAATTAAATGTAGCATCAAAAGTGGTGTACCCGCTAACTCCATTATTTGTCAATGTCCAGTAGCGGTTAACTGTATATAAAGGATTAAACCTTGAGCTACCTATCTGGGGGTGATCTCCCGATGTTGTGCTGCAGGTGATCGTTCCGGCTGCTGTGCTTGCATTTGTGAAATCAATTACTGCAGGGGCATAAACTGATGCATCTCCTATTTCAAATGTCATTGTGGTTGTTCCCACAGCAATACCCTTCTCAAAGTTACCATTGACATATTTACCGGCTCCGGCTCCGGTGACGGTGCCTCCGGCTGACAGGGTGAGATTATTGGATCCTGTTGACAGAATGCCATTCACGAAGGTTAAGGCGTCATCGATTGTCCTTCCCGAATTAAGGCTTACACCATTACTATTGTCAATTATCACACCACCGCTGCCTGAAAAAGTGGCCGGGAATTCTAGGCCTGTTGTCTGGGCTGCCGATCCCTTATATTGGAGGGTGGAAGCTGTCCCGAAAGAGGGAGTTGAACCTGATGCTGTTGCAGTGCCTTCCATCGATAGGATACCGTCAATGGTAGTCCCACTTACTGTTTTGGCCCCGCTGCCTGAAAGGGTCAGGTTGTTATAATCAGTGGCATAAACGGTTTGTGCTCCTGACCTGTTATAATTAACAAGTGAGGAAGTGCCATTCAGGCTGATAGTGCTGAATCCGGTAACTGAAATATTAAAAGGAGTGGATCCGCTCAAGATAAGAGTGCCTGTTTCAGCCCCTGTTTCCATCGAGAATGTCGAAGTGTTGAGCCAACCTGAATTTTGCGTTACAATGGACCCTGATATGCTAAGGGTCCCTGAATCCAGGTTAAAAGTTCCATTCCTTAGGCGTAAGCTAAACCATCCGTTCGAGTAACTGTTAATTGTCAGGTTTCCTGTAACGCTTAAATTAGATATTGTTGAAGTAAGGATGTGGTTATAGTCGGTATAATCACCACTCCCTGGATTAGCTGCCGATCCAACTTCTATATTGGCACAAATGATAGTTCCTTCTCCTGAAAAAATGGATGACGAATTACTATTTGTTAATTTATACTTGGTAACAGTACCTGACACATTAAGTGTTATTGAAGAATTAACAGTAAGTGTCGAGCCGCTACCTGTAAAAGTAATATTTGCGCAGGCCGCATTTGCGGTAACCGTAATGGTATGATTACTTTCGATATAAACGTTATCGCCCGCAACCGGAACGCTTGCTCCAGATGCCCCACCGGATGAAGCTGACCATGTAGAAGTGGAATTCCAGTTACCTGAAGCAACCGAGTAGCGGTCTGCAGCATAGAGCGTGAAAGCTGTATGCATAAAAAAAACTGCGAGAAGGATAATCTTGCAGGTCTGCTTCAGTTTCCTCATACTATTGTGGTTTAAAGCAGCTGAAATAATATGAAGAGAATATTACTCCAGCATCAATTCCGCTTCAGCATATGTTTCAGGTCTTAGATCCGAAGGTGCCATATAAGAAATTTCTAATTTTCCTTTACTGTAATCCACTTCCTCAGTTTTCGACAGGTTAAGGATGAATTTCCGTTTTGTGTTAGGCGTATATACGGCTATACCGTTTGCTATGGCAACAAGTGTAACAGTCCCCGATGGTGAAACATGATCCACGGTAAGATTTCCATAGACAGACATATTACCTGAACGCTTAAATGTCATTTCCAACTGCGGTTGTGTACCATTTAGCATCCTGAATTCAAGGTCTGACAGGCTTACCGATGCAGTGGATTCTCCAAGCCGGACAATTACAGGAATAGTAATACCGAATATAGGTGTCAATTGCACGGATATTGCATCGCTTACCTTTATGGTATCCTCTTCTCCCAAAGGCTTTGTATCAGGGGTAGCCCTGAAATAAAAGTGAGACCTGTATTCTCCTTCTTCGAGCTCACTGCGCCTTGTAAGCTGTACCTTCACTACCTGGGCCTCCCCCGGTGCGAGGTTCACTGTTCTCGGGAAATACCTTATGAACTTATCGGCAAATCTCTGGCCCGGATCAGGTTTGGTGATAGTTTCAAACTGGCCATCTTCCGTCATTCTTATTTGAATGATGGAAATGGTGTAGGTGGCACTATCCTGTCCCGTATTTGCCAGGTTAAGGTCTATAGACCGTGTTGAACCGTCGAAAACCACCCTCCTTGGAGTGATCAGCAAGTTACCCTGGGCATAAATACCTGTTGTCATCAATAAAGATGATATGAGTACCAGGGTGGCAGTGAGAATAGTTGACCTGATCCGGGCAAGTTGTTTCGTCTGTAATTTTGCTCTTTTCATTTTTTATTAATTATTGTGCCCTCTCAGTTAAAATCAAAAGTAACTGTATATGAACCCTTGTACATGCCTACCGGGTTATCATACAGGGTGCCGACCTTCAAGGTGGCGCCTACATAAACTGTCTGTGAGCCATTCTGAAGTAAACCCGTTTCTGCACCTGCCTGAGGTATCGAAACCCAGTTGTCGACCAGCATTGTTTTTGCATTGGAGATATTGGTGATTACAACCGGCTCATCCGGCAGGCTTATAGAATATGCTACATCAACATCTCCAGATACATAAAAGCTTGCTGCATTATGGGTTCCAGGTCCTTTGAAAACACTTCCAAGGGTGAAAACAGTGCTTTCAGGAGTAAGGATTAGCTCCCCTCCCTGGGGACCGGGGGAGAACTTACCAAAATTCATCTGTGCTGTCTGCGTGGCAGAAAAGACAGGTATTACTTCGGCAAATATTTCTCCTTCGGCTGAGGCAGTGGCAAGCTGACCGCTAAGATTGAAAATTGTGCCAGGAAATATGAAAATAAGGCTGCATATGTAAATATTAAGCCTTTTCATGGGGTCTGGTTGGAATTTTCCTGTTATCTATTGCTAGTTATAATTTACCGTTACTGTAAATGGCCCGCCAGTATATTCCCCGGAACTTTCACCTCCGGCCACATTGAGGGTAGCACCAACGGATAGGGTCTGCTCACCTGTTGTTCCATCAAGTGTGCCTGTAGGAGTGGGATCGCTGGTCCAGGTGTCGACAGTCATATTATCCGTTCCGTTTGTTATTGTAATGGAAGCGGAAGGCAACTCAATTGAATATGTAAAGTTGTCCTCTCCGCTAACGGTAAAAGTAGCAGCTGTCACTGTTCCCGGAACAGCTGGAAGAGTTACATCACCGCTTGGTGTACGGGTTCCATCCGGAGCCAGTACCACTGTTCCTCCTGTTGCAACCACGGCGATATTACCAAAATTCATATCTGTGTCCTTGGCTATTGCTATGGGCGTTATAATAGTAGCTGTTGCAGTGGCTGTTTCACTGGCCTGCCCATGGGCATTTACTGACACAGCAATCATAAAGATTGCTAGGAAGATCGATTTTGTTAGAATTTTCATGATTCAAATCAATTTAATAATTAGGTTATCAATTAGTTACAATAAAACATCCTGTTATTTTTATCAAATAACATCTGTTAAAAATACAGCTTGCAAAAATTGCTGGCAAGCGCATTTTACCGAGTTATTAACAATTTCCGGGAAAGTTTTGACAAATTATATTTTAGCCTCACCCTGTCCACCTAAGCTTGGCACGAGTCTGGAACCGAACAGCATGAACATGCTGGAAGCATGTGATTGCTGTGAGCTCGGCGGCACATGGGCACAGGTCTGGAGACCTGCGCCAGCATTAAGCCAGACTCGCGTTAATGCTGGCGCGGATCTCCAGATCCGCGCCATCTAGAGTAAACACCTTAGCCTCAGCCTCAGCCTTAGCCTATTCATTTGTATATTTCTCAAACCAGTGATGCAGGTAGAGGAGCGTACGGATGTAATTTGACGGGTTTGATGAGGTGCCGTGAAATTCATCATTGAACCTGAGCATCGCAGTCGGGACCTTTTGAATTTTCAATGCCTGGTAGAATTCCTCTGTCTGTGAAATAGGAGTACGCAGGTCCCTGACACCTGTCATAAGCATGGTTGGCGTTGTCACGTTACCCACATACATTAATGGTGAGCGTCTCAGGTGCTCTGAAGGATCTTCCCATGGGAATTTCTCGAAATTCCTGTACCATGATACGCCATCCGTAGTACCCACGAATGAGAGCCAGTCAATTACAGGGTAGTTAACGGATGCCGCCGCAAACCTGTCAGTGTGTCCTACTATCCAGGCTGTGAGCACACCGCCACCGCTGCCTCCATAGACGAAGAGCTTATCCTCGTCAATGTATCCCTTATCGATTACTATGTCAACCCCTTTCATAAGGTCATCATAATCTTTATTGGGGTAATCATTTTTAATCATATTCCCAAATTCACTGCCATATCCTGCACTTCCGCGAGGATTTGTGTACAGTACAACATAGCCATTGGCTGCATGGACCTGCCACCTGAAGTTGAAGCCTACACCGTACATTCCATGTGGTCCCCCATGAATTGTGAGTATCAGGGGGTATTTTTTTCCGGGGTCGAAATCTGGAGGTTTGATAATCCAACCCTGTATATCCACATCATCAACAGATTTATACCATATTTCTTCCACTTCACCCAGTTTGACATCCGTGAGAATATCATCATTTACATATGTTAACCTCTGAAGTTCGGGATCATCGATGTTAAAGAAATAGATATCGCCCGGCAGGTAGGGATCGGATACCGTTGCCAGGGCAGTGCCGTTTTTACTTATAGACGAAACGTATAGCATGTGATTACCCTCAGTAATCTTTTTAACTTTGCCTCTTAAAGGTATGAAGTAAAGGTTGGCCGTTCCTTCTTCCCTTACATTTACATAAACGCCGGAATTATCGTCAGCCCATTTAACGATGCTTGCATTATGGTCAAAATCGCCCGATATCATCCTTGATCCGCTGCCATCGAGGTTCATTACGTAAAATTTAGAATTTATATAGGTATCATCCGTCCAGTCGTAGCCTGTATACACCACATGACTGTTATCAGGGGAAACGTGCGGATTGCCGTCAGGGCCTTTCCGGGTCGTCAGTTGCCTGATATCTCCTGATTCAACGTTTACCGCATAAATTTCAGATTCGCGGTACTGGTATTCGGCATCCTCAACGCGGAGGCTCGAGAAGAGTATTTCCTTACCGTCGCGGGTCCATGAGTAAGCCCCTCTTCCGTGATGCCAGTCACCTTTTGTTAGCTGGTGTGGTGTTCCACCTTCAGCATTTACAATAAATATATGTGTGTATCCTTCATCCATAAATCCCCTCCGGTCTCTCCTGTAAACGAGATCATCAATTATCTTCGGGGGTGGTGTCCAGTTTGCTCCTTCAGGTTTAGGAGGCATTTTAATAGACCAGCCGTCACGTTCGGGTACAAGCATTGTAAAGGATATATACTTGCCATCCGGTGACCATTTGATGGAGGAAGGACTCTTATCAAGCCTTGTTATCTGGGTTGCAGGTCCTTCAATACCCATGATTTTAACAAATATCTGACTTCCCTGTGGTTCTCCCTTTTTGGTGAAAGCAATCTTTTTCCCGTCAGGTGACCACACGGGATTACTTCCTTCCATGAAGTACCTGTTATTATTACCGTCTGCATCCATTATCCACAGGTCGGTCTGCGAACGGTCTTCATATTTATTTATCCAGCGGCGTCCATATACTATCTGGCTGCCATCAGGTGAGATTTCCGGTGACGACACTGATTCCATATCGAAATAATCACCAATCTCAAGTGTTTGTATTTCATCCTGTGCAAAGACACAGGCTATTGAAATGAAAAAAATGCCAATCAATAGAAGTACTGTTTTTTTCATAGTATGAGGTTTTATATGGTTATTTAATGATCCAGAAATTTTGCTTCAAGATAATAAATAAAAGTATAGATTGTTTCATAACTGTCATCCTGAGACACCGATCATCGAGGATGATTCAAAATGAAGTGACATTTATTCTGAGGCTGAGGCTGAGGCTAAGGCTAAGCTGAGCTTGCTGAAGACGAAATCGGAACACGGAACGAAATAAAACCGAAGGTGGTAAATAATAATAGCCACAGTCACACCTGTGGATAAAGGAATTACCCCTATTTAACAGACCATTCTATTATCCCGCATTCATACCATGTTGTGTTCTCAGGCAGGTAGTTGCCGTCAGGTGGACCAAGATCCCCCTTCATAAAATCAATTCCATTAAGTGTAATGTTCAATCTAAGTCCTTCTGCTGCAAGCGGTTCAAAAGAAACCGTGTTGTACCTGTCTTTTTCAACGGTGTAGTCAGTATTATTTATTACCGGTAGCCAGGTGTCACCGGATTTATATTCCAGGTACCATGACCGGGGCATACTGCAGTATTGTTTATCATCTTTCCAGTAAACACTTGCTTCGGATATCTCATATTCCCTGTCAAAATCATACTGCACCCAGGCCTTATTGCCTGATTGGGGCCGGAGCCTCAGATATATTGACGACCCGTCAAATGAGTTAACGGGTTCCACCTGGTCGAAGAGTGCTTGAAATCCTATGTCGCCGGCCTGGGAGCTGGGATAGAAACGTTGAGCAATTGAAGGCACATCGCCACCGGGGTAGTTATCTTCAATTGTGCAATCGCCACATGAAGAAGTGACTTTTGCCCTGGAGGCAATTGATGGGACAGGAGGCAAAATAACCCTTGATCTATCGGCTGCCAGCCAGACACACATAGCAACAGGGTCCCTGTTTGCCCATGAAAAATAGGGTATTGCCACAAGCTTATGTTCTTTTTCCCGGATGCTTACTTCATCCTCGCCACGATTAAGCACTTTGACCTTGCCGGTAACAGTTCCAATACCGCCCAGCAGTTCTTTATTAAACACTGCTGTGAGTTCTGCATCTTCAGGAATATAAAGGTTGAACACATTATTATTATTATCAAGAGCCTCGGCACAGTATACCACAGGTCCCCTTTGAAGGGCTATCATTCCGGCATTATCAGCCACCATCTCATGGGAGACCACCTTACGAACAGGCATAGCCATCTCTATTTCAACAATATCATCCTTCTGCCATTCTCTTTTGATCACTGCAAATCCTTTCTCCTCTTCGTATAGCAGCGGTTCCCCGTTCAACTTGATTATTAAAGGTGTTTCCCTGTCATCAAGGTATGCATAAAGATCACCGGGCATTGGTTTATTATCAGTCCAAGCCGGGATCCGTACATTCAATGTGAAAGTGCTTTCTTCTTCGGGGCTGATATTAAGTTTGACCTTTCCCTCCCAGGGATATTCCGTCTCCTGGCTTATATAGACCTGCTTACCGTTAAGGACCGTCTCAATATCACTTCCTATGAACAGGTTAACATAGAAATCTTCATTATCTTTTGCATAAATATATTTTCCAAGTGAAGCTATCAGCCTTGCTACATTGGGTGGGCAGCAGTTGGGTCCAAACCAGGGATGACGTTCAAAACCTCCGTATGTTTTCAAGGGGTTCTGATAGAAGAATTCTTTTCCATCGAGCGCAACACCTGAAAGCACCGCATTATATAGGATCTTTTCCATCATATCAATATACCTGGAATCACGGTGCAGCTCGAACATACGGTAGTTCCAGAATACATTACCTATAGCAGCACATGTCTCATTCCAGCAATTAAGGTTGGGTAATTCATATGCTTCACCGAACGATTCATGGTCACGGTAGGTTCCGACATGCCCTACAAGGTAGGTCTTTCTGTAAACCGCATCCTCCCATATCCTGTCGGCAGCATTAATATAATCCGCATCACCTGTTAAAGTAGCCAGGTGAGCAAGAGGCGTGTAGAGGTATGTAGCTCTTACGGTATGTCCAACTGCCTTTTCCTGGTCAGTTACAGGTTTATGGTCCTGGGCATATTTACCATAAAGTTCACGTCCATCATGTGCATGTCCCCGTTCATCAAGGAAGAACCTGGCAATATCCATGTATTTCTTATCTTTCGTTAATTCATACAGACGAAGAAGGGCAATTTTAATTTCTTCATGCTGTGAAACTTCACGCCGTTTCTCATAACCAAAACTGGCAAAAATATCATCTGCAACATGTTTGGCAGCATTTAAGATTTTCTCACTTCCTGTAGCTCTGTAGTATGCTATCGAAGCCTCAATGAAGTGACCTGCACCGTATAGATCACCATTAAGCATGCGTTGCCATTCCCTTACCTGCCCGTCCGGGATATAGTATTCAATGAGTTTATCAAAATTAGTATCAAGCCTGTTTTGTAATTCGGGATCAGGATTTTTGTTCAGGATATACGCTCCTGCCTCCATTAATTTCGGATTTGGCCTGCCGCCGTTTTGCTCGTACCTGTCGAGCATGTATGGGAATGAGACCCTGTGGTTATTTTCAATACGTGGATTCCAGAAATCATCCGAAATATCAACATCGGAGAGACTTATTTCATCGAGAGTGCTTAATATTTCTGATTTCTGAATGTCAGAGCAAGACAATATCAGAAAAATACCTATGAAGAAGATGAGAATATGTTTTGCCATAGTAACGGTTGATTAAATTATAAGGCACTAAAATATTATGAATAAAATATAATAAAAATAAATCAATCCGTTGGTGAATATCCTTTTAGGACTTATGACTTCTACGGGAACTTATGCCAAACAATTATTCTGTATCTTTGTCTTTATATATAAAAGGACGATTTATCATGAATGATTTTGAATTTTACAATCCCGTAAGAATCTTATTCGGTAAAGAACAACTTGAAAAAATTGGGGATCTGATCCCGTCTGATAAAAAGATAATGCTGCTATATGGAGGAGGCAGTATTAAGAAGAACGGTGTATATGATGACATAATGGATGCTTTAGAGGGCCGTGTAATTGTTGAGTTTCAGGGGATAGAGCCAAATCCGACCTATGAGACATGTATGAAGGCGGTTGATTTAATAAACAAGGAAAAGCTTGATTTCTTACTTGCCGCCGGCGGAGGCTCGGTTATTGATGCAACAAAGTTTATTGCCGCAGCTGCACTGTTTGAAGATGGTGATCCATGGAATATACTCTCAAAGCAGGCAGTTGTGAAATCTTCACTTCCCCTGGGTACAGTACTTACATTGCCTGCCACAGGGACGGAGATGAATAAGAATGCTGTTATCAGCAAAGCTTCGACACAGGAAAAATTCTCATTCGGCACCCCGCATTCATACCCTAAATTTTCAATTCTCCTACCTGGAGCTGCCGGGACACTTCCTAAAAAACAGGTTGCCAATGGCGTTGTTGATGCTTTTGTTCACGTACTTGAGCAATACCTGACATACCCGGTTAATGCTCCTTTACAGGACAGGATTGCGGAGGCAATATTGATCACACTTATTGAAGAAGGACCGAAAGCATATGCAGATCCATCAGATTATGAATCAATGTCGAACCTGATGTGGTCTGCCACTATGGCTCTTAACGGGATAATTAAATGTGGAGTCCCCGAAGACTGGTCGGTACACAGCATTGGGCATGAATTAACCGCAATGCATGATATAGATCATGCTCGTACACTGGCAATTGTATTGCCCGGCATGTGGCACGTTCTGAAGGAGGATAAAAAGGAAAAATTATTACAGTACGGTGAAAGAGTCTGGAATATAACAGAGGGAACCGATGAGGAACGCCTGGACAAAACCATTAGCCGGACGGAGGAATTTTTTCAGTCTTTCGGAATAAAAACAAGATTCAGAGACTATGGCATAACAGAGGACACCATAGACAAGATTGTAAAACGTTTCAAGGGAAGGGGTTGGTTATGGACCGGAGACAGGAAGCTTGTGACACTTAAGGTGGTGAGAAAGGTGTTGGAGGACAGACTGTAAGAATATTTTTAATTCCCTGCTATTTTTTTAATCATTCCTTTAAAAATAAGACCATGAAAGGGCATGACTGAAAACCAGTAGATGCGTCCCCACAGTCCGAGAGGGCGGAATGTAGCTGTCTGGTAAATAGTACCGTCCTTAATCCTGAATTCAAGCCAGGCCTCCCCGGGCAGTTTCATTTCTGCGAAAAGCAATAAGCGCTTATCCTGCCTGCTGGCATATAATACCCTCCAGAAATCAAGTGCATCTCCTGCGGCTATTTCCGACTTGCTGCGCCGGCCCCTACGTAGTCCCACACCACCTGAAAGCTTATCAAGGAAGCCCCTGATACCCCAGAGCCAGCTAGCATAATACCATCCGGTATCGCCGCCTATTGACCATATACGATAAAGAACTTCTTCCTCATTTAAAATTTCACGCTTCCTCTGATCTTTAAAACATCCATATACAGGGACATTGATAAGATTGGATATGCCCTTTGAAAGCGCATCACCTGACAGGGCATCAGTCCAGCTGGAGATAACCTCCTGCTGTTCGATCTTGTCAAAAGCTGATCTAACAGCATCTTCATATGAAATTAGTTCTATGCCCAAAATTTCGGGAAGGGAGTTTTTCTCACAAATAACCTCAACTTTCATGCTGTCTACAAGATTAACAGCTAGGTTATATGACGTTGAGGTGATAAAATACAACCAGTAGGAAGACAGTTTCGGTGTCATTACCGGAACTACCAATATAACTCGTCTGAGTTTTCTTACATGGGCAAACTTCAACAACATCTCTTTGTAAGTAAGTATATCAGGTCCGCCAATATCAAAACTCATGTCATAAGTCTTGCCATTGAGGAGAACGCCTCTAAGAAACTCTATTACATTCTGGATTGCTATAGGCTGGGATTTAGTATTTAACCACCGCGGGGCAATCATTACCGGAAGCTTCTCAACAAGGTCACGTATAATCTCAAATGATGCACTTCCTGAACCGAGGATTATACCGGCTCGCAAAGTGGTGAGGTGGTAAGAGCCGGTTTTAAGTATCTCTTCCACTGCTTTTCGTGAAACCAGGTGTTTGGATAATTCTTTATTATTAATTATACCACTGAGATATATTACCTGCTTCGCCGTTGTTTTCTGTATTGCCTCCTTAAAATTTTCAGCCGACTGCCTTTCAAGAGATTCAAAGTCACGGGTTGACGTTGACATTGAATGAATAAGATAATAAGCTGCATCAATCGATTCAGGCACTTGCTTCAAGCTATCTTTTTTTAGGAAATCCACCTCGATGATGCCAAGTTTTGATAAATCATATTTTGATGCATCAAACCTGTTTTTATCTCTTACACAGCATATTACATGATGTCCTTCATTGAGGAGAATAGGCAATAACCTTCTTCCTATATATCCTGTTGCGCCGGTTAAGAGAATTCGCATTTTTTCATTTTAGTAAATTGGCACACTTAAACAGATACTGAAGCCTTCAGGGAGGAGAGCCAGGTCAATATTATTAAGGAAGTCCATCCTGTCAGTTTTGAGAATACCGTACATCACCAGATCAAAAACCAGTAAAAAACTTCCCTGGAGGATAATAGAATTACCGTAACCTTTAAGCATATCAGCCCTCTTAGCGCTTTTGGTTGATAGATGTTTGAGCAAAAAGCCTCCTCCGATATACCCTACATCAAGCCCTGCATTAATGAGAAGAATATTCTCTGTTTTAACCAGTTTTTCAATAAGCTCCTCCTGGGTGAAACTGCTGATATCCGTTGTATAATTACTATAGAGAGCAAAACCTGCAATTGAGGCATTAACCACGTTCCAGAAAAGATTCATCTGGTAGAAGTACATCCTGTCACCTGAGTATTTTGACCATCCGTATGCACCTGTGGCAATATTGGCTAAAGCCCAGGAACTCAGTACATACATGCCTGTATTGTTTATTTTCTGACTCTGGCTGTAAAAATCACTGAAACTTTCCTGACCGAAAATGGATATACTTGTGAAAAGTAATAAAGTAACTAATAAAGAGCTTTTGGTCAAAAACTGTTTCCTTTTATCCTGGTCAAGGTCACTCATACAATTTTGCTAGTTAAGTTAATACTTTTCTAACATATAAAGTTCATAAAAGTTTATTTTACCGGGTCTTTGTCTGTGATATAATCGAGTAAAAATCTCCGGCCAATAAGTCCGGGAATGGTGCTGCATATAGAACTGCCTGTATACTGGTAATCATATCCAGTTCTTCTCGGGAAGTTCCAGTGTTCTGGCTGCTACCCTGAACCATATACGAGTAACCTTGTTCCCTTCTATTTTTAGTACCTTATATTCAATCGTGGCATACATATTGTCCAACCTGTAACTCTTGCCAATCTCAATTCCGCATCCGTTAGGGTCGGATAAAGGAATGGATTCAGTAATAAACATCTTCAGGTCCTTTGATTCTCCTCTAAACCATAATGTTTCTTTATCGGGATTGAAATCTACCTCGATTTTGAGCCCATTTATAAGGTCTATTATCTTGACGCTACCCGTTTTAAATGCTGCAGAGTGACTTGCCTGTCTTGTTTGTGAGAATGTGATGCTGACAATAGCAGTCATCATAAGCAAACTTAAAAATAATTTTTTCATGATGTTTAGATTTTTTGACTTATTGTCTTCAAAGATACAGCGGCAGAATGCTTAAGTCAAGATTTTCATGACAGTTTAAGCACTGTGTCTCCTGATAGTCCAGTATTTCTTAACAGGGTAGATGGTAATTATGCGCTTGTTAGCAAAAGAGGCTTTGTCCTGGCGAAAGCACGGGATGCCGACATAAAATTACGGGCATTGGAAATGGACTCAATGTAAAGGATAATAAATCTTGTTGATTCATCAGCCCCCAGGTAGTCTATAAGGTGGCCGAAGTCAATATCAATGGCATTGCCCAGGGGCATAAAAAAATAAATAAGAAATGCAGATAAAATCTGCAGTCAGTTTATTGTATCTATAATTTCTTGAAATTTTTCTTCATGATCTCAAGGTCTTCCAGCCATGCCTCAATATCTTCTTCGTGTTCAAGCTCATCATTTAAAATGTTTATCGCCATCTGGTGTGTCGAATGATCTTTGCCATGAGTGAAGTCAGCTATCTGCTCATACCTCTTAATAGCACATCTTTCACCTTCCAGGTTTTGGTTCAGTATTACTTCCACGTAAGGATCTTTAGGCTCCAGATAATCACACTCTGAATGTTTTACCCACTGAGCAGGGTTCAGAAGAGGCGTACCCCCCAGTTGTATAATTCTTTCCACTACCTTTACTGCATGATCGAGCTCTTCATCGGCATGTACCAGTAATTCGGGTTCAACCTCACTTCTCATCGGTCCTTCAATTACTCTTGCACCTATCCAGTACTGGTAATAAGCGAGCCATTCTTCAGCCAGGGCACCGTTAAGCATTTTAATAAGCTCTTCAGTGTCCACTTTCAAGATTTTAACAGCATGTTTTCCCATAATGTTGTTGTTTTCCAGGTTGTTATTATAATTAATGAAAAAATGTAAGTCTTAAATTTACTGAATAGTAGGAAATATCCAAAGCTGCCTGTGGTGAATAGGATAATTTTATTGATCTTTTTTTAAACATACAATTTATTAATAAATCATAATATAGTTTTATTTAACTTGCAGGCATCGTTAGGTATGATTATTAACATAAAACAATCAATATGAAACGGATAAGTCTGATTATTTTATTTATATCACTTCTGGTATTATCTTCTGTTACTTATTCTCAGGACAGAAAGGTTATTGATAGGATTATAGAGATAGGGACCACTGACAACCGTACAATGGATCATCTTGATGTCATAAGTAATCGTTTTGGAGGCAGGTTAGTAGGATCTGATGCTTATGAAAATGCAGCTGAATGGTGTGCTTCAAAATTCCGTGAATGGGGTATGCAGGCCGAACTGGATGAAGCCGGTGAAGTACCGGTTGGCTTTAACCGTGGACCCTGGTTCGGAAGAATGCTGGAAGAGGATGGGATGATACTTCATTTTGCGACGCCTTCGTATACGGCAGGGACCAAAGGAGTCCAGAGAGGTCATGTACTTATGGAACCCAAAACACGAGCCGAGTTTGAAAGGATGAAAGGTAAACTGAAAGGTGCATGGGTACTGATATCCGGAATGAATAACGGGTGGCCCATTGACTACTCTGAAACAGGCGATTCAATAAGGGCCAGCATAATAGCACAAAATGAAGAAATATCGGTAAAGAATCGGGAAATAAGAAGGGCAAACAGAGATAGAGGAGAAAATGAGCAGGAGGAAATGCTACCATATAAGGATGAGCCTGCGCTTTTTTATAAGGAAATGGTTGAAGCCGGCATACTTGGCATTATACAGGCGTCACCGGTGCCGATAAGGGCCTTGTACGACAGGAAAAATATCAATAGCGGAACACTTACCTTTGATAACCTGCCCAAAGTACCCGATATTAAGCTTGATGAGCACCAATATAAAATCATTGAGCAAAAAGTGAAGGAAAGAAGATACTTCCAACTCGAGTTTGATATACGGAATCACTGGAAACCAGGACCGGTGAAATACCATAATGTAATAGGGATCATACCCGGAACTAAGTATCCTGATGAATATGTTATCATGGGCGGTCATCTTGATGCTTTTGATGTTGCAACGGGTGGTGTTGACGACGGATCAGGGGTTACACCTGCAATGGAAGCAGCCAGGCTGATAATGGAAGCAGGGGGTAAGCCTAAAAGGACAATTATTGTCGCCTTATGGGCGGCCGAAGAATTTGGACTGCTGGGTTCAAAAGCCTGGGTTGAAGAAAACAAGGATAAGCTCGATAAGATATCAAATTATTTTAACCGTGATGGCGGACCTACGGTGGCCAATAGCCTCAGTGTGCCGGAAGCAATGTATGACGATTTTGAAAAAGTATGCGAACCGCTTGATGATATAAACCCCGATTTCCCTTTCACACTAAATGAGAGTGAGCCGAGAAGAAAACCTGAAAGGGCGGGAGGCTCAGACCATGCTTATTTTGCAATGAACGGAGTTCCTACTATTTCTTTCGGGACAGCCGATCCCAAGGGTTATGATTTTGATTACAGGGAAATATGGCATACCGAGCGTGACCTCTACAATAAGAGCATACCCGAGTACCAGGAACATACTGCTGTTGTTACAGCGGTTGTTGTTTACGGACTGGCTAGCCTGGATCATTTGCTCTCAAGGGAAGGATACTTTCAGGAAGAATAAAATTAAAGGCTGAGGCTACACCTCCGCTGGCGCGGATCTCCAGATCCGTGCCTTGCTACGGTGAACAAAGTAAGGCTAAGGCTAAGGCTAAGAAAAATATCCGTATGATTTCAATCTGTTTAATGCTGGTTGATTAGTGTCACTCAGATTATTTTATCCAGTTCTCCAGAATAAGTTGCTGCAGAGAATCTGGGCCAGGTAACATTGAAATTTTATAACTTACAGTCCTGGACGTGTCAGTGACAACACTGATCATGCCTTCTCATAATCAATTGGCCAGAGTACGGCAGGTGATATAAAGGCACGGCCATAGTCAAGGTATGGCTCGGCCACAGATACATTGTGGGAATACACATCGTATTCTATCACTATGTCATTTAATCCCGGTTTATGGACTTTCCAGGTGTTCTTGTTTGTTTTTTCCCATTCAAGTGTACTGCCATCTGTACTGGTAGCTTTGAAGGACATGATATTTTTTGCATAGTCCATTATCCAGTAATAACCCGGGGTCCAATTTGGTAGTTTGAGTTCCGCGTAATCCCCAGGCATATTATTGATGGCCATATTAACATGGAAATAATGTGTATTTGGCTTATCCATTGTTACAGTGTAAATGATGTTAGTATCATACCTTTCATTTACAGAGCAACTGGTAACAAGGAATGAGGAGCATATTGACAGGATGACAAAAAGTGACCTGGCATTCATGATCAGCTTGTTTTAAAAGATGAATAATGAATCAAAGATAACATTTTGAAGATGTTGAATCGTTAAATCATTGAACCGGGTTTGTAAAATTTCTTAGAAAGTAAAGGTCTGGCGTGCCAGGTCAAGAGCTGTGCCTGTTCCGAGGATAATGAGTATATCCCCCTCCCTGAGGAAGGTATCACCTTTCGGAACAAAAAAATCATTTTCTCTTTTCACCAGTATGAGTATGGCATCTTTATGGAAAATGATATTCTTTAACTGTTGACCATCCAGTTCAGGATTTGTTATCATTATCTCCTCAATGATAAAATGCTCGAAGCTGTCTACCAGGGTATGGTATGCTGCAGGCCTTATAATGAGATTTTCAACCGTGGTTGCGATGACCCTGGTAGTATCAACGGTTATTACATCAATACTCCTGAGCCTTCTTTCGAGCCGGAGGTGATCAGCCACAGAAATTACTCGTTCGTGCTTTAGGTCCTTTCTGAGCATATTGCAGATCCTTATATTGGTATCGGCTGATCCTGTATCAACGAATATCCAGTTATTGGGATCGATTTCAATATCTTTATATGTATCAGGATCAAGACCGTCGGCCAATTTGGTGGTGAATCCTTTTGAGAGCAGTTCTTTGTGTCTTCTCTTATCACTCTCTATTATCACAGACACCTTTTCATGCATATTCAGGCGGCGGGCAAGCAAGACGCCTTTACTGCTACCGCCAACTATTATGGTCCTGGTAGGAGGAGTTTCAACCTTCTTGTTTACAACGTTATACACTATTGGAGAAATAAAACACGAGACAATGGCCATGATAATAAATATTGAATTGACACCGGGGCTGATAACCCCCAGTTCGAGGCCAATAGCAGAAGCGGCTATAATAAGGCTGAGTCTTGTAGAAAGCAATATTCCGCCTGAAAGAGCTTTCCTTACCCCAAATTGCTGTGACCATATCAGGGAAGGCACTACCTTGATTGCATACATTAATATTAAGATTATCACCAGGATGGGAACGAGAGATGCTTCAAATTCTCTTAGCGAGTAAGGGTCAAACTTGACACCGACCATAATAAAAAAGATCGGGATAAAAAATCCATATCCCATCCCATCAAGTTTAACCAGCAAAAGAGAACGTTCTTTGTGGAGGAAGGACGATAATAATATCCCGCTTATAAAAGCCCCCAGAAGGATTACTTCGCTACTGATAAACTGGCTGATGACAACAAAAACGAATACCAGTAGGGCAGTGCCCCTTATACTGAGCTGTGATGCCGCATGTGAAAACTGGAATGATATTTTCTTGAATAGCCTTATATGCCTGAAACGACGTGCTACCCGGTACATCAAATATAGTAATACAAATAGCACAAGTATATACAGTATTTCAATCCTGAAGCCATGCTTCAGTACGTATGCAGTGAAAGTAAAAAGGATGATGCTCAAAATATCAGCAACGGCAGCCGAGGTAATTAACATTTGACCGTATGAACCAGTTGTTTCGCCCCTGTTTTTTAATACGGGCAGGATTATTCCCACCGACGTGGTTACCATTATAAGTGCAAAATACCAGGTATTACTGATTCCTACCATGGGAGTAATGCCCTCTGACCCGATATAGGATATTATAAGGCATAGAATAAAATATGCGGTTGCCATTATTAAAGGATTCCTCTGGATCCTTTTTAGCCTAAGTTTTCTCCTGGGGAAAGAACCCAGGATATGATCCATATCAATTTCAAGTCCGCTGAGGAACATCAGGAAAATGAAACCGGTCAGGGCAAGAAACTCAAGTATTTTTATGCTCAGGTCATCGGCATTGACAAGAATGTATCTGCCTGCAAAATAACCCAGGATAATTTCAAGTATGACAGAAGGTACTCTTTTGATCCTTAGCAGGGATATTGCCATCGGAACGGCCCAGGCCAGAGCAACTATAACAAGCAGAGGCCAATAGTCAAAATGCAGGGATATGTTGAGAAGTCGTGTCATTCACCGGTATTTGTTAAAAAGAAATATACTAATTTTTACAGGAACTACGATAAGGGTTTTGATTAATTGTATGTAGAACATATAATAAAAACATTTTTATCATAATTACTTTTAATATGTTTGTTTTGAATTAAAAATATTGGAATTATGAGAATTATGAGAAAGACCCTATTTACCTTATTTGTATTACTCCCGGTAGTACTATCCGGTCAAAAGAAGCCTCTGGATCATTCGGTGTATGACGAATGGAAAAGTCTGAGCAGCCCACTTGTGACTGATAAAGGCGATTATATCAGTTATGAGATAAACCCACAGGAGGGTGATGGAATGTTGTACCTTTATGATAGGGAAAGCGGTGAAAAATTATCTTTTGAGAGGGGTAATGATGCATCCTTCTCTCCACAGAATAATTACTTTGTTTATTTTATCAAACCTGAATACAGCGAAACCAGGCAGGCCAAAAAAGATAAGAAAAAACCCAATGAGATGCCTAAGAATGACCTGGGCATACTGGTCCTTGGTGAAGATGACCCCATGCTTATTGAGAGGGTGAAATCTTTTAAGCTGCCGGACGATGAGGGGAACTGGATGGCCTATCTGAAAGAAAAGCCTTTACCTGAAAAGAAAGAAAAGGATGAGGAAAAGACAGAAGAGGAAGAAAAAGAAGAACCTGAAGCATTTGGAAGAAGGGGACGCGGTGGAAGAAATAATGGAGCTGAAGGTACAGAGCTTGTTGTGATTAATCCTGTCAGGGGCCTTAAGCATAATTTCAATGATGTTGTTGAGTATGAAGTTGCCGGTAATGGGACAATTGTTTCATATGTACAGGTTAAAACAGATACAAATGATGTGGAGACCTACACTGTATCGGTTTTTGATACAGGATCGGAAGAAAGTGAAGAGATATTCAGCGGTGATGGTAAGCTGAAAAGCCTGACAGCTTATAAAGACGGGAGCAAAATAGCTTTCATATATACATCTGACACATCTGAAGTCAAGGTTTATGATCTTTATTTCTGGGATGGAATTGAATGTGCGGAAATAGTCAATCTTGAAACCGAGGGAATGCCCGAAGGGTGGTCAGTAAGTGAAAACGGCAGGCTGTCGTTCTCGAATTCGGGTGAAAGATTGTTTTTTGGAACTGCAGAAAAACCTGTTGAAGAACCTGAAGATACACTGCTGGCAGAAGAAAAATATGAACTTGATATTTGGAGCTGGCATGATCCGCTTTTGCAGCCACAACAGAAGGAACAATTGCAATCAGAGAAAAACAGGTCCTATGAAGCAGTATATCGTATTGATGACGACAGAATGGTGCAGCTGGCCAGGGAGGATATACCCAATGTCAGATATTTTCTAAAAAGGGATGGTGATCGCGTGATAGGAATGTCAAACCTCAAATACCGCAAGCTTATCTCATGGGATGCCAACAGGTATACCGACTATTATCTTATTGATATAAATACGGGTGAAAGCAAGCTCATACTTGAAAAGGCACCTTCATCCGTTGAATTTTCACCTTCCGGGGAAAATATGCTCTTCTGGTGCATTGAAAGCAAGAGTTGGAAATCACGTAAGGCTGCCGGTGGTGATGTTGTTGATCTTACAGCAGGGCTTGACGTGAAGTTTTATAATGAGAGGCATGACACACCAAGCGAGCCCAGGCCATACGGGGTGGTCGATAAATGGATTGAAGGAGAAAAGTATGTTCTTATATATGATCATTTTGATATCTGGAAGTTTGATGTAAGCGGGGAAGAAACACCCGTGATGATAACCAATGGTTACGGGAGAGAAAACAGTATTTTCTTCAGGTATACTGACCTGACAGGAAGAAGGTTTTACTGGTCATCAGGTGGAGGCGATGATGAGGAAGAATACCTGGGTGCCCGGGAAACAATTTATCTCACTGCCTTCAACGAAAAGAATAAGGATGAAGGCCTATTTAAAACAAGGATAAACAGAACTGATAAGCCGGAAAAGCTCATAATGCAGGCCTGTGACTTCAGGTCCTTTATCAAGGCGGAAGACAGTGATATTGTCATGTACCAGAGAGGGACCTTCGAGGAATATCCCGATCTCTATGTGAGTGACCTGGAATTTGAAGAGGCGGTAAAGATTTCGGAAACCAATCTCCAGCAGGATGAATATATATGGGGTACATCGGAGCTGGTGGAATGGAAATCATTTGACGGACAGAAATTGCAGGGTATTTTATACAAGCCCGAGAATTTCGATCCTTCGAAGAAATACCCGATGATAGTATATTTCTATGAACTCAGTTCTGATGGCTTGCACAGGCATTATACTCCCTCACCCAGCGCTTCAACGATTAACAGGATTTACGCTGTCAGTAACGGATATTTGATTTTTGTGCCTGATATAACTTACGTAATAGGATACCCGGGCGAAAGCTGCTATAATGACGTTGTAAGCGGTACCTATGCAATGCTGGAAAGACATGATTTCATCGACAGGACAAAGCTTGGGCTCGACGGCCAGAGCTGGGGCGGCTACCAGATTGCCTACCTTATAACCCAGACCGACCTGTATGCCTGTGCATTTTCAGGAGCACCGGTAAGCAATATGACCAGTGCCTATGGTGGCATACGCTGGGGCTCGGGTATGAGCAGGATGTTCCAGTATGAACAGACACAGAGCCGTATCGGGGGCACACTATGGGAAAAACCAATACATTATATTGAAAATTCACCGATATTTTTCGTTCCCAAGATACATACCCCGGTGCTGATAATGCATAATGATGATGACGGAGCTGTTCCATGGTACCAGGGCATAGAATTTTTTGTTGCCCTGCGGAGGCTGGAGAAACCAGCCTGGATGCTTACCTATAATGACGAAGCGCACAATTTAAGGAAAAGGCCAAACAGGAAAGACCTTTCAATAAGGAAAATGCAGTTCTTTGACCATTACCTCCAGGATGAGCCGATGCCATACTGGATGAAGGAAGGAATATCACAGATGGAAAAAGGCAAGATCGATGGCTATAAGCTGATGAAATAGGAGGGAGCGCCAGCCTTTACCGGAGGATTGGGCTGACAATGCAGGGGGAAGACTTAGGGGTAATTACCTTTTAATCCTTTTCCTGCTCCTGGATCCGGGCCGGTAATTGCCATTGCCATGGGAGTAAGTTCGCCTTTTGCCTGATGGGCTTTTAGCCCGGCCATTCTTTATTTCAACAACCACGGCCTGGTCTTCATAGACAGCCCTGTCGAAGACCTCCAGCAGTTTTTGATCATATGAACAGTCAATTTCAAAGAATGAAAAATTTCTCTGTACGTCTATTTTTCCTATGGCAATATCTCTTTTCCCCATGGCCTCATTTATGAGCCCGATCAGGTTTGAAGGATTCATTCCTTTTTTCGAACCGATATTTATGTAGATATTGGCATAGTCTGTATTCCCGTTGCGCTTCCTCTTCTCAGAGACAATCTTATCAGGCTCAATATTCAGGTTGGGAGCATTTTTATAATATTCAAGGAAACGGTTGAATTCGACCGAAACAAAATGTTTGATAAGCTCCTCTCTGCTGAGCCATTCCAGTTTTTTATAGATAGCTGGCATGAACGACTCTATTTTGGATTCATCCACTTCAACATTTTCAACCTTGTCGATAAGGTTAAAGAGTCTTTTTTTACATATTTCACTTCCTCCGGGAATCATTTTATGAATGAATTTTTTCCCTATCAGGTTCTCAAGCTGCTTTATGCGCCTGCTTTCCCGCGAATGGCTTATAGTGATTGATATACCGGATTTGCCTGCCCGGCCGGTACGGCCGCTTCTGTGCAGGTATACTTCGGGGTCATCAGGGAGATTATAATTTATTATGTGAGTGAGTTCGTTTACATCAATACCCCTGGCTGCCACATCAGTTGCGATAAGCAACTGCATTGTTCTATTACGCAAACGTTGCATTACATGATCGCGCTGGGCCTGTGACAGTTCGCCGTGCAGGGCATCGGCATTATACCCGTCCTGTATCAGCTTATCGGCAATATCCTTAGTCTCATTCCTGGTCCTGCAGAAGACGATGCCGTAGATATTGGGATTAATATCCACAATTCTTTTCAGTGCCGCGTAACGGTCAGATGCTTTGACGACATAATAGTGATGCTCAACATTTTCTGCACCTGTATTCTTTTTACCGGCTGTTATTTCAAGAGGCTTCTTCATATAATTTTCAGCGATGCGCCTGACATCAGCAGGCATGGTTGCTGAAAATAATAGCGTCTGTTTTTCAAACGGCGTTGTTTCAAGAATAGCATTAAGGTCTTCCTTGAAGCCCATATTCAGCATCTCATCCGCTTCGTCAAGTATAAGCCATGATATGCCGTTAACTTTCAATATATTTCTCCTTATAAGATCAAGAGTTCTCCCGGGTGTGCCCACAACAACATGGGCTCCCTTTCTTAAAGCTTGTATCTGGGGTGAAATATTTGCTCCTCCGTATACTGCAATAACTGACAGGCCCCTGGTATATTGTGCATAATTGTTAATGTCTTCACTTATCTGCATGCACAGTTCGCGTGTGGGACACAGTATCAGTGACTGAACCGACCTGTCTTCAACAATTATCTTTTGAATGAGTGGAAGGCCAAAGCCCGCTGTTTTACCCGTACCTGTCTGTGCAAGACCAATAATGTCTCTTGAAGAGTTGAGTATTTCGGGTATTATTTTTTCCTGTATGGGAGTGGGGTTTTCAAAACCCAGTGTGGTGACAGCCCTTAATAATTCATTATTAAGACCTGTATCTTTAAATATGTTCATAAATGTAAATTGGGGTGCAAAGGTAGTCTAATTATTTTATTTTCTTCTATATAATCAGAAATTATGACCGGGACGGTTCAACCCGGGACCGTTTAACACTGAAAATAAATACAGACTGTAATTGAGGCAGTGAGGGGAATAGCCTCTATCAAAAAAATAGTTATTTTTGATACCTGGATAAAGCGGTATGAATTACATTGACATCATTATTCTTGCAATCATGGCCTGGGCCCTGTACAGGGGATTCAAGAACGGGCTCTTTATAGAGATAGCATCTATTGCTGCACTTGTACTTGGTATATGGGGATCTATCCGGTTTTCATGGTTTACACAGAATAAACTGGTTGAGTATTTTGATATGCAGGGGCAGTACCTCGGACTGGTTTCTTTTATAATAACGTTTATCATTATCGTGGTATTAATCCATTTCCTTGCCCGTGCTATGGATAAACTCATGAAGGCAGTAGCACTGGGTTTTGCGGTGCGCATACTCGGAGTGCTTTTTGCTGCCCTGAAAACGGTTTTGATCCTGAGCATACTTTTCGTGGTGCTTAATACCATTGACCAGAGAGCAAAATTCCTGCCTGAAGATAAAATTGCTGAATCAAAATTGTATAATCCCATTGCTGATTTTGCCCCCATGCTTTTCCCGATTATTGAAGGGGGAGACCTGCGTAAAAGCTTTGAAAACCCCAGGGACAGGCGTAAAGAAAAGGAGGGTGAAACTTTTCTATAAACTCAACCTTCTCAACCTTCTCAACCTTTCTCAACCTTCTCAACTCTCTTTTTACTATCTTTGCATTTTCATTAATAAGTAAAATAAGCTGTCAATGAATTTTGTTGATGAACTTCGATGGAGAGGGATGTTGCACGATATCACTCCCGGCACGGAAGAACACCTTAAAAACCAGAGAATAGCAGGATACATTGGGTTCGATCCAACAGCCGACTCCCTGCATATAGGGCACCTGGTACAGGTTATGCTCCTCAAACATTTCCAGAGGGCGGGCCATACACCTATTGCTCTTGTAGGGGGCGCTACGGGAATGATAGGTGACCCTTCGGGTAAAAACCAGGAGCGTAACCTTATGAGCGAGGATAGATTGAGGGAAAACCAGGAAGTTCTTAAACAACAACTGTCCAATTTTCTCGATTTTGAGTCGGATATACCCAACAGGGCTATAATGGTAAACAATTATGACTGGATGAAGGATTATACCTTCCTTGCTTTTATCAGGGACATAGGAAAACATTTAACAGTTAATTACATGATGTCAAAAGACTCTGTGAGAAAGAGACTGGGAAATGACTCAAAGCACGGAATGTCGTTCACTGAATTTTCGTACCAGTTGGTCCAGGGATATGATTTTCTCAATCTTTACAGGGAATATGGATGCAAGCTGCAAATGGGGGGCTCTGACCAGTGGGGCAATATAGTCACCGGTACAGAACTGATAAGGAGAAAAGAAGGGGGAGAAGCCTATGCCTTAACCTGTCCCCTCATTACCAAATCAGATGGTACTAAATTTGGCAAAACAGAATCAGGTAATGTCTGGCTCGATCCTGAAAAGACTTCACCTTACAAATTTTACCAGTTCTGGCTTAATGTCTCGGATGAGGATGCTGCCAGGTATATAAAAATATTTACAACACTGGGCAGGAAGGAAATAGATGAATTGACGGCCGAACACAAGAAAGCACCACATTCGAGGATATTGCAAAAGAAACTTGCCTCGGAAATGACAGGCATGGTACATTCAAAGGAAGACCTGGAAGCTTCAATTGAAGCTTCAGAAATACTCTTTGGAAAAGGAACCACCGAATCACTACAGGGGATGAAGGAAAATACCTTTCTGTCGGTTTTTGAAGGGGTACCTGGATTTAGCGTGGAAAAGGATATAATAAGAAATAAGGTCAGCATTGTCGACCTTTGCACAGTGTACACAAAAATATTTTCTTCCAAAGGGGAGATGAGGAGACTGATACAGGGTGGTGGCCTGTCGGTTAACAAGAAAAAAGTTACCGATCTTGATGCTGTGATAGACGATTCATTCCTGCTCAACGGGAAATATCTATTGATCCAGAAAGGAAAGAAGAATTATTTCGTAATAAGTGCGGTGTGATTGTTGGGTACTGGGTTCTAGGTGCTGGGTGCTGGGTGCTGGATAACAGGTTTCTCGTTTCTCGTTTCTCGTTACTCGTTGCTCGTTTTAAGTTAGGATATTAATCCCGATTTTTCAACTCAAGGATCCCTGCCTTTAGGTCTCCGGCGACCATAGCCTTTGGCGACGGACGCAGGCAGGCTCGAGAAAAGCAATTTGCTTAAAGTCTCCTTATCTTGACCGGTAGCTTTCCGATCAATTTTGCTCAGGTCCTTTTTTTTTGTATTTTGTTCTCTATTAAAAATTTATATTATAAAAACTTTAATGATCTTATGAAGTATTTTATTATTCTAACCGGATTTTTGTATTTTTTATGCCTGACCAATTCATCAGGCCAGGAGCCCATTGAAATTAAAAATATGAAATACTACCAGAATGGGCAAAAGAAAAAAATTTCTGAAGTATTAGTTATTATTAATGATCCGCAGGCCCATAAATTGGTAAAAACCGGCAGAAGGAGGAGAAATACCGGGTTTGCTCTCGATGTCCTGGGTGTAGCTATGATGGCGAGTGCCTTTAGCTCATACACTGGCTCGGATAGCTATTATGAAGAAAACCCCATATCAATTATTCTTGTGGGTGCTGCTCTGGCAGGTACAGGTACTTTTTTATATGTACACGGGATTAACCGCATTAAAGAGGGGGTTGTTTTATACAATTCCTCTTTAAATCAGGCTTATATCCAGCGCAATAAGGTTTCGGTGAAGCTTGGATTAACTCAGCATGGTTTAGGCGTATCCTTTAATTTCTGAAAATTTTTCATTTCGAAAACTCAAAGAGTAATTGGCAATATCTTATATAGCCGTAAGGAGTAATTTATTTCAGCAATAACGACGGACTCGCAAAATAAAACTGGACAGGAATATGATCCAATTTTGTATACCTGTTGAATAGTCTGAGAAGTAACAGGCTTTGACAAGTTTCAAAAGTTGCAGATTGATTGAGAAAATAAATTATACAAAAAAAATAAGAAAATGTTAACTAAAAAACATTGGAGGTTGTAATGAGAAAAAGAAAATTGAAAGTAAGATTCTTTATGACATGCGTGATTTTACTTCTGTTTATCCCTGCTTGTACGGTTAAGCGGAAAGTATCATACTCCCTGCGCCAGGTTGAAGCGGTGAAAATTTCACCATTTCATAATAAGAGTCTCGGGATAAGAATATTGAAGGATGCAAGAAAACCCATTGAAGGCGAGCTGGTTAAATATACAACTAGTAAAAGACTGTTTGCAAAAAAGAAATTTGGTAGCCTCATTCGCATTGATGGTGTGGACTGGTGGTTCAATAGTGATGAATTTTATGAAAGTGACTCTCTGAATCATGCTATCACAAATATGATGGCCAGGCATGTTGCCGAGTCAAACACGTTTTCCAGTGTTACCATTATTAAAAATAAAAATTTAGAAGATATTCAACAAGAATATATTTTGGAGGGAGTTATCAAAAAGTTTGAGGGCTTTCAGGAAAGAAACGAAGAAGCTGAATTTGTTTCTGGAGGACTTTTTGGCGACCTGGCAGCATTACAAATTAAATCTAGATGCAAAGGAACAACCGAGATGGAGTTGAAACTCATTGAGAGGGAATCCGGCAAAATAATATGGGAGGGATTAATTTGTGGTTTTGTTGATGGAGAGGCAACTGCCAGCACTGATAGTTATGGCGGATACTATTTTGCTAATACATCACTTTATAATGCGGTGAATAATTTTATACAAGAAATCGAATTGCTTGGTGAAGCAGTAGCAACATTGATTAATTGAAGCATGAAAGCATACAATTGATATTTCACTTGAAGTGTTAAAAAGACTCAGATTAATAATGGTAGATAAAACAAAAAAGGAGAAAGTGATATGTATACTGCCAGAAGATATTTGGCACGACGTGGCATAGCAATTTCGTTTTCATTTTTGTGCATTTTTGCTATTCTTGTTCTACTGTTAATAGCATGTTCGTCTGAAAGAAAAGAAAAAGAATGGGAACTTGTAAAAGATAAAAATACAATAAAATCATATATACATTTTTTGGAAAAGTATCCCAAAAGCAAGTATTCACCAACTGCACAAAAAAGAATCGATTCTTTAATGTTTGAAAGTGCAAGAAGGATCAATACAATTTTTTCATATCATCACTTTTTAAAACGATTTCCGGATAGCGAATACCGCAATGAGGTTTTAAAATTGGTAAAAAACCTTAAAAAGAATTGGCATCCTGCCATGGGGGATGTACAGACCGTTCAACTTAGAATTGAAGAATCATTCCCGGAAGGGTATAGTATAGATAAAAAGAGAATAACATGGGTAGTAGGACTTATTTTGCAAAGATTACCTGTTGATGTAGTCAGTGATGATGTTGAAAAGGCAGATGCACTGCTGCAGATAAAAATAAAAGGTGAGGCCTTGAAAGGGTACTATACAGGCAATTTGAAGGGTACTCATTATACCGGTGCAATTGTTTCCGGATCAATAACTTTGAAACGGGACGTAAGAGAGATATTCAGTTTTTCTTTTTATCATAAAAGATCGCCTGCTCAAGAGATATCACGTGAGTATCCCAAAGCAGGTGATGCCCCTTTTTACGAAGCCTTTGAAAATTCTGGATATGACAGGAGACTATTCTTAGAACTTCGGGAAATCTGTCAACTGCCGCCGGTTCTACTGTGGAAGGATGGGAAAAAAGATCTAATCTTTACCTCTCCTACAGTGGTCGATGGTACCTTATATGTAGGCTCAAAGGATAATAATATCTATGCTCTCGATACAAAGGACGGAGCAGTGATATGGAAATTCCGTATGGAAGACAATGTATCGGCCAGTCCTACCGTTGTTGATGGGATCGTATATATAGGCTCAAGGGATGATAACATTTATGCTCTTGATGCAAAGGACGGAGCAGTGATCTGGAAATTTCGTATGGAAGATCGTGTATCGACCAGTCCTACCGTTGTTGATGGGATTGTATATGTAGGCTCAAGGGATGATAACATTTATGCTCTTGATGCAAAGGATGGAGCAGTGATATGGAAATTCGATACAAAATACCCTTTATCGACAAATCCTACCGTTGTTGATGGCACGTTATATGTGTGCTCAGGACAGAACATCTATGCACTGGATGCAAATGACGGTGCATTGATATGGAAATTCGATACAAAAGACCATTTATCGACCAATCCTACCGTTGTTGATGGCACGTTATATGTGTGCTCAGGACAGAACATCTATGTGCTGGATGCAAATGACGGTGCAATGATACGGAAATTCGATACAGAAAACCATTTATCGACCAGTCCTACCGTTGTTGATGGGATCGTATATGTAGGCTCAAGGGATGATAACATTTATGCTCTTGATGCAAAGGACGGAGCAGTGATATGGAAATTCGATACAGAAGACTATCCTTTGGGCAGTCCTACATTTGTTGATGGCACGGTATATGTGTGCTCAGGAGAAAACATCTATGCTCTTGATGCAAGTTCAGGTCTTTTAAAATGGAGATTTTTAACAGGTACTTTAAACCTGAGAATTTTAACAGGAATGGATATACCAAAACCTGCAATATCAAATGGTAAAGTATATGTGAGTACATATGATGGTTGGATCTTCGCGTTTAAGCAAATTAAGTAATCCTCATCAATGTCTATTTTAAATTGTCATTTAATAGAAATTATTTAGCATAAATAAGCTATGTAATTCCTTTACTGTTAATAAAAATTGGCAGCAATAATCGAGACATCATCAAAAAGATTGGGATTATTATCAGGTATTCCAAGGTCCTGTATCAGTGCGAGTATGTTTTTATCCACAGTATCAGTGTTGGCAATATGACGTTCTATAGGTTTGGTACCTATATCGTTGCCCTTATCATCTTTTATTTCTGAAAGGCCGTCGGTATAGCATACAATTTTTGAAGGGTGCTTTATACTGATAACAGTGTTTTCAACAGGAGGCATTTTATCAAGCATACCTATGCCAACACTTTTGGCAGTAAGATGATTTATTGAGCCGTTTACAGTGTCATAGAGAACCGGGGCATTATGGGCGGCATTGATATACTCCATTTCTTTTGATTCATGATTATATCGGGCCACGAAGAAAGTAATAAATTTTTCTCCGGAGGCATTCGTCACAACCACTTCATTCAACTTATGAATAAGCATTACCAGGTCCATATCGGCAGTGAAAAGTGCTCTCAGGGTGGCCTGAAAGTTCGACATAAGGAGGGCTGCCGATATACCTTTGCCGGAGACGTCAGCTATGCACAATCCTGTAATATTCTCAGACAGCCTGATGCAATCATAGTAATCACCGCCTATTTCAAAGTGGGGATGATAGTAGCCGGAGACATATATTTTATCATTCCGAGGCAATGACGCATTATCCGGGATAAGCAGGGTTTGCATACGGGCTGCCAGTTCAAGCTCTTTCTTGATGGCCTCCTGCCGGAGGCTTTCCTTGAAAAGCTTTATATTCTCTATGGCTACGATGATGATATTGGAAATGGTCTGCATAAAATGAAGATGTTTGAGCACGGGACTCATACCTTCGCCCTCCTCTTCAATATCACCAATAAACACGTAGGACAGGGGCTTATTATTATTAAAAACTGGGAATATTAAGTCAACGTTAGGGATACCAAAATCATCTGATACCGATACTTTTTTGGCTTCCTTGATTTCCGAAAGCTGTCCTTCAGGGTCAATTGTATCTTCCAGTTTTTCAGGGAAGCCGGCATTCAGGAGACACACCCACCTGTTTTTTTCCTTGAAAAGAATAAAAATCTTGCCAATGTTGAGTTCGTCCCTGAGGATAGATTCATATTTGGCAAGTAATTCCTCGGGAGAGAGGTTCGCATTTATTGCCTTTGTAATATCCAGGAGTGAATCCAGTTTATATCTGGACATCTGAAGTCTGTTCCTGGTTGATTTACGGGCCATAGCAGATATTATTCTTTTACTCTTTCAACGTAGGATTTATCCCTTGTATCGACTTTGATTTTTTCACCCGTGCCGATAAAAAGTGGCACCATTACCGTACTGCCTGTTTCTATTGTGGCAGGTTTAAGTGTATTTGTAGCGGTGTCACCCTTTACTCCAGGTTCGGTATATGTCACTTCCATTACTACGAATTGCGGTAATTCAACCGAGAGAATATTTTCTGTATCGGCATGTACAACAACTTCCACTTCCTGCCCTTCCTTAAGCAGGTCAAAATTTTCAATGATGTCTTCGTTAACGGTTATCTGTTCAAAGGTTTGGGTATGCATAAAAACATATCCTATCTCGTCTTTATAAAGATACTGATAAGGCCTTCTTTCCACCCTTGCTTCCTTAACTTTTGAACCGGCAGGAAAGGTGTTCTCAATAACTTTACCGGTGGTAACACTTTTCAACTTTGTCCTTACAAATGCTGCCCCCTTACCGGGTTTAACATGCTGGAACTGTATTATCGTAAAGAGGTCATCATTATATTCTATGACCATCCCGTTTCTGAAATCCGAAGTACTTGCCATATTATTTTTTTAGTTATAAGACAGCCCCCGCTGGGGCTGGATTATTTTATCATTCCCGAAACACTCTACAAATATACCAATAAGAAATTAAGTCTTAAAGTATTATAAAAACAGGCTCATAATTATTTATTTCTTCCAAGTATATTCTTTTTTGGTATTGTTGCGATGAAGTCTTTCAGGTAAAATGGTTCGAAATAGGCGACATCCTCAAATTTCTTCTTATTGAAAGCTTCAAGAGCAGGTTGGCACATATATTCCGATGAAATAAGGAATGCTTCATCAAAAAAAGCTGAAGGATGCCTGACTTTCATACGGCATTTTGTTGCACCGTCACCGAAAAAGAGGACGGTGCCCCTGTCAAGAATTCCGGCAAAGGAATCCTCCTCAAGTATTTCAGCTCTGATGGCTTCTATCTCATTGCCCTTTTTGTCATATACCGCCGTGTAAACTTCCATCCTGCGGGCGTCTATTAAGGGGCAGTAGTAATCATATTCGCCCCTTGCTCTTGCTCCCCGGTACATCAGCTCGGTAGTTGCTAAGGCAATCAATGGTATTTCTGCGGCATAAGCGATACCCTTGGCCGCTGAAACGCCTATACGAAGACCTGTATAGGATCCCGGTCCTTTACTTACAGCCACGGCATCCAGTCCGGCCGCGTCAGTTCCGGCCTCTTTAAGTATATCCTGGATGAATACTGTGAGTAATGACGAATGTGACTTTCCTTCAGAACTTTCTCTCTTATCTATAAGATTACCTCTTTGGCATAATGCCACAGAACATATTGCTGTTGAAGTTTCAATACACAGAATCATCCGTATGATTATTTTTCTATTTCAGTCACCACACCCTTAAAGGTATGATCAAGGTATGCATCTACTTCAATTAATGCCGTATCATCAAGGCTTACCTTAATGATGTCATTCTCATTTACTTGCACCTGGGCCTCCATCCTGGACAGGTCAGCTATCCTGAGTACTTCCGTACCGGTCATCATTTCAGTGCCTACCACTCTTTCTCCCTGTTCTACCAGCATTAATGATATTGTGCCCGACATGGGGGCGTACACGGTGGTTTTAACCAGCGCCCCATTGGCTTCGCTCAGTGATGCTTCGGCACTCTTGACAGAGAATGCTGCTGCTTCAACCTCGGTCTGGGCTACCTTGTACGATGCTTCACCAATCATCAGCTCTTTGCCGAACCATCCCTGTTGCTTTCCTATAATTGCAAAAACAATCAGTATTGCCACAACTACAACCAGTATTTTTAAAAGCTTATTTGATTTCATTTTATACCGGGTTAATTTTTTGTCTCTTTCATGATTGATTTGTTGTTTACTGAAGTTTAAGAGGCAGGCCTTTATAGAAGTCAAGCACCTTGGTTTTAAAAATATATTCGTACTTAGCCTGGGCAAGTTCTGACTCCGCGTTTAATAATTGTGCCTTGGCAGTATTATATTCCACGGGGGCGACCATGCCTACATTGAATCTCTGTTCTGTATACCTGAATGATTCCTGCATTGATTCCACAGCCTTCTGGCTTGCAATATATGACTTCAGGCTTGCCTGTGCATCGGCATAGGCCTGTTGTATATCTTTGTACAGTTGTTTCCTGGTATTCTCAAGGCTGTACTGGCTGTTTAGGATATTTATTTGTGAATTACTGATGCTCGTATTTACCTGCCATCCATTAAAAATAGGTATATTGAGCGAAAGTCCTATTCCATAGTTTATATTGTCATTTATCTGGTCGGCAAATGGATATTCGCCATAGATTATACCGTCCTCAGGGTCAATACCCAGTATTTTCTGCCTGATGGAAGAATAACCGGTGCTGAAAGTGGTGCTCAGGCTGAGGCGCGGACTCCTTCCGCCTTTGGCTATCTTAAGATCGTATTCTGCGCTTTTAAGCCTCATTTCTGCGCTTTTTAGCTCGGGCCTTATTTGTTGTGCAGTGTTGTATATATCATTTACGTTTTCCCTTATCATTCCCGTTTCAGTGATGACAATATCGGGTACAAGTATTTCGAAACCTGCCACTGAATCCAGTTCCAGGAGTTGAACAATGTTTAAATATGACAGGTCAAGCTGGTTTTCCATATTGATAAGCTGCAATTCTTCTCTTGCAGCCTGAGCCTGTATTTCAAGAAGATTACCCCTGGGCAAGCTTCCTGCTTCTACCATCTTACCTGTTTTCTCTATTTGTTCACTTGTTGTCTGCAGCTGGTTTTCCGTTACTGTAACAAGTTCTTTGTTCAGCAGTATCTGGAGATATGCCAGGGCTACATTAAGTGAAATATCGTCTTTGATATTCTGTAGGTCATGGAAACTGGCATCAACATTATATTCATTCCTTTTAATGGTATTATAGTTCTGGAGACCACTGAACAGGGTGAGTCCTGCGCTGGCGTAAAAGGAATTTGACCTTACATTTTCCTCTTCGGTGAACTGGTAAGTGGTTTCATCAAGTGCCCTCCCAAATGACCAGTTGTTGGTAGCAGTACCGTTAAGTGAAGGCAGCAGGCTCAGCTTTGACTGTTCGAGGGCGTTCTCCTGCAGCTGTGTCTGCAGTTCCTGCTGCTTGATCATTATATTGTTATCAATGGCATGATTAACACATTCTTCAAGTGTCCAGTACTTATCCTGGCCGGTAAGGCTCAGACCGGCAGAGTAAATTAGTATAATTAATAATGCAATTTTTCTCATTCCATTAATGTAAATGATTTGCAATTCAAGCCACTAAGATAATTATTATACCTGACAGATGATCTGTTTTATTATTTTCAATTGTTAAATGCCATAATTTGCAGTAATATGTAAATATTGAGGTATCAATTACGTATATTTGTATTCCGTACGAAAAAAGATCAAATATATGGCTACAAAAAAATTAAACCTGGCACCAGGCGTATTATTCGGTGAGGATGTAACAAAATTACTAGATTACGCCAATGATAATAATTTTGCACTGCCGGCTGTTAATGTGGTGGGTACTAACTCAGTTAATGCCGTGCTTGAGACAGCCCGTGATGTGAATTCACCGGTAATAATACAATTTTCAAACGGAGGAGCACACTTCTTTGCAGGCAAGGGCTTGACTAAGGAAGACCAGATGGGAGCGATAGCCGGGGCCATATCCGGTGCCTTGCATGTGCATAATGTTGCTGAATATTACGGGGTTCCGGTTGTTTTACATACTGACCATGCGGCCAGGAAATTACTGCCATGGATAGACGCACTCCTCGAGGCAGGTGAAGAGTTTTTCGAGATGAATGAAAAACCACTTTTCAGTTCCCATATGCTCGATCTTTCAGAAGAACCAATAGAAGAAAATATAGCAACCTGCAAGGAGTATCTTGAAAGAATGAACAGGATAGGCATGACACTTGAGATTGAACTTGGAGTGACCGGTGGTGAAGAAGATGGCGTCGATCACGAGGGTATCGACAGCTCACGTTTATATACACAACCCGAAGAAGTGGCATATGCATATAAGGAACTCTCGGCAATAAGCAAGAACTTTACCATAGCAGCAGCATTCGGCAATGTACATGGGGTATATAAACCGGGTAATGTTGAATTGAAGCCAATAATACTTAAGAACAGCCAGGAACATATCAAGAAAGAGTTTGGTACGGGTGATAAGCCTGTGAATTTTGTCTTCCACGGTGGCTCGGGCTCAGAGAAACACCTTATTAAAGAGGCTATTGAATATGGTGCTGTTAAAATGAATATCGACACCGATATGCAATGGGCTTTCTGGAGTGGTGTCAGGAAGTATGCCGAAGAAAAGAAAGACTACCTGCAGTCGCAGATAGGTAACCCTGAAGGAGAGGATAAACCGAATAAAAAGTACTATGATCCGAGAGTATGGCTGAGAAAGGGTGAAGAAGCCTTCGTGGAGCGCCTTAAGGAAGCTTTTGACGACCTGAATGCAACCGGCATTTTATAAGTTATAAATATATATTTATCAGGCAGCCAGGTCATTACGATCTGGCTGTTTTGTTTTTGTTAATAAGTATTCTCCGCAAGGGGAGCTTAAAGCGGTTAAAATCATAATTTTATAAGAGCTTATCATAAGAGCCAGCATTGAGACGACTAAGGATAAAAGAGGAAAGACTTAAAAGGAATAACCGCCTGACCCTGATGCTTAACAGCCGTGAGATGAGGGCTCTGAACGTTTACTGCCATCGATACCGGATAAAGAACAAATCGCGCTTCCTGCGTGAGACAGTGATGAATGCCATCCTGAAGCGTTTTGATAAAGACATGCCAAGCCTTTTTGAGGAAGCCGAACCGAATCTTTTTAACGGGCACAAGGAAGAATTGGATAAGATAAGCCTTAATGAGCCTCCCGGTAAATTGAAATAGCCATTTGATGACTTTACTAAAAAATTATTATTTTTGCACCACCTCATAAGGTACGATTGACCCGTGGTGTAACTGGCAACACGTCTGATTTTGGTTCAGAAGAGTCCAGGTTCGAGCCCTGGCGGGTCAACAAAAAAGCCCCGGTCCGGGGCTTTTTTGTTGAAGGGCCAGCGCGGGGACCAGGGCGAGAAGTTTATCCTGAGCGAGCCCCGGGTTCTCGGGACGAGTCGAAGGAAGCCCTGGCGGGTCAACTCACACGCTGGCGCGGATCTCCAGATCCGTGCCTTTTTTGGTTTGCCCGAATTATCCCCCTTTGAAGGGGGAGAGGACAGCTTTGCTGTCCAGGGGGATGTTAATTTGGAATATTGGAATGATTCGGTTTATGAATACAGGCAACATAGGGAAACCCAATTTGGGCGTCCCTGCAGAGGTGAAATTATTATCAGTTGTTACAAATAAATAATTATTCGACCGCGCTGCACTAGCTGCACTAATAGAGAGGTAGGGTTCATCCTTTTACCAACAGGTGTGACTGTGGCTAATACTATTATGCCCCTCCGACTCCGCTTCCGAATTCCCGAAGCTACGTCGGACACAGTCCGGGGCATTTGATTCCAGGTTTCTAGTTCTTACCTGCTCCCTGCCCCATGCTGCTAAATAAAATTGGCTGCAGCAGGCGAGCACTAATTCTTAAGTGAGCAATCCGAACACCTATAGTTGTTGAAAGTAATTCTTAAAAATAATTCTATGTAAATATATTTATTTTATTCTATCAAAATATTTTGTTAATTTACCTTCTTTTATTATGTTGTTAATTAAGGTAGTATCTATCCCATAATAACCGTTTTCATTTCTGAAAAAGCCATTTACATCCATTCTTTGATAGAACTCAGTAAATGGATTCTTTTCTATAATAAGTTTATATAAACTATCTGGGCTTGGTTTTATTTCCAATTCATTATATTCCTCTCTAGATAAATTCAAATAGGCAGTATTTGGTCCCATTGAACCACCTAGAAAATATTCATCTATGAGGCCTACAGGCCATCTTAAATTAAGTTCACCAGGAATTGATACTATTTTTGTTTTGTCAGGCGAAAGTTCAACAGGAGCATTATTTGAATAATCCGTTACCATTTTATAAACCCAAATAGTTGTATCTCTATCACTACCCTCATCACAAGAACAAGTAATGATAAAGAATAATATTAGTAATAATTTGTGTGGCATATATAAGTACTACCCTTTCTTAGTACCACTAATGGTCTTTTCTTAATTGATCTTTTTATAATATGATGATGTAAATCTGTGTTACATAACCGGAAATAACTCGCAGAGTTATTCTGGTTATTAACACCTTTTCTTTTTTGCTTACTTTCTTTTTTGCTTACTTTTTTCTTTTGTTAACAACATCATTTCCTGTTAATATCTATGCTGCGTGGTAATAAAGTTCTGCCGGAATCTTCCTCCCTATACCCTGATGGCGCAGATCATAATTGTAATAGCGAAAGTATTCTTTTAATCCCTGGTACAATTCCAGACCATCAGCAGCCGGATGAAGGTAAACATGATCATATTTGACAGATCTCCACAAACGCTCGATAAAAATATTATCAACCCAGCGTCCCTTTCCGTCCATGCTTATCCTGATATCCTCTTTTTTCAGATAATTTACCCATTTCTCACTGGTAAACTGGCTCCCCTGATCAGAATTTATTATCTGTGGTTTACCATGCTCTCTGATGGCCTGTTCCAATACTTCCAGGGTAGCATCAGTATCCATACTATTAGAGATGCCCCAGCCAACAACATAACGACTGTAAACGTCTATAATGGCCGTCAAATACAAAAAGCCATTCGCCATAGGGATATATGTCAAATCAATTTCCCAAACTAAATTTGGCTTTCCAATTTCAAGACCTTTTAGCAAGTAAGGATAGATATATTTTTTCAGGCCTAACTTGCTGAGGTTCCTCTTCGGATAAACAGCCATTACTCCCATCAGCCTCAGAAGCCTGCGAACACGCTTATGATTTGCTATAATGCCTAATGCAAACAACATATCCTGCATCCTGATTACTCCTGCTGTGGGGTGTTTTATATAATGTTCATCCATTAATCTCATTATCTCAAGATTCTCTGGTTTTTCTCCCTGTGGCTTGTAATATAGCCCACTACGATGAATGGATAGCAGCTCACACGGCTTTCTTACACTATATTCATCTTCATTATCAATGAGTTCCCTGCGCTCTTTCATCGTCCAATCTTGTTTAAGCTTTTTTTTAGGAAGTCGTTCTCCATCTCCAACTGCCCGATTTTGGAATATAACTTATCAGCATCAACATCAGATTTGCCTTCGGATTTGTTATCAAAAACTGTTGAGGATTTCTCTAAAAATTCCTGCTTCCATTTTCCAATAATGTTCGGATGAACTTCGAATCGCTTTGATAATTCAGCAAGTGTCTCACGCTCTTTCAACGCTTCAATTGCTACCCTGGCCTTAAAGGCACTCGAAAATTTTCTTCTTTTCTGTTTCATAATTCACTGGTAAAATTAATTGTTATTTTTCAACTTAACCAGTGGTCCTAATTTTGGGTAGTATTAAAGTATGGGTATTAATCCAATATAATCAACTGATAAATTACCTTCATTATCCTGGTAAACCAAATCAGGATATATTTCATGTAGTTCTTGAGCAATAACTCCATATTTGGCTTTGGTAAAAAGTTGATCAGATTCATTATAGTATTTCGTAATAGAGATTGTGTCCGCTGATTCCTGGACTAGTGTGAATACATATGGCTTGGTTAGAATATCTCATAGCATTCACTTGATTTGGTAAATTATTAATTTTCTTAAATCAATTGATAATTATGTTTGCAACATTGGTAAACTATAGATTCAAATCAAAGTTAAGAAAAACATTGTTAATAAGATAGGAAATTTTAAGGATAATTAGATAATATTAGGGAATTTTAGTCCTTTTTCGGAAATCCTAATTTATCATATATCTTTTCTTGGTCTTTGGGTGTTATTAATCCTCTTGAGATTTTAATATTATGTTTCTTCAGCCATTTGTTAAATGTCTTCAAGCTAACACCGTATTCAGTGGCCAAATCTTGCTTACTCTTTGCTTTCATATCGAATAAATGTTTTCTCGCAAGAATATGATTTAAGCAAGATCTTCGATTGGAGCATTAGGAGCATCTCGTTTAACTGCAGATATGCCATTTTCTCGAGCATTTACAGTGGTATACATCTCACTATGGCCGATTATTTCATCATTGGCAGCGAGAAGTTTATCCTGAGGGAGCCCCGATTCTCCGGGGCGAGTCGAAGGAAGCCCTGCATTGCTCTCCGAAGCGTAGCGAAGGAGAGGCGAGTCAACAAAACAACGCTAAACACACCTTAAAAGCAAGAGTTTAGATGGGTTTGTTGTTTATAGGGGGCGTCTGAGGGGATACTGGGTTTATAACTTTTTATTTCTTGTCTTTGCTAATATATGATTTATTATGCTTTTGTTTTATTTTTATAAAATATTTTTTTAAAATGGAAATCAGGACTGATATAATATTAGGGGATAGCAAAGACGTACTAAAATCTATTGATGATAATTCTATAGATCTTATTTTTACATCTCCTCCTTACGCTGATCAAAGAAAGGATACTTATGGAGGTATTCATCCTGATCAATACGTTGAATGGTTTTTACCAATAACTAAGCAATTACTAAGAGTCCTAAAACCTACAGGAACATTTATTTTAAATATTAAAGAAAAGGTAGTTAAAGGAGAAAGAAGTACCTATGTTATAGAATTAATACTTGAAATGAGGAAGCAGGGTTGGTTGTGGACAGAAGAATTTATCTGGCATAAAAAAAATAGCTATCCTGGTAAATGGCCCAATAGATTCAGGGATTCGTGGGAACGATTATTGCAGTTTAATAAAATGCGTAAATTCAATATGTACCAAGAAGAAGTAATGGTTCCTATGGGGAATTGGGCTAAAACCAGATTAAGAAACTTAAGTGAAACTGACAGAATAAGAGATAATTCTAAAGTTGGAAGCGGGTTTGGTAAGAATATATCTAACTGGTTAGAGAGAGATAAAGCTTATCCATCCAATGTATTACATCTTGCAACAGAATGTAATAACAAAAATCATAGTGCTGCATTTCCTCAGGAACTGCCTCAGTGGTTTATTAAATTATTCACAAAAGAACTTGATGTTGTAATAGATCCTTTTATGGGTTCTGGAACAACTTTAATTGTTGCTAATAAAATGAAGCGCCACAGTATAGGCATTGATATTGTCACGGAATACTATGAAATGGTAAAGTCAAGTTTGCCGGAGAAATCTGTATATTTATTTGAGTCAGCCGCACATTATGAGAAAGTTGAAAATAGATGATGTTACCAAATATGTTGAAGACAACATAAGCATATTTCATCAAAAAAGGATAGATAGTATTAAGAAACTCAAGCTAAAAAAAATACTTAGGAGAAAAAATCCATATTTATTTAAAGCAAAAGATAGTAAAACTGCTAATCAAATTGTCAAAAGCATTTTAGATGCTCATCTTTCTTCGAATGAAGAAACAATTTTTGGTGATTGGCTTGAAGGTCTTGCTATATTCATAAATCAAAATGTATATAATGGTTGGAAGTCTGGAATAAAAGGTATAGATCTTGAGTTCGACAAGGATAATATTAGATATATTGTTAATATTAAATCAGGTCCAAATTGGGGTAATAGTAGTCAGATAGACAAAATGAAAAAAGATTTCATAACTGCAAGAAGGACTTTGAGAACTAGCAATTCAAATTTACAAATTATTTCTGTTAATGGCTGTTGTTATGGTAAAGATAACAACCCAGATAAAGGCGACTATTATAAATACTGTGGTGAAACATTTTGGAATTTCATATCCGGTGAACCTAATTTATATACTGACATTATTGAACCATTAGGACACAAAGCCAAAGAAAAAAATCAAGAATTTAACGATTTATACTCAAATATCATAAACAAGTTTACCCGTGAATTTACCAATGAATTTTGTAATACAGATGGTTCAATTAGTTGGGAAAAACTTGTTAAGTATAACTCTGCAAAAAAGCAATAATTTCATAAATTGGATTAGTTAGGATTTGATCTGTAGTAGTTAAGATTTGATCTTACACTTGGGTCATTGAGAAATTAAGTCTTAATTCCTCTCATTTATAATACAGGGATGTTCATAATTGCGCCGTGGAAAATCCGTGAGATGAGGATATATAAGGCGTATCTATATGTAGAAATATCTCAACGTAACCCTGCAGGTTGACAGTCCTGCTCAGCAAAGCTTAGCCAGCAGCTGGAAGCGAGTTTTGCATAGTTGTCAGTAATGACAGCATGAAGCGTAAACAGTGACTGTCGAAGGCATGATGTTAGCTCCGAAAGATCCGTATTGCCAATGACTTAGATATTTGTGAGTCTGGGTCTGCATACTGGCTCCATACTATCAGCCAGTAACGCATTAAGAAAAGATAGTATCGTAAAGTGGTATCAAGAGCACCAGACTTTTCTTATTAGTGATTTTCTAAAATATTTCTTGTTATATCTGCTTGAAAAAAGAGAGCTAACATAGCTAATAAAAAAACCAAAATAGTAAATAATATTGAAACAGTGTTATTCAAAATCATTGACTTTTCCTTAACAATCTTTTTCCCTTTACCATTTTTATGGTACACAAAATACAATATCACCAGTACAATAGCCAGGAGCCCAA